>NZ_CP065037.1:0-605979 GCF_019924635.1 Leifsonia sp. ZF2019
ATGGCAGGCGGCGAAGAGTCCATTTCTGCGGCATGGCAGTCCGTGCTCGGAAAGCTCGAGACGGACGACCGCATCACCCCTCAGCTCTATGGATTCCTCAGCTTGGTCGAGCCCAAGGGCATCATGGCCGGCACCTTCTATCTGGAGGTGCCGAATGAGTTCACGCGCGGGATGATCGAGCAGCGCAGCCGCGTCCCCCTCCTGAGCGCGATCGGCGCCCTCGACGAGGCCCTCGCCGTCAACACCTTCGCCATCGTCGTGAATCCCGAGATCCAGCAGGAGACGATGGCCGGCCCGGCCGAGCCGGAGCCCGCCCCCTATCTCGAGAACGCATCGCCGAATGTGTCGCCGCCGACCGAGATCACCGCACCGCCGCGCAACGGCGACACGCGCCTCAACTCCAAGTACAGCTTCGACAACTTCGTCATCGGCCAGTCCAACCGGTTCGCCCATGCGGCCGCCGTCGCCGTCGCCGAGGCGCCCGCGAAGGCCTACAACCCCCTCTTCATCTACGGCGACTCCGGCCTCGGCAAGACCCACCTCCTCCACGCCATCGGCCACTACGCGATGAGCCTCTACCCGGGGATCCGCGTCCGGTACGTGTCGAGCGAGGAATTCACGAACGACTTCATCAACTCGATCGCGAACAACCGCGGCTCCTCGTTCCAGGCGCGCTACCGCAATATCGACATCCTCCTGATCGACGACATCCAGTTCCTGCAGCGCGCGGTGGAGACGCAGGAAGCCTTCTTCCACACCTTCAACACCCTCCACGACCACAACAAGCAGGTGGTCATCACCAGCGACCTGCCGCCGAAGCACCTCACCGGCTTCGAGGACCGCATGCGCTCGCGGTTCGAGTGGGGCCTGATCACCGACGTCCAGGTGCCCGACCTCGAGACCCGTATCGCGATCCTCCGCAAGAAAGCGCAGAGCGAGAAGATCCAGGTTCCCGACGACATCCTGGAGTTCATGGCCTCGAAGGTGTCGAGCAACATCCGCGAGCTCGAGGGCACGCTCATCCGTGTCACGGCCTTCGCAAGCCTCAACCGCACGCCGGTCGACATGCCCCTGGTGCAGACGGTCCTCAAAGACCTGATCACGCTCGACGACGACAATGTGATCGCGCCGACCGACATCATCACCAACACCGCGGAGTACTTCAAGCTCAGCGTCGACGACCTCTACGGCTCCAGCCGATCGCAGGCGGTGGCGACCGCGCGCCAGATCGCGATGTATCTCTGCCGCGAGCTGACGAACCTGTCCCTGCCCAAGATCGGACAGCTCTTCGGCGGCCGCGACCACACGACGGTGATGTACGCCAACAAGAAGATCAGCGAGCTCATGAAGGAGCGGCGCTCGATCTACAACCAAGTGACCGAGCTCACCAGTCGGATCAAGCAGAACCACCGCTACGGCAAGTAGCCCTCCGGCGCGCGACGCGCCGTCGAGATCCGAACAGTTATCCACAATTTCGTCCCCAGAGTGGGGAGAGATCGTTATTAACACGTGTGGATAACTTGTGGAGAAGCTCCGGAAAGTCGGCCGATTAATGGGGACGAACTGTCGAGGGCTGTGAAAAGCCGCTCGGAGCGGTCGAGCTCGCTCGGCTTGTGAACAAGCGGATTCCTCAGGTCATCAACAAGTCCCACAGCTGTAGATCCCTGTGATCTCCTGGTCTCAACAGAGTTATCCACAGTTTCCACAGCGGTTAACACGATTATTCATTAACCCTTCTCAGTTAAGGCCGGCCGACAACCTCAAGCGCTCGGTCGAATCACAATTTCTCGCTCAGAAGGCAAGCGCTAGGATTCTTTCGATCCGTATCCGTCGGCTGGCAGGGGTGTCTTCGTGAAGTTCCAAGCAAACCGGGATGTCTTCAGCGAGGCCGTCTCCTTCGCAGTGAAGCTCCTCCCGCAGCGGACGACACTGCCCATCCTGAGCGGCGTACTCATCGAGACGACGGACACCGGCCTCCAGCTGTCGTCGTTCGACTACGAGGTGTCGGCGCAGACCGAGATCCCGGCCGACGTCGAAGAACCGGGTCGCGTGCTCGTCTCGGGTCGACTGCTGGCCGAGATCGCGGCCAAGCTGCCGAACGCCCCCGTGCGGTTCTCGACGGACGACTCCAAGATCAGCGTGCGAGCCGGATCCGCCAACTTCACGCTGCTCTCCATGCCGGTCGAGGAATACCCGAGCATCCCGCAGGTGAGCGGGGACGCGGGGCTGGTCCCGGCGGAGGAATTCGCCGAGGCCGTCGCCCAGGTGGGCGTCGCCGCGTCCCGGGACGATGTCACCCCGGTCATCACGGGTGTGCAGCTCGAGGTGGGGGACAACACCCTCGGTCTCGTCGCCACTGACCGCTACCGCGTGGCCATCCGCCAGATCGACTGGGACAACGGCACCACCTCCGGGGAGGCCCAGACTGCGCTCGTCCCCGCCCGCACGCTGACAGAGATCGGCAAGACCTTCGGTCACAGCGGAACGGTCTCCGTCTCGATCACCAACCGCGACGACCGTGAGCTGATCGCCTTCACCGCGGACAAGAAGACCGTCACCTCGCTCCTGATCAAGGGCAACTTCCCGCCCGTGCGCCGGCTCTTCCCCGAGCAGGTCGACAACTACGCGGTGCTCAACACCGCCGAGCTCATCGAGGCGACCCGACGTGTCGCCCTCGTGCTGGAGCGCGAAGCCGCGCTCCGCTACACCTTCACCGCCGACGGACTGACGCTGGAAGCGATCGGCTCCGAGCAGGCTCAAGCATCCGAGAGCATCGACGCTCTCCTCACAGGCCAGGAGACGGTGGTTTCGCTGAAGCCGCAGTTCCTGCTCGATGGTCTCGGTGCCGTGCACTCCGAATTCGTGCGCATCTCTTTCACCAAGACCGAGAACCCCAACAAACCGGGACCTGTGCTCATCACGAGCCAGACCTCCAAGGACCAGGCGGGCTCGGACTCCTACAAGTACCTGCTGCAGCCCAACCTGCTCCTGCGCTAGGAACGGTCCCACTCCACGAGAGAAGAAGGACAATCATGCACATCGGCCTCATCGGTCTCGGACGTATGGGCAACAACATGCGCGCCCGCCTCGAGAAGAACGGCATCGAGGTCACCGGCTACGACACCAACCCCGCGGTGTCGGATGTCCCGACCCTGGCCGAGCTGGTCGCCGCGCTCCCCGCGCCGCGCACGGTGTGGGTCATGGTCCCGGCCGGCGAGATCACCGACTCCGTCATCCGCGACCTGGAGCCGCTCCTCGAGAAGGGCGACCTCGTCATCGACGGTGGGAACTCGCGCTTCACCGAGGACTTCAAGCACGCCGAATTGCTCGCGCCCAAGGGCGTCGACTTCATGGACGCCGGCGTCTCCGGCGGTATCTGGGGGCTCGAGAACGGCTACGGCCTGATGGTCGGCGGCTCCAAGGAGCAGGTCGAGCGGGTCATGCCGGTCTTCGACGCGCTGCGTCCGGAGGGCCCGCGCGAGGAGGGCTTCGTCCACGTGGGCGATGTCGGCGCCGGCCACTACGCGAAGATGGTCCACAACGGCATCGAGTACGCGCTCATGCAGGCGTACGCCGAGGGCTACGAGCTGCTGGACACGCGGAAGGACATCATCCACGACGTCACCGGCACCTTCAAGGCCTGGCAGCGCGGAACCGTCGTGCGCTCCTGGCTCCTCGATCTGCTGGTGCGCGCTCTCGAGCAGGACCCGGAGTTCGAACACATCGAGGGCTACGTGCAGGACTCGGGCGAGGGCCGCTGGACCGTGGAGGAGGCGCTCAACAACGCCGTTCCGGTTCCGACGATCAGCGCCTCGATCTTCGCGCGCTTCGTCTCCCGTCAGGAGGACTCGCCCGCGATGAAGGCTGTCGCCGCGCTGCGGAACCAGTTCGGCGGCCACGCGGTGAAGGCCGTCGACTGACGAGCTAACCCTCTGTGCGAGTTACACATCTCTCCCTGACCGACTTCCGCAACTATCGCACTGCGGAGGTGCCGTTCGCGGCCGGCGCGAATCTGTTCGTCGGCCGCAACGGCCAGGGCAAGACGAATCTGGTCGAGTCGCTCGGCTACCTGAGCACCCTCGGGTCGCATCGGGTGTCGAGCGACCAGGCCATGATCCGCAAAGGGGCGGACTCCGCGATCGTGCGTTCCCGCATCCAGCACGAGGGGCGTGAACTCCTCGTCGAAGTGCAGCTGAACCGCGGGACGCCCAACCGAGCGCAGGTCAATCGCGCGGCGATCAAGCCACGCGAGCTGCCGCGATACTTCTCGAGCGTGCTGTTCGCCCCCGAAGACCTCTCCCTGGTGCGCGGGGAGCCGGGGATCCGCCGGCGGTTCCTCGATCAGCTGCTCATCCAGCGGAACCCGCGGTTCGCCGGCGTGATCGCGGACTACGAGCGCGTGCTCAAGCAGCGCAACACCCTCCTGAAGTCGGCGCGTGCGTCGCGCGTCAAAGCCGACCAGCTCGGGACGCTCGACATCTGGGACGACCGGCTGATCTCCCTCGGCGCCGAGCTCATCGACGCGCGTCTGGATCTGATCGCGCGACTCAGCGACCCGCTCGTCGCGGCGTATCGCTCGGTCGCCGGGGACGATCACCATCCCCGCCTCCTCCCACAGCTGACCATCCGTGGCGCGCATGTCGAGGACGACGAGGACGGTGACGCCGACGTTGTAACCGACTCGTCTGGTTTCGAGACGGCGGAGCTCTTCCGCCAGGCGCTCACCGCGGTGCGACCCACGGAGCTCGAGCGCGGGTTGACGCTCGTCGGACCGCATCGTGACGATCTACTCTTCGAGCTCAATGGCCTGCCCGCGAAGGGCTACGCGAGTCACGGCGAGTCGTGGTCCTTCGCCCTTGCGCTGAAGCTCGCCTCGGCCGAGCTGCTGCGGCACGAGTCGACCACAGGGGACCCGGTCCTCATCCTCGACGATGTTTTCGCGGAGCTCGACCAGACCCGGCGCCGGATGCTCGCAACCGCCGTAGGAGGTTACGAGCAGGTGCTCATCACCGCGGCCGTCTACGACGACGTACCCGAGGCGCTGGCCGCGCACACCGTGCGGATCGAGGCGGGGGCGGTGGTGGAGGCGACCGATGCCTGAGCGGACCGGGGCGTCCGGCGCACCGGCGCCGTTGGATGAGGCGTCGAGCGTCTACCTCCGCATGAAGGAGCTCTTCACGGGGACGCCGTCGCGCAGACGTCGCACAACGGTGCGGCAGGACGAGGTCGGCGGCAGCAAGCCGTTCGGCTCGGGCCGCGACCCGCGCGGGCTCGGGGACGTCGTCGACGCTCTCGCCGCTCAACTGGGCTGGACCTCCGCTCTCGCGCAGTCCGACCTCCTCGAGGGGTGGCGCGAACTCGCCGGCGAGGAGACCGCGAGACACGCCGTCCCGGATGCCATCACCGACGGGGTCCTCGTCGTGCGCTGCGAGTCGACCGCGTGGGCGACGCAGCTCCGGATGATGCGCCAGGAGCTGCTGGTGCGCATCGGTGAACGGTTCCCTGAGGCCGACATCCAATCGATCCGGTTTCAGGGGCCGGACGCCCCCTCGTGGAAACGTGGTCCCAGGTCGATTCCAGGGCGCGGCCCACGCGACACTTACGGTTGAGTGCACAAAAGAGGTAGACCGAGCGAAGAAAACGCGTCAGAAGGGCATTTTCCGCCATTTCCCCATTCCGCCCACGGTAGAATGGAGAGTCACTGTTGAGTGCGGTCAGGAGCCTAATTTCATATGACGATGGAACCGAACGGGACCGAGGCGGAACACGACTACGGCGCGAATGAGATCCAGATCCTCGAGGGTCTCGAAGCCGTCCGCAAGCGACCCGGAATGTACATCGGTTCCACTGGTCCCCGCGGTCTGCACCACCTGGTCTACGAGATCGTCGACAACTCGGTCGACGAGGCGCTCGCCGGTCACGCGGACAACATCGAGGTGACGATCCTCCCGGACGGCGCGGTGCGCGTGTTCGACAACGGCCGTGGCATCCCCGTCGACGAGCACCCGGTGCAGAAGAAGTCGACCGTGGAGGTGGTGCTCACCATCCTGCACGCCGGAGGCAAGTTCGGCGGCGGCGGGTACGCGGTCTCGGGCGGCCTGCACGGTGTCGGCAGCTCGGTGGTCAACGCGCTGTCCTCCCGGCTCGACGTCGAGGTGCGCCGCCAGGGCTTCTCCTGGCACCAGAGCTACCGGAACGGCGTGCCGGAGGCCCCGCTCGCGCAGGGCGCGCCGACCGACGAGACCGGCACGACCATCACCTTCTGGCCGAGCACGGACACCTTCGAGACCGTCGTGTTCGACTACGACACCCTGCGCACCCGTTTCCAGCAGATGGCGTTCCTCAACAAGGGGCTGCGCATCGCGATCACGGACGAGCGCGCCCCGGAGATCGTGCCCGTGGAAGGGGAGGTCGACGAGGAAGGCGAGGAGTTCACCGCTCGCAGTGAGGTCTTCCTCTACGAGCAGGGTCTCACCGACTACGTTCACTACCTCAACTCGGCCAAGAAGGCGGAAGTCGTGCACGACGAGATCATCTCGTTCGAGTCCGAGGACACGGAGCGCAAGATCGCCCTCGAGGTCGCCATGCAGTGGACGACGAGCTACAACGAGAGCGTCTTCACCTACGCCAACACCATCAACACCCACGAGGGCGGAACCCACGAAGAGGGTTTCCGCGCCGCGCTGACCACGCTGGTGAACAAGTACGCGCGTGAGAAGAACATCCTCAAGGAGAAGGACGACAACCTCTCCGGCGACGACGTGCGCGAGGGTCTCACCGCGGTCATCTCGGTGAAGCTCTCCGAGCCGCAGTTCGAGGGGCAGACCAAGACGAAGCTCGGCAACACGGAGGCGAAGGCGTTCGTGCAGAAGGTCGTCGGCGACCAGCTCTCCGACTGGTTCGATCGCAACCCGAACCAGGCCAAGGAGATCATCCGCAAGGCGCTGCAGGCAGCGACCGCCCGCATCGCCGCCCGCAAGGCGCGTGAGACCGCGCGCCGCAAGGGACTGCTCGAGAGCGGCGGGATGCCCGGCAAGCTCAAGGACTGCCAGTCGAAGGACCCGACGCTCTCCGAGATCTTCATCGTCGAGGGCGACTCGGCCGGCGGCTCCGCGGTGCAGGGCCGCAACCCCGAGACGCAGGCGATCCTCCCGCTCCGCGGCAAGATCCTCAACGTCGAGAAGGCCCGGCTCGACCGCGCCCTCGCGAACAACGAGGTGCAGGCGATGATCACCGCTTTCGGCGCGGGCATCGGCGAGGACTTCAACCCCGAGAAGGCGCGGTACCACAAGATCGTGCTCATGGCCGACGCGGACGTCGACGGCCAGCACATCACCACGCTGCTGCTCACGCTGCTGTTCCGCTACATGCGGCCGATGATCGAGCTCGGCTACGTCTACCTGGCGCAGCCGCCGCTCTACCGGCTCAAGTGGTCGAACGCCGAGCACGAGTACGTGTACTCCGACCGCGAGCGCGACACGTTCCTGTCGGACGGCCTCGCCGCCGGCAAGCGCATCCCGAAGGACAACGGCGTGCAGCGCTACAAGGGTCTCGGCGAGATGGACTACAAGGAGCTGTGGGAGACCACCATGAACCCGGAGACGCGCACGCTGCTCCAGGTGACGCTCGACGACGCGGCCGCCGCCGACGAGATCTTCGCCACACTGATGGGCGAGGACGTCGAGTCGCGCCGCTCGTTCATCCAGACGAACGCGAAGGACGTGCGGTTCCTTGACATCTGACGAATCGACGCCCGACGAGAACGGCACCACGGGAGAGAACATCGTGACGGACGAAGAGAACGCCGGCGCCGCTTTCGGCGTCCACGGCAAGATCGACCAAGTCGATCTGCAGTCGGAGATGAAGCGCTCCTACCTCGACTACGCCATGAGCGTCATCGTGGGTCGCGCGCTTCCGGAGGTGCGCGACGGCCTGAAGCCGGTGCATCGCCGTGTGATCTATGCGATGTTCGACGGCGGTTACCGTCCTGACAAGGCGTTCTCGAAGTGCGCCCGTGTGGTCGGCGACGTCATGGGCCAGTTCCACCCGCACGGCGACTCCGCGATCTATGACGCCCTCGTGCGTCTGGTGCAGCCGTGGAGCCTCCGCTACCCGCTCGCGCTCGGCCAGGGCAACTTCGGCTCGCCGGGCAACGATGGCGCGGCTGCCCCGCGGTACACCGAGACGAAGATGGCGCCGCTCGCGCTCGAGATGGTCCGCGACATCGACGAGGAGACCGTCGACTTCCAGGACAACTACGACGGCCGCACCCAGGAGCCGGCCGTGCTCCCGAGCCGGTTCCCGAACCTGCTGGTCAACGGTTCGGTCGGCATCGCGGTCGGTATGGCGACCAACATCCCGCCGCACAACCTGCGCGAGGTCGCGGACGGCGCGCTCTGGCACCTGGCGCACCCGGAGGCGTCCCGCGAGGAGCTCCTGGAGGAGCTGATCAAGCGGATCAAGGGACCGGACTTCCCGACCGGCGCGCAGATCCTGGGTGTCAAGGGCATCCAGGACACCTACCGCACCGGCCGCGGCTCCATCACGATGCGCGCCGTGGTCAGCATCGAGGAGATCCAGGGCCGCGTCTGCCTGGTGGTCACCGAGCTCCCTTACCAGGTCAACCCCGACAACCTCGCGATCAAGATCGCGGAGCTGGTCAAGGACGGCCGCGTCGGCGGCATCGCCGACATCCGCGACGAGACCTCGGGTCGCACCGGGCAGCGCCTCGTCATCGTGCTCAAGCGCGACGCGGTGGCGAAGGTCGTGCTCAACAACCTGTACAAGCACACGCAGCTGCAGGAGAACTTCGGCGCCAACATGCTGGCGATCGTGGACAAGGTGCCCCGCACACTCGCACTCGACGGCTTCATCACCGCCTGGGTCGACCACCAGATCGAGGTCATCGTCCGCCGTACCCGGTTCCGTCTCCGCAAGAAGGAGGAGCGGGCCCACATCCTGCGCGGCTACCTCAAGGCGCTCGACGCGCTCGACGAGGTCATCGCCCTCATCCGTCGCTCGCCGACCGTGGAGGACGCCCGCGAGGGGCTCAAGTCGCTGCTCGACGTCGACGACATCCAGGCCGACGCCATCCTCGCGATGCAGCTGCGCCGTCTCGCCGCGCTCGAGCGCCAGAAGATCATCGAGGAGCACGACCAGATCGAGCTCGAGATCGCGGAGCTCAAGGCGATCCTCGAAGACCCGGCGCGCCAGCGCACGATCGTGAGCGAGGAGCTCGCCGAGATCGTCGAGCGGTTCGGCGACGACCGTCGCACGGAGATCATGTTCGGCTTCGACGGGGACATGAGCGTCGAAGACCTCATCCCCGAAGAGGAGATGGTCGTCACCGTCACCCGCGGCGGTTACATCAAGCGCACCCGCAGCGACAACTACCGTTCGCAGCACCGCGGCGGCAAGGGAGTGAAGGGCGCGCAGTTGCGCGGCGAAGACGTCGTCGACCACTTCTTCGTCACGACCACGCACCACTGGCTCCTCTTCTTCACGAACAAGGGCCGGGTCTACCGTGCGAAGGCGTACGAGGTGCAGGAGGCCGGCCGCGACGCGAAGGGCCAGCACGTCGCCAACCTGCTCGCGATGCAGCCGGACGAGGAGATCGCCGAGATCCTGGACATCCGGGACTACGAGGCGGCGAAGTACCTGGTGCTCGCCACCCGCGACGGCCTCATCAAGAAGACCGCACTGAGCGAGTACGACACGAACCGCTCCGGCGGCATCATCGCGATCAAGCTCCGCGAGGAGGACGAGCTCGTCTCGGCGCTGCTGGTGGAAGAAGACTCGGACCTGCTTCTCGTCTCGCGCAAAGGAATGTCCATCCGCTTCACCGCCTCCGACGACGCGCTGCGCCCGATGGGCCGCTCGACCTCCGGAGTGATCGGCATGCACTTCCGCGGAGAGGACAGCCTGCTCGACGCCTCCGTGGTCTCCGACGAGGGATACGTCTTCGTGGTGACCGAGGGCGGATACGCGAAGCGCACCTCCGCTGACCAATACCGGCTCCAGAACCGCGGCGGTCTGGGCATCAAGGTCGCCAAACTGAGCGATGATCGGGGCGATCTCGTGGGTGCCCTGATCGTCGAGGAGGACGACGAGGTCTTGGTGGTTCTTGCCAGCGGCAAGGTGGTACGCTCTGCCGTGGCCGAGGTACCCGCCAAGGGCCGTGACACCATGGGTGTCGTCTTTGCACGTTTCGCCGAGTCCGACAAGATCATCGCTCTGGCGAAGAACACCGAGCGCAACCTCGATTCGCAGGATCCAGCCGATGACCAGTCTGATGGGTCAGAATCGGAGGCCGTCGGGAAGGAAGAGACCGTAGATGAGCAGTAGCGTCGCCGAGAAACTGGCCAAGAAGTCGTCGCGCCGGCCCGCATCCTCCAAGCAGGTGCGGCTCAAGCTGGTGTACATCGACTTCTGGTCGACCGTGAAGCTCTCGTTCCTCGCCGGCATCTGCCTCGCGATCATCGCGATCGTCGGAACCTTCCTGATCTGGACCGTCCTCGACCGCACCGGGATCTTCGACCAGGTGAACAGCCTGGTGAAGGACATCTCCGGTGCCGGCGGCGGCGACCTGCGCGCCGTGCTCGGGCTGGGCCAGGTGATGGGCTTCTCGCTCGTGGTGGCCATCCTCGACATCGTCGTGGTGACCGCTCTCGGCGCGGTCTTCGCACTCCTCTACAACCTCTCGGTGAAGATCACAGGCGGCCTGCTCGTCGGCTTCACCAACAACTGAACGGCGGGGTCTACTCGATTTCGTTTGCGGTGACAGATCGGTTATTCTCTTATCTGTTGCCCATTCGGGGATATAGCTCAGGCGGTTAGAGCGCTTCGCTGATAACGAAGAGGTCCGAGGTTCAAGTCCTCGTATCCCCACCATCCACCCACCCGGGGCCTTAGCTCAGTTGGTAGAGCGCCTGCTTTGCAAGCAGGATGTCAGGAGTTCGAATCTCCTAGGCTCCACCCTCACTCACTCGCTCGGCGGTTCGATCGGCCGGGCCGGGAACGGACTCGAGTACGCGATGCTCGTCGTCACGCTGCCGAGGGTTCCGATCGTGCCGCTCACCCGTTCGAGGTGGCGCATGGATGTGGCCACCACTTTCAGGATGAAGCAGTCGTCGCCGGTGACGTGGTGGGCTTCCACGACCTCGGGTGTCCCGGCGAGCAGATCGTGGAGCGGGCCGTAGACGCTGCTCGGGTAGCGGAGGCGCAGATAGGCCAGGATGCCGTACCCCAGGCGTTCCGGATCGACGACGGCACGATAGCCGGTGATGACCCCGGCATCCTCCAACCGGCGGACGCGTTCGGCGACCGCACTGCCCGACATGTGGACGGTGCGCGCCAGCTCGGCGATGGACTGCCGGCCGTCGCGCTGCAGCTCGCTGAGCAGGGAACGGTCGACGGCATCGACCTCGAACGGCGGATTCGCGGGCATGAGGCGATTCTTCCACGCGATTCACGGTGTCGTCCGGCGAACGCCGTTCAAATCCCGTTCAGTTCGCAGTGCGACCGCTCTAGCGTTGTGTGCATGACGAACACGACCGAGGCCTCGCGCCATTTCGCCGCCAAGCTCCGCTTCGAGACGGATCCCTCCGACGTGCGTGCCGCTCAGGAGGCGGGGGAGCGGTTCGCACTGATCGACACCCGTGGGGAGGCCGCGTGGAGGCAGGGGCGGGCGATCGGTGCGATCCACCTCCCGACCGCGGAGATCGCCGAGCGTGTCGCGCGGGTGGTCGAGCCCGGCACTCCGGTGGTCGTCTATTGCTGGGGTCCGGGATGCAACGGCTCGACCAAGGCCGCTCTCGCGTTCAGCCTGCAAGGTTACGAGGTGCGCGAGATGATCGGCGGCTTCGAGTACTGGGCGCGGGAAGGGCTGCCCGTGGAAGACGACCACGGCGACGTCACGCGCGCGGCGGACCCTCTGACGGCACCGGTCGACGGGGTGAGCTGCGCCTGCTGACGCCTGAAGCCGTGCCGCTCACTTCACGAGCCGGGAGAGCACGCGATCCGCGAGCGGCTTGCCACCCGTCTGGCAGGTGGGGCAGTACTGGAGAGTGGAGTCGGCGAAGATGACCTGGCGGATCGTGTCCCCGCACACTGGGCAGGGCTCGCCGGTACGACCGTGGACGCGCAGCCCCGACTTCTTCTCGCTCTTGAGCTCCGAAGCGGCGAGACCGTCGGCACGGGCGAGCGCCTCCCGGAGAGTCGACTGCATCGCGTCGTAGAGCCGATCGAGCTCGTCGTCCGACATGGCGGCCGGCTTGAACGGCGACATCAGCGCCGCATGCAGGATCTCGTCCGAGTAGGCGTTGCCGATGCCGGCGATCACCGACTGATTGCGCAGCACGCCCTTGATCTGCGCGCGGCCCTGCCCGGCGAGGATCCTCGCGAACGCGTCGCGCGTGAAAGACGCGTCGAGCGGGTCCGGACCGAGTCGCGCGATGCCAGGGACGTCCGACGGATCCCGCACCACGGAGATCGACAGGCTCTTCTTCGTGCCGGCCTCGGTGATGTCGAGGCCGGAGCCGTCGTCGAGCACGAGGCGCGCGGCGAGAGGCCCTTTTCCCGGGCGACCGGACGGAGGCGGCGGAGGGGTCTCGCGCCACCGGATCCACCCCGCTCGCGCCAGATGGAGGACGACGTGGAGGTCGCCCGCCGAGATGTCGAGGAACTTGCCGTGCCGCGAGACGCCCGCGATGGTGAGGCCATGCAGCGCTTCCACCGGCGGATCGAACGTCTTCAGCGCCGCGAAAGCGGAGATCGTCAGCCGGTCGATGACGCGTCCGGTCAGCCGCGCGTTCAGATCGGCGGCGAGGGCGGTGACTTCCGGCAGTTCGGGCACCACCCCATACTGCTCCTCTCCGCCGACAACGGCAGTAGGGTGTCGCCATGGATATCAGGGTCGCCGCGTACGGCGTCATCGTGGACGACGGTCGCATCCTGCTCGCCCACTGGAACGAAGGCGGACGTTCGGGATGGACGCTGCCGGGCGGCGGCATCGATCCCGGTGAGGATCCGGTGGATGCCGTCGTGCGTGAGATCGCGGAGGAGACCGGCTATGCGGCGGACGCCGGAGATCTGCTCGGCATCGATTCCAAGGTGGTCCCGGCGGAGCAGCGGTTCACACCGGACGCCGGACCATTGCATGCGCTGCGCATCGTCTACCGGGCAACGGTCGTGGGCGGCACGCTGGCGAACGAGCGGGACGGGTCGACGGACGAGGCGGCGTGGTTCCGGCTCGACGCCATCCCGAACCGGCGGGTCGATCTCGTCGACGTGGCGCTCGGCCTGGCCGGCCTGCGCTGAGCCGGGGGCTGCGAGCCGATCAGACGGTGACGACGTCGCGTCGTTCGCTCGGGATGATGATCCACATCGCGATATAGGCGATGAACTGCGGGCCCGGAAGCAGGCACGAAAGCAGGAAGAGCACGCGGACCGTCGTCGGCGTCAGGCCGAAGCGTTGAGCGAGGCCCGCGCAGACGCCGCCGAGGACGCGGCCGTGGAGGGGACGCTGGAGGATGTTCATGTCTCCAGCTTCGCCGCCCTCGCACCGATCCGCTATCGGGGTAACCCCCGAACGCACCCCGAGACCCCGTCCCGTCGGGACGAGGTCTCGGAGAGGTGAGTCGTGGTGCTACTCAGCGGCGGGGGCCGTGGGCTCCTCGTCGGCGACCCACAGCTCGTCGTCGGCGCGGAACGTCTGCCAGACCGCGTAGAGCACGCCCACGGCGGCGATGGCTCCGAGGCTGATGGCGACGATGGTGCCGGCACCCGGGCCGCTCTTCTTCGCAGGCACCTTCACCTTGCGGGTGATCTCCTTGCGCGCCTTGGCGAAGTCGCCGCTGAAGGCCGCGGCGCGAGCGGCGCGAGCGTGGTCCACCACCGAGAGGGCCGTACCGACCGCGGATCCGACGGCGGGGATGACATCGCCGACGAAACGATCGCGTGCCGCGCCCGCGACCTTGCCAGCGGTCTCTGCGGCCGGGCGCACGTACGAGTCGTAGCCCTCACGAACGCGCGGTGCGATCTCCTCGCGGGTGTAGTAGGCGGCCTGCTTGCGGGCTTCGGCAGCCACGGAGTTCGCGTGCGCGAGCACCTCCTGCTGCTGCCCCCACAGCTCTTCCGCGCTGCTGCGCAGGCGCTTGAGCTCCTTCTTGCGCTTCCGTGTCAGGCTCATCCTGGACCTCCATTGCGTCGGAATAGCGAACCGACTCCATCTTGCCACCGAAAGGGCTGGGGATGGACCGAGAGGTGAAGTCCTCTGCGGATAACCAGCTAACCCCCTGTGTAAGAATTGGGCCATGTCTAAGCACACCGCCGTCGCCACGCTCCACACCAACTACGGAGACATCAAGGTCAACCTCTACGGCAACCACGCGCCGAAGACGGTGCGCAACTTCGTCGGCCTGGCGACCGGTGAGATCGAGTGGACCCACCCGGCGACCGGCGAGAAGACCAGCACGCCGCTCTACGACGGCGTGATCTTCCACCGCATCATCCCCGGCTTCATGATCCAGGGCGGCGACCCGCTCGGCCAGGGAATCGGCGGACCGGGCTACCAGTTCGACGACGAGATCAACCCCGAGCTCGACTTCACGCAGCCGTACATCCTCGCCATGGCCAACGCCGGAATCCAGGGCGGCCGCGGCACCAACGGCTCGCAGTTCTTCATCACCGTCGGACCGACCACGTGGCTGCAGGGCAAGCACACCATCTTCGGCGAGGTCGCGGACGACGCGTCGCGCAAGATCGTCGACAAGCTCGCCGAGGTGCCGACCGACGCACGTGACCGGCCGCTCGACGACGTCGTCATCGAGTCGGTCGAGATCGAGCAGGTCTGAGACCGGACGGGCGAGTCAGCGGAGATGTCTCAGCCCGTCGACGCGCGAGCGAGTTACTGCTATCGGCATCCGGACCGCGTCAGCTATGTGTTGTGCCAGCGCTGCGGGCGCACGATCTGCGGTGAGTGCCAGACGCAGGGTGCCGTCGGCGTCGTCTGCCCGGAGTGCATGGCCGAGCAGCGCGCCACCGCGCCGAAGACCAAGCCGGCCTGGATCCCCCGGCTGACCGGTCAGGGTGCTCCTGTCGTCACCTACGCGATCATCGCGGTGTGCGCGGTCGTGTTCATCCTGCAGTCGCTGCCGGTGATCGGGTCCGAGGTGACCCGTGCCATCCAGTACGCCGGCGTCTACTCGGATCCGCGGGCGTTCGAGCCGTGGCGTCTGCTGACGTCCGTGTTCGCCCACGCGAGCATCATCCACATCCTGCTCAACATGTACACGCTGTGGATCTTCGGCAGCGTCCTCGAGCCGATGCTCGGGAGGCTGCGCTTCCTCGGCCTGTTCCTCATCAGCGGGTTCGCGGGGTCGGTCGGCGTGCTGATGCTGAGCAGTCCCCTGCAGCCGGTGGTCGGCGCGTCCGGGGCCATCTTCGGCATGTTCGGCGCCTTCTTCATCATCCAGCGGAGGCTCGGCGGCAATGCCACGCAGATCCTCGTGCTGGTGGCGCTCAACATCGGCATCGGATTCCTGCCCGGTCTCAACATCGCGTGGCAGGCGCACGTCGGTGGGTTGATCGGGGGCATCCTGGTGGGGCTCATCTACGTGGAGACGCGCAAGCCCTCCCGGCGCAGACTCCAGCTGCCGCTGGTCATCGTGCTGTGCCTCCTGCTGATCGCGCTGAGCCTGATCCGCTTCCTCTGATCCGTGTCGTCGAGCGGTCGTCCGCATTTCCCACAAGGCGTGGATAAGTTATCCACAGGGTTGTTAACAGTGGGGATAATTACACAGATGTAACTCTCCACAGGCTTATTAACACTGGGGAGAACGAGTAACAGTTCGTTGTCCTCAGTGTGGACAACAGCATGTGGATAACTGTGGAAACGAAGAAGCCCGGTCCAGAGCGGACCGGGCTTCTCGACGCGCAGCGTCACAGGCGGGGGAGCGGCGTCACCGCCACCGGGTGGTCATGAGGAAGCCGATGAAGGCGATGCCGAAACCGACGAGGATGTTCCACGCGCCGAGGGCGGGGATGGGGTACTGGTTCTGGCTGACATAGAAGACGATGATCCACACCAGGCCGAGCAGCATGAAGCCGAACATCACCGGCTTGAACCACACCGGGTTCGGCGCCTCCTCTCCGGAGGCGGAGGCGATCCGCGCGCTGCGCTCGGGCTTGGTCTTCGTCTTGCTGCGTGCCATAGCACAACAGTGTAGCGGGACCGGTCTGGGCGTTCCGCCAGCTTTTCCTCCTAGAATCTCCCATATGGCGGACCCGACCGAACCCGAGCTGCGTCGCCCGCGCGGAACCGAGCGTCGTGGCGGCCGGAGCCGGGGCACGAAGCAGCGCAAGCCGCACCGACGGCCCACCGTCGTCGGCGTGCTCGGCGAGATCCTCATCACGGCCGGTGTGCTCGTCCTGCTCTTCCTCGGCTGGCAGATGTGGTGGAACAACCTCGTCGTCGACAAGCAGCAGAGTTCTGCGGCCGCCAGCCAGAGCCAGCAGTGGATCGATGACGCTCTGAAGGCGCCGAAGCCGACTCCGACACCCGATGAGAACGGGAAGATCGACATCCCGGTGATGGCGAAGCCGGCCGACTACCAGGCCTTCGCGGTCATCTACATCCCGCGTCTCGGGGCCGACTGGAAGCGGACGATCCGCCAGACCGTCGACGTCGAGAAGGTCCTCAACAGCTACACCGCCGGCGTCGGGCACTACGCCGACACCCAGATGCCCGGCCAGATCGGCAATTTCGCCGTCGCCGGCCACGACAGCGGGTGGGGCAACACATTCATCGACCTGTCGAAGCTGCACATCGGCGACAAGATCTACGTGCAGACGCAGGACGGCTGGTACACCTACGTGTTCCGCAACTTCGAGTACGTGCAGCCGTCGGCCGTGCAGGTGCTCCTGCCCGTCCCTCGGCAGCCCGAGGCGACACCGACGGAGCGGCTCATGACGATCACGACGTGCAACCCGCCGTTCGCGGCCGGGGAGCGGCTCATCGCCTACAACGTCTTCGACAACTACGCACCGCCCCAGGACGTTCCGAGCGAGATCGCCGCCGTCGTGGGCGCCGGCCAGGGAGGCTGACATGTACGCAGCGCTGTGGCGCATCCTGCCGGGACCGGTGTGGGTGCGCATCCTCATCCTGCTGGTCCTCGTGGTCGCCATCCTGTTCGTCCTGGTGACCTGGGTCTTCCCGTGGGTGGATTCGCTCTTGGGTCCACAGGAAGGTACCGTGGGGCCGTGACCCGCGTACTCGTCATCGACAACTACGACAGCTTCGTCTACACGCTGAACGGCTACCTCCGGGAGCTCGGCGCGCAGACGGAGGTCGTGCGCAACGACGACATCGCCACGGCCGACATCCCGGCACGTCTCGCCGAGTACGACGCGGTGCTGATCTCACCCGGACCGGGCACGCCCGCGGACGCCGGCATCTCGATCCCGGTGGTCGAGCAGGCCCTCGCGACCGGCCAGCCTCTGCTCGGAGTCTGCCTGGGGCACCAGGCGATCGCCGAGGCGTTCGGTGGGGTCGTCACCAACGCCGAGGAGCTGATGCACGGCAAGACGTCGCAGGTCGGGCATGACGACAGCACGCTCTTCGATGGCGTCCCCCAGCCGTTCACCGCGACGCGATACCACTCGCTCGCGGTCGTGGACGGCACGCTCCCCGAGGAGCTCGTCGTCACGGCACGTACGCCGGGCGGCGTCATCATGGCTCTGGAGCACCGCGAGGCGCCGATCTACGGTGTGCAGTTCCACCCGGAGTCGGTGCTCACCGAGGGCGGCTACCGGATGCTCGGCAACTGGCTCGAGGTCGCCGGACTGGCCGGTGCGGCCGAGGCGTCACGCGCCCTGAACCCGCTGGTCAAGTTGGGCTGAGACCGCTCGACTCGGAGGGCCGGGCCTTCTCGCTGCGCACGGCGCAGGCGTGCGGCCGGCTCAGCCCGAGCAGTAGGTCAGATCGACCGTCGAACCCTGTGGGACATCGCCCGGGGCGACCGATTGCGAGTGCACCAACGGGGCGCCAGTGTCCTGCGGGCACGATGAGTCGGGTTTCGGGTTCGCCGTGAGCCCGAGCTGCGAGAGGATGCCTGTCGCAGCCTGGATGGTCTGCCCCGTGAGGTCGGAGAGCGTCACTTTGCCGCTCGAGATCGTGAGCGAGACCGGGTCGCCCTCGTGCGCGTTCCCCGGCGACGTCGGGTCTGTGGAGATGACGATGTTCGCGGCCACCGACGACGAGTTCTCCGAGGTGACGGGACCGACGGTGAGGCCCGCCGCCGTGATGGCGGCCTTGGCGGCATCCAGTGTCATGTTGTGGACGTCGGGGACGCTCACGGTCTTCTTGCCCGTCGAAACGAACAGGTTGATCGTGTCACCCGTCGCGACGACGATGCCCGCACCGGGGTCGCTGCGGATGATCTGGCCCTCGGGATAGGTCGAGCTCGTCTCGGTGGTCTGCGTCCACTTGAGCTTCATCTTCTCGAGGGCGGCGGTGGCCTGGTCGACCGTCTGCCCGGAGAGACTCGGCACGGTGCGCGACGTCTCGGGCATGGTCGTCGTGGGGGCGAGGCGCAGCACCCAGGCGAGCACGGCGACGATGACCACGGCCATCACCGCGATGCCGGCCCAGATCCAGATGACCGGAGGGCGGCGCTGGGTGCGCGTCATCGTCTGGTCCTCGGCGAGCTGGCGGAACGCGGCCTCCGGGCCCGACACCGAGCTCGGCGGGGCGCCGAACAGCGTCTCGGCGAACTCGTCGGTCTCCTTGTGGACGGGAACGCGGCCGGCGGCGGCCTCCTCGAGGTCGGCGCGGAACTCGGCGACCGTCTGGTAGCGCTCGAAGCGGTCCTTGGTCAGCGCGCGCGCCACGACCACGTCCATCGCGGGCGAGACCTTGGGGTTGAGCGTGCTGGGCGCGACCGGCGTCTCGCTCACGTGCTGGTAGGCGACCGCGACCGGGGTGTCTCCCCGGAACGGCGGGCGGCCGGCGAGCATCTCGAACAGGACGACGCCGGTCGAGTAGAGGTCGGTGCGGGCGTCGACGGACTCGCCCTTCGCCTGCTCCGGCGAGAAGTAGCTCGCCGTGCCGAGCACGGCGGTGGTCTGCGCGACGGTCGCCGAGGAGTCGCTGATCGCCCGTGCGATGCCGAAGTCCATCACCTTGACCTGGCCGGTCTTGGTGATCATCACGTTGCCCGGCTTGATGTCGCGGTGAACGACCCCGGCGCGGTGGGAGTACTCGAGGGCCGTCAGGATGCCCTCGGTGATCCGCACGGCCTCCGAGACCTCCAGCGGCCCCTTCTTGATGAGGTCTTTCAGGAGGATGCCGTCGACGAACTCCATCACGATGAACGGGAGCTGGGCCTCGTGGCCGTTGGGCTCGTGCACCGTCTCCTCGCCGGCGTCGAAGACGCGGACGATCGTGGGGTGCGCCATGCGGGCGGCGGCCTGGGCCTCCTGGCGGAAGCGTGTGCGGAAGGCCGGATCCGTCGCGAGCGAGGGCTTCAGCAGCTTGATCGCCACGGTGCGCCCGAGACGCGTGTCGGTGCCGCGGTGCACGTCGGACATGCCCCCGCGCCCGACCAGTTCGCCCAGCTGATATCGGCCTGCGAGCAGGCGGCTATCTGGGCTCAATGCGGACTCCTTCTCAGGCGGTGGCTGTCGGCTAGTGTAGCGGGCTGATTCTGAATGTCTCCCTCGTGCGGGGGCCGTCAGACGATCGCGGTCACGGCGTCGGGGGCGTCGGCGTGCTGCTCGGGTTGATCACGTAGTCGACGGTCGGCGACTGCGCCGACTCCACGGATTCGCCGCAGAAGATCGTGTACGAGAGCTTGTAGGTGCCGGCCGAGGTCGGCGCCCACACGGTCGAGTTGCCGGACGTCGGCGTCTGCTGGGCACCGTTCACGTAGAGTGCCCGGCCGACCAGGTTCTGGCCGGCGGGGCAGGCCGCCGAACCGAAGCTGACGGTGATCTGCGTGGCCGGGTTGGTGAGCGACTGCGGCGACGACGGGTTGGCCGAGACGGTGTCCGTCGGGGTGGGGATGGCCGCGACATCGCCGTAGACCTGCACCGTGACCGTCGAGCCCTTCGGCACCGGGCCGGTCGGGTTCACGCGGTAGACCGTGTTGACCTGTTCCTTGGAGGTCGCCGCGGAGCCTGTCTGCACATCCGCGACCATGCCGAGGTTCTGGAGCATCTGACGGGCCTCGTCCGCGGTCTTGCCGAGGAAGTCGCTCTCCGTGATCTGCGCCGTGTTGGCAGTGGGCGTGGGGGTCGGCGTCGTCGGCTTGGTCGTCGGCGTCTGGCTCGTGGTGGAGGTCTGCGTCGGCTTCGTACCGCTCGGCTGTGCGACCAGCGCGATGATCGTGCCGATCAGGACGAGAGCCAGCAGGGCGATGAGAGCGATCAGCGGCCACGTCCACGGGCTGCGCTTCTTCTCCTCGACCGGCTCCTTCGCCTCCGCCTGCGTCGTCTGAGCCGCGGTGGCCGCCGACGGGAGCACGGTGGTCGACTGCGTCGGCGAGGTCGGCGACGACGGCATCAGCATCGTGGCGGCGTCGGCCGCGGCGACCCCGCCGAGGATGGCGGGAACGGACGCGGCAGCGGCGCGCACGTCGCCGCGGCGCAGTGCCTGGGCGGCGCGCGCGAGGTGGGCGGCGGAAGCCGGCCGGTCCGCCGGGTTCTTCGCGATGCAGGCGAAGACCAGGTTGCGCACCGGTTCGGCGACGGTCGCCGGGAGCTCCGGCGGCGCCTCGTTGATCTGCGCCATCGCGATCGCGACCTGCGACTCGCCGGTGAAGGGGCGACGGCCGGCGAGGCACTCGTACGCCACGATACCCAGCGAGTAGATGTCCGTGGTGGGCGATGCGGGGTGACCGGACGCCTGCTCCGGCGACAGGTACTGCACGGTGCCCATGACCTGGCCGGTGGCGGTGAGCGGGACCTGGTCGGCGATGCGGGCGATGCCGAAGTCCGTGATCTTGACACGGCCGTCGGGCGTGATCAGCAGGTTGCCCGGCTTGATGTCGCGGTGCACCAGGCCGGCGGCGTGGGCGGCATGGAGCGCCGCGGCGGTCTGCGCGACGATGTCGAGCGTGCGGTCGGTGCTGAGCACGTGCTCCCGCTCGAGGATGCTCGAGAGCGCCTCACCGGGGACGAGCTCCATGACGAGGTAGGCGCTGCCCTCCTCCTCGCCATAGTCGTAGACGTTAGCGATGCCCTCGTGGTTGACGAGCGCGGCGTGGCGGGCCTCTGCGCGGAAGCGTTCGAGGAACCCGGGGTCGCCGAGGTACTCGTCCTTGAGGATCTTGATCGCCACCGTGCGGCCGATCACGAGGTCGGTGGCCTGCCACACCTCGCCCATGCCGCCGATCGCGATGCGCGACTGCAGCTCGTAACGTCCTCCGAAGGTGAGCCCTGCTGTGGGTCTCATTTATTCAGCACCGCCTCTAGTACTTTTCTCGCGATCGGAGCGGCGATCGAATTGCCCGTGCCGCTCTGACCCCGTCCACCGCCATCTTCAACGACTACCGCAACCGCGAACCGAGGGTCGTTCGCCGGTGCGAACCCGGTGAACCAGAGCGTGTACGGCTCATCGTCGCCGTTCTGCGCCGTCCCCGTCTTCCCGCCGACCTGGACCCCGTCTATTCTTGCATTGCTGGCCACTCCCTCATTGACGCCGTCGACCATCATCTGCTTGATCGTGTCGGCGTTCTCCTGGGACATCGGCTGCGAGAGCTCCTTCGCCTGGAAACTCTCGATGGTCTGCAGATCCGAGCTGCGGATCGAGTCGACCAGGTTCGGGTACATCAGCTTGCCGCCGTTGGCGACCGCGGCCGACACCATCGCCATCTGCAGCGGGGTGGCCTTGTCGTCCTTCTGGCCGAACGACCCGAGTGCGCGGAACGCCGGGTCCTCGTAGAGCGGGTAGACGCTCTTCTCGACCGGGATCGGGATCTTCAGCGACTGGTTGAAGCCGAATTTGTCGGCCTGGTTCTTGATGGTCTGCGCGTCCAGCTGCATCCCGAGCTCGGCGAACGGGATGTTGCAGGAGAGGATCTGCGCGGTCGCGATGGAGACGGTCTCGCCGGAGCCGCAGGTGGTCAGCGAGTCGTTCTTCACGATGGTGGGGGAGCCGGGCAGCTGCAGCGACGCCGGGTTCGGCAGCTGGCTGTCCTTCGTGTACGTGCCGGTGCCGAAAGCGGTGGCGCTCATGACGGGCTTGAAGGTCGACCCAGGCGGGTTGAGGTCGCCGCCGATGGTGCGGTTGATCAGGGGGTCGCCGGACGCGTCGAGCAGCTGCTGGTACGTGGAGTTGACCGCCTCCGTGTCGTGCGAGGCCAGCACGTTCGGGTCGTAGGTGGGCTTGGACACCATTGCGAGGATGCGACCCGTCTTCGGCTCCATCAGCACGACGGCGCCCTGGTAGTCGCCGAGCGCATCCCACGCGGCCTGCTGCGCGACCGGGTCGATGGTCGTCTCGACCGAGGCGCCCTGGGGGTTCTTGCCGGTGAGGATCGAGTTGATCCGGTCGAAGAACTGCGAGTTGGAGGTGCCGCTCAGCTGCTCGTCGAGCGCGCCCTCCAGGCCCGTGGCTTCGCCGTTGATCGGGTAGAAGCCGGTCACCGCCGAGTACAGCGGACCGTTGCTGTAGACGCGCTGCCACTTGTAGACGTCCTTCGCGGCGACCGACTGCGCGATCGGCTGGCCGGCGACGAGGATGGCGCCGCGCTGGGACGCGTAGCTGTCGTTGCGGGCGCGCGTGTTGCGGGCGTCGGCCGAGAGCGAGTCGGCCTGGAAGACCGTCAGGATGGAGGTCGACACGAGCAGGGCGACGAACATCGCCAGGACGATCATGCTGACGCGTTTGATCTCGCGGTTCATGGTCTAGCTCACCACCAAGCGGGGCTGGTTGCGGACGGTGTCCGACAGGCGCAGCAGCAGCGCGACGATGATCCAGTTCGCCACCAGCGAGGAGCCGCCGGCGGCCAGGAACGGCGTCGTCAGGCCCGTGAGCGGGATGACCCGGGTGACACCGCCGATCACGATGAAGCACTGCAGTCCGACAGTGAACGCGAGGCCCACGGCGAGCAGCTTGCCGAAGTCGTCCTGCCCGGCGAAGCCGATGCGCAGTCCGCGCGCGACGAACACGAGGTAGAGGGCGAAGATCGCGAACAGGCCGGCGAGGCCGAGCTCTTCGCCGATGCTGGCGATGATGTAGTCGCTCTGCGAGACCGGTGTGACCCAGGGCTGCCCCTGGCCCAGCCCGGTCCCGATGAGGCCGCCGTGCGCGAGACCGAAGAGCCCCTGCACCAGCTGGAAGCTTCCGCCGTCGGCGTCGTACACCTTCTGCGCGAACGGGTTCAGCCAGTTCTCGAACCGGTCGTGCACGTAGACCAGCACCTGGCTGGCCACGATCGCACCGCC
The DNA here is from genome assembly GCF_019924635.1 of Leifsonia sp. ZF2019. Taxonomy (NCBI): domain Bacteria; kingdom Bacillati; phylum Actinomycetota; class Actinomycetes; order Micrococcales; family Microbacteriaceae; genus Leifsonia; species Leifsonia sp. ZF2019. Next base: position 23,446 of record NZ_CP065037.1, read on the forward strand.
GACGATGAGCAGGAGGCCGAGGATGACCCAGCTGATACGCGCCGTCGCGACGTACAGCATCACGAGGAAGAGCCCGAAGATGAGCAGGCCGGTGCCGAGGTCGCGCTGGAACACGATGACCGCCATCGACATGAGCCAGACGATGAGGATCGGGCCGAGGTCGCGGGCACGGGGGAAGCGGATGCCCAGGATCTTCGTGCCGACCATCGACAGCGAGTCGCGCGCCTGCACCAGGTAGCCGGCGAAGAAGATCGCGAGGCACAGCTTGGCGATCTCGCCGGGCTGGAAGCTGAACGGACCGATCCCGATCCACACGCGCGCCCCGTAGATCTCCTTGCCGATGCCGGGCAGCATAGGCAGCAGCAGGAGGATGAGCGCCGCGAAACCGAAGATGTACGTGTAGCGCTGGAGCACCCGGTGGTTGCGGATCACGATGATGACCGCGAGCGCGCAGACGATCGCGATGGCCGTCCAGGCGATCTGCTTGACGCCCGCGCTATCCCAGCCGTTGTCGCCGTAGTGGATGTCGATGCGGTAGATCTCGGCGATCCCGATCCCTGTCAGCACGGTCGCGATCGGCAGCAGGAAGGGGTCGGCCTGCGGGGCGACGAACCGCAGCGCGACGTGCATCCCGATCACCAGCACGGACAGGCCGGCGCCGAGGTAGACGAGCGTCAGGTCGACATGGCCGAGTGCGCCCAGCTGGACGAGCACGACGGCGGCCGCGTTGATCGCGCAGGCGATGAGCAGCAGGAACAGCTCCAGGTTGCGGAGCTTCGCGGGTAGGCGCAGCCGCTTGATCGGACCGGTGGCGGTCGTGGCCGCGGCCCGCGCGGCCGATCGTGACTCCGCGACGCTACTGTTTGACGGCATCGCTCAACTGCTCCACGATCGAACGGGCCGCCGCGAGGTCGTCGGCGTTGATGGTCTGCTTGACGAGCTGCTTGTCGTACTCCGGCAGGTCGTCCACCGTCACATCGGTCTGCTCGTAGACGTGCGACAGGCTGATCGGCCCCAGGTCCTGCTGCACGCCCTGGAAGATGGCGACCTTGCCGGCGCTCGACGCCCCGACGAAGAAGCGCGACTGGGTCCACTGATAGCCGATGAACGCGGCGGCGACGATCGCGAGCACGAGCACCACCAGGCCGACCATCCAGGTGGCGCGGCGGCGGCGTGCGCGGCGGGCGTCCTCCTCGATCAGCTCGTCGAGGTAGTCGTCGGACTGCGGCTCGAAATGCGTCGGCCCGGAGGCCGGGCGCACGGGATGCAGGCGGAGGGTCGGCAGGCGCGAGGCGCGCACGGCCGGCTTCGGCTCACTGCCGAACTGCAGCGGTGCCGCGGCCGAGCCGACGGTGATCGGATCCTTGACCACGTCGCCCGGCCCCGTGTCGGCGATGTCGAGGATGACGACGGTGACGTTGTCGGGGGCGCCGGCGTCGAGGCTCTGCTTCAGCAGGCGCTCGGCGACCTGCTTGGGCGCGTCGCGTGTGGCGAGCGCTGCCTGCAGGTCGTCGTTCTTGACCACGCCGCTCAGCCCGTCCGAACAGATCAGCCATCGATCGCCCGGCTTGGTGTCGAGCACCCAGGTGTCGATCTCGGGGGATGCATCGACGTCGCCCAGCACGCGCATCAGGACCGAGCGGCGGGGGTGCACCATCGCCTCCTCCTCGGTGATCCGGCCGCTGTCGACGAGGCGCTGCACGAACGTGTGGTCGATCGAGACCTGCTTCAGCTCGCCGTCGCGGAACAGGTAGATGCGCGAATCGCCGATGTGGGCGAGCGCGATCTGGTCGCCCACGCGGATCAAGGCGCTGACGGTCGTGCCCATCCCGGTGAGCTCGGGATGCTCGAACACCGTCTCGGCGAGCAGGGAGTTGGCGGCGATCATGGCGGATTGGAGGGCGAACTCGGCCTCCGTGGCGGTCGAGTACTCGACGTCGGCCTCGCGGATGCGGCCCACCGCGATCGCGCTCGCGACGTCTCCGCCGGCGTGCCCGCCCATCCCGTCGGCGACCACGAAGAGCCCATGACCCGCGTATCCGGAGTCCTGGTTGTTCGATCGGATCTTTCCGACGTGCGAGAGCGCCGCCGCCCGGTTCGTCGCTGCCACGGCTACCGTCGCAGCTCGAACGTGGTCGTCCCGATCTTGATCGGGGTGTCGAGCGGGACCTGGGTCGGGACCGTCACGCGGCGGCCGTCGAGGAACGTGCCGTTGGTGGAGTCCAGGTCCTGGATCATCCACTCGTCGTTCCAGAGCAACAGCCGGGCGTGGTGGGTCGAGGTGTAGTCGTCGCGGATGACGAGGCCGGACTCGCTGGAGCGGCCGATGGTGATGGGATCGCGGCCGAGCGGGAGCTCCGTGCCGGCCCGCGGGCCGGAGGTGATGACGAGACGATGCGCGGTCTGCACGCTCGCGTTGATGCCGCCGAGAGCGGCGTTCGCGCCGGACGGCAGGGACGACACGGGCGCGTGCCGCTGCACCGGCTCGGTCACGGCTGCTGCGGCGGCGGCGGGGGCGGCACCAGCGGCGGCGGCGGGGCCTCCGCCGGGGAAGGGGGAGGCCGGAGCGGCGGCGCCCTGCGCCTCCGGGAGCTTGCGCACGCGCTGGCCGAACAGGTCGGTGCGGAGCGCGTAGACGATGCCGAAGACGAACAACCAGAGCAGGAGCAGGAAGCCGAACCGCAGGACGAGCAGCGTCAGTTCGCTCGGGTTCACGAGGTGCTCCAGAAGTTGCCCACATCGTGGCGGCGGGTGGCGTCGTCCGGGGCGGAGGCGGGGCGGCCGGGCGCCGCCTGGGGCAGCACGCGGAACACGATGCGGGTGCGGCCGATCGTCACGACGGACTCCGGTTCCAGGATGCCCTTGCGTACCGGCTCTCCGTTCAGCTTCGAGCCGTTGGTGGAGCCGAGATCCTCGACCTGGGCGCGGTGGCCGTCCCACGTGATCATCACATGGCGGCGCGAGATCCCGGTGTCGTCGACGGTGATGTCGGCGTCGCTCCCACGGCCGACGACCGTGCGCGACCGGGTGATCGGGTAGTGGGTGCCGTTGATCTCGAGCACGGGAGTCCAGGCGACGTCGCCCTTCACGTTCTCCGAGTCGATCTGCAGCATCCCCACCGAGATGTCCGCGTCCTCCGCCAGCTCGATCGAGATCCCGCCGGCGAACTGGTAGTGCTGGCTCGTCGCGTGCTTCTGGACGAACGTGATGAGCTCGTCGGTCAGAGCGGCCCCCATGGAGCGCATCCGCTGGTAGTCGGCGGGCGACATGCGCAGCACGAAACGGTTGGGCGCGAGCACCCGGTCACGGGCGACCACGGCGGCCTTCGTGTCGAGCTCCTTGCGCAGCGCGCTGGTCAGCTCCACAGGCTGCAGACCGGAACGGAAGGTCTTCGCGAACGCGCCATTGACAGCGCGCTCGAGCCCCCGCTCGAAGTTGTCCAGTATGCCCACAGTCTCCCGCTCCCGGCTCGCCAGCTACATGCATGTTAGTCGGAACCCTCGGGAACCAGCCTCCGAGCGCCTGACCGTCCGGTGAAGATACACCGATCGGATGAGCCCCGCGACCGGTGGACGCCCGCTGGATTCGTGGTCGGCACGGCTGTCGTGTTACTCTTCCCTGGTTGCGCGCGAGTGGCGGAATTGGCAGACGCGCTGGCTTCAGGTGCCAGTGCCCGCAAGGGCGTGGGGGTTCAAGTCCCCCCTCGCGCACGAGAGTGAAAACGAGAAGGCCTCCGAGAGATCGGGGGCCTTTCGTCATCTCCGGGCCGTCATCCCGCGGGGTCGTTCACGTGCGTTCGCGCACGAGTGCGGCGATGAGCCTCTCGGCGTCGGCCTCCCAGCCGGGGCGGCCGGTGGAGGAGCTGATGCCGTGGAGGGCGGCGAGGATGACGCCGGGGGTGAGGTCGTTGAGGAGGCGCCCGCCCTCGACCGCGGCATCGACCAGGGCGACGATCGACGCGCCGAGCGCGTCGGCGCCCTCCGCCTGAACGTCCGGGCGGTCGCGCATGTGCGTTGCGAGGGTTCGCGCGAGGGCCGGCTCGGAGGCGATGAGGTGCACGAACGAGCGCAGGAAGGCGGCGAGGGCCGCCTCGGGCGGGCTCTCGTCGAGAAGGCGCCGTGCCTCCCGGCCGAGCGCATCGACCTCGTCGCGGTAGATGGCGGCGGCGAGAGCCTCCCGGGTCGGGAAGTGCCGGTAGAGGGTGCCGACGCCGACGCCGGCGAGCGCGGCGAAGTCGTCGAAGCGCCGGTCGGACTCGCCGCGGCGGAAGGCGAGGCGAGCGGCGTCGATGATCGCTTCGCGGTTACGACGGACATCGGCCCGCTCGGCTCTCGTCATCGTGCTGCTTCTTCTCTCGTTGACAAGTGGAGATCGTCTCCATATCGTTCAAGTGGAGATAATCTCCACTTTAACGGAAGCGGTGGCAGCGGTGAAGGTCCTGATGTTCGGGCGTGGGGTGATCGCGTCGATCTATGGGTGGGCGCTGGAGCAGGCGGGACACGAGGTCGAATTCCTGGTGCGCCCGGGGCGCGCTGCCGCGTACGGCGACAGCGTCGAGATGGAGCTGGTCGACCGCCGCCGCGGCTCCGGCAACACACAGGGGACGATCACCTGGTCGCCGCGCTATCGGGAAGAGCTCGTACCGGACGACGGCTTCGACGTCGTCGTCCTGAGCGTGGGACACCACGCGCTGGGGGGAGCGGCGGACTTCCTCGCACCACGCATCGGGAACGCGACCGTGCTCGTGTTCGGCAACGTCTGGGAAGAGCCTCTCGACGCGGTGGCACCGCTACCGGCCAAGCAGCTCGTCTGGGGCTTCCCGCAGGCCGGCGGGGGGTTCGACGCCGTGGGGGTCCTGCATGGCATGTTGATGCGGCGCGTCGTCTTCGGCCCCCTCGACAGGGGCCGGCCGAGCGATCGCGAGCGTGCCGTGCGCGACCTCTTCGCGAGCGCCGGACTGACGGTGGGCGAGCAGCAGGACATCCGAGGCTGGCTCCTCGCCCACTTTGTGGCGGACGTCGGGATGCACGCGGCGGCGCTGCGGGTCGGATCGCTCTCGGCGATGATCGAAAAGCCGCGGAGCTTCCGCGAGGCGTTCCTGATCAGCCGGGAGCTGCTGCCGGTCCTGAGGCGGAGGGGGGTCGACCTGCGCGGGCAGAGGGCCGCGTTGACGCTGCTGCGGAGACCGTCATGGCTGATGGCCGCAGGGGTGGCGCTGGCCACGAGCCTGCCGCTCTTGCGGGTGAGTCTCGCGGCGCACACGGACGCGCTCGCCGCCGAACCCGTGCGGGTGGTGCTTGACGCGCTCGCCGAAGCGCGGAGGCTCGGGGTGCCTGTGCCGCGACTCGAGCGGGCCGCCGCCCTCATCCCGTCGGGCGTCCGGGAGGCCGTGACGGGATGAACACCCCGACTCCTACTCCGCCAGGTTCGTGCTGATCGCGTCGAGAGCGAGGCTCTTCGCGCGGGTGGCGGCGTCGCCGAGGCGGTCGGTCGTGGCGGCGACGAGGCCCTCGATGAGGATGGCCTGGGGGAGTCGGGAGGCGAGCGTGATCTCGTCGCGGAAGGTGAGGTCGGGCATGGTGACGACCAGCGTCAGCGTGGCGGCCTGCGCGATGGGGCTGCGGCCGAACGCGGTGACGGCGACGACGTCGGCGCCGGCGGCCTTCGCGGCGGCGACGGTGCGCAGGGTGACGGCGTTGGAGCCGCTGCCGCTGACGACCAGGAGGAGATCGCCGGGTTCGAGCAGGCGGGCCGTGATCTGCTGGCCGATGACGTCGGACTGGGCCTCCGCGGCGCGGCCGATGCTGGTGAGGCGGGCGGCGGCGTCCGACGCGAGCGGGGCGGAGAGGCCGTTGCCGACGACGACGACGCGGCGGGCGGCGGCGAGCAGGGAGATGGCGCGCTCGATCGAGTCGGCGTCGAGCAGGGCGAGCATGTCGGAGACGCGGTCGGCGAGCTGGGTGAAGGTGTGCGCGACGATGCCGGCCGCGCCGGTGGGCGAAGCGGCGGTCGTCGCCGGCAGAGCCGCGGCATCCCGGGCCAGGAGCACCCGCAACTGCTGGTAGCCGGTGAAACCGAGGCTCTGGCAGGTGCGCACGACCGTCGCCCGGGAGGCGCCCGAGAGGTCGGCGACCTGCTGCGAGCTGAGCTCCACGATCTCGGCCGAGCGCTCCAGGAGCACAGCGGCGACGGCACGCTCCGTGGGGAGCAGTGACGGCAGGAGGCTGCGGATGGTCGCGATGACGGCGCCGGGCCGCTGCTCGCCGGGCCGCTGCTCGCTCTGTCGCGGCTCGCTCATGCGCCGCTTCCCGCCGCGTCGGCGATGCGGGCGACCTCGGTGGCGTCGAGGTCGAAGATCTCCGACCCGTCGTCCGGACCCGGAGCCGGGAGGAACACGACGCGCGGCTCCCCCTCGGCGGGCAGCTCGACGACTGCGAAGCCCGAGCCGACGACGGCGCGCTCGGTTCCTGCGGCCGCGAGGGGGTCCGAGCTGTTCGCGACGCCCGGGGCGACCACGACAGGGATCCCCCGCGCCTGCGCCGCGAGAGCGTGATGGTAGTGGCCGCCGAGGATGAGGCGCACATCGCCGCCGGCGCACACGTCGAGGAGCGCCTCCGGGTTGCTGAGCTCGAGCGCGGCGAGCAGAGCGCTCGACGCGGGCACGGGAGGGTGGTGCAGGGCCACGATGGTACCGTGCGGAGCCGGTACCGCGAGGATCCCGGCGAGACGGTCGAGCTGATCGGTGTCGAGCGCGCCGTAGCCCGCGCCGGGGACGGAGGTGTCCAGCGTGACGATGCGGAATCCGTGGCGCAGGGTCACCGTCTCCCGCGCGCCGAGCACGGCCTCGAATCCGGCGCGGAGGTCGTGATTGCCCATCGCGTAGACGAGGTCGGCGCCGCGGTCGGAGGCGAACGGCGCGAGGCGCGAGGCCAGGAGCCGGTAGCTCTGCTCTCCTCCGTCGTCGGAGAGGTCGCCGGTGGCGGCCACGAGGTCGAGCGTGTCGAGCGACCCGGCGCGGGCGAGTGTCCGATCCAGGGCGGCGAGCGTGTCCACCTGCCCGTAGTGGAGGCGCCCGGCGCTGAACAGGTGGGTGTCGCTCAGGTGCAGGATGCGGAGGCCGGCGGGTGTCTCGGCGAGGGTCACGAGGTCACCCTACTGGCTCGACGGCGAAGCGCGGAGACGACCGGGAGCTCCCACCGGCCGGCGATGATGCGGTGCCGCACCATGCCCGACAGCTGGTCGATGACCATGGTGACCACGACGACCACGAGCATGAGCATCCCGACGACGTCCCAGACGCGGAACTGGATGTTGTCGACCAGCATCTTGCCGATTCCCCCGGCCCCGATGAGGCCCAGGATGGCCGAGGCGCGCACGTTGATCTCGAAGCGGTAGAGCCAGAACGCGAGCACATCGGGCTTGGCGCTCGGCCACACGCCCCAGCGCATGATCCGTACGCGGGAGGCGCCGGCCGCGGTCGCCGCCTCGATCGGGCCGCGATCCACGGACTCGAAGCTCTCGTAGCCCCACTTGCCGAGGGTCCCGATGGAGCCGATCGCGATGGCGAGGGCGCCGGTGTAGGCCGTGAGCCCGGTGACCGACAGCATCAGCACGGCGATGACGACCTCGGGCACGGCGCGCAGCACGGCGAACACCGCGCGCAGCGGCCAGTGCAATACCGCCGGGGTGAGCCCGCGCGTCGCGAGCAGACTGAGCGGGAACGACACGATGATGCCGAGCACGGTGCCGAACCATGCCATGGCGACCGACAGCATCGTGGCCGAGAGGGCGTCGGGGAGCTTGTCCCACGCCGGCGGTAGGAACATCAGCCCGAGATAGTGGGTGAGCTTCTGGGGAAGCTGCAGAAGGGCGTCCCACGAGATGTCGACGCCCCAGAAGGCGGCGACCACGACGGCGGTCACGACAGCCCAGACGATCGCGCGGCCGACGCGCAGCGGGCGCTTCGGGCGCTCCCCACCAGGGCGCTCCCGACCAGGGCGCTCCGGGGATCCCCCGCCCGCGGCCGCACCGGCGACGTGCGAGGCGGTGGTGCCGGTGAGCGCGGTCATCGGAGCAGCTTCCTGCGGGCGATGGAGCTGAGGAGCTCGAGCAGGACGACCAGCACCAGGACCTCCAGGATGATCATGCTCAGGTAGTGGTACTGGTAGAAGGTCCTCACCTTGTCGATGAGCATGCCGAGGCCGCCCGCGCCCACGAGGCCGATGACGGTCGAGGCGCGGATGTTGAGCTCGAGCACATAGATGGTCTGCGACAGGAAGGTGGGGGCGACCTCCGGGACCATTGCGGCGCGGTTGGCGCGGAACCAGGTGGCGCCCGAGGCGAGGGCGGCCTCCTGACCGCCGCGGTCGAGGCCGTCGAGGGCTTCGGAGACGAGCTTGACCAGGATCCCGACGTTGAACAGGACGAGCGCGAGGATGCCGGAGAGGGCGCCTGTTCCGACCACGGTCACGAAGAGCGACGCGTAGAGGAGGTCGGGCACGCTGCGCACGACGTTCATCACGAACCGCACGACGCCGAGCACGACGCCGTGGGGGTTCGTCGCCCGGGAGGCGAGGAACGAGAGCGGGAGCGCGACGACGACGCTCACTGCGGTGGCGATGACGGCCATCTGGACGGTCTGGAGGAGGGCCGGCAGCGTCTCGGGGAAGAACGTGTAGTCCGGCTGGAACAGCTGGATGAAGGTGTTCGATGCGTTCTGCGCGTTGGCGAACAGCGCGCCGACGTCGACCTGCACGGCGACGGCCGACCAGACGGTGATGGCCGCGACGATCAGGACGGCGATCGCCGCCTTCCAGCCCGTGCGCGGCCGCACCGGCCGCAGCGACCCCGGAGCGGTGGTCACAGTTGCACCGCCGGCGCGTCGAGCACGTCGTCCGCGGTCAGCGACCGGCCGTAGATCGACTCGAACACGGCCTCGTCGGCGTCGGCGCCGGTGCCGTCGAAGACGATCTCGCCGCTGCGGAGCCCGATCAGGCGTGAGCCGTAGCGGCGTGCCAGGTCGAGGAAGTGGAGGTTGACCACCACCGTGATGCCGAGCTCCGCGTTGATGCGCTGCAGGTCGCGCATGACGACATGCGAGGTCGGCGGGTCGAGGGAGGCCACCGGCTCGTCGGCGAGGATGACCTTCGGCCGCTGAGCGAGCGTGCGCGCGATGGCGACGCGCTGCTGCTGACCGCCCGAGAGCTCGGACGCGCTGGCGTACGCCTTCGGCACGATCTCGACGCGCTCCAGCGCCTGCATGGCCAGCTCGACATCGTCCTTGGCCCAGGCGCCGAGCAGCGCCCGCCAGGCGGACGTGTGATAGAGCCGGCCCATCAGGACGTTGTTGAGAACCGTGGTGCGCTTGGCGAGGTTGAAGCTCTGGAAGACCATCCCGACGTCGCTGCGGAGCTCGCGCAGCCTGCGCCCGCGCAGGCCGTTCAGCCGGCGATCGCCGACCGTGATCTCGCCCGCGGTGATCGGCACCAGACCGTTGATCGTGCGGATCAAGGTCGACTTGCCCGCGCCCGAGAGCCCGACGACGGCGGCCATCTCGCCCGGGGCGATGTCGAGGCTGACGTCGCGGAGCCCCGCGGAGCCGTTGGGGTAGGTGACCCCGACGTTCTCGAACCGGACGCCGGCGCCCGCCGATGCGGTGGATGCGGTCACTTCTCTCCCTCTCTGCTTCGTCGTGCGGGCCCCGCCGGCGCGCGCTGCGCCGACGGGGCCGCGGTGGTGGGTCGGGTCAGCCGAGGCCGATGCTGGCGGCGGCGTCCTGCGTCTTCTTCAGGCTGGCCGGGTCGGCGTCGACGAGGCCGGTGATCTGGTAGATCGCGGTGAGCGCCTTCACGCCCTCCTCCGTGCTCGCGTAGTCCTTCATCGCGTCGGCGATCTTGGTCTGCCACTTCGCGCTGATCTTGCCGGTGATCGAGACGCCGTCGTTCGGGATCTCGTCGGTCAGGGCGAAGACGACGACCTTCTTGCCGACGTCCGGGGTGTCCTTCGCGACGACGCTGCGGGCGTCCCAGTAACTGGTGCCGACCTCCGCGTCGCCGTTGTAGACCGCGAGGACGCTGGCGTCGTTGGCCGTGACCTGGACGGTCTTGATGTCCTTGTCGACGTCGAGCCCGGCCTTCTTCATGGCCGCGACCGGGAAGATGTAGCCGGCCGGCGAGGCGGCCTGGAGGAGCGAGACGGTCGCGCCCTTGATCTTGGTGATGCTGTCGAGTCCGGCGGGCCCGGTGCCTTTCTCGGTTCCGTTGCAGTAGAGCATGCCGTTGGCGCCGGCGACGGGCTTGTCGGAGCAGTACTTGTCGGGGTCGTTCGTGAAGAACTGGGCGGCGTACGTGCTCTTGCCGTTGCGCTGGGTCTGCAGGGCCGGGACGGCGCCGTACTTGTCGCACGCCTGGCTCATCTGGAGGCTGGGGAGCATGCCGATCTGGGCCTGGTTGCTGCCGATCGCCTCGACCGCGGCCTGGTAGTCCTGCGTGATGACGCCCTTGACCGGGATGCCGAGACGCTGGGTGAGGGCCTCCTCGAGCGGCTTGACCGTCTCGACGAGCTTGCTGGCGTCACCGGACGGGACCAGGGCGAGCGTGAGCTGGGTGGGGTCGGACGCCGAATCGTCCGCAGTGCCGGTGCACGCGGCGGCCGGTGCGGTGGACGATTCGGCCGAGGCGGTCTGCTGCTGCACGCCGCAGCCGCTGAGAGCCAGGGTGGTGAGGAGCGCGAGGCCGGTGGCGCTCGCGGCGGCGGTCTTGCGGAGTTTCATTGCGTTCCCATTCTGTGCGGGTGGTGGGGTCGTGCGATGCGGATGCGGTGGATCGGTGGAGAAGTCGTCAGGCGGAGGCGGGAGTGGACGAGATCGTGCTCCCGACGGGGTGAGCGTCGGCGAATGCGACGGGGTCGGCGGCCCAGGCCGCGATGCCCGGGTAGAGCTCCGGGAACGACGCCGCCACGAGGTTCGCCGGCCCGGCACGGTGGCCGAACCGGTCGATGAGCGCGGTCGCACATCCCGCAGCAGCCGGGGCGGCGAGGTCGTTGCCCCAGATGTCGCCGACCGAGAGCAGCGAGCGCGGGTCGCGTCCGTCCAGCAGGGCGGGCAGCAGGGTCGTCCAGCCCGCCGGCTTGCGCGCCTCGGCGCGCACCCGGTCGATCGAGTCGGCGAGGCCGAGCCCCGCCAGGGTCTCGACGACGCCACCGAGGGGGGCGTTCGTCACGAGGACCCGATCCACCGAGCCGGCGAGCCCGTCCAGGAACGTGGCGAGACCGTCGGGCGCAGTGACGTCGAGCCGGCCGTCGGCGAGCTCGCGGCGGCTGCGCTGGTAGGCGCGCTGGAGCAGCTCCTCGTCCGCGTGGCCCGCGGCGAGCTGGGCCACGGCGGCATAGCCGTCGGCGTACGCGGGGGATCCCGGTTCGCCGTCGAGGAACGCTCCGAGCCGGGCGCGGAGGTCGGAGTCGAGCCGCCCGCCCGCGGAGTCGTCGCGATCGAGGATGCCGGCGATCACGGCCTCCGCGTACGCCCACACGGGCGCGTCGCCGACGCACACCGTCCCGTCGAAGTCGAGGACGAGCACGGGCCTGTGGGAAGAACTTCGGTCGATCACGTTCAGCAGCATAGGTCGCGATGAACGTTCCGTTCATGAAAATCTGGCTGATGAAACGATCGTTCACACAGTGTTCACACGAGGGACCGCCCGTAGACTCTGAGGGTGGTCGACGGCATCCCGGGGTCGAACGAGGCTCTGTTCGATCTGCTCGGGCAGAGCAGCTGGGTGCTCCTTCCGGCGGTCCCCGCGAGAACGGTCGTGGCCGAGCTCGCCGCAGAGGTCCTCGACGACCAGTTCTCCTGGAGCGAGAACCCCCACCTCGGCGAGGGTGGTCGTGTGCTGGTGCTCACCTCCCCGATGAACGGGTGGATGCTGCTCCAGGGCGCGACCGAGACCGTCGGTGCCGTGGCCGCCGAGCTCAGCGAGCGACGCGACGTCTACCGCGCCATGATCGATGTGCGCCTGCCCGTGATGAGCTGGTCGTTCCTGGAGGGCGGCATCCCGGTGAGGACGGTCTCGCTGGAGCTCGGGGACGACGGCGACCTCGTCGCGCGCACCGCGGGCGATCCGCTGCCCTTCGAGCGCGACGGCGCGCTGGATGCGGGAGGGCCGACAGGGCTCGACCCCTTCTTCTACCCGGTGGCCATCCTCGGCGAGCACGGCGTGACGCTGGACGAGCTCGAACGCGCGCTCGACCGGCCGAGCGTCACCGTGCGGATCCGCTGACCCGGTAGCGCAGCAGCACGACGGAGGAGGTGAAGGTGCGCTCCTCCACCAGATCGAGCCGCAGGAACGTCGCGCGGGGGAGTGCCGGGGTTCCACCGCCGACGCTGACCGGCACCACGAACAGCGAGACCTCGTCGACGAGTCCGGCGCGGAGGGCGGCCGCCGCGAGCGTCGGGCCGCCGATCGAGACGTCGGCGCTGGAATCGTCGACCAGGCTGCGCACGGCGACCGGATCGAAGACGGGCTCCAGCCGGGTGCGCGGGGTGGTGACCGCGTCGAGAGTGGAGGAGAAGACGACCTTGTCGGTGTCACGCCAGATCCGGGCGTAGTCGGCGATGACGGGGGGATCGTCCGGGCCGGGCAGTTCCTGCCAGACGCGCATCGTCTCGTACATGCGCCGACCGTAGAGGGCGGTCCCGGTCTCGCGCTCGCGGTCGTTGATGAACGCGTGGACTTCTTCGTCGGGCGCCGCCCAGCCGAACGTCCCTTCGGAGTCGGCGGTGTAGCCGTCGAGCGACGCGATCGCGGAGAAGAGGAGGCGGCCCATGCGCCGACCCTAGGACGCCGGGCCGCCTGCGACTACCCCTAGCCGCTGATGCCCGGGAAGAGCGCGGCCAGCGCGTTGAGCTCGTTGCCGAAGATCAGCGGCACGACCAGATCGATCGCGAGCCAGATCCCGACGGTGAGCAGCGCGGCGCCGGCCGCGACGACGACGAGGACCGCGAACAGCCGGAGGTAGGCGTTCTCCGCGATCGCCGTGAGCACCCCTCGTGCCCGGCGGACCGGCGCTCCGACCTGTGTGACAGGTGCGGTCGCCGTGATGCGGTGGTCCAGCGTCGTCATCATTCTCTCCCTGCGTCCCCCTGAGTCGGACGGACCCCCTCGGCCCGACCGATGAGACAAGTCAAGCCGGGCGCGGGCGCCGTGACATCCTCCCGGGGTCGGGACCAGGTCATCCCTCGGTATGATTCCTTCAGCTCCGAGGCAGCCACGCGCCGATGCAGGAGACTCCGGTGCGAGGGGGACGTCGATGAGGTCACGCAAGCCGCTGTGGATCGCCGTCATCGCGATCGGGACGGTGCTCGTCCTCGGCCTGGGGGCGACGACGCTCGTGCTGTACTTCACGGCACGCGACGCCGCGCGTCCGGAGGCTCTGGTCTCGCGCTACCTGTCCCACGTGCAGCACGGGCAGATCGAGGCGGCGATGAAGCTGGAGGGCAGGAAGGCCGACCCCGCCCAGGTGCTGCTGACCGACGCGGCCTACGCGAAGGTGTCTCAGCAACTGTCGTCGTTCCGCATCGAACGCGTCCGCCCGGTCGCCTCCGACCGCGTACGCGTGGATGCGCAGACCGTGGCCGGCGGTGCGAAGGAGGCGGTGTCCTTCACGCTGACGCACGGCGACGACGGCCCGGTCGGCTGGCTCGGCGTGCACGCGTGGAAGCTCCAGCCCGTGGCGCTCTCGACGGTCACCGTGGCCGTCGGGACGCACGACGCCGTCGACGTGACCATCGCCGGCGCGAAGCTGCACTGGGACGGCAAGGTGCGCCAGCTCCTCGCCTTCCCCGGGCGATACGCGCTCGCTGCTCCGGCCGCCGGCGCCTGGTACTCGATCGCCGGGGCCGACGCGACCGTGACCGGTTTCGGGCAGGGCGTGAACCTGCGCGCCTCCAGCACCCTGACGCCGGCGGGGGTCGACGCGGCGACGGCCGCCACGAACGCCTGGGTGAACGCCTGCCTGGCGGGAGGGCCGCAGCCGAAGGGATGTTCGTTCGGGCTCGACTCCGGTCAGCCCGATGGCGAGACCTGGACCAATGTCCGCTGGGAGATGACCGCCGCGCCCGCCGTCACCTTCTCCGCGTGGGACTTCGACTGCGCACAGGGCACCATCCTGACCGCGGGCTGCTGGCCGGTGACCACATCGACGAAGGGGTCCGCCGACTTCCACGCCGACTACCGTGTCGCCGCGAGCGGGGAGACGGGCGAGATCTACTCGACGACTCCGGGCGACATCGACGTGCAGGGCTCCATCCTGTCGATCGGGCCGGCGGGGGCCGAGTTCCAGTCGATCACGTGGGGTTGACGTCGCACCCGCAGCCGAGCGCGGGTGACGGGATGCTCTCGTCGCGTTCGGCGAGGCGGTGCGCGAGCTGGGCGCGTCGGCGCTCCAGCTCGGCGATCGCGGCGTCCAGCTCCGCGATGCCCTCGCGGTAGGCGGCGACGGAGGCCGGGCACTCGTCGCTGCGGGCGTGTCCCGAGCCGAGGCAGTCGATGAACGGAGCCGCCTTGCCCGGTGGGATGCCCGTCTCGGCGAGGTCGCGGATCTCGAGCACCGCGCGCAGCTGCTCGTCGTCGTAGTCGCGGTAGCCGTTCGGGAGGCGGTCGGGCGCGACCAGGCCCAGCTGCTCGTAGTACCGCACGGCTTTCACCGTCACGCCTGCTCGCCCGGCGAGCTCGCTGATCTGCATGGGAGCCTCCGCCCACAGCGTAAACCCCGACCCCGGGGGCAGGGTCAAGCGCGCTACACTATTAGTTAGTGCCCTAATGAATCGAGGAGACATGTCCGGAGGCTTTGCGCGCTGGTACGCGCGGTGGAACGAGAAGCTCATCCGCGTCGCCGGCCCCGCGCAGCTCGGCGCCGGCCATCCCGAGGGTCCCGACCGCCGCTCGCCCGCCGCGCCCTGCCCGATGTGCGGGCGGCCGATGACGGAGCACACGGTGCTGCGCCCGGGCGGTCAGCGCGACGCGACGCGTCTCGTGTGCCCGGAGGCGCAGGGGGCCGCCTGAATCGTCGCGCGCGCCGGCGCTAGGGTGCGCGTGTGGCCGCGGCGATGATCCCGTGCAGGCTGCCGCGCAGGCTCTCGAGCTCGCTCACTGGCAGGCCGAGACGCTCGACGATGCGGTGCGGGATCTTCTCCGCTTCGGCCCGCAGCGCCCTGCCCGCCGGGGTCAGGCGCACGTCGAGGGCCCGCTCGTCGGCGGTGCTGCGCTTGCGTTCGATGTACCCGGTCGCCTCCAGCCGCTTCAGCAGAGGGGAGAGCGTCGCGGGCTCCAGCTGCAGCGCCTCGCCGAGGTCCTTCACCGATCGCGGCTCCCGCTCCCAGAGGGCCAGCATCACGAGGTACTGGGGGTGTGTAAGCGAGAGCGGCTCGAGCACCGGGCGATACAGCGCGATCACGCTGCGGGCCGCCACGGCGAGGCCGAAGCAGACCTGGTTCTCCAGGGCGAGCAGGTCATCGGACACGGGGCCAGTCTAGGCGCGAGCCGGGGTCGCATCGGTGTTGTCCTCTTCTCGTGTGAATGTTAGTTTCATCGAATGACCAGAACAAGGAAGTCTGTTTCACGTTGGAGTGCCGTCGCGCTCGCCGTCGCGCTGGCGAGCGCCGGTGCGATCGGGGGAGCGTCGGCGGGCGCGGCCGTGGACACGACGCCGCTGACGAAGTGGGTGAGGACGGCGGACGGGTACGGCTACGACCCGGCGCAGCCCGTGATGCTCTACCCGGGGTCGGACCAGCAGGTCCGGATCCCGACCGAGTACGCGCAGCCCGAACGTCAGTTCCGCTCGTCCTGGGTCGCGACCGTCAGCAACCTCAACATCGCGAGACCCACCAGCGAGGCCGACTTCCGCGCGCAGTACACGCGCATCCTCGACCGGTTCTCCGAGGCGAGGCTCAACGCGATGATCTTCCAGGTGCGCCCGGCACAGGACGCCTGGTACCCGTCCCCGCTCAACCCGTGGTCGCAGTTCCTCAGTGGCACGCAGGGTGTCGATCCCGGCTACGACCCGCTCGCGTGGATGGTGGAGCAGACGCACGCGCGCGGGATGGAGTACCACGCCTGGCTCAACCCCTACCGGGTCACGACGACGTCGATCACCTCCGCGGCCGTCCTGGCCGCACTCGGCCTGAGCGCGGACGAGGCCCGTGCTCTGAGCGCGCCGGACGCGGTCCGGGCGCTCGCCGCGGCCGGCCTGCTCTCGGCCGGCAACTACGCGGTCGAGCATCCGGAGCAGGTGCTGATGTTCAACGGGACGCTCTTCCTGAATCCGGGTGAGCCGGCGGTGCGCCAGCACGTGATCGACACCGTGGCCGAGCTGGCCACGAACTACGACATCGACGGCATCCACTTCGACGACTACTTCTACCCGTATCGCACGACCGTCTACTTCGGCGACGCCGGGGAGGACCGTGCAACGTTCGAGGAGTACGGGCTCCCGGCAGGGTACGCGGACACCGCCGACGGAATCGCCCAGTGGCGGCGCGACAACGTCACCGCGCTCGTATCCGGCGTGCACGACGTGCTCGACCGGGTGAACGCCGAACACGGGACGGCCGTGCAGTTCGGGGTGAGTCCGTTCGGGATCTGGGAGCACGCCTCCGTCGACCCGCGCGGCTCGAACACTCCCGCGTCGTCGTCCTCGACCTACTCCCGCTCCGTCTTCGCCGACACGCGCGCGTGGGTGAAGGACGAGTTCGTGGACTACATCGTCCCGCAGGTCTACTGGAGCTTCGATCAGACGGCGGCCCCGTACGGCGAGATCGCGCGCTGGTGGAACGACACGGTGAACGGAACGGACGTGCGTCTCTACATCGGGCACGCGGACTACAAGCACCTGCAGAGCTCGGCGACGGAGGCCGCGTGGGCCAACCCCGACGAGGTGCCGAACCAGCTGCTCTACGACCAGACCCTCCCGAGCCTCTCCGGCGAGGTCTTCTACGGCTACAACGACATCGTGCCGGGGTCGACCACGGGGCTGACCGGTGCCGCTCTGACGGCGATGGAGGCCAAGAACGGCTCGCTCGACCGCATCTTCGGCGACCTCCTCACCGACCGCGTGCTGCCGCCGGCCGACCCGTCGAAGCGGGCGCCGGGACTCCAGGCTCCGGTCGTCACGGCCGGTGACGCGAATGGGATCACCTGGACCGACGGCTCACCAGGTGCCACGAGGGCCTTCGCGGTCTACGTCGACGACCGGCTGCAGTCGGTGCGCTACGCCGACGGATCCGGTGAGTACTCGGTGTCCACCGCATCCGCCGCGGCGCCCGCCGCACGTGCGGGAGGGGTCATCAGCGTGGCCGCTCTGGACCGGGCGATGAACGAGACGGCGCGCATCGCCTTCGCGCCGGCCGAGCCCGGTGGACCGGGCCAGCCGGGTGGGCCGTCGACCCCGTCGGAGGGGAAGGGTGCGGGTGACGGCGCGGCCGGCGACACGTCCGTGGCCGCGGGCGGCGATCAGACCGCGGTCGAGGCCACGAGCCGTCTGGCGAGCACGGGTGCCGACGTCGCACCGGCGCTGATCGTGGCGGGGACCCTGCTCGGTCTGGGGGCGGTCTTGGCGACCGTCGCCGTCACTCGGCGCGCGAGAACTCCGAGGCGCGCGCGACCTGGTCGGCCGTGAGCCGCACGCCGGTGTAGCGCTCGAACTGGCGCGCGGCCTGCAGGGCGATGACTTCCGCACCCGTGATGAGGGTCTTGCCGGCCGCGCGTCCCGCCCGCACGAGCGGTGTCTCGGAGGGGAACGCCACGACGTCGAACACCGTCGAGGCGCGCTCGATGTGCTCCTCGCCGAAGGCCAGCGCCGTCTCGTGGTCGCCGCGCATCCCGAGCGGGGTGACGTTGACGATCACATCGAAGTCGGCGGCCGGCTCGTCGGCGGTCCAGGAGTAGTCGTAGCGCTCGGCCAGCGCCGTTCCCGCCTCCGCATTGCGGGCGAGGACGGTCAGGTCGTCGAAGCCTGCGCCGCGGAACGCCGCGACGACCGCCTTGGCCATGCCGCCCGATCCGCGCAGCAGCACCCGCTGCGCCGGGTCGACCGCGTGCTCGGTGAGCAACTGGGCGACCGCTTCGTAGTCGGTGTTGGAGGCGGTCAGGAGGCCGTCCTCGTTGACGACGGTGTTCACCGACTCGATGGCGACCGCCGACGGCTCCAGGTTGTCGACCAGCGGGATGATCGCCTCCTTGAACGGCATCGACACCGAGCCGCCGCGGAAGCCGAGCGCACGGATCCCGCGCACCGCGCCCTCCAGGTCGCTCGTCGTGAACGCCTTGTAGATGAAGTTGAGGCCCAGCTCGTCGTAGAGGTAGTTGTGGAACCGGGTGCCGATGTTGCTCGGACGGGCGGCCAGCGAGATGCAGACCTGCATGTCCTTGTTCAGGATGGGCATGCGTTCATTGTCGCAGGCGTGCGGGAGGCCACCGGATCCGGTTCTCGTTGTCGTCGACTCGACGGGACCTTCGTCCCGGGATGGCGGGCCCGGGATCGCCGACACTCGTCCTATGGCATCGAACGACCCGCAGGAAGGCTGCGAGGTACTCGCCGGCGGCAGCCGTGCCGACCCACCACCTCTACCCGGCCGGGGCCGCGTTCGGCGGTTACAAGGAGTCGGGCCACGGCCGCGAGACCGACCAGCAGATGCTCCACAACTACCAGCAGGTCAAGAACGTCCTGGCCGACCACGCTCAGAAGCCGCTCGGCTTCTTCGCCTAGCACCACACCGACACGAGTAGACACAGGAGAACGAACATGCGCGCAGCGCGTTGGCACGGCCAGAAGGACATCCGGATCGAGGACGTTCCCGAGCAGAAGCTGGAGCCGGGCACCGTCGGAATCGACGTGGCCTGGTGCGGGATCTGCGGGACGGACCTGCACGAATACCTGGAAGGGCCCATCTTCATCCCGCCGGCGGGGCATCCGCATCCGATCTCCGGAGAGGCCGCGCCCATCACGCTCGGTCACGAATTCTCCGGCGTGGTCACCGCTCTGGGAGAAGGGGTCTCCGACCTGGCGATCGGAGACCACGTCGTGGTGGAGCCCTACATCATCCATGACGACGTGCCCGTGACCGGGGACGCGGAGTACCAGTTGACGCCCGACATGAACTTCATCGGCCTCGCCGGACGAGGCGGGGGCCTCTCCGAGCACATCGTCGTCGAGCGGAGGTGGGTGCATCCGATCGGACCCGACCTGCCTCTGGACGAGGCGGCGCTCATCGAGCCGCTCTCCGTCGGACATCACGCGTTCATGCGGTCCGGCGCGAAAGCAGGACAGGTCGCGCTCGTGGGCGGCGCCGGACCGATCGGGCTGCTCACGGCCGCGATCTGCAAGGCGTACGGACTCACGGTCGTCATCTCCGAGCTCTCCGCGGCACGGAAGGCGAAAGCGGCCGAGACGGGAGTGGCCGACCACGTCCTCGATCCGTCCGACGGCAGTGTCGCCGACCGGGTCCGCGACCTCACGGGCGGCGTCGGGGCGGACGTGGCGTTCGAGTGCTCAAGCGTGAACGCCGTACTCGACACCCTTCTGGATGGCGTACGCCCGACCGGCGTGGTGGTCAACGTCTCCATCTGGGGACACCCCGCGACCGTCGACATGCAGAAGCTTGTCCTCAAGGAGATCGACCTGCGCGGCACCATCGCCTACGCGCACGACCACGCCCGGGTGATCGAGCTCGTACGGGCCGGCAAGATCGACCTGGCGCCTTTCATCACCGGCCGAATCGGCCTCGACGACCTCGTCGACGGCGGGTTCGAGCAGCTC
The DNA here is from genome assembly GCF_019924635.1 of Leifsonia sp. ZF2019. Lineage (NCBI taxonomy): Bacteria > Bacillati > Actinomycetota > Actinomycetes > Micrococcales > Microbacteriaceae > Leifsonia > Leifsonia sp. ZF2019. Next base: position 43,255 of record NZ_CP065037.1, read on the forward strand.
ATCCACCACAACGAGAACCACGTGAAGATCCTGGTCTCGCCCCGACCGCTCGCGCGCTCATGACCGCGGTCCGCATCCGCGGAAGCGCTGTCGAGTACCTCGGCCATGCGGGACGGGGCCGAGAGCCCGACAGGGCGGTCCCGTGCGAAGCGCGCGTACGATCTCTATCGTCGACTCGACTCAGCGCGTGCACGATGACCGCAGGAACGCGCAGGCTGACCGTTCCCTCGGCGCCTCACCCCTCGGCGCCGGCGACCACCGTGCCGATCCCGAGCACCGCGAGGATGCCGGCGGAGATGCGCTCGAGAACGCGGGTCACGCGTGGGCGCTTGAGCCAGGCGACCATCCGGGAGGCGAGCAGGGTGATGGCGACGAGGTAGAGGCCGCCGATCGTTGCGTCGACGGCACCGAGCAGCATGGTCTCGCCGAAGCCGGCGTGGGCCGAGACGAACTGGGGCACGACGGCGAGGAAGAACAAGCCGACCTTGGGGTTCAGGAGGGTGGAGAGCAGACCGGCGAGGAGGCTCGGGGTGGAGCCGCGGCGGCGCACCGCGGGAGCGGCACCGCCCGCGACATCCTCCGCGGCCGCGTCGCCGACCGGCCCGGCCGCGGCGGCGCGGGCGCTCCGGCGGGTCGCCAGGAACGCGGACACGCCGAGGTAGATGAGGTAGAGGCCGCCCACGATCTTCACGACCCGGAACAGCTCGGCGGACTGCTCCAGCAGCGTCGCGAGCCCGACCGCCACCAGCGCCGCCCAGACGAGCGATCCGGCGGCGCACCCGGCCGCGGCCGCGAATCCGTCGCGCGCTCGACCCATGCTGTACCGCAGCACGAGGAACGTGTCGGGGCCGGGCGTGAGCGCGAGCACCAGGCAGAGCCCGGCGAACGCCAGGATCGAGAGCGCCGTCATGCGACGATCCTAGGGGGTGGTCAGCTCGCGGCGTCCACCTCGTCGAGCCGCAGCACCGCGGACGGGCCGGCAGGGTCGAGGAGGAGGCCGGCGTAGCCGTCTTCGCGGGCGACGCGGGCGACCGCGGCGACGGTGGTGCCGCGGGCGGTGAGGCCGGGGGACCAGGCGAAGACCTCGGCGGGGGAGGTGAAGACCGGGTGCAAGAGGTCGCCGTCCTGGCCGACGGCCGAGGGGATGGCGCCGTGGCCCTCGTCGAGGCCGACGTAGACGACCGGGGCGGCGGCGACCAGCTGGAGGAACGCGGGCCAGGGGAGATCGCGGTCGACGAGGGCGTTCTTCAGGGCGGCGTTGCGACCCGGCTCGTCGGTCACCTGGCCTCGCAGCTCGTCGGCGTAGGCGATGAGGAGGGCGTCGTCGCCCGGGTCGAGGGCGAGGCCGTCGGCGCGGGACATCGCTTCGGCGAGTACCGACCAGGCCGGCTGGGCGAGCGACCGGAACTCGGCGCCGCGGCGGTAGGCCGCGAGGCGCTCATTGCTCGTGAAGGCGACGAGGAGGTCTTTGCCTGCGGCGTCCGTCTGCTTGGCGAGCGCCAGGGTGTCGCCGGGCCGGAACCCCGCGGACGGGTCGGCGAAGACGGAGGCGCTGATGTCGAGCAGCAGCTCACCCGCGACGCACTGCCGGAGCACGTTCGAGAAGGTGCGGGCCTCTTTGCGGTCGGCCCACGCCTCCAGCGCGGTCTGGACGGGGATGTTGCGGACCAGGCGATCGTTCACCCGTCCAGTATCCCGGAGAGGTCGGCTCTCGGAGCGGCTCAGCGGCCGCCGAGACGGTAGACGCGCTCCGCCGACCCTCCCAGGATCTGCGCGCGCTCGGTCGCGCTGAGTCCGACGATCAGCTCGGCGGCCGTCTCCCAGGTCGCGGCGTACGGCCCCGCGAGGGTGGAGACCGGCCAGTCGCCGCCGTACAGCACCCGCTCCGCACCGAAGGCCGCCAGAGCGTGGTCCGCGAACGGGCGCAGGTCGGCGGCCGACGCCTGCCCGGCCGTGCCGAGAGTGGTGAGGCCGGAGAGCTTGACGGCGACGTTGGGACGCTCCGCGAGCGCCGAGAGGAGGCCGGCCCACGGCTCGCGGGAGGCGGCTCCGACCGGCGGGGTGCCCAGGTGGTCGATCACGAGTTGCAGCTCGGGCAGCTCGTCCGCGATCGCGAGAGCGTGCTCCAGGTGGCGGGGGAGCACACCGATCACGTCGAAGGAGAGTCCGCGCTCGGCGAGCAGCGCCAGGGAGCGGCGCACCGGCGGCCGGCCGAGCCAGTCCGGGTCGGGCTCGTCGTGGATCAGGTGCCGGATGCCGACGAACGTCGGATGCGCGCTCCACTCCTCGACCTGCCGCGCGGCGACGGAGGGGACGAGAAGGTCGACCCAGGCGACCACCCCGGCCACCCGCGGGGAGTCGACCGCGAACATCGCCGCGGAGTCGTCCACGGAGTTCCCTGCCTGGACGAGAACGACGCGGTCGACGCCCGCCTGCGCCAGCAGTGGCTCCACCTCGGCGAACGTGAACGTCCGGTCGATCGGCGCGAGCGCGGAGGTCAGCCAGGGATACTCGACCCGTTCGAGGTCCCAGAGGTGCAGGTGGGCGTCGACCGCCATCTCAGTCGGCCAGGTCGAATCGGACGAGGACCGGGCCGGCGACGGCGGGTTCCGGGAGGCGCGCCACGAGGGCGTCTCCGTCGCGGGTCACCGCCAGAGGGGTGCCGTCGGCGAGGCGGGCGCTCGCCGCATCCACCGCTTCCGAGACGCCGGTCAGGCGCACGTCGCCGGTCGCGTCCACGAACGCGTTCGCGATGCCGCCCGTGCGCGTCCACCGCACCCACGGCTCGTCCGACGGGCCCGCGATGCCGGGATCGAGCGGACGGCTGCCGAAGACGGCGTCGCCGTTCGCCGCGTTCCAGGCGGCGAGGTGCTCGAGGGTGCGGCGCTGGAGGTCGGGCACGGTGCCGCGCGCGGTGAGGCCCACGTTGAGCAGCAGGTTGCCGCCGCGCGAGACGATGTCGACGAACGTGGCGACCGCGGCCGGGCCGCTGAGCAGGTGACGCTCGTCCTCCTGTGTGTTGTGGCCGAACGAGAACCCGATGCCGCGGCAGTTCTCCCATGCGCCGGTGCCCTCCACACTGGTCCCGTTCTGGTACTCGCTGGTGCGGAAGTCCCAGTGCGTCTCCCCCCAGCGGTCGTTCGCGACGCCCTCGGGGCTCGCGGCGTAGAACTTCTCGAACAGGTTCTCCATGCTGAACGGGCCGGAGGGCTTGCCGGCGTCGGGCCACTCGATGTCTCCCCAGAGCACGTCGGGGGAGTAGCGGTCGATGAGGTCCACGACGTGATCGTAGGCGTACTCGGCGTAGGCGGCGTCGACCGGGCGGCCGAACTCCTGGCCCTCGTCGGTGATCGGAGGCAGCTGCGAGAAGTGCCAGTCGAGCCCGCCCGAGTAGTAGACGCCGAAGCGCAGTCCGGCGTCGCGCGTGGCCTTCTCGAAGGCGCCGATCAGGTCGCGCTTGGGTCCGCGGGCCACCGTGTTGCGGCCGTCGGTGCCGGGCGCGTCCCACAGGGTGACGCCGTCGTGATGCTTGGTGGTGGGGACGAAGTAGCCGGCACCGGTGCTCTTGACCAGGGCGAGGAACTCCTCGGGGTCGAACTCGTCGGGGTTCCACTGGTCGAGGAAGTCGTCGTAGGGCGCGCCGCCGTAGACCTCGCGCTGGTGCTCGGCCGCGGGGCTGTCCTCGATGCGGATGGTGTTGAAGTACCACTCGGCGTACGGGTTGTGCGTGAACCAGTACTGCTTCTCGATGGTGCCGAGCTCGCCGATCGGTTCCGCCCAGGCGGGCACGGAGTAGGGGCCCCAGTGTACGAAGACACCGAGCTTGGCGTCCGTGAACCATTCCGGCACGTCCCGTTCGAAGCGGCGGTAGTTCTCGGGGCGGACGGGGTCGTCTTTGAACATTGCCACGCTCTGATGCTCCTTCTTCATTGAATGCATTGTGAGGATTGCTGTCTTCACATATCCTATAGGCAATAGCCATACGACTCAAAGGAGAGCCACGCTGTGACTACCGCACTCGCCGCACCGCCCGCGTCCTTCGTGCGCCCGACCGACTTCACGCTGCCCGGCGGGGAGTGGTTCATCGGCGCGGGCTTCGGCCTGTTCGTCCACTGGGACCACGCGAGTCAGCAGGGGATCGAGATCTCCTGGCCGCTGGTGGGCCGTTCCATCATCCCCGGTTCCGACGGAGTCGAGGACTCCGTCTCGGTCGAGGGGTACCAGTCGAGCGCCCCCACGTTCAACCCGGTCGAATGGGATGCCGTCGCGCTCGCACGTCTCGCCAAGCGGGCGGGCGCCCGCTACGTCGTCTTCACGGCCCGTCACCACGCCGGATACTCCATGTTCCACACGGCGGAGTCGGACTTCGGCATCGAGCACTCGCCGTTCGGGCGCGATGTGACGCGGGAATTCGTCGAGGCCATCCGCGCAGAGGGCATCCGCGTCGGGATCTACTACAGCCTTCCGGACTGGAACCACCCGGACTACCCGGCCTTCACGATGGCCGACCGGCCCTACCCCGAGGAGCACTGGCCGGCCGCCGGGGATCCCGCGAACGCGGGCCGCCCGATCGCCGACGACACCCACCGCCGATCGACACCCGAGCAGTGGGCGCGCTACCAGCGGTACCTGCGCCGCCAGCTCACCGAGCTCCTGACGGACTACGGCACGATCGATCTGCTCTGGTTCGACGGCGAATGGGAGCGGTCGGAGGAGGAGTGGGACAGTGCGGGACTGCGCGCCCTGATCAAGTCCCTCCAGCCCGACGTGGTCATCAACGACCGTCTGCTCGGCCAGGGCGACTACTCGACGCCCGAGCAGGGGTTCCCCGTCACCGCCCCGTCGGGCCCGTGGGAGCTCTGCCTCACGATCGGCCAGATGTGGGCATGGCGGCCGGGCGACACCAAGAGCAAGAGCACGACGTCGCTGATCACGACGCTGATCGAGGTCGCGAGCCGCGGCGGCAACCTCCTCCTCAACATCGGCCCGAAGGGCGACGGGAGCCTCAACGAATCGCAGGTGGCGACGCTCGAGGAGATCGGCGCGTGGATGGACGTGCACTCCGAGAGCGTGGTGGACGTGTCGCCCACGCAGGGCGTCGACTTCTACGGCCCCTCGACCGCGCGACCCGGCACGCTCTACCTGCATCTCGTGCTGCGCCCGATCGAGGAGGTCGTCGTGCGCGGCATCCCGGTCGGCCGGGTGAGCGGGGTCCGCCTGCTCGCGACGGGCGAGCACCTCCCGTACGAGGTCAACCTCGAGGTGCACGAGCAGCCCGCCCCCGGGCAGGACCCGCTCGGCGAGCTTCACATCCCGGCACCGGACGCATCCGGCGCCCCCATCGACGTCATCGCGATCGACTTCGCGTGACCCCCCGCACGATCACAGTGATGAATCCAATGAAGGAGGCACAGCAAGTGACACCACGAAGCACGCGCAAGGCGGTCCGTCTCGGAACCGCCGTCCTGATGGCCGGCGCGCTCGCCGCCCTGGCCGGATGCTCCGGCGGCAATGGCGGAGCAGACGCCAAGGGCCCCATCGCCATGTACACCTGGGTCAGCAGCCAGAGCGACCGCGACCAGTGGCAGGGCTTCATCGACCTGGGCAAGAAGGTCGACCCCTCGCTCGATGTCACGATCGAGGGCCCGAGCTTCAACGACTACTGGACCAAGGTCAAGACGCGCCTCAGCGGCTCCAACCCGCCGTGCCTGCTCACCACGCAGGCCGCGCGCGCCCAGGAGCTCTCGGGGCTGCTCATGCCGCTCGACGACCTCATCAAGAAGTACAAGCTCGACACGTCGGCATTCGACTCCTCGATGCTCAAGGGCATGACGGTCGACGGCACCATCCGCGCCATCCCCTACGACGCCGAGCCGATCGTCCTCTACTACAACAAGGACGCCTTCACGGCCGCCGGCCTCGACCTGCCCAGCACGACCTACACGCGTGAGCAGTTCCTCTCCGACGCCAAGAAGCTGACCACGGGCGACCACAAGGCGCTCGCGATCGCGCCGGGCTTCTTCATCCCGAACGCCTGGGCCATCGCCGACGGCGCGGAGGCGGTCAAGGGCGGGAAGCTCGACCTGACGAACTCGAAGCTCGTCGACCAGGTGCAGTCGTACTTCGACCTGGTGAACAAGGACGGCATCGCCAAGGCCCCCGAAGCGGCCGACGCTTCCGACGCGTCGCAGGCGGCCTTCACCTCCGGTGCCGTCGACATGCTCATCGAAGGCCCGTGGATGTACGGCACCTTCGCGGATGCGGCCAAGTTCGACATGGGCGTCACCATCGTCCCGAGCACGTCGGGAGACGCGCACGGCATGACGGCCGGCTCCGGCTTCGGCATCGCGAAGAACTGCAAGAACCCGGACGCCGCGTTCAAGGCGATCGTCGCGATGACCGACACGAGCGTGCTCAAAGGTCAGGCCGAGAAGCGCGGCATCGTCCCCTCCCGCGCCGACGCGCAGTCCGCCTGGGCGGAGGGCAAGTCGCCGGAGGCGTATGCGGCCGTGCAGGCGCTCCTGAAGAACGCCACCGCACAGCTCACCACGCCCACCTGGAACCAGGTGGAGACCCTGTTCACCCAGTACGGCGTCGAGGGCTACCGGGGTGACAAGACCGCAAAGGACGTGCTGAGCACGATCCAGAACTCGGTGGGGCAGTAGGCAGCATGTCCTCTCCGCTGATCACGGGCGCCGCCGTCTCGAAGGAGACGGCGGCGCCCGCCGCGCCCCCGACCCGTCCGTTCCACGTGCCCCATCCCACCCCGCCGCGCAAGGGCGGCAAGAAACGCCGCGGAGACGGCGTCACCGCGCTGGCGTACCTGTGGCCGGGGCTCGCGGGCTTCGTCTTCTTCATCGTCGTGCCGCTCGTGGGCTCGCTGGTGATCAGCCTCTTCGAGTGGCCGCTCTTCGGCTCGCCGACCTTCGTCGGCATCGCGAACTACCAGAAGCTCTTCTCGGACCCGACGTTCTACACCGTCCTCTTCAACACGGTGATCTTCGCTTTCGTCTACACCGCCCTGAACCTCGTCCTCGCGCTCGCGGTGTCGCTGTGGCTGAACACGCGGGTCAAGTTCGCGGGGTTCTGGCGGGTCATCTTCTTCCTCCCCGCCATCACGCCGATGGTCGCCAACGCGCTCGTCTGGCGACTCCTCCTCAGTGACAACGGCATCGTCAACTCCGCGCTGGCGGGCATCGGGATCGACGGGCCCAGCTGGCTCTCCGACTCCCGGTTCGCCCTCGCCTCCGTCATCGCGATGTCGGTCTGGCAGTCGTTCGGCTACAACGTGATCGTGCTCTCGGCCGGTCTCGGCGGCATCCCGAAGGAGATCCTCGAGGCGTCGCGGATGGACGGCACCAATGCCTGGCAGCGGCTCAAGGGGATCATTCTGCCGATGCTGTCGCCGTCGCTGTTCTTCACCATGACGATGACCATGATCGGCGCGTTCCAGGTGTTCGTGCAGCCGCAGATCCTGACGCAGGGTGGTCCGGGCGAGTCCACGAACACCTTCGTGCTCTACCTGTACCGCAACGGCTTCGTCTTCGACCGGCTCGGCTACGCGTCGGCGCTCGCGTGGATGCTCTTCATCGTCGTCATGCTCATCACCGCGCTCCAGTTCGCGGGACAGAAGAGGTGGGTCAACTATGACAAGTGAGTCCGTCCGCACCCCGGAGCGGATGCGCCCGAAGCCGCGCATGCGCCGCGCCCAGAAGGCCGTCGTCGCGAAGACCTGGCTCAACACCCTGGTGCTCGCCGTCGTCGCGCTGCTCTTCACCTTTCCGTTCATCTGGATGTTCTTCTCGGCCCTCAAGCCGGAGAGCGAGGTGTTCTCGCCCACGCCGTCGTTCATCGGGTCGGAGGTGAAGTGGTCCAACTTCGTCGACGCGTGGACGCTCGTGCCGTTCGGCCGGTTCATCTTCAACGGGTTCTTCGTCGCGGTGTGCGGCGCCTTGCTGTCGGTGATCGTCGCGGTGCTGAGCGCGTACGCGTTCTCACGCCTGCGGTTCAGGTACCGCGACCGCATCTTCCTGCTGTACGTGTTCACGCTCGTGCTCCCGCAGGAGGTGCTGGTGGTCCCGCTGTTCATCATGATGAACCAGCTGGGCCTGGTCGACACCTACGTCGCCCTGATCGTGCCGTTCGCGTTCACCGCGTTCGGGACCTTCCTGCTGCGGCAGTTCTTCCTCACCATCCCGATCGAGTTCGAAGAGGCCGCGATCATCGACGGGGCCTCCCGCTTCCGCACGCTGTGGTCGGTGCTGCTCCCGCAGCTCGCGGCTCCGCTGTCGGTGCTCGGCGTCTTCTCGTTCGTCGGCTACTACAACTCCTACCTGTGGCCGCTGATCATCATCAACAGCCAGGACCTCGCGACCGTGCCCCTCGGTCTCTCGATGTTCACCGGCGAGCACGGCACGCAGTGGAGCCTGATGATGGCGGCCTCCACGCTCGCGATCATCCCGTCGCTGATCATCGTCGCCGTGCTCCAGCGCCAGCTCATCAAGGGCGTCGCGCTGGGCGGCTTCGGCGGCCGCTGATCCCGCCCTCCAGAGAAAGCAGAACGACCATGACCCTTGCCCCGCCCGACACGCGCACCGCAGCCGGCACGATCGTCGGAGCCGACGCGTGGCTCAGCGACCTCGCCGTCGAGACCGTGCGCACGGACGCCGTGCAATCGTTCCTCAAGCAGGAGACGATCTTCGTGCGCCTGCGGACGGCCGGCGGCGTGGACGGCCTCGGCTACAGCTACACGATCGGCACCGGCGGCCCGGCCGTGCTCAGCCTCCTGCGCACCACCCTGCTGGAGGTCGTGACCGGCCTCGACGTCAACCGGCCGGAGGAGGTGTGGCGGGCGATGTTCAACGCGACGCGCGCCACGACGGTCGGGCCGATCACCTCGCTGGCCCTCGCGGCGGTCGACACCGCCGTGTGGGATGCGCGCACCAGGACGGCGGGTGTGCCGCTGTGGGTCGCCGCGGGCGGGGCGCAGCCGAGCATCCCGCTCTACGACACCGAGGGAGGTTGGCTGCACTTCTCGACGGACGAGCTCGTCGCGCAGGCCCTGGAGTCGCGTGCACGCGGGCTCGGCGGCGTGAAGATCAAGGTCGGCAAGGCGCGCGGGCACGAGGACTACGAGCGGCTCGCCGCCGTGCGGGACGCCGTGGGCGACGACCTCGACATCATGGTCGACGCCAACCAGTCGCTGACGGCCGCGGAGGCGATCCGTCGCGCTGCCCTGTTCGAGAAGCTGGACATCTTCTGGTTCGAGGAGCCGCTGCCGGCGGAAGACCTCGCCGGCCACGCGCGGCTCGCCGAGTCCACCAGCGTGCCGATCGCCGTCGGCGAATCGATGTACTCCGTCGGGCACTTCCGGGAGTACCTGCAGCGCGGCGCCGCCGGGATCGTGCAGGTCGACGTGGCGCGCGTCGGCGGCATCACGCCGTGGCTCAAGGTCGCGCACCTCGCGGAGGCGTTCAACGTCGCGGTCGCCCCGCACTTCCTGATGGAGCTGCACGTCTCGCTGTGCTGCGCGGTGCCCAACGCGCTCTACCTGGAGCACATCCCGCAGCTGCGCGCGATCACAACGGCCGAGATGACCATCCGCGACGGGCACGGCGTGCCGTCGGACGAGCCGGGTCTCGGCATACGGTGGGATCTCGACGCGATCGAGGACAGGCGGGTGGCGTGACGATGGCGCAGGCGACGACGAACAGGCGCACGCGGGATTTCGGTCGCGGCGGCCTCACGGTCGGTCCGATCGGCTACGGGGCGGCCGCCCTGGGAGATCTGTACGCACCGCGGCGGGACGAGGAGTGGCCGCGCATCGTGCCCGCCGGCTGGGACGCCGGCGTCCGCTACTTCGACACGGCCCCGCATTACGGACTGGGGCGGTCGGAGGAGCGGCTCGGGGCGGGGCTGCGCGGCCGCCCGCGCGACGACTATGTGCTCTCCACGAAGGTCGGGCGGCTGCTGGAGCCGAACCCCGACTACCGCGCCGGAGACACGGACATCGCGAACCTTTTCGCGGTGCCCGCGACCCTCCGCCGCCGGTTCGACTACTCCCGCGACGGCGTCCTGCGCTCGGTCGAGGACTCCCTGCGGCGGCTCGGCGTCGACCGCATCGACGTGCTGTTCGTACACGATCCCGACGAGCACGAGCGGGAGGCGCTGGAGGGTGCTTTCCCCGCGCTGGAGGAGCTGCGGTCGCAGGGCGTCATCCGGTCCTACGGCGCCGGGATGAACCAGTCGGCGATGCTGACGCGCTTCGTCCAGCAGACCGACCTCGACATCGTGATGTGCGCCGGGCGCTACACCCTGCTCGACCACGCCGCGGAGGAGGACCTGCTGCCCGCCGCCCTCGAGCGGGGCGTCTCCGTCGCCGTCGCCGCGGTCTTCAACTCGGGGATCCTCGCGACCGATCGTCCGGTCGCTGCAGCGAAGTTCGACTACAGCTCGGCGCCGGCCTCCGTGGTGGAGCGCACGAACCGCATCGCCGACATCGCGGCGCCCTACGGCGTCACCGTGCCGCAGCTGGCCGTGCAGTTCCCCCTCCGGCACCCGGCCGTCGCGACCGTGGTCATGGGGGCGGACGCGCCGGAGCAGATCGTCCGCAATGCCTCGCTCGCCGACGCGTCGGTGCCCGAGGAGCTGTGGGGCGAGCTCGCCGCGAGCGGGGTACTGTGACGGGCGATCGTCGATCCTCTATCCTCTCGGAACCCACCACGCGACCTAGGATGTGCACATGAGCATCGAATCCGACACCTCGAACGAGGTGAGAGGCGAGCATTTCCTGCCCGCACGACGAGCTCTCGCCGACGACGTGTACGACGCCGTGCTCGGGCTGCTCATGGACCAGGTGATCGAGCCGGGGAGCCGCGCCAGCATCGACGGCATCGCCCGGCAGCTCGGCGTCTCGCCGACCCCCGTGCGCGAGGCGCTCGCCCGCCTCGAGTCCGAGGGGCTCGTGGTCAAGAAGGCCCTCAAGGGATACACGGCGGCTCCTCTGCTCGACAGCGACGGCCTGCGGGAGCTGTTCGAGATGCGGCGGCTGCTGGAGCCGTATGCGACGCGCAACGCCGCCGGTGAGCTCGACGAGCAGACCCTCGACCAGCTCGGGCAGCTCTGCGAGGAGATGCACCGCAGCGGCGAGGCGTCGCAGACCGGCGAGGACCGCTTCAAGGACTACAAGGACTTCGCCAACCAGGACTCCGAGTTCCACCGCATCATCGCGGAGCACTCCGGCAACGCGCTCCTGGCCGACGCGATCTCGCGCCTCCGTTCGCACATGCACCAGTACCGCATCTACTTCAAGCACGGGGTGGTCGACGAGACCTCCGGCGAGCACGAGGCCGTGCTGGAGGCGCTGCGAAGCGGGGATGCCGCGACCGCCGAGGCCGCGATGCTCGATCACATCACGCGGTCGTATCACCGCATCGCGGCGAGCCTGGAGTCGGCCGAACACGAATAGGCTGCGGACGTTTCAGGGGCGCGGCCGCAGCGAGCCGTGTTTCAGGGGCGCGGCCGCAGCGAATACATGCCGCCGTCGACCGCCAGGATGACGCCGTTGGTGGAGCCCGAGGTGGGCGACGCGAGGTAGGCGACGGCCTCCGCGACCTCCTGCGGCTGGACCAGGCGGCCGCTCGGCTGCCGCGCCTCGAGCGCCGCACGCTCGGCGTCGGGATCGGTGGCGGAATCGAGCAGCCGGCCGACCCACGGAGTGTCGGCCGTGCCGGGGGCGACCGCGTTGACGCGGATGCCGAGCGGGAGGCAGTCGGCAGCGATCGCCAGCGTCATGGCCGAGATCGCGCCCTTCGACGCCGAGTACAGCACACGCTGCGGCAGCCCCGCCCACGCCGCGATGGAGCTGGTGAACACGATGGCGGGCGCCGGTGACTCCCGGAGGTGGGGGAGCGCGTGGCGGACGGTGCGGGCCGAGCCGACGACGTTCACGTTGAGCACACGCGCCCACTCGTCGTCGTCGTTCGCCGTGACGTCTCCCTGCGCGCCGATGCCGGCGTTGGCGACAACCACGTCGAGCCGTCCGGCGTCGCCGACCACCGCGGCGACGGCTTCACGCACGGAGGCGTCGTCGCCGATGTCGCACCGGATGCCGGTGTGCGGCGCGGTGACGCGCGAGGGGTCGAGGTCGAGCGCGTACACGCGGGCGCCCTGCGCCGCGAGCTCGTCGGCGATCGCCCGGCCGAGGCCGGAGGCGCCGCCGGTGACCGCGGCCACCAAGCCGTCGAAGTGCTGGGACATCGGTGTCTCCTTCGTGTGTGCGGGAGGGATGCGATCGGGGCGGCTCAGGCGGGGACGACGGTACTGTGCTGCGCGCCCAGCCCCTCGATTCCGACCTCGACCACGTCGCCGGCCGCGAGATACGGGAAGCGGCCGGAGAGCGCGACGCCCTCAGGCGTGCCCGTGTTGATCAGGTCTCCGGGCTCGAGCACGGTGAACTGGCTGAGGCGGTAGACGATCTCGGCGACCCCGAAGATCAGGTCGCTCGTACTCGAGTCCTGGCGGGTCTCGCCGCCGACGCGTGACCAGAGCCGCAGGCCGGAGCCGTCGCCGACCTCCGCGGCCGGCACGAGCCACGGTCCGAGCGGGTTGAAGGTCTCGAAGCTCTTGCCCTTGCTCCACTGCCCGAGGGAGCGCTCGAGCTGGTACTCGCGCTCCGAGACGTCGTTCGCCACGGCGAATCCGGCGATGTGGTCCAGGGCCTCCTCGGCGGAGGAGAGGTAGCGGGCGCGCGCGCCGATGACGGCGGCGAGCTCGACCTCCCAGTCCGTCGTGGTGGAGCCGGGTGGCAGCAGGATGTCGTCGTTCGGCCCGACGACCGTGTTGGGGTGCTTGTAGAACACGACGATGTCCTTCGGCGGCTCGGCACCCGACTCCCGTGCGTGCGCCGCGTAGTTCATGCCGATGCAGATGACGGCCTGCGGGCGTGCGATGGGCGCGCCGATGCGGAGGCCGGCCGCGTCGAGGACCGGCAGCGTCCCGCCGTTCGCGGCCGCGCTCGCACGAGCCAGGCCGTCCGAGGCGAGGAACGCCCCGTCGATGTCCGCGGTGAGCGGGCGCAGGTCCCACGTCGTCGTCCCGTCGCTCACGGCGGGGATCTCCGCTCCGGGCGCTCCGAGTCGCATGAATCGCATCGAGGGTCCTTTCGCTCGCTGACGCGGGGTCGCTCCCATCCTATTGCTATTTCCTATAGGAATTCAACGTCATCGATAATGCTGGTGTTCATCACCTATATCCAATAGGATGTTGCCGACAGCCGAACGAAAGGACAACGGCGTGAGCATCGTCACCGGCTTCGAGACCTTGGACGTGCGGTTCGAGACGTCCGCCCTGCTCGACGGGTCGGACGCGATGAACCCCGACCCCGACTACTCGGCCGCCTACCTGCGCGTGACCACGGACGCCGGCGACGGGCACGAGGGTCACGCCTTCGTGTTCACCATCGGCCGCGGCAACGACGTGCAGGTCGCCGCCATCGACGCGGTCGCGCACCGGGTCATCGGGCGCGACGTGGAGGGCGTCCTCAGCGATCTCGGCGGCTTCTGGCGCGAGTTCGTGCACGATTCGCAGCTGCGCTGGCTGGGCCCGGAGAAGGGCGTCATGCACATGGCCATCGGCGCCGTCGTGAACGCGTTCTGGGACCTCAAGGCCAAGCGCGCGGGGCTCCCGCTCTGGCAGCTGCTCGCGCGGATGACGCCGGAGGAGCTCGTCGACCTGGTCGACTTCCGCTACCTCAGCGACGCGCTGACGCCGCAGCAGGCGCTGGAGATCCTCCGCCGCGCCGAGCCGGGCCGCGCGGAGCGCGAGGCCGACCTGATCGCCCTCGGCTACCCCGGCTACACGACGACGCCGGGCTGGCTCGGATACTCCGACGACAAGCTCCGGAGGCTCGCCCGTGAGGCGGTCGACGACGGCTTCGAACAGATCAAGCTCAAGGTGGGGGACGACCTCGGCGACGACATCCGCCGCCTGGGCATCGCCCGCGAGACGGTCGGGCCGGACGTCCGCATCGCTATCGACGCGAACCAGCGCTGGGACCGCGACCAGGCGATCGAATGGATCCGCGCCCTCGAGCCGTTCGGCCTGGCCTGGGTCGAAGAGCCGACGAGCCCCGACGACGTGCTCGCGCACGCGGCCATCGCCCGGGCGGTCGCTCCCGTGCCGATCGCCACCGGCGAGCACGGCATGAGCCGGGTGCTGTTCAAGCAGCTGCTCCAGGCCGGCGCGGCCTCCATCGTCCAGATCGACTCCACCCGCGTCGCCGGGGTCAACGAGAACATCGCGATCCTGCTCCTGGCGGCCAGGTTCGGCGTCCCGGTCTGCCCGCATGCCGGAGGCGTCGGCCTCTGCGAGGCGGTGCAGCACTTCTCGATGTTCGACTACGTCGCGGTGTCGGGCTCGCAGGAGGGGCGCATGATCGAATACACGAAGCACCTGCACGAGCACTTCGTCACCCCGGTCGAGCTGCACCGCGGGCGCTACCGTGCGCCGCTCGCCCCCGGGATCGGGATGGAGATGATCCCGGAGTCGCTCCGCGCACACGAGTTCCTGCCGACCCTCGTCGACTGACGACGACCCACCGAAGGAGCACCCGCATGCGCGTCGCCCTCCACTCCGTGCTCCGCGAAGGACACGAGCTCGCCTACGACGAGGCCCACGCCGCAATCCCGGACGACCTGGTCGCGTCGTTCGGCCGCCTCGGCATCCGCGACTGGGCGATCTGGCGGAGCGGGCGGCACCTGTTCCACCTCGTGGAGTGCGACGATTTCGCCGCCGCGATGGCGGCGCTGGAGGACGATCCGGCCAATCGGCGTTGGCAGGAGTCCATCAACCGGCACGTCGGCCACTTCGAGCGGCTCGGCAGCGGAGTGGACGGCCAGGAGCTCCCGCTCGTGTGGGAGCTCTCTCAGCAGCGTGACAGCTGACCGTTACGTTCACAGCTTGACTCCAACCCGAGGATGATTCACGCTTATCCCTATGACCGCCACTCCGGGCCTCGTGCCCCGTGGCGCTCGCAATCCCGGGTCGCAGGGCGCACTGAGGCACCTGAACCAGGAGCGCCTCGTCGAGTTCCTCCTGGCGAACGGCCCCTCCACCCAGGCTGAGCTGGCGCGCGGGACGGGGCTGTCCACCGCCACCGTCTCGAACATCGTCCGGGACATGGCGGTCAAAGGCGTCGTCACCACGACACCCGTCACGTCCAGCGGTCGGCGGGCGCTGCTCGTTCAGCTGAGCGACACCGGAGACATCGCGGTCGGCGTCGACTTCGGCCGCCGCCACGTGCGCATCGTGCTCTGCACGCTCGGGTACGAGGTGCTGGCGGAGCAGGAACTCGTGCTCCCGCTCGGCTACGACGTCACCGGGGCGGTGGCCGACGCCTCCGACCTGCTCGATCGCATGCTCGCCGACGGCGGCCACGACCGCGAGTCGGTGCTCTCGGTCGGCATCGGCATCCCCGGTCCCATCGACCGGCGCACCGGCACGGTGCTGCAGGGCGCGATCCTGCCGGAGTGGGTCGGGGTCAACCTCCGCGACCTCGAGAACGCCTTCCGCTTCCCGGTCGTGCTCGACAACGACGCCAACCTCGGTGCGCTGGGCGAGGTCACCTGGGGCGCCCATCGCGGCGTGCGCAACATCATCTTCGTCAAGATCGGCTCGGGCATCGGCGCCGGTCTGATCATCAACGGCCTCACCTACTACGGCTACCTCGGCATCACGGGGGAGCTGGGGCACACGCCCGTCGTGGACCCCGGCGTCATCTGCCGCTGCGGCAACCGCGGGTGCCTGGAGACGGTGGCCTCGACGACGGTCATGATCGAATCCCTCGGCCGGAGCGGGACGGAGCCGGTGACGACCGCGGACATCCTGCGCCGCGGCCTCGAGCGCGATCCGGCGGCGCTGCGCGTCGTGGGCGACGCGGGGCAGGCGATCGGCCAGGCGATCGGGAGCATCGCCAACGTCATCAACCCCGAGCTGGTGCTGATCGGCGGTCCCCTGGTGGGGCTGGGCGACGCCCTGCTGGAGCCGATCCGGCGCGGGATCCAGCACAACGCGATCCCGATCATCGCCGACACGACGACCGTGAGCGTGTCGTCGCTGGGCGATCGCGCCGAGTCGCTGGGCGCCGCGGCCCTCGTCATCCAGAACGCCCTCGCCGGCGCGGAGTAGCCCCGCCCTCCGCGAAGGCGTACCGTGCACGTCACGCAAACCGTTACCGTCTCGTTGTCTTCACTATTTGACGCCAAGACCAGACATAGCGTTTACTACTTAGGCGCATGACCGAACATGCGTGGCAACAATCCGAAACCAAGGAGCGACGATGTCGTCGAACGCAGTCATCCTCGAGATGCGCGCGATCACCAAGGAGTTCCCCGGTGTCAAGGCGCTGGAGGATGTGTCCCTGACCGTCAAGGCCGATGAGATCCACGCGATCTGCGGCGAGAACGGTGCGGGCAAGTCCACTCTCATGAAGGTCCTCTCGGGCGTGTACCCGTACGGGACCTACTCGGGCGACATCGTCTACCAGGGCGAGGTCATGCGGTTCAAGGACATCAAGTCCAGCGAGCAGCAGGGCATCGTGATCATCCACCAGGAGCTCGCCCTCATCCCGGAGCTCTCGATCACCGAGAACATCTTCCTGGGCAACGAGCCCGGTCGCGGCGGCGTCATCAACTGGAACGAGGCCAAGTCCCGCGCCGTCGAGCTCCTCGCGCGCGTCGGCCTCTCCGACGACCCGGACACGCAGATCAAGAACATCGGCGTCGGCAAGCAGCAGCTGGTCGAGATCGCGAAGGCGCTCAACAAGTCGGTGAAGCTGCTCATCCTCGACGAGCCCACCGCCGCGCTGAACGAGGCCGAGTCGGCCCACCTGCTCGACCTCATCCTGGGCCTGAAGAGCAAGGGCATCAGCTCCATCATCATCAGCCACAAGCTCAACGAGATCGAGCGCGTGGCCGACGAGATCACGATCATCCGCGACGGCCGCAGCATCGAGACGCTCAACGTCAAGGCCGACGGCGTGGACGAGGACCGCATCATCCGCGGGATGGTCGGGCGCACGCTCGAGAGCCGCTTCCCGGAGCACACGCCGAAGATCGGCGAGGTCTTCTTCGAGGTGCGCGACTGGGTCGTCCAGCACCCGCAGGTGCCGGACCGCCTGGTCGTCAAGAACTCCAGCTTCACCGTCCGCCGCGGCGAGATCGTCGGCTTCGCCGGCCTCATGGGCGCCGGCCGCACCGAGCTCGCGATGAGCGTCTTCGGCCGCTCCTACGGCAACTTCATCTCCGGTGAGATCTACAAGGACGGCCGGCAGATCCAGGTGCGCAACGTCTCCGAGGCGATCGCGAACGGCATGGCCTACGTCAGCGAGGACCGCAAGGTGCTCGGCCTCAACCTCATCGACGACATCAAGCAGTCGATCGTCGCGGCCAAGCTGACCAAGATCGCGAAGCACGGCGTCGTCGACGACCTGAAGGAGTACGCGGTCGCCGAGGAGTACCGCAAGAGCCTGCGCATCAAGACGCCGGACGTCGACCGCGGGGTCAGCACGCTCTCGGGCGGCAACCAGCAGAAGGTCGTCCTGGCCAGGTGGATGTTCACCGACCCGGACCTCCTCATCCTCGACGAGCCGACCCGCGGCATCGACGTCGGCGCCAAGTACGAGATCTACGGCATCATCCAGCAGCTGGCCGCGCAGGGGAAGGGCGTCATCGTCATCTCCTCGGAGCTCCCCGAGCTCCTCGGCATCTCCGACCGGATCTACACGATCTTCGAAGGTCAGATCACGAACGAGTTCCCGATCGCGGAAGCGACCCCCGAAGCGCTCCTGAAGAGCATGACATCCGCCAAGAAGAGGGTGACGGCATAACCATGACCACACAGATTTCCGAGAAGAAGAAGTCCGGGGGTATCCGCGACCTCGGCAAGATGTTCGGCAGCGGCCAGTCCACCGGGCGCCAGTTCGGCATCCTGGGCGCGCTCGTCGTCATCGTGGTGTTCTTCCAGATCGTCACGGGCGGCAAGACGCTCGACCCGGTGAACCTCATCAACCTGGTCAACCAGAACGCCTACGTGCTGGTCCTCGCGATCGGCATGGTTATGGTGATCATCGCGGGGCACATCGACCTGTCGGTCGGATCCGTCGCGGCCGTCGTCGGCATCGTGGTCGCCCAGGCGATGACGCAATGGCACATGCCGTGGCCCCTCGCCATCATCCTCGGGCTCGTGATCGGCGCCGTGATCGGCGCCTGGCAGGGCTGGTGGGTCGCCTACGTCGGCGTCCCGGCGTTCATCGTGACGCTGGCGGGCATGCTCATCTTCCGCGGCCTCAACCAGTTCATCGGCAACGCGAACACGATCCCGGTGCCGGACGGCTTCACCTTCATCGGCGGCGGCTTCCTCCCCGAGTGGGGCCCCGACACGGGCTTCAACAACTCGACGCTGCTGCTCGGCCTGATCGTGGTCGTCGCGATCGTGCTGCTCGAGGTCCGCACGCGCCACAACCAGACCAAGATGGGCTCCGAGAAGGCGCCGCTCTGGGTGAGCGTGTTCAAGGTCCTGGTCCTGGGCGCAGTCGTCGTGTACTTCACCTTCCTGTTCGCGAGCGGCCGCGTCGGCACCTCCTTCCCGGTCGCCGGTGTCATCCTCGGCGTCCTGATCATCGTGTACTCGTTCGTCACCCGCAGCACGATCTTCGGCCGTCACATCTACGCGGTCGGCGGCAACTGGCACGCGGCGGAGCTCTCGGGCGTGAAGATCAAGCGCATCAACTTCTTCGTCATGATGAACATGTCGGTGCTCGCCGCGCTTGCGGGCATGATCGCCGTGGCCCGCTCGGTCTCCTCCGGCCCGCAGGACGGTCTCGGCTGGGAGCTCGACGCCATCGCGGCCGTCTTCATCGGTGGCGCGGCCGTCTCTGGCGGCATCGGCACCGTCGCCGGCTCCATCGTCGGTGGTCTGGTCATCGCGGTCCTCAACAACGGCCTCCAGCTGCTGGGAGTCACGAGCGACAAGGTGCAGATCATCAAGGGGCTCGTCCTGCTCATCGCGGTCGGCATCGATGTCTACTCGAAGCGTCGCGGCGGCCCCTCGCTGATCGGCCGGATGTTCGGCGGCGGCAAGAAGCAGGAGGCCAACGCCGTGGGCGCCGACCAGCCCGCCGTGGTCCCCGCGGACGACTCCGCCGAGGCCTCGTCCCGTTCACTGACGAACTGACTTCACCTCACACCTGCACCATCCAACACACAGAAAGTAGAAACGCCATGCGCAAATTCGCACTCGCGACAGTGGCTGTCGCAGCTGCCGCCGCGCTCGCCCTCACGGGCTGCTCGAGCCGTGACGGCTCGTCCGGCTCGTCGACCGCGGCCGGCTTCCCCAAGGACTCGACCATCGGAGTCGCCCTCCCGACCAAGACGTCGGAGAACTGGGTGCTCGCCGGTGGCCTGTTCGAGAAGGACCTCAAGGACGCCGGCTTCAAGGCCGACGTGCAGTACGCCGGCGGCTCCGGCGTCTCCGACCAGCAGTCGCAGATCCAGTCGATGATCACCAACGGCGCCAAGGTCATCATCATCGGCGCCGTCGACGGCGGCCAGCTCGCCGCGCAGGCCAAGGCGGCCCACGACGCGGGCGCCGTGGTCATCGCGTACGACCGCCTCATCCTCAACACGAAGGACGTCGACTACTACGTTGCGTACGACAACGAGAAGGTCGGCGAGCTGCAGGGCCAGGCCCTCCTCGACGGCATGAAGGCCAAGTACCCGGACAAGAAGACCTACAACATCGAGCTCTTCTCCGGTTCGCCGGACGACGCCAACTCGAAGGTCTTCTTCGACGGCGCCATGAAGATCCTCCAGCCGAAGATCGATGACGGCACGCTGAAGGTCGTCTCCGGCCAGACCGACATCAAGCAGACCGCCACTCAGGGCTGGCTGCCGGCCAACGCGCAGACCCGCATGGACACCCTCCTCGCGGCCAACTACGCGTCGACCGAGCTCGACGGCGTCCTCTCCCCGAACGACACCCTCGCCCGCGCCATCATCACCTCGGTGAAGGGCGCAGGCAAGCCGGTGCCGATCGTCACCGGTCAGGACTCGGAGGCCGAGTCGGTCAAGTCGATCATGGCCGGCGAGCAGTACTCGACCATCAACAAGGACACCCGCAACCTGGTGAAGCAGGCCGTCGCGATGGTCTCGTCCCTCCAGAAGGGCGACAAGCCGGAGATCAACGACCCGACGTCCTACAACAACGGCGCGAAGGTCGTCCCGGCCTACCTGCTGAAGCCGGTCATCGTGACCAAGGAGAACGCGGCGGAGGCGTACGCCAACGACCCGACCCTGGAGCCGCTGACCAAGTAGCACCAGCCTCCCGCCCTCGGGCGGACGGCGAAAGGGCCGGAGCGACGATGTCGCTCCGGCCCTTTCCGGTGTCCCCCTGGTTGTCCCCCCTGGCCGAAAACCCGTGACAACCCTATGAGCGGGGTGCCGGACGGGACATCGGGGTCCCCACGGATTCTCGGCACCGTGGAATCCCCTACCGGATGGTTTGTTTTGCGACGGGACGCCGACATGAAGTAGACATATATCAGGGTACCCGCATCCTTCATCCGCCTCACCCGGCCGAAAGAACGCACATGCCCCGCGACACCGAGACACCCACCCGCCCGGTCGCCATCCGATCCGATCGCCGGCTTCTGCGCAACGACGTCTTCGAGCTGCTGCTCGAACGCATCCTCGACGGTTCGCTCGAGCCGGGCGCGCGGCTCAAGGATTCCGACCTGACCTCCTGGCTGCAGGTCTCCCGCACGCCGGTGCGCGAGGCGATCGCGCGCCTCTCGGCGGTCGGCCTGGTCGAGACGGCGCCGAACCGGTTCACGATCGTCGCGCCGCTCTCGCCCGTGGACGTCGTCGACGCGATCGCCGTGCTCCGCCGGCTCTACCCCGACGCGGTGCGGCAGTCCCTTCCCGCTCTCGACGCCGACGCGGATCTGGAAGTCGGCCTGCTCGCCGGCCGTCTGGAACGCGACGACGACCAGAACGCGGTCGAGGTGTTCCTGCGCGTGATGCACGTGGTGCTCGCCTCGCTGCGCAACGCGGTGCTCGCCGAGACGGTGGTCGCCGTGCACCTGCGCGTACTGCGCCATCTGCGACTGGAGCCCGGTGCGGCGAGCGTGCTCCCGCGCCAGCGGGTCCTCGCGTTCGCGGCGGCGTTGCGGGCGCACGATCCTCGGTCCGTGCGCATGGTGGAGCAGGTGCTGGACGATGCGGACGTCGCCGTGGGCGCCCGCGCCCTCAGCTTGCGCTGACCGGGGGAACGGCCGCTGGACGACGCAGGGAGGCCCGGTAGAAGCGCAGCAGCTCCGACGCGCTGGGGCGTTGCGCCTCCATGGTGGTGGAGTCCACCCTCCGTGAGGCCATGTGATGCCGCCACGACTCAGCGGCGCAGCGGTAGTCCCAGGCGACCTTCGCGGCGGCATCCAGGGTGCGGCACCAGCCGATGAGTTCGCGCTCCACGGAGGCGGCGGACCAGGTGACGACCCGGAACCAGATGTCGGGCCGGCCGGGGTCGCCGAACGCGAACCGGCGCACGACCGCGTATGCGGGCCCGGCGGCACCCTGGCGCAGCACCCACTCCGTCGGGTGGGCGTTCGACACGGGATGCCAGGATGCGGTCACGGCGAAACTGTACGAAGGGCCCCCGACACCGTGTCGTCAGGGGAGGAGCCGGATGAGTGCCGCCACCACCGCGGCCGCCGGCACCACCACGATGAACGGCACCCGGAGCGCGTAGAGCCCGGCGGCGATCGCCAGGGCGGGGAGGCGCGCGTCCAGCTCCAGCGACTGCCCGGCCCCGAAGGTCTGAACCGCGATCAGGGCGGCGAGCAGGGCGGCCGTGAGCAGGTCGCTGATCCGGGCGACGGTGGGATGGTCGAGCGCCTTCGGCGGCACCAGCCAGCCGACCGCCTTGAGGGCGAGCACGGCGATGGAGCCCAGCAGGATGATGTTCCAGGTCGTCACGGCTCCACCTCCCGCTCCATCGGGATGGCCTCCGGATGCGGCGGATCGTCGCGCGCGCCGAACAGGTTGAGCGCTCCGACCACGATGGCGACGAGCGCGGCCGCGAGCACCGGGAGCCCCGGCATCAGGAACGGTGTCAGCAGGGTCGCGACGAACGCGGCGGCGACGGCCACCGCTTGCGTCTGGCGGGCCTTGAGGCGGGGCCACAGCAGCCCGAGGAAGGCGGCCGCCGCCGCGGCGTCGAGACCGTAGGCGCGCACGTCGCCGATGAGGTTGCCCAGCAGGGCGCCGGCCAGGGTCATGAGGTTCCAGCCGACGTAGACCACGAGCCCGGTGACCCAGAAGCCCGTCCGCTGCGCGCGGGGTTCGGTCTGAGCGGTCGCGACGGCCGTCGACTCGTCGATCGTCAGCTGCACGGCCGCCGACCTCCGCCAGAACCCATGACCGATGATGCGCGAGAGCCGCAGGGCGTAGAACGAGTTGCGCACCCCCAGCAGCGCGGCGCTCGCGATCGCGGTGCCGCCGGCGGCCGCACCGCCCGAGGCGAGCACTCCGATCAGCGCGAACTGCGAGCCCCCGCTGAACATCAGCAGGCTGAGAACGCACGCCTGCCAGACGTCCAGTCCCGACGCGGTCGCCAGTGCGCCGAACGAGATCCCGTAGGCCGCCGTCGCGAGCCCCACGGCCCAGCCCGAGCGCGCGGCGCTGCGGACCTCGGGGGAACGGTCGTCGGCCATCCTGCGAGACTAGCGCGGCGCGGCGGCACGCGCCGCCGCGGTGGTCGCTAGCGGAACAGGCGCCCGACGAGCCCGTCGGCCGTCGTGTCGTCGAGCGTCCACGGCAGGAAGATGACCCGGTAGATGATCGGTGCGATGACGATGTCGATGATCTCGTCGACGGTGAGGCTGGATTCGGGGTGCCGTTCGAGCAGCATCCCGGCCTCGGTGCGCCGGTTGCGGAGGCAGTCGGACTGGCGTTCGCCGGCGCTCGACGCCCCGCCGCGCAGGAGTGCGGCGTTGACCGGCTTGCGGTAGTGGGCGACGAGTTCGCGGGCCCAGCCGGCGAGGTCGTCCCGCAGGCTGTCCGCCCGTGGGATCGGCCGGTCGGGTTCGAGCCGATAGGTCGCGATGTCGTTGATGAGGGTGGGGAGGTCGCCCCAGCGGCGGTAGATGCTGGTCGGGTTGACGCCGGCGCGCTCGGCGATCATCGGCACCGTGACGCGCTCGCTCCCTTTCTCCTTGACGAGGTCCTCGACCGCGGTGCGCACGTTGTGGATGACCGCGGCGCTGCGGCCCCCCGTGCGCTTGGCGGCGCCCTCGTCGATCGGTGTTTCGGACATGACAACAGCTTAAAGCAAATTCTGTTGCTTTAACTGGTTCGAGCGTTTAGAGTCCACTAAAGCAACCCGATTTGCTTTAAGGAGGCCGTCATGACCACAGCCGACGAGATCTGCCCGACCGGCGCCACCGCGGCGCTGCACGTCGCTCCGCGACCCGCCCGTCGCTCCCTGCGGCTGCGTCCGGTCGCCGCCTTCGCCGGAACGGCACTCGCCTTCGTCGCGGTGGCCCTCGCGGTCGGCGCGCCGAGCCCGCTCTTCGTGCTCTACGAGCAGGAGTGGGGCTTCGCCCCGTGGCTGCTCACGGTCGCATTCGCGATCTACGCCGTGACGCTCCTCATCACTCTGCTCGTCGCCGGGTCGCTCTCCGACCACATCGGCCGGCGACCGGTGCTGATCGGAGCGCTGGCCCTGCAGATCGTCGCGATGCTGATGTTCCTGTTCGCGACCGACATCGGCTGGATCATCGCCGCGCGGGCCGTGCAGGGCGTCGCGACCGGTGCCGCCATGAGCACCTTCACCGCCGCCCTCGTCGAACTGGCGCCCGAGAAGCACAAGAAGCTCGGCGCGACCATCGGAAGCACCGCACCGGTGGGCGGGATCGCCCTCGGTGCGTTCTTCACAGGCCTCGCGGTGCAGTTCACGAGCGCGCCGACCACGCTCGTCTTCGTCGCCCTCGCCGTGCTCTTCGCGGCCGGCGTCGTGGTCGTCGCTGCATCGCCGGAGACCGTGGAGCGGCGACCCGGAGCGCTCCGCTCGCTGGTGCCCCGGCTGGTGATCCCTCGGGCCGCCCGTGGCGAGTTCGTCGGTGCGATCCCGCTCTTCCTCGCGACCTGGATGCTGGCCGGACTGTTCATCGGGCTGTCGCCGTCCATCCTCCACGGCGTCTTCCACCTCGACAGCGGGCTGCTCAACGGCGCGATCGTCGCGGTGCCTCCGGCCGTGGGCGCCGCAGCCGGCCTCCTCCTGACCCGTGCGCCCGCCCGGTTCAGCACGCAGTGGGGGATGGTGGCGATCGTCGTCGGCGTCGTCCTCGCCGGGATCGGCATCGCCGCCGCGGTCCTCCCGCTTCTGTTCGCCGGTGCGACCGTGGCCGGTGCGGGTTTCGGCGCCGGGTTCTCGGCGATGCTGCGCATCCTGGCCCCGCTCGCTCCGAACGACAAGCGGGCCGAGCTCTTCGCCGGCATCTTCCTGATCAGCTACCTCGCCTACGGCGTGCCCGCACTCGTCGCCGGAGAGCTGATCGCCTCCGTGGGGCTGCTGCCGACCGTCCTCGGCTACGCGGTGGCGATCGGGGCCGCGGCCGTCGTCGCGCTGATCGTGCAGACGCTGCGCGCCCGGCGGCTCACACCAGGTCGATGAGCACCTTGCCCACGATGCCGCCCTCGACGGCGTCGTGGGCGGCGGCGGTCTCCGCGAGGGGGTATCGCGTGAGCGGGAGGCCGTGCTCGGCCCCCACGGGCAGGGCGCCGTCCGCGACCGCGGCCGACACCGCGCGCACCGCGGCATCCTTCACCGACGCGGCGGTCGTGTACGTGAGCACGAACTGCCAGCGCAGGTTCTTCGACATGCTGGGCCGGACCGGCACGCTCACCTCGGACTCGCCCGGGGTGTCCGCGTAGATCGCGATGGTGGCGCCGGTCGCGGCGACCCGCACGTCGAGTTCGGCATTCGCCGCGGGGTTGACCTCCACCACGATGTCGACGCCGCGCGGGGCCAGCGCCCCGATGGCCTGCGCGGCGTCGGGATCGGTGTAGTCGACGACATGATGCGCGCCCGCCGCCCGCGCGAGCTCCGCCTTCTCGTGGCTGCTCACGGTCGAGACGACGGTCGCCCCGGCCCAGACGGCCAGCTGGATGGCCGCGTGGCCGACGGCCCCGGCGCCGCCCGCGACGAGCACTGTCCGGCCCGCCAGGCTGCCGGGAGCGAGTTCGGCCGGCGCGTGCTCGTACGATGTCAGCGCGCGGTGGGCGGTCAGCGCCGGGATGCCGAGGCTCGCCCCGACGTCGAACCCGACCTCGTCGGGCAGCGGGACGACCTGCCGTTCGGGAAGCACCACGAGCTCCTGCGCGGTGCCGTCGGGGCGCTGATAGGCCGCATCCCACACCCACACCCGATCGCCCGCGCGGAGGCGGGTCACTCCCTCCCCGACCTCGTCGACGACGCCCGCGCCGTCCTGGTTCGGCACCTGTGGGCGCGCGAGCGGTGCGGGATCCCCGCCGCCGCGACGCGACTTCCAGTCCGTCGGATTGACCCCGGAGACGTGGATGCGCACGCGCACCTGACCGGGACCGGCGTGCGGTTCCTCCCGCTCGCCGAGCACGAGCACGTCGGAGTCGCCGGTGGAGGAGTACGTGACAGCCTGCATGACCCCAGCCAACCACGTGTCAGCCCGCGGAGCACGCCCCCGAGCTGATCGGGGCGCTCCCGACCGAGGAGAGCACGGGGCGCAGCTCGGACAGGGTGAGCGCGTATCCGGTGTCCGGGTCGACGGTGGAGCGGGCGAAGACCACGCCGACGACATCCCCCGACGAGTCGAGGAGCGGCCCGCCCGAGTTGCCCGGCCGGATGGTGCCGCGCAGCGAGTAGATCTCGCGCTCGACGGAGCCGCTCTGATAGATGTCGGTGCCGCGCGCCGTGAGCTGGTCACGCACGCGCTGCGGGCTCACCGTGAAGGGGCCGTTCCCGGGGTAGCCGACCGCGTAGGCCTGCGCACCCGACGCGAGGTCCTGCCCGATGTCGAGCGCGGGCGCACCGAGGCCGGTCACATCGAGCACCGCGAGGTCGCGCGACGGGTCGAAGGCCACCAGGGTCGCCCGATCGAGGGTGCCGCTGCCGGACTCGCGGACCACGATCGAGGATGCGCCCGCGACCACGTGCGCATTGGTCACCACGCGCCCGCGCTGCACCACCCAGCCGCTGCCCTCGGAGTCGACGCCGCAGGCGGGCTTGGAGGCGAGAACGGTGACGACGGACTGCTCCGACCTCGTGACGTCGGCCGGAACCGACGGGTCGGGAGCCGAGATCGTCTTGATCGACTCGTCGCCCTCGAAGACCTTGGGTAAGCCGGCACTGGCGAGCGCATCGTCCATCGCGCCCAGCACGGTCGAGGCGGGCAGCGGGGCGATCCCGTTGAGTGCGGCGACGACGCGGGAGGAGTCGGCCGCCTGCACCACGGTCGCCAGGCTGGTCGACATGGCGAAGCCGGCGACGAGCCACACCACGACGGCCCAGGTCGCGAGGCCGAGGACCGCGCCGATCAGGGAGTCGAGCCAGCGGATCGGGCCGCGGCGCAGCACCTTGCCGAGCAGTGCGGCGATCCCGCCGGCGATGGCGTAGACCACACCGGCGCACACGAGGATGACGACGCCGGCGACGATCGAGCGCTGGGTGACTCCGGTCCAGCCGTAGGAGACGCCCCAGCCGACGACGGTCGGTGCCAGGAACAGGCCGAGCGCGATGCCGCAGCCGAGACCGACGAGCGAACCGGCGGCGCGGATGGCGCCGTTGGTGTAGCCGGCGACCACGGCCAGCACGCCGAGCACCAGCAGCACGACGTCGACCACGATCTCCACGGGCCTTACGATGCCGCACCAGGCTGGGCGCAGCCTCAACCCCGGGTGAGCATCCTCTGGCCCTTGTCTCCGAGCGACCCCGGGGCTACCGTCCGTGGTCCGGTCCGAGAAGGATCAGGCGGCCGGGGAAGGAGCAGACCATGAGCGACGAGCAGCGCGGAGACCTCGATCCCGGCGAGCGGGAGATGACCAGTGCCGACTTGACGGCGCACGACGCCGCGCACGGGAACGAGCCCTCGCAGCAGGATCACCACGATGCCGAGACCGAGGAGGACACCGCTTCGGGTGGTGCGCCGGACTGAGGCGCGTCGACGACGGAGGACGGCCGGATCAGTTCCGGCCGTCCTCCTCGTCTCCATCGTCGATCGACTCGGGCGCCGGTTGCGGCGCCGGGACGATGTCCGGATCCATCTGCTCGTCGGGAACGATGTCCGGCTGGTCGCGCTTCGTTGAGGCCATGCGTGGACGGTACGCCCGCGGAGGCCTCGCGACAACGGGGTCCGGTCAGCTCCCTGCGGCGTCGTCCTTCCCGGCGTCGTCCTTCCCGGCGTCGTCCTTCCTCGGGGCGTCCCCCTGCTCGGGGCCCGAAGGGGTGCCCGCTGCCGCCGGCGGCCTGCGCCGGGCGGTCAGGACGACGATGACCACGCCCGCGATCGCCAGCACGACGATCGCGATCGCGATGCCGATCACCAGGCCGAGCCCGGAGTCGTTCGCGGCCTGCGTCGGCTGCGGCGTGGAGGCCGTCACGAGCGGCTCCGAGCCTCCCGCCGTCGGCTCGGGCGAGCCCGGGTCGGACGCCGCGGGCGTCGCGGTGGCGGGAGCGGTCGCCGCCCCGCAGCCGGTGGTCTCGCTGCCGGCCGCCTCCGGAGTGCCCGCCGGCGGCTGGTAGGCGAACGTGTACGAGTTCGAGACGGTGTGGCCGTCCGCCGAGACGATCTGATACGTGACCGTGTACGAGCCGGCTGCTCCGAGCGCGACGGGCGCGCTGACGTTGCGGTCGGCGACGGTCGCGCATCCCGTTTCGAAGTGGCGCGTCGCCGCGTCGGGGCCGGTGACGGTCAGCAGGGTGCTGGAGCCGTCGCCCGCCAGGTCGAGCACGCGATCGTTGAACGTCAGCGTCACCGTGCTCAGCGGGGCGGTGACCGTCGCATCGGCCGCCGGGTCGCTGCTCACCAGGTAGTCGTGGGCGGACGCGGCGACAGCGGGCAGCACGGCGAGGGCGAGGGCGGCGGCCAGGCCGGCCGCCGCCGCGAGGGCACGACGCATCATGCCCGCACCTTGCCCCGGCGCACGAGCGCCAGCACCGAGATCACGAGGGCGATGGCCCCGAGGGCGAGTCCGCCGATCCCGAGCCCGATCGACACGGCCGTCGCGGCGGTCCCCGCGGAGGTGGAGGCGGGCGTGGTGCCGGTCGTCTCGACCTGCGTCGTCATGGTGCCACCCTCTTCGGCCGGAGCCGGGTCGTTCACGTAGAGCGTGGGGGCGGGGTGCTCGGGCTCCTTGCCGGAGGCGGGAGTCTTGTCCGCCCAGTCGACGACGCTGCCGTCGGAGTAGTACTGGTGCGTCGGCAGCAGGATGGATCCGGTGTCGGGCACCGCGCCGGCGGAGATCGTGAACTCCTGGAACTGCCCGGGAGCGATCTGGGTGCCGTTGTCGGCCGTCCAGGTGATGCGCACCGGCGCTTCGGTGATGGTGCCGTCGTCGGTCTTGACCGGCGTGGCGAGGGTCTCGGTGTCGACGGAGGCCGTCCACCCCGGGATCGGCTGGTAGCTGACGGAGGTGAACGGTGTCGCGGTGGGCAGGTCGACCACGAGCTTCACCGTCCCCGCCGTGGCGGACTCGGTGGGCACCTTGAACGTGAGGGTGGCGTAGCTGCCGGGCGTCGCCGAGTCCGGCGTGACGTGCACGTGGGCGCTGGCCGCGAGCGGTGCGGCGAGGAGCAGCAGGGCGGTGGTGGTCGCCGCGATGGAGGCGGCGAAGGTCGTCTTCTTCATGAGGGTCCTTGGTCTCTTCAGGGTCGTCGAACGCGTGCGCGCGCCGGACGGCCCCGACCGCGAAGAGCGAGTGGATGCCGTCAGAACGCGCCGGCGACGGCCGGAGGCCCGCGATGCCGGAGCCGTGCGAGAGGAAGGCCCAGATCGCGCACGTGCGCCGGCTCGGCCGCGGCGACCGTGGCGACCACGGCGACGACCCGCACCGGAATCGGAGAGGCGCCGGCGACGAGACGCGCGAAACGCAGCACCCCGAGCCGGGCGGTCTCGAACAGGCTCCAGAAGGCGCGCTCGCCGAAGCGCAGCGCGATCACCGTGATGAGCGCCGCGGTGGCGTGCGTCAGCCACATCGACGGCGCCGTGTAGTCGGTGTGCCCGGCCGGCATCGCCGCCCCGGTCATCGTCAGGTGCGACCCGGTGTGCACGTGGACGGCGGACGCGCTCGTGCCGTCGGCGGAGACGAAACGCGCCGTGCCGTCGCCCAGGCTGAACAGCGCGTGGAACAGGAACTGGCTCAGCACGACGGAGGCGACCAGCCTCCAGAGCGACAGCCGGCGAGACGTGAGCGCGATGGAGGCGAGGGTCGCGAACGCCAGGCTCAGCGCCAGGGGGACGACGCCGGGCACCGCTCCGCCGCCCGCGACATGGAACAGGGCGGCGACGAAGATGGCGACGGCGGACGCGAGGGTGCCGCGCATCGCGCGCGCCGGCCTCGATCCCATCGGTCCGTCCTCACTCGTCGCCCTCACGGTGTCGACGAGGGTTCGGAGTCAGTCTACGGAACGGATGCCGCCTCCCGGGCACCCTGGTGGGCCGGCGCCGCCCGGCGGTCCAGTGCGACGGGACGCCCGCGAGGCCGAGACTGAGGGCGCGAAGGCCGCTGAGACCCGCGCGCGCCGGGTGGCCGCGGTCCTGAAGGAGCTCCGCTCCTGACAGCGGCGTCGCGCATCCTCGCCGTGCTCCTCTTATAGGGGCGGGATGCGGGCATGCGCGCATCCCGCAGGCGGTTATCCTGTGCAGGATGAGCCAGGTGGACGGCGGAACGTGGAGCAGGAGGGTGCTCGTGGTGGAGGACCACGCCCTCATGCGCTCCCTGGTCGCCGACGCCTTCCGCCAGCGTGGATTCGAGGTGACGTCCGCCGCGTCCGCGCCCGAGGCGCTGGGAGCCCTCGAGACGGCCGACCCCGACCTCCTCGTCACCGACATCGACCTCGGCCAGCGGCCCAACGGGGTGGAGCTCGCCACCATCGTGCGGGAGCGTGCGCCGCACGTGGCGGTGCTGTTCCTGAGCAACCTGTCCCGGGAGGCCGCCGCGGCGAGGGCGAAGGACACGGTCGCCGACGCGTCCTACGTCAACAAGTCCGCCGTCGAGTCGGTCGACGACCTGGTCGACGCCGCCGAGGCGGTGCTCGCCGACCGGCCCATCGCGCGCGACGCGGAAGCGAGCGGGCAGCGGGAAGCGCTGCTCCGGCTCAGCGAGGCGCAGCTCGAGACCGCACGCCTGCTCGCGGCCGGTCTCACCAATGCCGAGATCGCCCGACGGCGCGGTATCTCGGTGCGTGCGGTGGAGAAGAGCGTCGAGCGCGTCTTCCACGCACTCGGCCTGTCGGCGGAGGAGGGCACCACCCCGCGCGTCGCCGCCGCCACCCTGTACGTCACCACCTTCGGCGATCCCCGCAGCGGCCTATGACCAGCATCGCGCGGGCACGCACGCAGCGCCTGATCGCCCGCGCGACCGGCCGCTCGGCGATCACCGTGTGGACCTGGGTGATCACGGCTCCGTTCGCGCTCACTGTCATGTCGGGGTTGCAGTACATCCACGGCGGGCCGGTCGCGGTGCTCGCGCTCTCGATCACGCAGCACCTCGTCGTCGGGGTGCTTCTCGTGCTCGCCTGGGCGGTGTTGCGGGTCACACCCGCGCGCATCCGGGTCGCCGCGGTGTTCACGCTGTTCGCCGGCATCGGGGTGCTGCGCCCGCTGCTGTTCCTCGCGGTCGGGGAGGTGCTGGGAATCGGCGTCGAGACCGGCGACCTCGTCGGCCGCATCGCGATCAACGTCGTGACCACGGTCACCATCTTCACCCTGATCGCGGTCGGCGTGGATCTCGTGCGCGACCACCTGGGCGTCTACCGGCGCCTGCGGGCCGCCCAGCGGGCCTCGGAGCTCGACGCCGAGCGGGCGGCGCTGCGGGTCAGCGCCATGCGGCACGCAGCGGTCGACGATGTGCTCGCCGAGATAGAGCGCGCCGCCGTCGTGGCGGACGCGCCGCTGCGGCCGAGCGAGGCCGCTCGTGTGCTGCGCGGGCTCGCGTCCGACGTCGTCCGCCCGGTGAGCCACTGGCTCTACGAACGTGAGGATGCGGAGGCCTCCGGCGCAGCGGAGGATGCGCGGGTGAGCAGGCGCGACTGGGTGGTGTCGGTGCTCGGGGGGATGCAGCCCGCCCCGCCGATTCTGCTCGCCGTGCTCTTCGCCGCCCTGGTGACGCCGTTCGGCCTGTCGCAATACGGATTCCTGCTGAGTCTTCCCGCCGTCGTCGGAGGCCTGATCGTCGTCGCCGCCGGCAACGTCGGCGTGTCCAGCTTCGCCGCGCGCTCCCCGCAGCGATACAGGGTGCTCGTCCTCGTCGTCGGCTACGGGGTCGTCGGCATCCTGCTCTCCCTCACGACCGATGCGGCGATCCGCTGGGTGGGCGTCCACCCGCACTTCATCTGGTTCGAGGCCGGCACGTACCCGTTGATCGCCCTCGCCCTGGCGCTCGTCGTCTCTCTCTCCTCACGCATCCGCCTCGACCAGCACGGCCTCGAGGCGGCCGTGCAGGCGAGCGTCTTCGATGCCGCCCGCCTCCGCGCCGACTACGATCACCAGCGCGCCGCGCTCGCCCGCATGCTCCACTCGGGCGTGCAGTCGGAGTTGATCGCCGCCGCGCTCGCACTCAGCGCCGGAGGTGGCGAGGACGCCTCGGGCGAGTTGCGCCGCGTGGTCGACCGCATCCGCGTCGAGTTGCTCGCCCCCGCCGACGAGCCGGAGCCCGAAGCGCGGGTCGGCGCTCTCGTGGAGAGCTGGCGGTCGGCGATCGCCCTGCAGTCGAGCATCGCCGCGGACGCGTGGGACCGTCTGCGCGAGCCCGCGCGTTGCGAGGCCGTCGTCGACGCGATCTCGGAGGGCCTCGCGAACGCGGTGCGGCACGGCGACGGGAGTCCGGTGACACTGGATGTCCGCTCCACGGACGAGTCCGGCGTGTCGGTCGTCGTCACCTCGGGCGGCGCGCTCTCGTCGGCCGCGCCGGGCATCGGCCTGCGGCAGTTGGCGGAGCACGCCGACGTCGATCTGAGAGAGTCGGAAGGTCGGGTGGAACTCGCGGTCGTCGTGCCGTGAGACGCCTGTCGTAACAACCGTACCCGTTGGTTCGGAACCCCCGCGACGGAGCTAGATTCGGTCGGCCGGACCCCGCATCCGTGCACTGTCCCAGCTGGGGCGCTTCTGCGTGACCCGAACACGCGGGATGCGCCCCGTGGAGGCCTCCCTGCGAAGGCCTCGATGATCTATTCGTCTGCATTGATAGAACGTTCAGGCGAAATGGGGTAGAAAAGATCGGGTACGTGCCCGCCCCTGCCCCCTCAGGAAGATCAGCTTGTCCCGTTCCTCTGCCTCACCGCGGCCTCGCCGTGGGTCTCGTGCACCCCTCGTGGTGGATGTGGAACGGCAGACCGAGCTGACGGCCGACCCCGTCGAGGACTTCACCCACGGCGAGCACTTGACCGCTGCCGAGACGACGCAGCCGGTCTACGGCAGCCGCCGCGCCCGGCTCGAAGCCGAGCGCTCGCAGCCCCGTAAGCGGGAACGCGTGGTCGTCACGCCGACCGTCGACCCGGCCGCCGTCGCGACGGCCGAGGCGCGCGCCCCCCGAGTGCGTCGCTCGACGGCCGACCGCTCGAACCGCCACCGGTCGCGGCGCCCCGGCGAGCACCGCCGCCGCGGATTCCACGTCGTCGTCATGCTCGCGCTCACCGCGTTCTTCGGCACCGCCGCTCTGCCCGCCTACGCGACGACGACCGAGGGTTCCCCCGTCGGAACCGCGCGCACCGCCCTCGCCGTGCAGACTCTCACGGGTGGCAAGGAGGACGCCGCCCAGGTCGTCTCGCGCGACGGACTCGGGATCGAGGAGAGCCCGCAGGCGCTCGACTCCACCACCAACTCCACCGTCTCTCCGACCGTGCAGGCCCTCGCCATCCAGCTGATGGGCGCCGTCGCCTCCGGTCGCCTGGTCGGCTCGACGCCGAACCACATCCCCGAGATCGCCAACCTCGCCGAGGGCAAGGCGGTGCAGGGCTGCGGCGTGGACTACCGCGTCCTGCAGACGATCTCCTTCGCTCTCGCGCACTACGGCCAGGTCGGCGTCTCCGACATCAACCGGCGCTGCACGGGCCAGATCGAAGGCGCAGGCACCGCCTCGGCGCACTACGCCGACGGCGGCGGTCACGCGCTGGACTTCTACCTGCTGAACGGCAGCCCGCTCACCGGTGGAGACGCCAAGTCCCTGGAGCTCATCCGGCTGCTCGACCCGATCGTCCCGAACGGCACCGGACTCGGCCAGCTCGGCTGCCGCGGCTCGATCAGCCTCGACAACTTCAAGCCGTTCGACGACACCTGCAACCACGTGCACATCGACTTCCTCAACGCGCAGGGCTCGACGATCAAGTACTGATCGCCGAGCCCCGGCCGGTCAGTCGCCCTTCACGTTGACGATCTGACGCAGCGTGTGGCGCACCTCCACCAGATCGGCCGCGTCCGCCATCACCTGGTCGATCGGCTTGTAGGCCTGCGGGATCTCGTCGAGGAACGCGTCCGTGTCACGGAACTCGATCCCTGTCATCGCCTCCCGCAGCTCCTCGATCGTGAAACGCTTGCGCGCCGCCGATCTCGAGAACCGGCGACCGGCTCCGTGCGGCGACGAGTGCAGCGCGAGCGGGTTGCCGAGGCCCGACACCACGTACGATGCCGTGCCCATCGACCCGGGGATGAGTCCGGGCTGGCCCGGCCTCGCCGAGATCGCGCCCTTGCGGGAGAGCCAGACATCCTTGCCGAAGTGCCTCTCGCGCTCCGTGAAGTTGTGGTGGCAGTTGATCCGCTCGCGCTCCTCCACGGCCATGCCGAAGTGCTCGGCGACCTGGCGGATGACGCGGTCCATCATCTCCTCGCGGTTGAGCAGCGCGAAGTGCTGCGCCCACCGCAGCTCGGCGATGTACGCGTCGAACTCGGCCGTTCCCTCCACCAGGTAGGCGAGGTCGCGGTCGGGCAGATCGATCCACCACGTCGACATCAGCTCCTGCGCCACGCGGATGTGGTGCCCTGCGATGCGGTTTCCCACGCCGCGGGAGCCCGAGTGCAGGAACAGCCAGACGGCGTCCTCCTCGTCCAGACTCACCTCGATGAAGTGGTTGCCCGAGCCGAGCGAGCCCAGCTGCAGCTCCCACGCCTTCGCGTAGGCGCCCGGCTCGAGGCCGATCGCGTCGGCCATCCGGGTCAGCTCCTCCACACGCGGCTGCGCCGTCGCGACCACCTTGTTGTTACGGCCGCCCGCCGACAGCGGGATGGCGCGCTCGATCTGCCGACGCAGTTCGCTCAGGGGCCTGGTGGAGGCGCGTGCGGCGACGTCCTCCCGGGTGAACTGCGTCTTCACCGCGATCATCCCGCAGCCGATGTCCACACCCACGGCGGCGGGCATGACCGCGCCGAGGGTGGGGATGACGGAACCGACCGTCGCGCCGAGCCCCAGGTGGGCGTCGGGCATGAGGGCAAGGTGCGGGTGGATGAACGGCATCCTCGAGGTGGTGACCGCCTGTGCGCGCGTGGAGTCCTCCAGCAGGGAGGCCCAGCTCAGCAGGCGGTTCGAGATTCTCTCCATGGTCCTTTCGTCTCTCGTGAAGGGTGCGGCCGGGGCGGCTCACGCATCCCGCACGGTGACGGCACACAGAGAAGAAGCCCCGGTCCTCGAGGGGACGGGGGCTGCGGCATCCGGGCGGATGCGGTCTCTACAGTCCCCGAGCGGTCTCGAGCGTCCGGTAAGCGCGCTGTTCGCGCTGCAGCTGCAGGCTGAGCTTGCTCGCCATGACTGCATCTCCTCACCGGTCGGCTGATTCCGTGGAATCGGGGCGTCTGCGCCGGTCGGCGCAGGAGATCGACCATACACGCCCGGGCGTGTCGCTGTCTACCGCTGCTCAGCGAGGCCGGAGGAACAGGTTCAGCGCCGCCCACTGCAGCAGGATCACCGTCTTGCCGTCGGCGATGCGGCCATCCGCGATCATCGCGAGGGCCTCGTCGTAGGGCACGACCACGGGCTCGATCTCCTCGCCTTCGGCCTCCACACCCCCGCCGCCGGCGACCTCCGCCGGGCGGTAGGGTGCGGCGTAGAAGTGCACGCGTTCGGTGACCGAGCCGGGGCTCATGAAGAGGTCGAAGAGGTGCTCGAGCTCGCCGATGCGCACCCCGAGCTCTTCGGCGGCCTCCCGCCGGATGGCCTCCTCCGGCGCGTCGCCGTCGAGCAGCCCGGCCGCCGCCTCGACGAGCATGCCGTCGGGATGTCCGTTCACATACGCGGGAAAGCGGAACTGGCGCGTGAGCAGCACGGTGCGCGCGTCGGGGTCGTAGAGCAGCACGGTCGCGCCGTTCCCGCGATCGTACGTCTCGCGAGATTGGGTGGTCCAGGAGCCGTCGCGCCCGCGGTAGTCGAAGGTGGTGCGGCGCAGCACATGCCAGCCGTCGGACGTGACCTCCACGTCGCGCACGCGGACGTCCGGGTTCGCCGCCAGGTCGCGTCCGGTCTGCTGGAGCCCCGTGCGTCCGCGGCCGTCGGGGAGATCGTGCCCGGGCCGCGCATCCTGTCCATTCACGCTGGCGAGCCTATCCCGCTGCGCCGAAGCGCCCCGAAATGCCCCCCGGACTGCCGAGGCGGCCGACTATTCGCCGTCTCGAGGGTCCGGGGTCGCGTGCTGCTTGCGGAGCGTGCGGGCGGCGAGCACCGCGCCGGCCTCGGCGTCGCGGGCCTTCACGATGGCGGTCTCGGACTTGAGGGGGAGGCCGAGACCGTACTCGGCCTCCGCGCCGGCGAGGATCTCGCGCGTGCGCTCGACCTCCTTGTCCAGCTCGCCGCCCAGCAGGAGCGCGTTGTTCGCGATCCAGATCCAGAGCAGGAAGACGATGATGCCCGCGAGGGCGCCGTAGGTCTTGTCGTAGCTGCCGAAGTTGGAGACGTAGAACGCGAGCCCGGCCGACGCGATGCCGATGACCAGGATCGCCGTGATCGAGCCGAGCGTCACCCAGCGGAAGCGCGGATACTTCACGTTCGGCGCGACCCCGTAGAGCAGTGCGACCAGGACGATGAGCGCGAGGACCACGACGGGCCAGCGCAGGATGGACCACGCCGTCTGCGCCTCGTCCCCGAGGCCGATCGCGCCGCCGATCGCCTGCGCGATGGGCCCGGACACCACGAGCAGGATGGCGACGACGGCCACCAGGGCGAGCACCGCGATGGTGACGAGCAGCTGCGCCGGACGCAGCGCGAACGCTGTGCGACCCTCCTGCACGCCGTACACGCGATTGAGAGCGCGACCGAAGCCGCCGACGTAGCCGGAGGCCGACCACACCGAGCCGACGATTCCGATCGCGAGCGCGAGGCCGGTCGCGGGGGAGCCGGCCAGGTCTTCGATCGGGCCGCGGACGACGTCGAGCATCCCCGGCGCCACCTCATTGACCATCCCGAACAGTGCGTCGATGCCCGACCTGCTCTGGCCGACGAGGCCCAGGATGCTGACGAGGGCGATCATCGCCGGGAAGAGCGACAGCACGCCGAAATAGGTGAGCCCGGCCGCCAGATCGGTGCAGGCGTCGCGGGAGAAGCCGCGGAGCGTGCCCTTCAGGACGAAGCCCCAGGGCAGCCGGTACCAGGGCACGAGCGGGCGGTCAGCCGTCACGCCGGCGCTTCCCGATGAGCAGCGCGACCGCACCGGCGGCGGCAGCGGCCACAGCCAGAAGGACCCCGGCCGCGGCGACCGGGTGCGAGCGGATCTGCACGCGCGGGTTGAACGTCGCGAAGATGTCGTCGAGCGTGCTCGCCAGCTCGCTGCGGGTGAGCTCGAGGTCGAGCTGGATGGTGTTCATGCCGGCGTTCTTCGGCAGCGGCGGGCGGGAGCCTGCGGCGGTCGTCCCACGGGCGGTCGTCGGAGCGGTCACGGCTGCTGTCCCTTCAGTGCGTGCGCGTCGGCCCGCAGCTCGGAGCCGAGATCGTCGGGGAGGGGCGGGACGCCGCGCTTGAGGCTCGCGCGTCCGATCAGCGCCGCCAGCAGGGCGAGCAGGATCAGGATGCCCGCCACGATGAGCGCGGCGAGCCACGCGGGGACGACGAGCGCGAAGGCGAGGACGGCCGCGGTCACGAGCACTCCGAGCGCGAAGAACACGAAGACCAACGCGCCGACGAGCAGCCCGGCCCCGATGCCCGCCGCCTTGGCCTTCGCCGACATCTCCGCCTTGAAGAGGGCGAGTTCGGCCGAGACCAGGCGCTTCATCTGGGCAACCAGATCGCGCGTCAATTCCGGCAGCGGTCTGAGACCGCGCGTCGTGCGCCGCCGCTCCCTCGGGAGACCGGACCCTGCCGCGGGGCGGCCCGTACGCGTGCTGTCCTGTGACATCGTGTGGTCATTCTCCCTTCACCCGTACCGTGACCGTACCCCGATGGGATGGTGCACACTAGGGACATGAGCGGTGACGACTCCCTCGGGCGGGGCGGAATCCTGGTGGCGGTCGTCGCCGGACAGCCGGTGGCCGTGCTCGAACAGGCAGCCCGGTTGGCCGACGACCTCGACGTCCCATTGATCTGCGCGACGGTCGACCCCAACCGGTACCTCGTGTCCAATTACGTAGACGGGACCGTGGTCGCGCTCCCGTACGACCCGGACCTCCCGGAGGCGGAGGATGAGGAGTTCGACGCCGAGCTGGAGGAGCGCATCCGCTCGGTGCTCGCCGGGCGGGGAGTGCCCTACACGCTGCGGCAGCTCGCAGGCGACCCGGCCTGGGCGCTCACCCGTCTCGCGGACGAACTGGACGCGCGGTACATCGTCGTCGGCACCCGGGAGGCAGGCCTG
Organism: Leifsonia sp. ZF2019; assembly: GCF_019924635.1. NCBI lineage: Bacteria > Bacillati > Actinomycetota > Actinomycetes > Micrococcales > Microbacteriaceae > Leifsonia > Leifsonia sp. ZF2019. The sequence goes on from NZ_CP065037.1 coordinate 81,322, forward strand.
CGCGGCAGCCTCCGCGAGTTCTTCAACGGATCGGTCGCGGTGCACCTGGCGCATCGCCAGCACCGGCCGGTGATCGTCGTGCCCCTCGCACCCGTCCCTGGAGCCGAATCGCTGCCGTGGGAAGAGCCGCCGCAGAAGTGACGGCCCGCCGAACTGTCCCGGTGCACCTGCACGGGAGCTCCCTGCTGCTCGTCTTCGTGGGCGGTGCCCTCGGCACGACCGTGCGCTACCTGATCTCGGCGGCCGCGCCACCTGTCCTCGGCCTGCCGCTCGCGACCCTCGGCATCAACGTCGTCGGCGCTTTCGTGCTGGGCTGGCTGCTGGAGGCTCTCGCCCTGCGCGGGCCGGACGAAGGCCGTCGGCGTGCCGTCCGTCTCTTCGTGGGCACCGGCATCCTGGGCGGTTTCACCACTTACTCGGCGTTCGCCGTCGACACGGACGGGCTGATCGTCGCACAGAACGTCGGCGGGAGCATCGTCTACGCCGTCGCCACCGTGGCGGTCGGCGCGCTGGCCTCCGTCGCCGGCATCGCGGTCGGCGCGGCGATCGGTCGTCGACGGGCGAAGCGTGAGCAGCAGGAGGGGGAGGGCTCGTGACACCCGTGCTGGTGCTCGCCGTCGCCGTGGCGGGCGGTCTCGGCGCCGTCGCCCGGCTTGTCCTCGATGGCGTGACGCGCAGCCTCGTGCGCGTGAACTTCCCGCTCGGGACGACCGTCATCAACGTGACCGGCTCATTCCTGCTGGGGCTCGTCACCGGGCTCGCGCTGGCGAACGGGCTCCCGGCCGAGTGGCGTGCCATCCTCGGCACCGGTTTCCTCGGCGGCTACACGACCTTCAGCACCGCCAGCTATGAGACCGTGCGCCTCGCGCAGCAGCGACGCCACCGGGCCGCGTTGTTCAACGGCGTCGGGATGCTGTTGCTCGCGCTCGCCGCGGCCGGACTCGGCCTGTGGCTCGGCCAGTTGTGACGGCGGTCAGTCCTCGCCGCCGTCCTGCTCCATCCACCACTCGGTGAACTCCTCGGCGCGGCCGTCCGGCGCCAGCAGGATCACCCACAGGTTGCTGTAAGTGGGTCCATCGACGTAGTCGGTGACGCCCTCGACGAAATACTGCGGGCCGTCCTGGCCGAGCAACCGCCACTCGAACGAGGCGGCGCCGGGCTCGTCGCGCGCGTCGAGCCAGCCCTCCACGATCTCGATGTGGCCGTCCCACGGCTCCGCGAACGGTTCGGTGCGGTAGCTCGCGTCCTCGGTGAAGAGCGCCCGGATGTCGTCGGGGTCGTTCGACTCCCACGCCCGTCGGTAATCGTCGATCCAGCTGGTGATCGCGTCGGCCATGCCCCCGTTATACGCCCTGCCCGCGTCGACCCGCCAGCCTGGTGCAGCGGCCGCCGATACGATATGCGCCATGACTCCGGAGTTCGAGGACTGGGCGGCGTTCAACACGGCCGTCGCCGGCGCGGGGGCGGCCCTCGGCGGCCTCCTCATCGTCGCTTTGTCGGTCAACATCAGGCAGATCGCCGAGTCGCGCGGGCTCGCCGCGCGGGCGGGCGCCTCCATCGCCGCGCTGATCCTCGGGGTCGTGCTGTGCTGCCTGGGGCTCATCCCGGGCCAGCAGCAGATCGGCTTCGGCGTGCAGGTGCTGGTGGGCACCCTCCTGTGCGCTGTGCTGGCGGTCCTCGCCATCCGCGCCATCCGTGGTGACGGCACCAACCGGGAGTACCGACGCTACGACCTCGGCAACATCCTGCCGTTCGCGCTCCCGCTCGTCTTCTTCCTGGCGGGCGGCGTGCTCCTCATCGGGGCGATCGGCCTGCTCGGGATGGTGCTCGTCGCGATCGGCACCATCCTCGCGATCGTCGGCACCGTGCTGTTCTCGTGGATCGCCCTGGTGGAGGTGCTGAGGTAGTCCGCCCCCGGCTTCAGCGCAGCGCCAGGGAATCGGCGCAGCGCACGGGTTTCAGCGCAGCGCACGGGTTTCAGCGCAGCGCGAAGGGCGGTTCCTCCACTCCGGGTGTGAGGGCCTCGGCCGGATCGGAGCCGACCTCGACGATGCGGTTGCGCTCATCGACGTGTACGACGCTCGGCACGAACGTGCGTGCCTCCGCGTCGTCGAGCTGTGCGTACGACATGACGATCACGAGGTCGCCGACCCCGGCGAGGTGCGCGGCCGCGCCGTTGACGCCGATCACGCCACTGCCGCGCTCGCCGGGGATGAGGTAGGTCTCGAAGCGGTTGCCGTTGGCGATGTCGACGACGGCGACCTGCTCGCCCGGGAGGAGGTCGGCCGCGTCGAGGAGGTCGAGGTCGACCGTCAAGGAGCCGACGTAGTGCAGGTCGGCGTGCGTGACGGTCGCGCGGTGGATCTTGGACTTGAACATGGTGCGGAGCATGGTCTTCTCTCAGCGGAGGGCGAGGGTGAGTTGCGGGAGGGCGGCGACGAGCGCGGCGAGCTCGGGAACGTCGGTCGCCTCCGCCAGCGCACGTTCGAGGGCGGCGTCGTGCACGGGACGGGCGCGGTCGAGGAGCTCGTGCCCGGGGCGGGTGAGCTCCGTGTAGATGCCGCGACGGTCGTCGAGACAGTCGACCCGGGTGAGGAGGCCGCGCTCCTCCAACCGGTTGACCAGGCGCGTGGTCGCGCTCGGGCTGAGCGCGCTCGCACGGGCCAGCTGCTGCATGCGCATGTGCCAGCCGTCCTGCCGGTTGAGGGCGTCGAGCACCGTGTATTCGACGACCGAGAGCCCGGCTTCGCGGGAAAGGGCGCGCTCGAGCCCGGTCTCGATGAAGTTGTGCAGCGCGGCGAGCGTGCGCCAGCCCTGGGCCCGCACCTCGACGGCGTCGTCTCCGATCCCCACGGGGTCTCCTCTGGTCGGTTCGAGTGCTCGGGGTTGCGCAAAGTAATTGCACGTGCAACTATTTATGGCGCGTCTGCAACTAACAGACTACGCGCCCCGAGCATCCACCCCTCACACTCACGGAGTCTTCACATGCCCGCTGGCCTGATCGCCCTCGCACTCGGGGGTTTCGGCATCGGCCTCACCGAGTTCGTCATCGCCGGGCTGCTGCCCGAGGTCGCCGCCGATTTCCACGTCGACGAGGCCACCGCCGGATGGCTCATCTCCGGCTACGCGCTCGCGGTCGCGGTCGGCGCGATCGCGCTCACGGCCGCAGCGACCCGGATCCCGCGCAAGGCCGCTCTGCTCGGCCTCATGGTGCTCTTCATCGCGGGCAATCTGATGTCGGCGCTCGCCCCGACCTACGGTGTCATGCTCGGCGGCCGCATCGTCGCCGCCCTCTGCCACGGTGCCTTCTTCGGCATCGGATCGGTCGTCGCGGCCGGTCTCGTCGCACCGGAGAAGCGCGCGAGCGCCATCGCGATCATGTTCACCGGGCTCACCGCGGCGAACGTCCTCGGCGTGCCGCTGGGCACCCTGCTCGGCCAGGCGGCCGGCTGGCGATCCACCTTCTGGGCGATCACGGGCATCGGCGTGCTCGCCCTGATCGGCGTGGCCGTGCTCGTCCCGCGGGAGGACGCCGACACTGCGGCGCCCGGCCTCCGGCGCGAGCTCGGCGCGTTCCGCTCCGGGCAGGTCTGGCTCTCGCTCGCCGCGACGGTGCTGGGCTTCGGCGGGATGTTCGGCGCCTTCACCTACATCGCGTACACACTCATCGGTGTCTCGGGCTTCGCGTCCGGCGCGGTCCCGTGGCTGCTCATCCTGTTCGGGCTCGGGCTCTTCGCCGGCAATGCGGTCGGCGGGCGGCTCGCGGACCGCTCCATCGATCGGACCCTGCTGGTGCTCCTCGCCGTGCTCGCCCTGGTGCTCATCGCCTTCGCCCTCGTCGCCGGGATGCCCGTCCCGGCGGTGATCGCCCTCGTGCTCATGGGCGCCGCGGGCTTCGCGACCGTGCCCGCCCTGCAGCTGCGGGTGCTGACCTACGCCGATCACGCGCCCACCCTCGCCTCGGGCGCCAACATCGCCGCCTTCAACGTGGGCAATGCGCTCGGCGCCTGGCTCGGCGGGCTCACCATCGCGGCCGGCCTGGGGTACACCTCGCCGCTGTGGGTCGGCGCCGGGATGACCGTCGCCGCACTCCTGGTCGTCGCAGTGGCGGCCGGAGCGGCGAACCGGGCCTCCCGCCGGTCATCGCTCACGACCTCGGAAGAATCCCTTCCGGTCTAGTAGACGACGGCGTACACTCGACCTCGTCTCGAACGGACCAGACGAACCGGAAGTGCTCGGAACCTGACGATCAGGGGGTGATCGTGATGGATGCAGCAGCAGAGGACCTGCTCCCATCGCGGCCTCCTGTCCTCCGGGTGATCCTCGGTTCGCTCCTCGGCGGAGCCGGTCTGGTCGCCCTCGGGCTGTTGTTCGGCGGAGGCTCCGCGCACGCCGACGATGCGACGCCCCCTCCGCCTCCGGCCGCCGCGTCGTCCGGGCTGGGCGGGGTCGTCTCCGGCCTGACGAGCGGACTCGGTGACGTGGTCTCCGGCGTGACGAGCGGGCTCGGCCAGACGGTCGATGCTGCGACGTCGACTGTCGCTCCGGTGCTCCCGGAGCCCGTGCAGCAAGCCGTCTCGGCGGTCGTGACCCCGGTCGCCTCCGCCGTCTCGGACGTGGCCGCAGCGGACCCCGTGTCCACCGTGGTCCAGCCCGTCGCTTCGGCGGTCGACACGGCCGTCTCCTCCACCCCGGTCGTCGGCGACGTCGTGACCGGGCTCGTCGGGAGCGGCACACCGGTCCAGTCGGTCACCGCGCCCGTCACCGGCCTCGTGGACCAGACGGTGACCGGCATCGCGGGCGTCGTGACCGACTCCGTCGCGCCGTTGGCGCCGGGTACGTCGACCCCTCCGGTCGTCTCCCTCCCCGGCCTTCCGGGAGCGGGAGGCCAGGCCGTCCCGACCATCTCCGCGGCGGCTCAAGCGGCCCTCGCTGCGGCGGCCTCCGATGCGACCGACGGCCGCTCTGTCACTGGTCTGTCCGGCCTTCCCCTGCTCTCCGGTCACGCGGGCGCCACCGGTGCGTCTTCCTCCGGCGGAGCGTCCGCTCCTGGACCGGTCGCGCCCGGCGATCCGCGGCCAGACGGCCAGGCTCCTCCCGGCGTGCCCTCGGGCAGCGCGGGAGGCGGATCCGGCACACCCGGTCCCGCGGTCGCGGCAATCGCGGACGGCTCCGCCCTGCCCGGGCGCGCTCTCGGGGTCGCCGCCGCGTCTTCTTCGGACGACCGAATTCCGGCGTCCCCCGTCGCCGACCACGACACCAGCCCCGACTGAGTGGGTCTCGTCTGCCTGCGGGCAGAACGCGACCATGCCTCCCGAGCGGAGGCGCATCGACACTCATTCGAAAGGCTGAATCATGAACAAGTACGTTTCGCGAGGGTTGTGGATCACCCTCTGCGCCGGCGGCCTGTGGCTGGCGGGCACTGCGGCGGCGAACGCCGCGGAGGCCCCGTCCGCAGACAGCGCCGGCTCCGGCGGCGCCCAAGCGCTCGTCGGACTCTCCGTGCCGGTCACTCTCTCCGGCGACGGCATCTCGGTCGTGGGCGACTCCTCGTCCGCGTCGTCCGCCTCCAGCACCCCGGCTCCCGCCCCGGCGCCGTCCGCCACGATCGACCCGTCCGCTGTCGGCGGCATCCTCGACGGCACGCAGGCGGTGGCCGATGTGTCCGTCCCCGTCACGGTCACGGGCAACGCGGTCAGCGTGGTCGGTGACGCGGGCAGCGCGGACTCGGCAGCCACGGCCCCCGCGGCTGCTCCGGCTCCCGCCGCGACGGCCACCGCATCCGGCGGCTCCGGCGACGGCCTGCTCGGCGACGTGCAGGCCCCCGTCTCCGCCGCGGTGCCCGTCACTGTCGGCGGCAACGCGATCAGTGTGCTGGGTGACTCGTCGTCGACGGGCTCGGCGGCGTCGGCTCCGGCTGCCTCCGGGTCCGGGCCGTCGGCATCGGCGACGGGCGCCGGCTCCTCGGACGGCGGCCTGCTCGGCGCCATCCAGGCCCCGGTGGATGCGGCGGCCCCGGTGACGGCGGGCGGCAACGCGATCAGTGTGCTGGGTGACTCGTCGTCGACGGGTGCGGCCACCTCGGTTCCGGCCGGGTCCGGTTCGGGCGCGTCAGCCACCGCGGGTTCCGCCTCCGGCGGGACCGGCTCGGGTCTGCTCGGTGACGTGCAGGCGGTTGTGGGCGCGGACGCTCCCGTGACGGCGGGCGGCAACGCGATCAGTGTGTTGGGTGACTCGTCGTCGACGGGCTCGGCGGTGTCGGCTCCGGCTGCCTCCGGGTCCGGGCCGTCGGCATCGGCGACCGGCGCCGGCTCCTCGGACGGCGGCCTGCTCGGCGCCATCCAGGCCCCGGTGGATGCGGCGGTCCCGGTGACGGCGGGCGGCAACGCGATCAGCGTCGTGGGTGACTCGACGTCGACCGGTTCCTCGACCACCGCGCCGGCGACCGGCGGCACGACGGCCACCGGGAACGGCTCCGACGGCGGCCTGCTCGGCAGCGGCATCCAGCTTCCGATCGATGCGGGAGTTCCGGTGACGGCCGGCGGCAACGCAGTGAGCGTCGTGGGCGACTCGTCCAGCGACTCCTCCACCGTGGTGGCCCCGGCGACGGGTGGCACCACGGCGACGGGAGGGGGCACCGACCCGGGCACGGGGCTGCTCGGCGGCCTGCTCCCCGTCGAGGCGCCGGTCGGACTGGATGTGCCGGTGACCATCGGCGGCAACGCGATCAGCGTGATCGGCGACAGCGGGACGACGGGATCGACCTCGACCCCGACCACTCCCACCACCCCGACGACGCCGACCACACCCACCACCCCGACGACACCCTCGACCCCGGCCACCCCGGGTGACGGCACCGTCATCGGCGCGGCGGGAACGATGCCCGCCTCGGCCGGCGCGGTGGTGGCCCTCGGCACCGGCGGCTCGGCGATGCTCGCGTCGACGGGAACCAACGAACTGGCCCTCGGCGCCCTCGCGGCGCTGCTCGCCCTTCTCGGAGTGATGGCGCTCTTCACGGCGGCCAGCCGCGAGCGTCGGCACCACCGCACGCGGTAGGCGTGCGTTCGGCCTGCGGGCCGTCGGCACCCGGCCGGCGGCCCGCTTCGCCCTGCCCGCCCGCGACGGCGATTTGCCCCATTCCCTGCGCACCCGCCCACCCGCTACGGTGTGAGCCATGAACAGCCTGCGCCGCGTCCGCGCCACCCGCCCCGTCCGTGCCGCTCTCGCCTTCGCCGCGGTCGCTGCGGTGATCGCGCTGAGCGGATGCTCCTCCTCGGCGTCGTCCTTCACGGGGACGTGGGGCTCGACGGCCGCGGGGCAGCCTCATCTGACGATCCAGGACGACGGGACGTTCAGCGGCAACGACGGCTGCAACGACCTGTCGGGCAAGGGGACGGTGAGCGGCGACACGTTCACGTTCGGCCCGTTCGCGTCGACGCTGAAGGCCTGCGAAGGCGTCAACCCGTGGCTGAACATCGCAGTCACGGCGAAGGTTTCGGGCGATGAGCTGGTCGTCTACAAGAACGGCGGAGGCAAGATCGGCACGCTCGCCAAGGGCTGAGCGTGCCGACCCTGTGAGTGAGAGGGCGCCGTGCATGTGCCTTGGGGGATCAGCTGCACGACGCCCCCTCGTCCCGATCAGAACCCGATGGGTCGACCGGGAGTCAGTGGTTCCTCGCTCGCCGAGAAGGGCTTGCCGTCGTTGTGCTCGAGCTCTCGGCGCTCCACCTCGGCGAGCAGTGCCTTCGTGAGCATCTCGGACCAGCTGCTGTCGCGCTCCGCGAACGACGTGGCGCGGTAGACCGCTCGTGCGCGGTTGCGCAGCGCGTCAGACAGATAGAACGTGATCGTGGTGCGCTGCCGTTTGGTCGTCGCCGGCGTGACGGTCGTGGATGGAGACCGGAAGCCTGATGCCTCGGACGGCTTGCTCATTCCCGACCTCCTGGAATATCACACGGTTACAACGGATCTTCCAAATGCTAACGCTGCCGACCCCAAGCGCGCATCATTTAGGCCTTCCTATGCATGCAATACCCGCGCCGCAGTCACCGGCCGGGGCCTGTCGTCAGCGAGAGAGGCGCTCGACGATGGAGCCGAACAGCTCGGGTCGCGCGACGGCCGTGGGCACGATGCGGGGGCGGAAGGGCGACCGCGCGGCGAGGACGAGCGCGGAGGTCAGCATCCGGAAGTCCCTCGTCGTCGCGCGCCAGGCCCGTTCGTACTGAGTGGTGTCGCCCGCGCGCACGGCGGCGACCGCGGCGCGCGCCTGCGCGAACCCGACGCGCATCCCCTCCCCGGTGAGTGCGTCGACGTAGCCGGAGGCGTCTCCCGCCAGCAGCACCCGCCCCGACGCGCGCGACCGGGCGCGCTGCAGCAGCGGCCCAGCCCCGCGCGTCGGTCCCAGCTGCAGGGCGCCCTCCAGTCGCGCGGCGAGATCCGGGAGCGAGGCGAGCACAGCGTCCTGGTCGAGGGGCCGCCGACCGAGCACGGCGACGCCGACGGTCCGGGCGTCGACGGGGGTCACGTACGCCTCCGCCTCCGGAGACCAGTGCACCTCGACGAGATCCGTCCAGGGCTCGACGGCGTAGTGGCGGCGCACCCCGAACCGGCGCCGGCTCTCCGCCTGCGGCCGGTGGTCGAGGCCGAGCAGGCGCCGCACGGGGGAGTGGAGGCCGTCGGCTGCGATCACCCACGGCGCCTCGACCGCGCCGCCGCCGGCCAGTTCGAGGCGCACGCCGTCGCGCCGCTGCGCGAGTGCGCTGACCCGGCCCCTCAGCCTCCGGGCGCCTCGTTCGTCCGCACGGAGCGCGAGGGCGTCGTGCAGCACCGTGCGCCGCACCCCGCGGCCGGGACGCGCGGCGAACCGGTGCTCCACCCGTGCGTCGCCGCGGACGTACGCGATGCCGGCGAGCGGGCTGCCCGGCGGGTCGACGCCGATGCGGTCCAGGGCCGCCAGTGCGCCGGGCATCAGCCCTTCGCCGCACGCCTTGTCGATCGGGCCGTCGCGCGGCTCGATCACCAGCACCTCCATGCCGTGGAGGCGCGCCTCGATGGCGCAGGCGAGCCCCACGGGTCCGCCGCCGACGACGATCAGGTCGGCATCGCCCCGCGGGGCGCCGCTCATGCGCGAGCGGGCAGGACGGTCGCCAGCGCGCGGTCCTCGCACGGGATGCGCACGGCGAGCAGGAGCACGGCGTTCAGGACGGTGAAGGCGATCGCCGTGATCCACGCGGTGTGCACCAGCGGCAGGGCGAAACCCTCGACAACGACGGCGACGTAGTTCGGGTGCTTCAGCCACCGGTACGGTCCGCTCGCCACGAGCGGCAGGTCGCGCACGATGATCACGCGCGTGTTCCAGCGGGGCCCCAGCGCGGCGATGCACCACCAGCGCAGCGCCTGGCTGGCCAGCACCAGCGCGAGCATCGGCCAGCCCAGCCAGGGCAGGAAGGGGCGGTCGCCGAACCAGACCTCTGCGAGGCAGGCGAGCAGGAGGCCGGTGTGCAGCGCCACCATCGGGGGAAAGTGGCCGCGCCCGAACTCCACACCGCCGCGCGCGAACGACCAGCGCGCGTTGCGGGCCGAGACGACCAGCTCGGCGATGCGCTCGCCACCGGTGGCGAGCACGAGCACCGTGTACCAGATCACGCTGCGACACCGAGGGGCTCGGGGACACGCGGGGCGCCGTCCGCCCAGCGGAGCAGGACGAGCTCGCTCGTCACCCCCGGTCCGAGCGCGAACAGGAGGCCGACCGTGCCGGGATCGTGCGCATCCAGCTGCTCGGCGAGAACGTGCAGCACCGCGGCCGACGAGAGGTTGCCCACCCGCGCCAGCGACCGCCAGCTCGCGTCGAGCGCCCCCTCGGGCAGGTCGAGCGCCTGGGCGAACGCCTCCAGCACCTTCGGGCCGCCGGGATGCGCGGCCCACGCGCCCACGTCGCTCACCTCGAGGTCGTGCGCGGCGAGGATCCCGCGGCGTCCCCGGCGAAATTCCGCTCGATCACGTCGGGCACGCCCGCGCTCAGCACGATGCGGAACCCCGTGCCTCCGATGTCCCAGCCGATCACGTCGGCGGTGTCGGGATAGATGCGGCTGCGGGTGTCGACGACCTCCGGCCCGGCGATCCCGAGCGTCAGCGCCCGCTCGTCTCCGACCATCACGACCGCGGCCGCACCGTCGCCGAAGAGGCCGCTGGCGACGATGTTGGCCATCGAGTCGTCGGCCGCCTGCACGGTCAGCGAGCAGAGCTCGACCGAGAGCAGCACCGCGACCTCCCCCGGATGCCCGGCCAGGTAGTCGTGCACGCGCGCGATGCCGGCGGCTCCGGCGACGCAGCCCAGTCCGAAGCTCGGCAGGCGCTTGACATCGGGCCGCAGCCCCAGACGCGAGACCAGCTGGGCGTCGATCGACGGGGCCGCGATGCCGGTGACCGAGGTGAAGAGCAGGAAGTCGACATCGGCCGGCTGCAGCCCCGCCGAGACCAGCGCGCCGGTCACCGCCTGCTCGGCCAGCGTCGTCCCCTCGGCGATGAAGAAGTCGTTGGACTCCTGGAACGAGGCGAGCGAGCTGTACCGCTCCAGCGGCATGACCAGGCTGCGCGTCTCGACCCCGCTGGCCGCGTGGATGCGCCGCATGACGGCCTGGCGCTGCGGGTCCGGGGTGATCATCCCCAGCAGCGCGGTCGTGATCTCCTGCTGGGGGTAGCTGCGGGCCGGGAGCACCGGCGCCACCGACACGATTCGGCTCACACGCGCAACGTACACCCGGCGCACGCCCCACGACGACGGCTCACGGCCGCCTCACATCTGGACCGAATGTCGGCTTCCAGTGCGCGATTCGCGACATTCGGTCCGAATGTGTGCCGCTCAGGCGAGCACGGCCAGCGCGTCGATCTCCACGAGCATCTCCGCCCGGGGCAGCCCGGTGAACACGGTGGTGCGGGCCGGAAGCACGCCGGAGGCGACGCGGGCGCCGACGAACTCGCCGTAGGCCTCGTTCATCGGGCCGAAGTCGTCGCGCGTGGTCAGGTAGACGCGCAGCATCATCACGTCGTCGAAGGTCGCTCCTCCGGCGGCGAGGATCGCCTCCACGTTCTGCAGGGTGCGGATGGTCTGCGCCTTCACATCGCCCGGGTGCAGGTATTCGCTGGTGGCCGGGTCGACCGGGCCCTGGCCCGACACCTGCAGGAAGGGTCCGCGGCGGACGCCCTGCGAGAAGGTGTGCGCGGGCGGCGGTGCGTCGGCGGTGGAGACGGCGAGGCGGTCGGTCATGCGGTGCCTTTCGGTGCGGCGGGCACGGGTGCGCCCGCGTCGGTGGGGAAGGGGGATGCGGTGGAGGATGAGGCGTGGGCGGCCTCCGGGAGCACGGCCAGGGGGATCGACCTCGCGGGCGCCCCCAGCTCGGTGGAGATGCGGGCGGTCGCGGCGAGCAGTGCGGGGAGCAGCGCGAGCACGCCCTCGTAGGGCAGCACGACGTTCGGGACCGACACCGACACTGCGGCGGCGACCCGGCCGTCGGCGCCGAACACCGGTGCTCCCACGCAGTTCATGAACGTCTCGTGCTCCTCGTGGTCTTCGGCCCAGCCGCGGTCGGCGCTCCGACGGACCTCGGCGACCAGGTCGGCGGCGCCGCTGATCGTGCGGTCCGTGTAGTGCTCGAACACCACGGTGGAGACGACGCGATCGAGCTCGGCGTCGTCGAGCGCGCCGAGCAGCACCTTGCCGACAGCGGTCGCGTGGAGGGCGGCGGGCAGCCCGACACGTGAGTACATGCGCAGCGGCTGCCGCGACTCGACCTTGTCGATATAGGTGACGACGCCGTCCTGGTAGGTCGCCAAGTGCACCGTCTGCCCGGTCTCGGCGGCGAGCGAGCGGAGGGCGGTGGAGGCCGCAGTGCGCACGTCGCGGGCGTCGAGGGCGCTCTCGGCGAGAGCGAAGACCGCCGGGCCGAGGTGGTACCGGTGCCCGCTGTCGCGGCCGACGAAGCCGCGCTGCTCCAGCGTCTGCAGGAGGCGCAGCACGGTGCTCTTGTGCACTCCGACCTGGTCGGCCAGCGCATCGAGGGTGGCGGTGCCGCGCGAGACGAGGTCGAGCACGTCGAGTGCGCGGGCGAGGGACTGGCTCATGCGGACCTCCACGGGAGCTCTCCGGGGTGCACCCGCCACCCGGACCACGCCCCTGCGGCGCGCGCGATCGTCTCGCGCTCCGCCACCGTCGGGACAGTGAGCGGACGGTCGCCGTGGCCGATGAGCGTCGCCGCGGCGAGAGCGTGGCCGAGCCGCAGGCAGGCCTCGTCGTCGCGGCCCTCGGCGAGGCCGGCGAGGAACCCGGCGGCGAACGCGTCGCCCGCGCCGACCGGCTCCACGACCTCCACGCTCAGGCACGGCACGTCGGTCTCCTGGCCGTCGCGACGGTGCACCGAGGCGCGGTGGGCGTCGTGCTTGAGCACGATCGCAGTCAGCTGCGGGAACGAGGCGAAGAGCCGCGCCGGGTCGGCGTGGCCGAAGTACGCGCCCGCCTCGTCGTGTCCGGCGAAGAGGAGGTCGGCCTGGGCGACGAGGGCGTCGAGCGGTGCGGTGTCGCGGCCCTCCCAGAGGCGCGGCCGGTGGTTCAGATCGACGCTGATCATGGCGTCCGGGCTGACGGCGTCGCGCAGACCACCGGTCGCCGCGGCGGCGGTCGACGAGAGGGCGGCCGTGATCCCGCTGGTATGCACGTGCGTGGCGCGCTGCAGGAGCGACGCCGCGTTCCCGCGGCGCAGCAGGTCGGCGTCGATCGCCGCTGCGGCCGAGTCGCGGCGGTGGTAGTGCATCCGGGTGCGGACGCCCTCCGGCGCGACCGTGGACTCCTTGATGTACAGCCCGGTGGGGCGTGACTCGTCGCGCTCGACGGCCGAGACGTCCATGCCGGCGTCGTCGGCGACGCGGAGGATTCGCTCGCCGAAGCCGTCCGCTCCCAGCCGGGAGACCCAGGCGGTGGGCAGACCGAGGCGGGCGAGGGAGGTGGCGACGTTGAACTCGGCGCCGCCCACGTCGGAGCCGAAGGTCTGAGCCTCGGCGAGCGGGCGATGCGCCTCCGGGTAGAGCGCGATGAGGGCTTCGCCGAGGGTGACGAGCAGGGGCGACGGCATCGCGCCTCCTCTCCGAGTGCTCTTGGCGGACGTCCAGGGGCATGCTAGAACAGACGGAGCACGACGTGCAACGAGCGTTGCAACATACGCAACGCGCGGCTCCTGATCCCCGTTCGAAGGACCGACGTGAGAGAGTACAAGGCCGTTCCGCTGGGCTACGCGCTCGCCGATGTCGCCGCGCTCGGCACCGCGCGGCCCTCGCTGCGCGAGTTCCCCACTCCGCTCGTGACCCTCAGCGAGAGCGCCGTCGCGCACAACCTCGCGACGATGGCCGAGTGGTGCCGCAGCGCGGGCGTCTCGCTGGCACCCCACGGCAAGACGACGATGAGCCGGGAGCTCTGGCAGCGCCAGCTGGACGCCGGTGCGTGGGGCATCACCGTCGCGACGCCGTGGCAGGCGTCCGTCGCGCTGGGCTGGGGCATCCCGCGGGTGCTGCTCGCCAACGCGCTGGTGCAGCCCGCTGCGGTGCGCGCCTTCGCCCCCCACACCTCCCGGCTCACCGTCTGGGCGGACTCGGTACGCGCCGTCGAGATCATGTCCGACGCGCTGACCGACGCCGCTGCCACCGCGGCGGAGCCGCTCGCCGTGCTGGTCGAGCTCGGCGCTCCCGGCGGGCGCACGGGCGCCCGCACCGTGCAGGAGGCGCTCGCCGTCGGACGCGCCGTCGCGGACTCTCCGGTGCTGCGGCTGGCGGGCGTCGCCGGATACGAAGGAGCCCTCGCGCACGACGGCAGCGCCGAGAGCCTCGCGACCGTGCGGACGTATCTCGAGACGCTCGCAGCCCTCCACGACGCGTTCGAGGAGGCGGGCCTGTACCCGGAGGGCGCACCCGTCGTCCTCACCGCGGGCGGCAGCGCCTACTTCGACGTGGTGGCGGACGTCCTCGCGCCGCGTCGCGACCTGGCAGGATCCCGCGGCCGCATCGTCGACGTCCTGCTGCGCTCCGGCGCCTACGTCACGCACGACGACGGGTTCTACAGCGTCATCACCCCGCTCAGCCGGGTGGGAGGCGGCCCCTTCCGGTCGGCCATCCACGGCTGGGCGACGGTCGTCTCGCGACCGGAACCGGGGCTCGCCCTCGTCGACGCGGGCAAGCGGGACTTCCCGTACGACGAGGGGCTGCCGGTCCCGCAGGCCGTGCGGCCAAGCGGCGCCGACCGCGACCTCCCGCTCGATGGCGCCGTGGTCACCGCCCTCAACGACCAGCACGCGTTCGTGCGCCTTCCTGCGCACGCCACGGTGGAGGTCGGCGACGTGATCCGCTTCGGCCTCTCGCACCCCTGCACCACCTTCGACAAGTGGCGCGCGCTCGCCGTGGTGGACGACGCCCTCGGCGACGACCCGCGGGTCGTCGGCCTGCTCGAGACCGCCTTCGGCTGAACGGACCCCTATGCTGCTCGACACTCTCCGCCACGACCGTGCCCTCGCCGTGGTGCGCGCGCCGCACATCGACGACCCGGTCGCGCTCTGCCGTTCGCTCGCGGCCGGCGGCATCCGCACGGTCGAGTTCACCTTCACGACGCCCGGAGTGGAGTCGGTGATCGCCGCGGCGGTCGAGGGGGAGCACGACGCCCTGGTCGGAGCGGGCACGGTGACGGACGCACGGACGGCCGAGGCGGCGATCGCAGCGGGCGCGCGGTTCCTGGTGACCCCGGGCCTGAGCGAGGGAGCAGCCGCCGTGGCGCGGGAGGCGGGGGTGCCCATCCTGATCGGGGCTCTCAGCCCGACCGAAGTGATGCGGGCGGTCGAGCTGGGTGCCGCCGCGGTCAAGATCTTCCCGGCGTCGCTGGTCGGCCCCGGCTACCTGCGCGATCTGCGCGGGCCCCTGCCGCACGTCCCGATGGTGCCGTCCGGCGGGCTCACCGCGGCGAACGCCGGCGCGTGGATGGACGCGGGCGCGCTTGCCGTGACCGCCGGCTCGAGCGTCGTGAGCGCCGCCGACATCGCGGCCGCGTCGTGGGGCGCCGTCACTGAGCGGGCGCGCGCGTTCTCCCTCGCTGCGACCCGCGCATGAGCGAGGCGCCGTCGACGCTGATCCGCGGCGCGCTCGTGCTCGACGGCGGCGGCCGGCCGGGGCGCGCCGGTGATGTGCTGGTGGAGGGGGACCGCATCTCGCGGGTCGGCGGCCGTCTCGACGCACCCGGCGCGCGCGTCCTCGACGCGGACGGTCTCGCGCTCGCCCCCGGTTTCATCGACATGCACGCGCATTCGGATCTTGCCGTGCTCACCGATCACGAGCACGTCGCGAAGGTCTCGCAGGGTGTGACCTGCGAGGTCGTCGGTCAAGACGGGCTCTCCTACGCCCCCGCCACTCCCGAGGCGGTCGCGGTCCTGCGCGAGCAGCTCGCGGGCTGGAACGGCGTCCCCGACGAGCTCGGTGCCGGCTGGCCGACCATCGCCGACTATCTCGCGGCGGTCGACCGCGCCCGCCCCGCCGCCAACGTCGCCGCTCTCGTGCCGCAGGGCACCGTGCGACTCGACGTCGTCGGCACCGTCGATCGTGCAGCGACGCCCGAGGAGGTCGCCGCCATGCGCGCGTGCGTGGACCGCGGGATGCGCGACGGCGCGTTCGGCATGTCGTCCGGGCTCACCTATGTCCCCGGGATGTTCGCGAGCACGGACGAGCTCGTCGCACTGGGTGAGGTGGTCGCCGCGCACGGAGGCGTCTACGTGCCGCACCAGCGGTCCTACGGTGCCGGGGCGCTCGCGGCTTACGCGGAGATGGTCGAGGTCGCCCGGCGCTCGGGCGTCGCCCTCCACCTCTCCCACGCGACCATGAACTTCCGCGTCAATCGCGGCCGAGCGGGCGAGCTGATCGCACTCCTCGACGCCGCCCTCGCCGACGGCGTCGAGCTCAGCTTCGACACCTACCCCTACCTCCCGGGCTCGACGACGCTCGCCGCCCTCCTGCCGAGCTGGGCGGCCGAGGGAGGCCCGGCGGCGACGCTCGCCCGCCTCCACGATCCGACCGCCCGGGCGCGCATCGCCCACGAGCTCGACGTCGTCGGCACCGACGGCTGTCACGGCGTGCCCGTCGAGTGGGACACGATAGAGATCTCCGGTGTGCGCGACGCCGCTCTCGCCGACCGCGTCGGCCGCACCGTCGCCTCCCTCGCCGAAGCCTCCGGTGAGCCCGCCTCGGCGTTCGCCCTCGACCTGCTGGTCGCCGACCGCCTCGGCACCGGCATCCTGCAGCACGTCGGCGACGAGGCGAACGTGCGCACGATGATGCGGCACTCCCGCCACACCGGGGGGAGCGACGGCATCCTCGTCGGCGACAAGCCGCACCCGCGCGCGTGGGGAACCTTCCCCCGCTACCTCGGCCACTACGTCCGCGACGAGGGAGTGCTCGCGCTGGAGGAGGCGGTCGCGCACCTCTCCGCCCGCCCGGCCGCCGTGCTCGGCCTCACCGACCGCGGCCGCATCGCCCCCGGCCTCGTGGCCGACCTCGTGCTGTTCGACCCCGAGACGGTGGCCGACCGCGCGACGTTCGCCGAACCGCGCCTGCCCGCCGCCGGCATCCCGTGGGTGCTCGTGGCGGGGGAGGCCGTGATCGCAGACGGGCGGCGCACGGAGGCCCGGCCCGGGCGCGCGCTGCGCTCGTCGGCATACGCGCCTTCCTGATCGCATCGTTGCGCGTCGGGGTCGTTGTGGACGCTCATTTCGGAAAGCAGATTCGGCGGGGGAGAGCTGCATCTGCGAGGCGATTCTGCGCGAGGTTCACCGTGGGGGAGATCCCTTGTATGAGCGGGCGAAAAAGCTACCTGGATTCGTGTGCCCTGTGACCGATGCCGAGCTACTCACGGTCGCCCAGCTCGGCGCCGACCATCCTGGCTGGGTTCAGGGTCAACTGAACGAGGCGGACCCGTTCATCATCGCTCACGCGAAGGCAGAGGGGTCAATCGTTGTCACTGAAGAGAACCGCAAGGGCCCAAAAACTGAAGACCGAAATCAGAAGATGGGCGTGAGGAACGTTCTTGGGATCATTTCTCATGCGGTCTCCTGCGTGGCGAGTGGGATGGTCTCGAGGCGACTCATTTCGAGGGTCAAGTCGTTGTTGGTCGATGTCCAGCTCAGGGTCGTTAAGGGGAGTTGTGTACGCGCCCCCTTCATATCGGCCAGGATCTTGGCTAAGTCGTAGGCCTCCTGCGGGTCGAGCTCGTCCCGCAGGTTGACCAAGCCGATTGCGGTGAACTGCTGACGATTCCTGCCGAAGACTGCGCAGACTGCATCCAATAGGCCCCTATCGGAGCAACGTGTAAATTCGAGCGGGAAATAGATCCGGCCTCGATTGAACTGCCCGATGAACGGTCCGTGCATGACCGGCATTAGTGAGGGCGCATCGCGCAAGAGTTGGTTCGCGGAGTTGCGTTGGGCGGGTGTGGGATTCACGTCGCCAATCAGGGTGCAGTGGATATTTGGCGCGCGGGTTTCGATTAGGTCGAAGGCAACCTTTTCAGCGAAGGATGAAGTCGCGAGACGTTGCAGGAGGTGCCGGCACGTGTCTTGGGCCAGGAACGGGCGACCGAGATCCGCGACGATTGACACCCGGGCTCGTGCATACCATCCGTTGTGGTAGTCGCGACCATTCAGGTTGACGAGCGTTCGTGGGTGTCCCGGGGCGACGAGTGGCAGATGAGCTGCCCGGTACTGTTCGTCGAAGATCAGGCCCTCACCTGCCATCGGTGTCCACCGCATTTGGTCATAGGGATCGTTGCTCACGTGGCTGACTCCTCTGTTGACCCGAGTTCGTGAAGTACAACGCTTTTCCATGGCTCTAGCACAATGAGTTCACGTCCATGCTGTCGGTACTTCGCGGGAATCTGCAGGGTCGCGCTTTTCCCTAGCGCGAGGAGGCACAGCGCACTTGAGTTGCGCCCGGTCCGCGTCACGCTGATGACATGGTCACCGAAGTCAGGACCTAAGCCGATGCGGGACCCAGGGTCGAAAGCGTCATACGCTGAAGCAGTCTTGCGGAACTCTCGCACGGCCGCGATCACGCGCGCTCCAATTCCATCACGCACGCTCTCTAGATCTTCAGCAAGTGAAATGGACCCGCGATTTCGAGCTCGCTCATCTCCGGACACCCGCACGAGTTCGTCATCATTGCGTACCCCCAACAGATGCCCGAGGTGGACCAGCGGTGTTCCGCCCAGAATACCGGCGCCGCCGTCACGGCCAAACTTTAGGACCACGGTTGGAGATCTCCGCGCGGCTGCTCGGGATCGAGGCAGGCGGAGCCTGCGCTGTGCTTCTTTGGTGTCCCGCGCGAGCGTGTGACCGGATGCGGCCCCGCCTCCGGCGGCTGTTCTGACTGGTCGGTACCCGCTATCGCGGGTGCACTGTTCATGCCCTTGCGGGGCGTTGCCGCCATCTTGGCCGCCCGAACCTATCGACTCCGCTCGCTCCGGCCAACGGGGCGCCCGCACGCGGGCGCTGGCGGGTTGCGGGAATACTTCCTGGCCGACGCTTCGCGCTTATCGGCCAGAACTTTTCCTGCAACCCACCAGGTGAACCCTCTTATGTCCTCCACTGGGACTGCTGAGCGTTTACGTGACAGTTTCGGTTAGGCCGCGAGGGCCAGGTTCTGGTTCATGATGGTCTCGAACTCGATTGGGGTCAAACGGCCGAGGCGGGCTTGCCTGCGACGTCGGTGGTAGGCACGTTCGATCCAGGTGATGATCGCGATTCGCAGGTCTTGCGTACGAGACGACCATCGTCGCGTCGGACGACGACCCGTTCTGTCCGGAGGGCGCGCAGGCGGCCTACGGGGCGCCGCTCGGCATCCCGGTGCACACCATCCCGGGCGGCGGTCACCTGGAGCTGACGGCCGGGTACGGCGAGTGGCCGTCGATGCTGGCGTGGTCGTTCGACCCGACCACGACCCTCCAGCCCCGCTGAACGCAGGAGGCGCCCCGACCGCGATGGTCGGAGCGCCTCCGGGATGCCATGCGCAGGGTCAGGCCTGCGCCTCCCGCACGATCGCGACGAGCGGGTCGTAGAGCGCCTCGCCGGGCACGACCCCGGTGACCTCGCTCACGATGTCCTCGGCCGGCGCCTCCTCGAGCAGGCGCTTGAGCTCGACGCTCTGGGTGTCCTCCGGCACGTCGAACCGCAGCGCGGCCCCGACGGCGGCGAGCAGGGCCTGCGGCACCGAGCCGACGAACGCCACGTGATCGACGGCCGGTCCGATGAACCGGTCGTTGCGGCCGAGTTTGCGCAGCGGCTCACGACCGACGCGCACCACCTCGTCGACCAGATACCGGTTGGTGAACCGGTCCAGGATCTTCGCGCGGTACGCGGCCATCTCCTCCGGGTCGAGCCCGTGCTTGGCGATGAGGGCCGCGGAGGTCTCCGCCAGGGCGTCCTCCGCGGCCTGGCGCACGGCGGGGATCGCGATGGCGTCGCTGATGGTCCTGGCACCCTGCAGGAACCCGGTGTACGCCACGGTCGCGTGCCCGGTGTTGACCGTGAACAGCTTGCGCTCGATGTAGGGCGCGAGCGAGTCCACGAAGTGGGCGCCCGGGATGGGCGGCACCTGCCCGGAGAACGGGCTGCGGTCGACGACCCACTCGTAGAAGGTCTCGACGGTGACGTCGATGCCCGCGTCCGGCGCCTGGGCGGGGACGATCCGGTCGACGGCGGTGTCGGCGAAGACCGCTTTCGCGCCCAGCGCCTCCCGGGTGTCGTCGTCCGGGAGGCCGTCCATCAACTCGGCGGCCAGGAGGTCCGTCGCGCCGATCGCGTTCTCGCACGCCATCACGGCCAGACGCGGGGCGTCGTCCGCCCGGGCGGCGAGTCCCTTCGCGATGACCGGGGCGACGAAGCGTAGGATGCGCGGTCCCACCGCGGTCGTGACCACGTCGGCGGTCGCGATCTCGGCGACCAGAGCCTCCTCGTCGGTCGCGCTGTTGATCGCGCGGAACCCGGTCACGGTCTTCGTCTGCGACTCCTCGCCGACGAGGTGCACGTCGTAGGAGTCCGCCGCCGCGAGCGCGTCGATCAGCTCGGCGTTGACGTCGGCGAAGACGACCTCGTACCCGGCTTCGTGCAGCAGCAGCCCCACGAAGCCGCGGCCGATGTTGCCTGCGCCGAAATGGACGGCCTTCATCCTGTCCCTCTCCTACTCGTTCACGTCGCCGAGGAGCGCGTACAGAGCGTCCGCGTCCGGGGCGTCGAGCAGCTTCTGCACGTCGTCCTCCTCCGAGAAGAGGATGGCGATCTTGGACAGGATCTCGAGATGCTCGTTGTTCTGCCCGGCGATGCCGACGACGAACCGCACCTCCTCGCCGCCCCAGTCGAGCGGCGAGGAGTAGCGGATGAACGAGAGAGCCGAACGCGTGATCTCGTCCTTGGACTCGTTGGTGCCGTGCGGGATGGCGAGACCGTTGCCCATGAAGGTCGAGACGGTGTTCTCGCGGTCCTGCATCGAGTCGACGTACCCGGGGAGCACGGCGCCGGCCTGCACGAGCAGGGCACCCGCCTCCCGGATCGCGTCCTCCCGCGTGGTCGCGGTGCCCGCGGCCACGACGTTCGCCCGGTCGAGAATGGTGTCGGTCATTTGGTGGCGTCCTCCGGTGCTGCTTGGGCCTGCTGGTTCTTGACGAGGTCGACGACCTCGTCGTACCGCGGGCTGTTCATGAAGTTGTCGACGGACACGTGCACCGAGTCCGGCGACTGGCCCTTGGCGCGATCGGTCAGCTCGCGCTGCGTGATGACCAGGTCGGCCGTGCCGTCGAGGTTCGCGATGGCCTGGTTGGTCACCGTGACGCCGTCGATGCCCGCCTTCTTGATCTTGTTGCGCAGCACGGACGCGCCCATCGCGCTCGAGCCCATCCCAGCGTCGCATGCGAACACGATGTTGCGCACCAGGCGGTCGGTGCCGTCGCCCTGGGCGTCGCCGGCGTCGTGCTCGCCCTCGTCGACCAGGCCCTCGAGCACGCTGGACTGCTTGCCCTTGTTGGCCTCGGTCTGGGCCACGGCGGCGGACAGGTCGCCCGCGTTGCCGGAGGCGAGGTCGCGCTTGCGGCTGGCGCGCAGGATGACCGACGCGACGATGAACGACACGGCCGCGGCGCAGATCACGGAGAGCGTCACCCCGACGAAACTGTCACCCGGCGTCTGGAGCAGTACGGCGATGATCGACCCGGGCGAGGCCGGGGCGCGCAGACCGGAGTTGAACGTCACGTTGACGGCGATGCCGGTCATGCCGCCGAGGATGGCCGCGATGATGATCACGGGCTTCATGAGCACGTACGGGAAGTAGATCTCGTGGATGCCGCCGACGAACTGGATCAGCGCGGCGCCCGGAGCGCTCGCACGGGCGACCCCCAGACCGAAGATCGAGTAGGCGATCAGGATGCCGAATCCGGGACCCGGGTTCGCCTCCAGCAGGAAGAGGATCGACTTGCCGGTCTGCTGGGCCTGCTCGACACCCAGAGGGGTGAGCACGCCGTGGTTGATGGCGTTGTTGAGGAACAGCACCTTGCCCGGCTCGATCAGGATGCTCGCGAGCGGCAGCAGGTGCGCCGACACGAGCCAGTTCACGGCGCCGCCGAGCACCGTGCTCAGCCACTCGACGAGCGGCGCGATGCCGAAGAAGGCGCCGATGGAGAGCAGCATGCCCACGATGCCGGCCGAGAAGTTGTTGACCAGCATCTCGAAGCCGGCCTTGATCTTGCCGTCCCAGATGGAGTCGACCTTCTTCATGATCCACGCGCTCAGCGGGCCGAGGATCATGGCACCGATGAACATCGGGATGTTGGAGCCGACGATCACACCCATGGTCGCGATCGAGCCGACCACGCCGCCGCGGACGCCGTAGACCATCCGGCCGCCGGTGTTCGCGATGAGCAGCGGCAGCAGGTAGGTGATCATCGGGCTGACGAGGCCGACATACTGCTCGAAGGTGTGGCCGTTCGCGTCCTGCGCGAGGACGGTGGCTGCGCCGTCCCAGCCGATCTTGGCCTGGTCGCCGAAGCCGCCGAGGATGCCGTTGATGTCCCAGCCGGTGTTCTGCAGCCAGCCGGTCGCGATGAACAGGGCCGTGATGAACCCCCAGGCGATGAACGCCGGGATGTTCGGCATGACCATGTTCGAGAGGAAGGTCCCGAAGCGCTGCACGTGGACGCGCGCTCCTCCGGGCTTCTTCGGCGTCGTCACTGTCGCCGATGTCATGATGGTGCCTCGTTTCTGTCGGTGATCACGGGGATCGTTGGGGGACGTATCGCTCGGGTTGCGGGCGCTACCGGGGTGGTGCGGTGAGCGTGGAGGCGGCCGCACGGACCGCCTCCCGGGCCTCGGCCGCCCCGTCGGCGGCCAGGGCGACCTCGGCCAGGGACGTCGCCTGGTCGAGGGTGTAACGGGTCAGGGAGAGCCGCACGTCGGCGAGCGCCGCGGGCGACATGGACAGAGTGGTGGCGCCGAGACCCACGAGCACGACGGCGAGCAGCGGGTCGGCGGCGGCCTCCCCGCAGATCCCCACCGGCTTGCCGTGGGCGCGGCCTGCGGTGCCGACCTCCCCGATCAGGCGGAGGACGGCCGGGTGCCACGGGTCCTGGAAGCCGGCGACCGAGCCGAGGAGGCGGTCGGCGGCGAGCGTGTACTGCGTGAGGTCGTTCGTGCCGATGGAGGCGAACGCCGCCGTCTCGAGCACACGGTCGGCGAGCAGCGCGGCCGAGGGGACCTCCACCATCACGCCGACGGTCTTCAGGCCGAACCCGCTCGCGAGCTCGACGAAGTAGCGCGTCTCCTCGACGGTCGACACCATGGGCGCCATGACCCACAGGTCGGCCTCGGTGGCGGCGTCCGCCTCGGCGAGGGCGGTGAGCTGCTCGCGCAGGAGGTCCTCGTTGGCGCGCAGCGCCCGCAGCCCGCGGAGACCGAGCGCGGGGTTGTCCTCGTGCGCGTCGTTGAGGAAGGCGAGCGGCTTGTCGGCGCCGGCGTCGAGCACGCGCACGACGACCTTCTTGCCGGGGAACGCCGCGAGGAGCGCCGTGTACTGCTCGCGCTGCTGCTCGACGGTGGGGGCCATGCGCTGGTCGAGGAAGAGGAACTCCGTGCGGAACAGGCCGACGCCCTCCGCTCCGGCGTCGAGGGCCTTCTGGGCGCCCTCGGCCGAGCCGAGGTTGGCGAGCAGCGGGATCGCGGTGCCGTCGGCGAGGGCCCCGGGCTCGAGGCCGCCCGCGAGCGCCGCCGCGCGCTCGTCGATGCGGCGCTGCGCCTCCGCGCGCTGGTCGGCGTCGGGGGCGACGGTGACGGTTCCGGAGGCGGCGTCGACGACGACCTCGGTGCCGTCGGTCAGCGTGTCCGCTCCGGCCACGCCGACGACCGCGACGATCGCCTTCTCGCGGGCGAGGATCGCCGTGTGGGAGGTCGGGCCTCCCTCGCGGGTCACCAGGCCGAGCACTTTGGACAGGTCGAGCAGCGCTGTGTCGGCCGGGGCGAGGTCGTGGGCGACGAGCACGTAGGGCGCGTCCGACTCGGGGACGCCGGGCGCCGGGCGGCCGGAGAGCGCGGCGATCACGCGCTGCGCGACGTCGTCGAGGTCGGTGGCGCGCTCGCCCATGTAGCCGCCGAGGCCGATGAGCATGTCGCGGAAGACCGCGAATCCCTCGAACACGGCGCGCTCGGCGGTCGTGCCGCCGTCGATGCGGGTGGCGACGTCGTCGGCGAGGGTGGAGTCCTCCGCCATCATCGACTGCGCCTCCAGCACGTCGGCGGCGACGCCGGTGACCTTGGCGGCGCGGCTGCGCAGATCGGCGGCGACGGTGGCGACGGCTTCAGCGACGCGGGCCTTCTCCTCGTCGGGGGTGCGGGTGCTGGGCGTCTCGGCCGGCTCCGGGAGCGGGTCGGACATGCGGAGCACCGTGCCCAGGGCGACGCCCTGGCCGATTCCGGCTCCGGTGAGCTGCGTGGCGGTCGTGTCGGTCATGATCAGGCGTCGTGGTCTGTGGTCAGGATGTCCGCGAGGTCGTCGAGCACCGCGTCCGCGTCGGGCGCGTCGGTGGTGAGGACGATCTTGTCGCCGTGGTCGATGCCCAGGGAGATGACGCCGAGGATGCTGCCGGCGTCGACGGTCTTGCCGCCCTCCTTCGAGAGCTGCACCTTCGCGCCGGAGTTGTTGACCGCCTCGACGAAGAGCTTCGCCGGTCGCGCGTGCAGTCCGTGGCTCGATCCGACGGTGATGATCCGCTCAGCCATGTGTGTTCTCCTTCGATGGTTCGTCGCCCCGGGGTTCCGGGAGGATCGCTCGTGCTCTCATAGTGCCGCCGCCCCGGCGCCGAGAGCCAGGTCCAGCGCCTGTGCGCCGTCGAGGGCCGCCGGCGAGATGGGCGGGAGCACGGCGACCGCGGTGCCCACGGCGGCGGCGCGTTCGCGCAGCGCGGGCACGGAGGCCTCCAGGTGCGCCCCGACGAGGACGACGTCCACGCCGGTCAGAGAGTCGAGCTGGGAGACGCTCCCGGCCTCGACGGTCGCTGCGATGCCGCGAGCGGCCGCGGCGTTGCGGAGCTTGACGGCGACGAAGGTGCTCGAGGCTCCCGCACCGCAGACGACGACGATCTTCATCGACCTGTGCCTTTCGGTAACGCAGTGTTGCTGGGTGGAGCGGATGGATCGTCTGCCATGCTCGCCCGGTTCGCGGGATCCTTCCAGCAGCCTTTCTTCCGGGGGTGCGGAAGCGGAGGCGCGCGACGGTCGCGGGTATGCATTGCGGACTACGGAAACCGGGGGCTCAGGTTTCGGGATGTTGGCGAGCACTCCGGAGACGGGCGTCACCGGTGGCCAGGTTGGGACATCATGCGCCTTTATCCGAGACCTCAGTACCGTCACGCTCGCCGTGGCCGCCGTGCAGCCGGGAGGACTGTCGCCGCGGTCTCGGCCGCAGCCGTCCTCGCTCTGACTGCACCCTCCGCCGCCCTGGCGGATCAGACGATCTCCACGGCCGGCCCGCTCACCTCCGTGCGGATCACTCCCGACCTCAACTGCGCCGTCGACTACGCCGGCGACACGCACGGGTCATTCTTCGACGGAACCGCGTGCGGGACCTTCGTCGCGTTCGGCGAGGGCGCCGAGCGGGTACTCGCCGGGCCGAGCGTCATCCCGGCCGGTGGCGACGTGGCAGCACAGACCATCCCGGTCGTGCCCGTCGAACAGACCATGACCGGTTCCGGCTCGCGGAGAGATCCGTTCGCGGTCACGACGGTCGCGGACGCACGGAGCAGCGCGGGCTCAGCGGTGCTGCGGATCACGCAGGTCGACAGCTATGTCGCCGGAGACAACTACTACGCGACCACCACGACGATCTCGTCGCTGGACGGCGGGGCGCACGATGCCGTGCTCTTCCACGGAGCCGACTGCTACCTCGGCGACAACGATCGGGGATACGGCGACCACTCCGCTGCGACGGGCGCCGTGACCTGCACGTCCGGTCTCGGCGACGCGGCACGGATCGAGCAGTTCATCCCGCAGACCCCCGGGTCGTCGTACTTCTACGGCCACTACCGCCAGGTGTGGTCCCGCATCGCTGCGAAGCAGTCGCTGCCCGACCTGCTCGCCTCGCCGAGCCTCGCTCAGGACAACGGTATGGCGCTCTCCTGGAACCTCTCCGTGCCGGCGGGCGGATCCGCGTCCGCGTCGATGCTCACCAACTTCTCCCCGATGAACATCCGGGCCCTTCCGACCACCATCACGCCGGACGCGACCTCGGTTCGCGCGGGATCGACCGTCACCGTCACCGTCGATGTCAGCAACGCGGACAACGTCATCGACGTGACGACACAGGGCCTCGAGGTGCTGCTGCCGAGCGGGGCGGTCTACGTCGAGGGTTCCGTCGTCGGCGCGTCCGGGCCGGCCATCCAGTCGGACCGCACGCTCACGATTCCGATCGCCGGCGTGGTCCTCGGCGGAGGCTCCACCTCCGTGACCTTCCAGGTGGTCCTCGCCGAAGAGGGTGCGGCGGCATTCGACCTGACGGGCTCCGCCCTCCTCGCGCCGGTGCTCCCGTCGACCGCCTCGGTTGCCGTGTCACCCGCGCCGGCCAAGCCGACCGCGAGCGACGACACCGCATCGACCTCCTACGCGACGGCGGTCACCATCCCGGTGCTGGACAACGACACCGGCGAGGACATCGCGGTCACCGCGGTCGACCAGAGCGAGCATGGCATGGTGACGCTGAACGACGACGGCACGATCACCTTCGAGCCGGCCGCCGGGTTCGCGGGCGACGTGTCGTTCGGATACCGGATCACGGACGCCTGGGGCGTCGACGTGCACGCGTCGGTGACGGTGACGGTGGCCCCGCCCGCGCCCCCGGCGGCGGCCGACGACGCAGCCACCACCGCCTCGGGAACGGCGGTCACCATCCCGGTCCTCGAAAATGATGAGGGCGAGGAGATCTCCGTCGCAGAGGTCGGCGCATCGGAGCATGGCACGGTGACGCTGAACGACGACGGCACGATCACGTTCGTTCCGGTGACCGGATTCGCCGGCACGGCGACCTTCGAGTACACGATCGCAGACGCCGTCGGGCAGCGCGCTTCGGCGACGGTGATCGTCGAGGTCCAGCCGATGATCGGCCTGGACCCGGAACAGCCCGAGGGGCCGGAGCTGCCGGTGACGCCGGAGCGGCCCGAGCCTCCTGCGCAGCCCCAGCCACCGACGGCTCCCGCGGCGACGGGCCCTGACGTGCTCGCGCAGACCGGGTCCACCATCGCGAGCGGCGCCGGCATCGTCGCGCTGGCCGGCCTCCTCGCCGGGGCGGTGCTGCTCATCGTGCGCCGCCGACGGGCCGAGCAGGCGTAGCCCCGCCGCAGGAAGGGGCCGCATCCATCGGGTGCGGCCCCTTCCCGCGCGCCGGGACCCACGACCTCCCCGGGCCGCACTTCCGGGGGAGCGGAAGATTTCCTGGGGGCGACGACCCGGATCGATGTGCTCGTGGTTGACTCGGTCCAGGAAGGTGGTCTCCGGTGGCGCTCTCGGCACAGCAGACGAGGATGCTCGACATCCTTGCGCGCCGCGCTGCCTGGGTGACCGCGGCGGAGCTCGCCCACGACCTCGGCGTCACGACGCGCAGCATCCGCACCTACGCCGCAGCGCTCGGCGAGCTCGTGGAGTCGGGCGCCAACGGGTACCGGGTGCGGCAGGAGGCCTACGCCGCCCACCTCGACGACTCCGGCTCCGGAGACCCCGGCCCCGGCTTCGGCTCCCCGCAGGAGCGCCTCGTGTTCCTCGCCCGTCGTCTGCTCGACGAGCCGGAGGGCGTGGACGTCTATGAGGCGGCGGAGAGCCTCTTCGTGAGCGAGTCGACCATCGAATCCGATCTGACGCGGCTGCGGGGCATCCTCGCGGACACCGAACTCGCCCTGCACCGGCAGGGTCCTGTCGTGCTCCTCACCGGCCCGGAGATCGCCCGGCGCAAGCTGATCAGCCGCCTCTTCCGCGACGAGATGCGCCAGGGCGTCGTCGATATCGCGCGCATCCAGGAGGCGTTCTCCTCCAGCGGCCTGGGCGCCTTCAAATCCGACCTCGTGGCTATGCTCGATGCCCGGGGCTTCTTCGTCAACGAGTACGGCATCAACGACGTGCTGCTGCACATGGCGGTGGCCCTCGACCGTGTCGCGAAGGATCGCGTGCTCCCGGCGGTCGGCGACCCGGAGACGAGCGAGGCCATCCGCTCGCTCGCCGACGACCTCGGCGGGCTGGTCGACACACACTTCGACGTGGTGCTCGACCCGACGGAGCTGCGCTACCTCGCCATCCTGCTCCGCACGCGCGTCATCGCACCGGCCGCCGGGCGCGACACGGTCGAGGAGTTCGTGAGCGAGGCCGACCTGGAGGTCGTGCGCGGCATCGTGGCGCGCGCCTCCACCGAGTATCTGGTCGACCTGCGCGACGAGAACTTCATCGTGCGGCTCACGCTCCACGTGCAGAACCTCGTCGCGCGCGCTCACCAGAAGTCGTACTCGCGGAATCCGCTGACGCGATCCATCAAGAGCTCCTACCCGATGATCTACGAGC
The DNA here is from genome assembly GCF_019924635.1 of Leifsonia sp. ZF2019. Lineage (NCBI taxonomy): Bacteria > Bacillati > Actinomycetota > Actinomycetes > Micrococcales > Microbacteriaceae > Leifsonia > Leifsonia sp. ZF2019. The sequence goes on from NZ_CP065037.1 coordinate 109,464, forward strand.
TGGCGGTCTACATCGCCAGCCGGCTGCAGGCGGCCGAGGGCATCGAGGTCAACGACGACGAGATCGCGTACATCGCGATGCACGTCGGCGCCTACCTGGAGCAGCAATCCCGTCGACGCGACGCGATCACCTGCGCGGTGGTCTGCCCCAACTACTACGACATGCACATCCTGCTGCGGGAACGGCTCGAGAGCGCCCTCGGCGATGAGCTCGACGTCACGAGCGTTATCACGTCGGCGGACGCGGACTGGGCCGCGATCGACGCGGACCTCGTGCTGACGACGATCGATCCGCGCGGCCGGCGTGAGAACGCGGTCATCGTGCAGCCCTTCGTGACGGAGACGGATGTCGAGCACATCCGGCAGGCCGTCGCCCGCATCCGCCGCCAGCGCCGTCGTGCACGCATCAAGAACGATCTGCTCGAGTACTTCGATGAGCGGCTGTTCCTGCGCAATTTCTACGCGCGCGACGCGATCACGATGATCCGCGCGCTCGGCGACCGCATGATGGCCGTCGGTGCGATCGATCAGGACTACGTCGACCAGACGATCGAGCGCGAGCAGATGTCGTCGACGGCCTTCACCGACTCCCTCGCGGTCCCGCACGCGATGACGATGAGCGCGAAGCGCACAGCGATCGCGATCGTCGTCAACGACACGGCGATGGACTGGGGCGACGCCCGCGTCAACGTGATCGCCTTCATCGCCTTCGACGCCGGAGGCCGCGCCTCCTTCCAGACGGTCTTCGACCAGTTCGTCGAAGTCTTCGGCGACCGGGAGGCCGTACTGGGACTGATCCGCCGTGCCGACACCTTCACCGCTTTCATCGACGAGCTCGTCCGCATCATCGACTCCTGAGCCCGAACCGCCTCCCGACCGCCGGAAACCGCCGACTCCACGAACTCTCGGCGTGCTCGAGGGCGGAGACGACGGACCGCCGGGCGCGCGAGGCGGCCGGCGGTCCGGGGGCGAGGAGGCGCGAAGCCTAGTTCGCGGTGATGGTGTACGTCACCGAGACACCGGGGGTGCCCACGGCGACGGTGTACTTGTCATCGGTGTAGATGGCCTTCGAGTCCGTCGAGCCGGCCTGCTTGGTGTAGCCGGCCTTCTCCAGAGCGGCCGTCGCGTCGGCGAAGCCGGTCTTGGTGGTGGGCTGGACGGTGACCGACCAGCCGTTGACCTTGTCGCCGCGGGCGACGACGATCTGGCCGTCGACGAGCGGGACGTCGCTCTTCGGGAAGTCCGACGGGAGCGAGACGGAGGCCTGCGTCTGCGAGGCGCTCGGAGTGGACGAGGAGTCCGATCCGGAGCTGGAGCATCCGGCGAGGGTTGCGATGGAGAGGGCCGCCACGAGGGCGGCGGGGACGAACAGAGTGGTGCGGGTGCGCATGATATTTCCTCGTGCTGTATATGGTGCGGTGTTACAGCACTCCAGCCTACTCGCGCCCCTGTGACACTCCCGGCCCGACGGCCTGTGGAACCACTCAGCCGAGCAGGAGCCGCCGCAGCTGGTCCGCAGAGTGCACGACGGCGATGGCGCCCGCGGCCTCGGCGGGTGAGCCGTAGCCCCACTCGACGAGGATGGTCGGGAGCCCGTGGGCGCCCGCGCCCTCCACGTCGTACTGCCGGTCGCCGACCATCACCGTGTGGTCGAGCGCGACTCCCGCGTCGGTCAGGCGGCGCAGGGCCTCCTCGACGACGTCCGCCTTGGCGCTGCGCGACTCGTCCTCGGTCGCGCCGGTGATCACCGTGAAGAACGCGGCCAGACCGAAGTGCTCCAGGATGCGGATCGCCTGCGACTCCGGCTTGCTGGTCGCGACCGCGAGGGGGATGCCCGCGGCGTGCAGGTGCTCGAGCAGCCCACGGATCCCGGGGAAGACGGCGCTGTCGAAGGCGCCGTGCTCGGCGTAGTACGTGCGGTAGACGGCGAGAGCGGCGCGCGCCTCGGCCTCGTCCATGCCGGCGAACTTCTCGAGCGAGTCCAGCAGCGGCGGCCCGACGTACTCGACGAGCTCGGCGGGGGTGGGGACGGGGCGGCCCAGCTCCTCGAACATGCGCACGAGAGAGCCGGTGATGCCCGGAGCGGAGTCGGTCAGGGTGCCGTCGAGATCGAACAGCACGCACGTCCACGTCCGGGTGACGGTGGGGGTGATGGGGGTGGTCATAGCCCATCCATCGTATTAGTGCAGTGTGTACGTTCGCTCAGCGGTCGCCGAGAGCGGACTCCACGTGGGAGCGGGCGACGATCATCGTCTGCTCCGACCCGGGGTCGAACTGCACGGCCACGAACTCCGCGGTGCGGATGAACCCGAGGGCCTCGACCGCCGGCACGATGACCGCCTGCACCGTCGTGCCCGCACCTTCCGCCGTCTGGCCGACGGCCGAGCGCAGTGCCTTCATCGAGGTGAAGAGAGGGAGCACGGGCTCCCCGGTCGTCGAGCTGATCGTGCGCAGCCGAGTGTCCTGCGGCGTGGAGCCGGTCACGTCGACGACCAGCCCGCCCTTCAGGGCCGCCGCGAGCAGCGCCTCCAGGTGGGCGAGGGTCGGCTCCGCCGCGATGTCCGCGAGCGCTTTGCGCACCGGGACGTTCTCGTAGGACTGCGGGAAGCGGGGCGCGTTCGCCATCAGAAGAGCCTGCTGTCGCTGTCGTCGAGGCCGCGCATCGCGTCGTAGTCGAGCACCACGCAGCGGATGCCGCGGTCCTCGGCGAGGGTGCGCGCCTGGGGTTTGATCTCCTGGGCGGCGAACACACCGGAGACGGGGGCGAGGAGGGGGTCGCGGTTCATCAGCTCGAGGTAGCGGGTGAGCTGCTCGACCCCGTCGATGTCGCCGCGCCGCTTGAGCTCGACGGCCACGGAGGCGCCGGTCGCGTCGCGCGCGAGGATGTCGACCGGGCCGATGGCGGTCATGTACTCGCGACGCACGAGCACGTGCCCGTCGCCCAGCAGGTGGATCTGCTCCGCCAGCAGTTTCTGCAGATGCGCCTCCACACCGTCCTTCTGCAGGCCGGGGTCGATGCCGAGATCGTGCGCAGAATCGTGCAGCACCTCGTGGATGGAGACGATCAGCATGTCGGCGGTCTTGGCCTGCGTGACCCGCCAGACCTCGGTGACGCCGGCCTCCCGCTGCGGGTCGTCCGGCTCCATGACCGCGAGCGTGCAGGGCGGGCTCATCCAGTTGAGCGGCTTGTACGAGCCGCCGTCGGAGTGGACGAGCAGACTGCCGTCGGATTTGAGCATCAGCAGCCGCTTGGCCAGCGGGAGGTGCGCGCTCAGGCGCCCGGCATAGTCGACGGAGCAGTTGGCAATGACGAGACGCACCGCAACATCCTACGGGGGAGCGGGCGGGGCGTGCCTGGCAGGATGGGGGGATGCCCCACGATCTCCTCATCGGCACCTACACCGAGCGCCTCCCCCATGTCGACGGTCACGCGGAGGGACTCCTCGCGGCGCGGTTCGACGGGACGGAGGTCTCCGCGGTCTCCGTCGCCGCGCGCGTCCGCAATCCCTCGTGGGTGGCCGCGACCGACGACGGCTCGCGCGTCTACGCCGTGTCGGAGACCGGTCCGGACGGGGAGGTCGTGGCCTTCGCGCGCTCGGAGGACGGGGTTCTGACCGGGCTCGGCGGCACGTCCAGCGGAGGGGCGGATCCGGCGCACCTCGCGCTCCACCCCTCGGGGCGCCGGCTGATCGCGGGGACGTACAGCGGCGGATCGGTCTCCGTCTTCGCCCTCGACGGCGACGGGTCGATCGGCGCGCGCACGGGCTTCGTGCAGCACGACGGACGCGGGCCGGACGACGCCCGCCAGGAGGCGCCGCACGTGCACCAGCTCGGTGTCGACCCCGAGACCGGCGACGTCGTCGTGGTCGACCTCGGTCTGGGAGAGGTGCGCTGGTACGCCCTGGACGAGGAAGGAGCGCTCGCGCTGCGCCCCGAGGCCACCCTGTCGTCCGGCGCCGCCGGCCCCCGGCACCTGGCCTTCCATCCCGACGGCCGGCACGCCTTCGTCGTGAACGAGCTCGACAGCACCCTCGACGTGCTGCGGCGCGACGGCGACCGCTTCGTGCGCGTCTCGACCGTGTCCACCCGGGCCGCGGGTGCCGCCGGCGAGAACCTCCCGGCCGCCGTCCGCGTCACGGGCGACGGCTCCACCGTGCTCGCCACCAATCGCGGCGACGACACGATCGCGGTCTTCTCGTTCGACGCCGACGTGTCGCGCGCCGTCCTGGTCGCGACGGAGCCCGCCCGGGGGCGTTCCCCCCGCGATCTGGTCATCGCGCCGGAGGGCGACCGTGTGCTCGCGGCCTGCCAGGACAGCGACGAGGTCACTGTATTCGCGTTCGACCCGCGCACCCGCGCCCTGCGCTTCCTCGCCGCCTCCCCCGTCGCCACCCCTGTCTGCCTCACCTTCGTCTGAAGCGCGGCAGCCCCCCGCCCCCGGGGCCCCGACCGCCTCGATCTATTCCGGAGATCTCCTTCGGCGCGCGCGGAATCACCGGTCGAACGGCGAACTGAGCGGCGTGCCGCGCTTCGGCTCCGGAATTGTCGGGCCGGAGCCGGAGCCGGAGCCCGGGTCAGCCGAACGTCGGCTCGCTCGACGCGCGCTCCTTCTGCGGCCGCACCGCCGGCGCGGCGAGGAACGACGCGAGCAGCAGGGCGAGGATGAGGTAGAGCGCGTTCAGCAGGCCGAACTCCTTGCCGAGGAACCCGATGACCGGGGGCCCGACGAGAAAGGCGCAGTAGCCGATGATCGCGACGGCCGACACGCGCGCGGCCGGGTTGCTCGCACCGTCGGCGGCCGCGGACATCCCGAGCGGGAAGCCCAGGGACACGCCGAAGCCCCACAGCACCGTGCCGATGACGACGACCCACATCGGACCGCCCAGGATGAACAGGAGGAGCCCGACGACACCCATCCCGGCCGTGATGCGGATGGCGTTGACACGGCCGATGCGGTCGACGATCGGCCCGCCGGCCACGCGGCCGACGGTCATCGCGGCGACGAAGCAGCCGAACACCACGGCGCCGGTCGAGTTGGCCTGGCCGTGGCCGTCGACGACCGCGAGCGAGATCCAGTCGTTCGCCGAGCCCTCGCCGAACGCCATGCCGAGCATGACGACGCCGATCAGGATGAGCCGCCAATCCGCCCACACCGACAGCGCCGCACGCATGCGCTCGCCGAAGGGGATGCGCTCCGCCTCGCCCACCTCGTCGCCGAGGTCGGCTTCGCGCGGGATGAAGCGGATGGCCACCACGATCCCGGTCACCAGCGCCACGGCCACGAACAGCAGGTGCCAGGCCACGGCGATGTGGAGGGCCGCCGCTGCGGCGCCGAGGCCCGCGCCGATGACCGTGCCCAGGCTGAAGCACGCGTGCATCAGGGGCATCAGCGTCTTGCCGATCTCACGCTCGACGGCCGTGCCCTCGACGTTCATCATCACATCGAGTGCGCCGTTGCCGAAGCCGAGCAGCACGAGGCCGACCGCGACGATCGGCACGGCGTGGAACACGCTCGAGCCGAGGCCGAGGAGGGCCATACCGGCCGCGGCGAGGGTGAGGGAGGCGAACATCGCCTTGTGCGGGCCGAAGCGGACCAGCACCGGAGACGAGACGATGAGGCCGAGGATCGCTCCGACCGACATGCCCAGGATGAGGAGCCCCACGGCGGAGGGGTCCTTGCCCAGCCCGAGGTCGTCGCGGACACCGGGGATGCGCGCCACCCAGGTCGCCGTGGCGAGCCCGCTGAGGATGAAGACGGCGAAGACGGCGTTGCGCCACGCGACGAGTCCACGGCGGCTGCGCGCCGGGCTGACGGGTGAGGCCTGGCCGGCGGATGCGCCGGAGGACGAGGGAGGGGTCGGGGTCGACTGCGACATCGGCGTTCCTGCGGGTTTGGGGCATCGAATCGTTTCGATCGAAACGATTCGACTAAGCTACCACACGTGAACGACAGCACCGCAGCCCCCGCGACCCGGCCGACGCTGGCCGCGGTCGCCCGCCTCGCCGGCGTCTCCAATTCGACGGCGTCGCTCGCCTTCTCGGGCACCGGCCCCGTCTCCGACGCCACACGCGACCGCGTGCTCGCCGCCGCCAAGCAGCTCAACTACGCCGGTCCCGACCCTCGGGCGCGCTCGCTGCGGCGCGGCCGGTCGGGCATCGTGGGCGTCGTCATGGAGGAGCGCGTCGGCGACGCCTTCCGCGACCCCATCAAGATCGCTTTGCTCGACGGCATCACGGAGGAGATCGGGGCGATCGACGCCGGCCTCCTCATCCTCACCGACGCCGGTGAAGCGGCGCAGCGCATCGAGGACGCCCCCATGGACGCCGTCGTGCTCATCGGATGCAGCCCGCGCCTCGACGAGTCCGTCGCGACGCTCCGGCAGCGCGGCATCCCCCTCATCGCCATCGAGGGCGACCCGGCGGCGGGAGTCCCCACCATCGGGCAGGACAACCGCGAGGCGACCCGCATCGCCGCCCAGCACCTCCACGATCTCGGGCACCGGGAGGTCGCGGTCGTCGCCCTTCCGCTCACGCGTGATCGAGCGCGCGGGCCCTTCACCGCCGCGACCGCCCGTGCCGCCAGCTCCACCACGGCGATCGACCGGCTCGCCGGCGTGCACGACGTCTTCCCGGGGGCGGGAGGCTGGGTCGCCCGCGGCTCCTTCGTCGAGGAGGGGCGCCTCGCCGGTGCCGCCCTCCTCTCCGACCCGAAGACCCGCCCTACCGCGATCGTCGCCCAGAGCGACCTCCTCGCCGCCGGCGTGATCCGCGCCGCCGAGGAGCTCGGCCTCGAGGTGCCGTGGGACGTCAGCGTCGTCGGCTTCGACGGGGTCCGCGTCGACGGCCTCTGGCCCTACGACCTGACCACCCTCGTCCAGCCCGCCGTCGACAAGGGCCGTGCCGCGGGCCGTACCGTCGTCGACCTGCTCGAGGGCCGCGAGACGCGTCCCGAGTCCTTCACCTCCGAGTTCCACCAGGGCAACACCACGGCGGCCCCCGCCCGCCGCTGACCGCCGCTGCCGCCCGCCCCGCACATGTGGACCACATGTCGCGATTCCCGGCGCCATTCCCCGCATTCGGTCCAAATGGGGAGCGCACACTCGCGGCATTCGCCACGAATGCGTGTGCACGTAGGGTGAGGGTATGGATCTTGAGGCTCTCTACCGCGATCTCCACGCCCATCCCGAGCTCTCGTTCGCCGAGCACCGCACCGCCGGGATCGTCGCCGATCACCTCACCGCCCTCGGGGTGGAGGTGCACACCGGGATCGGCGGCACCGGCGTCGCCGGTGTCCTGCGCAACGGCGAGGGGCCGGTCGTCCTGCTCCGTGCCGACATGGATGCGCTGCCCGTCCGCGAGCAGACCGGACTCGAGTGGGCCTCCACCGTCACCACTGAGGACGAGACCGGCACGGTGGTGCCCGTCATGCACGCGTGCGGTCACGACATCCACATCACCTGCCTGCTCGGCGCGGTGGAGGAGCTCGCCGGGTCGACGGACGCCTGGTCCGGCACTCTCGTCGCGGTGTTCCAGCCGGGTGAGGAGCACGGCGGCGGCGCGCAGGTCATGGTCGACAGCGGCCTCTACGACCTCGTCCCGACGCCGGGCGTCGTGCTCGGCCAGCACGTGACCCCGCTGCCGGCGGGAATGCTCGGCGCCCACTCGGGTGCGGCGATGGCCGCGGTCGACACGATGGAGGTCACCCTCCACGGCCGAGGCGGCCACGGGTCGCGCCCGGAGACGACGATCGACCCGGTCGTCATGGCGGCGTCGGCGGTCATGCGCCTGCAGACCGTCGTCTCGCGCGAGATCGCGCCGCAGGACACCGCTGTCGTGACCGTCGGCACCCTGCACGCCGGAACCAAGAACAACATCATCGCGGCCGAGGCGACGCTGGGGATCAGCGTGCGGAGCTTCAACGAGGAGGTCCGCGAGCGCGTGCTCGGCGCGGTCGACCGCATCCTGCGTGCCGAGTCGGAGGCCTCGGGGGCCCCGCAGGCGCCCGACGTGGAGTGGGGCGAGCGCTACCCGGTCACCGTCAACGAGCCCGACGCCACGGCCCGGGTCAACGCGGCGTTCGTCACCGAGTTCGGTGCGGACGCCCTTTTCGACCCGGGAGCGCTCTCGGGCAGCGAGGATGTCGGCAACCTCGCGACTGCGGTCGGAGCCCCGCTGGTCTACTGGATGCTCGGCGGCGGCGACCCGCAGGTGGTCAGGGCCGCGATCGCGGCGGGGACCGTGGACACCGACATCCCCTCCAACCATTCGCCGCACTTCGCCCCGCTCGCGCAGCCGACCATCCCGACCGGGGTGCGCGCGCTGGTGGTGGCGGCGCGGGAGTGGCTGGGCTGATTCCGGAGTCCGGCGCCGCCGCGCCGCTCACTTCTCCGTGCGGACGGAGTCCCGTACGGGTGTCGGCGGGATCTCCGGATCCGCGGGGTGCGGGAGGCGGCGACCGCTCGGCTGCGACCGCTAGTCCGCTCCGGCGCGCATCCACACCCGCCCGTGGGCCCGCAGCCCGAGGGTGACCGCTCGCGCGCCGAGGTAGCCGAACACGAACGCGGCCGTGAGCCAGGCGAGTCCGCTCGCGTCGTGCGCCGCCCAGGCGACGACGGCGAGGGCCAGGGGCACGAAGACCGCGACGTTCGCGATGCCGGTGAGGGCCAGGTAGCGGGCATCGCCGGCGCCGATCAGCACGCCGTCGAGCACGAAGACGTATCCGCCGAGCGGTGCGCCGATCCCGACCAGGGCGAGGGAGACGGGCAGGAGGGAGGCGACGGTCGCGTCGCTCGTGAAGAGGCCGGCCGCGACGGGGCTGAGCAGCACGGTCGCGGCGCCGAGCACGATGCCGGATCCGACTCCCCACTGCAGGCAGCGGCGCAGCACGGCGCGCACCTCGTCCAGCTCGCCCGCTCCGAGCCCCTTCCCGATCAGTGCCTGCGCGGCGATCGCGAGCGCGTCGAGGGCGAACGCGAGGGTCGCGAACACGGTCATCGTCACCTGGAACGCCGCCAGCTCGTCCGGACCGAGCCGGGTCGCGGCGAAGACGGCGAGCAGCATGGCGGCGCGCAGGCTCGCGGTGCGCAGCAGCAGCCAGCCGCCGGCGCGAGCGCTGCGGCCGATGCCCGCGTGGTGGGGGAGGAGCGGGGAGCCGACCCGGCGCGCGTGTCGGACGACCACGACGACGTACACGACGACCATGCCCCATTGCGCTGCGACCGTCCCGGCGGCGGACCCGGCGATTCCCCACCCGGCGACGTAGATGAAGAGGTAGTTCAGGACGATGTTGGCGGCGAAGCCGGCGACGGCGACGGCGAGCGGAGTCCGGGTGTCCTGGAGCCCGCGCAGCAGACCGGTTGCCGCGAAGACGAGCAGCATCGCCGGCAGCCCCGGCATCGACAGCTCGAGGTACCGGGTCGCCTGCGCGGAGACATCGACGGACGCGCCGAAGAGGCCGACCAGCGCGGGCGAGGCGAACCATCCCGCCGCCGCCAGCACGATGCCGAGCGCGAGGGCGAGCCAGCTGCCGTCCACGCCCGCGGCGACCGCTCCGCGTTCGTCCCCGGCGCCGAGCCGTCGCGCCACGGCGGGCGTCGTGGAGTAGGCGAGGAACACCATCAGCCCGACGATCGTCTGCAGCACGGCGCTCGCTATGCCCAGCCCGGCGAGGGAGGAGACGCCCAGGTGGCCGACCATCGCGGAGTCGGCGAGCAGGAACACCGGCTCGGCGACGAGCGAGCCGAGCGCAGGCACGGCGAGGCGGAGGATCTCCCGGTCGACCGGGCGGCGGAGGAGGGCTTTCACGGCGACGTCAACGCTAGCGCGCTGCGACGACGCCGGGGCGCAGGCGGAGGCCGCGGCTGCCGAACCACAGCCGTGCCCTGCCGTGCCCCACACCCCTTCCCGATACGATCGCCCGATGCGGCTCACCACCCTCGGCGTCTCCAGCCATTACCCGCTCCCCGGCGCGCCCTGCGTCGGGATGCTGCTCGAGCACGACGGCACGGCGGTCTGGATCGACGCCGGGCCGGGCACGCTGGCCGAACTGCAGCGCCATGCTCCGCTGGCCGGTCTCTCCGCCGCGTGGATCTCGCACGGCCACGCGGATCACGCCGCCGACCTGCTTCCTGCCTTCTACGCCTACCGCTACGGCGACGTGGGAGCACCGGCACGGCTGCCCGTGCTCGCCCCGGGGGATGTGCGCGGGCGTCTCGCCGGCTTCCTCGGCCCCGCGTCCGGACCGGAGCTCGACCGCGTCTTCGCTTTCGACCCGCTCTCCGACGGCGGCGAACGAGAGTTCGGCGGCCTCTCCCTCCGCTGGTCCGCCGTGCGTCATGACGCACCGGCGTTCGCCCTGCGCGCGGAGGCGGCGGGAGCCTCCCTCGTCTACACCGGCGACTCGGCACCCTGTGCGGCGCTGGACGACCTGGCGCGGGGCTGCGACCTGCTCGTGAGCGAGGCCGGCACAGACGTGCGGCAGCCCGGAGATCCGCCGGTGCACCTCACCCCCGAGGAGGCCGGCGAGCTCGCCGCGCGGGCCGGCGCACGCCGGTTGCTGCTGACGCCCTCGGCCTGCGCCCCGACGACGCGGTGCGCCGCGCCGCGAGCCGGTTCGACGGCCCGGTGGAGGCCGCGGTCGTGTCGGGCGAGCCGATGTCGGTGGACCTTCCTACAGTGGAGTCATGAGCACCCTCATGCCGCAGCTCCTCGCCACCTGGACCTGGCGCTTGGAGCGCGTGCGAAGCGGGCGCACCATCCTCAGCCGCGGGCAGGCGACCACCGCCCGCGGCGACCTCGTGAACGATCGCGCCTCGCAGCCCGAGGCGTACGCGGTCTACGAGGAGGAGTATGCGGCCGCCCTCGATGCGCTGGAGGTGCTCTCCCGGCAGCAGAACCGCCGCGACGACCTGCTGTCCGTGCTCTCGACGGAGCGCCGCCGTCGCGAGGGCGATGGCGCGGTCGTCGCCGGGACCGACCGCGGCCGCGTCTCGCTCGCGCCGGAGCACGATCGCGTGCCGGCCGGTCTGCCGGAGATGCTCGACGAATGGGTGCACCGGCTCATCCGCTATCGGAGCGGCGCCAAGCTCATCGCCCCGATCGAGGCCTCCCGGGCCGAGATCCGCCTCCGCAACGAGGCCGACCTGCACCCGGGCGCCTACCGCAACAGCACCGCAGCGCCGTTCTACGGCCGGGTCATGCGCGAGCTGGGTGAGATCGCCACGAGTGAGCGTCCGGGCGTCCACCTGGGCGGCCGCGGCCTCCATCGCGGCATCCCGAGCGACAGCCTCCGTTGACGCGGCGGCGATCCCGCGCCCGGCTCGTGACGACCGTGGTGGGGACGGCGATCGCTGTCGTGCTCGCGCTCTGCGGGTATGCGGTGATGTCCGGGAACGGCGCAACGGGGCCGGACGCGCCCGCTCCGTCGGAGACCCGGACCGCGGACGCACCGGCAACGGGGGCGACCGCGGCGTCCCCGTCCGGCCGGGATGCGGGCGTGCCGGGTGCGGCGGAGGCGCGCGCCTTGCTCGCCGCGCTGCCGGTCAAGGGCAGCGCCCCGGCGACCGGCTACGACCGGGTCGGTGACTTCGGTGAGGCGTGGCTGGATGTGGACGGCAACGGCTGCTCGACGCGCGACGACATCCTGGCCCGCGACCTCTCCGATGTCGTTCGGCGCGGCGCGTGCACCGTCGTGTCGGGAACCCTCGACGATCCGTACACCGGCACCCGCATCGCCTTCGAGCGCGGCGTCGACACGTCCGCGCGGGTGCAGATCGATCACGTCGTCCCGCTGCTCGACGCGTGGCGGACGGGCGCTCAGCGGCTCACCCCGGAGGCCCGGGAGCGCCTCGCGAACGACCCGCTCAACCTCGTGGCGGTCGACGGGCCCACCAACCAGCGCAAGGGCGCGGGCAATGCCGCCACCTGGCTCCCGCCCGCGAAGTCCTACCGATGCACGTACGCGTCGCGTCAGGTGGCCGTGAAGGCCGAGTACGGGCTGTGGGTCGTCCCCGCGGAGCGGGCGGCGCTGCAGCGCATCCTGGCCCGGTGCTGACAGCGTCCGGGGTGGAGCGGACCCGTGCGGCGGGAGCGCCCCGCACGGGGGTGGTGCGATGCCTCCTGCGCGACGCGACCGGGCACTAGCATCGAGCCATGCTGAGCCCCGCCGAGGCCGCGGCACTCCTCGGAGTGAGCCCGACCGCCCCCACGCACGAGGTCGAGGGCGCCTACGCCGCCCGGCTCGGAGCCGTACCCGCCGCCGACACCGTGGCCCGCGATCGTCTCACCGCCGCGCGAGACGCCCTCCTGGCGGCGTCACACTGGCAGGCACCGCAGCAGCCGTACCCGATGCCACAGCCTCCGCACCCCGCGTTCCCGCTGCAGCCTGCGTACGCCGCGCCGCCTGCGTACGCCGCGCCGCCTCCCTACGCCGCGCAGCCTCCCTACGCCGCGCCGCCTGCGTACGCCGGGCAGCCTCCCTACGCCGCGCCGCCTGCGTACGCCGGGCAGCCGCCCTTCCCCGCGCCACACCCGCAGTACGCGCCCTACCCGCCATACGGCCCGCCCCGCCGCGGCCCGTCGACCGGTGCGATCATCGGCTGGGTTCTCGGCGGGTTCGCGGTGCTGCTCGTGGTGGTGGTGGTGGTGGCGGTGGTCGCGATCGTGGGGTCGGCGCACCCGGTCGCGCCGCACGGGGACACCGCAGGAGGGCCGAGCGCGTCCGGCGGCGGTGAGTACGTCGTCGACGGCGTGCGGGTGAAGTACAACGAGGATGGCTGGGACTTCACGCTCACGTCGCCGCAGGACTGCCCGGCCGCGACGGTCACCGTCGGCTTCAGCGAGGACGACGAGGGCGCCTCGGTGGAGGAGTTCACCGACACCGTGGCGCTGGTCGCGGACACCCCGCACATCTACACGGTGCCGTACGACGCCTCGAGCCTGCAGTACGCGAGCATCGACGCGATCGACTGCGGAACCTGATCCGAGGCGGGCGCGCACACCTCTTCCCGCACCCTCGGAGGGACTCCGCCGCGAGTAATCCGTAAAAACTTTTCACAAATTACTGAAACAAGCGTAGAGTTCCGCGCATGGACACGGTGATCCGGGCCTCCGGGCTCGAGAAGCGATTCGGGCGCGTGCACGCCCTCGACGGACTGGACCTCAGCGTCTCCGCGGGCGAGGTGCACGGCTTCCTCGGCCCGAACGGCGCGGGCAAGTCCACCACGATCCGGGTGCTGCTCGGGCTCGCGCGATCCTCCGGCGGCACCGCCACCGTTTTCGGCCGCGACCCGTGGAAGGACGCGGTCCAGCTCCACGGTCGCATCGCCTACGTGCCGGGCGACGTGAGCCTCTGGCCGAACCTCTCCGGCGGCGAGGCGATCGACCTGTTGTCTCGGCTGCGCGGGGGTACGGCTGATCGTGCCGCGTACGCGGAGCGCAAGAAGCGCCTGATCGACGTCTTCCAGCTCGATCCGACGAAGAAGGGCCGCGCGTACTCGAAGGGCAACCGGCAGAAGGTGGCGCTCGTCGCGGCGTTCGCCACGCCGGCCGACCTCTACATCCTCGACGAGCCGACGAGCGGCCTGGACCCGCTGATGGAGGCGACCTTCGATGCGGAGATCGCCCGTGTGGCCCGGGAGGGCGCGACGGTTCTGCTGTCGAGCCACATCCTGTCCGAGGTGGAGCAGCTGTGCGATCGCGTCAGCATCATCCGGGCCGGCCGGACGGTCGAGTCCGGCACCCTCGCGGAGCTGCGGCACCTCACGCGTACGGAGGTGTCGTTCGCCGCGGACGGGGTGGCGGAGGAGGCGCTCGCGCGCATCCCGGACGCCCACGACCTCCGCGTGCACAACGGCCGCGTGACGTTCACCGCGGACAGCGATGCTCTGCCGCCCGTGCTCAGCGCCCTCGCCGGCCTGGACGCGAAGAGCCTCACGGTCGCGCCGCCGTCGCTGGAGGAGCTCTTCCTCCGCCACTACGACACGGAGGAGGCGACCGCGCGATGAGCGCCGCCGCCGCGACCGACCGTCCGGCCGCCCACGCCGCTGCCGGCTCCGGCGGCGGGCGCACGCTCCGGGCCCTCCTCCGCCAGCGCCTCCGCCGTGACCGGTGGCAGCTCGTCATCTGGCTCGTGAGCATCGGGGTGCTCGCCGCGTTCTCGGCGGCCGCCATCGCGCAGACTTACGGGGATGCGACCAGCCGCGCCGAGCTGCTGCGCCTCGCGATCGCGAACCCGACCGTCCTGCTGCTGCGCGGCCTGCCCGACGGCACGAGTTTCGCGGCGGTCACGTTCTTCGAGATCTTCACCTTCCTCGCGCTGCTCGCCGGGTTGATGAACACGTTCCTGGCTGTGCGGCACTCGCGGGCGGAGGAGGAGTCGGGTCGCGCGGAACTGATCGGCTCCACCCCGGCCGGACGGCTGCTTCCGACCGTCGCGACCGTCCTGCACGGGGTCCTCGCGAACATCGCGCTCGGCCTGATCGTCGCGCTCGGCTTCATCGCCGCCGGTCTGCCCGCGGGCGGATCGTTCGCCGCGGGCGCCGCGACGGGAGGGGTCGGGATCACGTTCGTGGCCGTCGGCCTCCTGCTCGCACAGATCATGAGCACCTCCCGCGGCGCGAACGGCTTCGCCGCGGCGCTGGTGGTGCTCGCGTACGTGGTGCGCGGGATCGGCGACGCCCTCGGTACGCCGAAGGGCGACGGGACGCACCTGGTCGCCGCGTGGCCCAGCTGGCTTAGCCCGATCGGCTGGGGCGAGCAGTTCTCCCCGTACTCGACGGCCGACTGGTGGCCGCTGCTGCTGCAGCTCGGCTTCGCCGCCGTGCTGATCGCGGTCACCTTCTCCCTGCAAGCCGGGCGCGACTCCGGGGCCGGCGTCATCCCCGAACGGGCGGGAAGGCGTGACGCGCGGCCGTGGCTGCGCGGCTCCCTCGGACTCGCCTGGCGTCTGCAGTGGCCGATCATCGTCGGCTGGGCGGTCGGCGGCGCGTTCACCGGCGTGCTGGCGGGGGCGCTGGGGACCCTGGTCAGCAGCTCGATCGCGAACGATCCGGGTCTCTCCGACATCCGCACCGCCATCGCTCGGATCGGAGCGGGCGGGTCCGGTCCGCTCACACAGCTCTTCATCTCGGCGTTCTTCTCGATCGTCGGGGTGCTCGCGGCGGCCTGCGCGGTACAGTCCGTCATCCGCCTGCGACAGGAGGAGGCGGCGGGGACGGCGGAGGCCGTGCTCACGACCCCGGTCTCGCGCGTCCGCTGGCTGCTCGAGTTCGTGCTCGTCGGGGTCGTCGCGGTGGTGCTCGTCCTCGTCGCGGCCGCCCTCGCCTCCGGCCTCTCGGCCCTGGCGGCGGGGGAGGACGCCGCCCGCATCGGCGACTCGTTCGTCGCCGCATCCGCTCAGCTCCCCGTCGCCCTCGTCTACCTCGGGGTGCTCGCACTGGTGTTCGTCCTCGCGCCGAGCTGGACCATCCCGGTCGGCTGGGCGTCCCTCGGGTTGGGTGCGTTCATCGGCATCTTCGGCGGCCTCATCGACCTGCCCGACCCGATCCGGCACCTCTCGCCCTTCGCCGACGCCCCCGTCGTTGTGGGTGACGTGGACTGGACAGGGGGATACTGGATGTTCGGCATCGCGATCGTCGCCCTGGCTGCGGCCGCCGCGCTCATCCGCCGCCGAGACCTCGCGATCGGATAGGAGCTGGCATGGCGAAGGACCCGACCGCGCTCGCCGACGTGCGGGAGCACTCGGCCGCCATCCTCGCCGCTGCCGGCTTCCCGAAGATGCCGGCCCGCGTGCTCATGGCCCTCACCGTGACCGAGCAGCCCGGCCTCACCGCCGCCGAGCTCGCCGACACCCTCGCCGTCAGCGCGGCCGGAATCTCGGGTGCCGTCCGCTATCTCCAGACCCTCGGCATCATCCGCCGCGTCTCGCAGTCCACGAGCCGCCGCGACCGGTACGAGCTCCCCTCCGACTGGTACGCGCTCATGGTCCGCAACAGCCCCGTCTACGCCGCCCTCGCCGACCAGGCGGACGTCGGCCTCGCCGCCGTCGGCGACCCGGGCTCCCCGGCCACCGAGCGCCTCCGCGACATGGCCGGCTTCTACCGCTTCCTCCAGGCGAGGCTGCCCGAGCTGATCGGGGAGTGGGAGGGCGTGCGCGCGGCCTCGCAGCCCTGATCCGCCCCACGCTGATCCGCCTCCCGGCCGTTCGCCCGGGCGTCGGCCAGACTGGATCCAGCACCACCGCCCGCCGCCAGAACGGGCACGCACCACCGGCAGCACCGCGCCGGCACCACCGGCGTCAGCACCACAGGGGGATCCCATGCGTTTCACCACGCCCCGGCAGAAGGCGATCGTCATCGCCGTCCTGATCGCCGTCGACCTCGCGCTGATCTTCCTGTTCGACGCCCTGCACTCCGAGATCGGGTCGATCGCGCTCACCGTGCTGCAGACCGCCGGGTGGTATCTCGTGACGCGTGTGTTCCGGGGGCCGGGGGAGCCGCTGCAGGCCGCCCGGCCGTGGTGGCGGATGACCAACCGCCCGCTGCTCTCGGCGGTCTTCGGTGCCCTCTACGGCGTCTCGGCGTTGGCCAACACGATCTTCTCGTTCGCCGGGTACGGCAGCCTCTCCGGGTGGGTGTCGATCCTCGGACAGGCCGTGCTCGCCGCGCTCTTCCTCACCTCGGCGAGCCGCCTGCGCGCCCTGGCCCGCGTCCCGGCCTGAGCCGTAGGCTGGTGGGCATGACGCTCGCCTCCGGTATCGCTTCCGACGAACTCGACCCCACGATCCGCCCGCAGGACGACCTGTTCCGGCACGTCAACGGCAAATGGATCGACCGCACCGAGATCCCCGACGACAAGGCGCGTTGGGGCTCGTTCATGGTCCTGGCAGAGCAGTCGGAGGCTGCGGTCCGCGAGATCATCCAGTCCGCTCAGTCGGCTCCCGAGGGCACGGAGGAGCGCAAGTTCGGCGACCTGTTCGCCAGCTTCATGGACGAGGAGCGGGTGGAGGCGCTCGGCATCCGGCCGATCGAGGCCCAGCTGGCGCTCGCGAGCGACGTGAGCTCGATCGGCGAGCTGCTGCAGACGCTGGGCCGGCTGGAGCGGCACGGCGTCGGCGGCTTCTACCAGCTGTTCGTCGACAACGACCCGGGCGACCCGGAGCGCTACCTCGTCTTCGCCGAGCAGGGCGGCATCTCGCTGCCCGACGAGTCCTACTTCCGTGAGGAGCGTTTCGCCCCGGTGCGGGAGGCGTTCGTCGCCCACATCCAGCGCCTGTTCGAGCTGGCCGGGATCGACGACGCTCCGGCGCGAGCGCAGCGCGTGTTCGACCTCGAGACCGAGATCGCGGCCCAGCACTGGGACAACGTGACCTCGCGCGACTCGGAGAAGACCTACAACCTGTTCAGCTGGGCCGACGCCGCGGCGCTGTTCGCGGGCGGCGGAGGCGACCCGGCGGCCTCCCTCGACGAGTGGGCCGTCGCGCTGGGGGCTCCGGAGGGCGCCCTCTCGGAGCTCGTGCTGCGTCAGCCGTCGTTCACGTCCGGCCTTGCCGGCTTGCTCACCGAGTCGCGGCTCGAGTCGTGGAAGGACTGGCTCGCGTGGCAGATCATCCACGGTGCGGCGCCGTACCTGCCGGGCGACTTCGTGGACGCCAACTTCGACTTCTACGGCCGCACGCTCACCGGCACACCGCAGATGCGCGCCCGCTGGAAGCGCGGCGTCTCGCTGGTCGAGGGGGCGATGGGGGAGGCCGTCGGCCGCATCTACGTCGAGAAGCATTTCCCGCCGGCCGCGAAGGATGCGATGGACGACCTCGTCGCGAACCTCATCGAGGCCTACCGCCGGAGCATCCGCACGCTCGAGTGGATGGGCGAGGAGACCCGCGACCGCGCACTCGACAAGCTCGAGAAGTTCACGCCGAAGATCGGCTACCCGGTGAAGTGGCGCGACTACTCCGCGCTGCCGGTCGACGCGACGGACCTGGTCGGCAACGTGCGCGCCGCCGCGCTGTTCGAGTTCGACCGCGAGCTCGGCAAGATCGGCAAGCCGCTGGACCGCGACGAGTGGTTCATGACCCCGCAGACGATCAACGCCTACTACAACCCCGGGTTCAACGAGATCGTGTTCCCGGCGGCCATCCTGCAGTACCCGTTCTTCGACGCGGGCCGCGACGCCGCCGCCAACTACGGCGCGATCGGCGCGGTCATCGGCCACGAGATCGGCCACGGCTTCGACGATCAGGGTTCCAAGTTCGACGGAGACGGCAAGCTCGAGGACTGGTGGACCGCCGCCGACCGGGCCGCCTTCGAGAAGCGCACCGGCAGCCTGATCGAGCAGTACAACGCGCTGGCACCGGCGCAGGTGCCCGAGCACCACGTGAACGGCGCGCTCACCATCGGCGAGAACATCGGCGACCTGGGCGGCCTCGGCATCGCGTGGAAGGCCTACCTGCTGTCCCTCGACGGCCAGGAGCCGCCCGTGATCGACGGCCTCTCCGGCGCGGAGCGGTTCTTCCTCTCCTGGGCGCAGGCATGGCAGCAGAAGGGCCGGGACGCCGAGGTGATCCGCCTGCTCGCGATCGACCCGCATTCGCCGAACGAGTTCCGCTGCAACCAGATCGTGCGCAACATCGACGCCTTCTACGACACCTTCGGTGTGGCGGAGGGCGACGCGCTCTGGCTCGACCCGCAGGAGCGCGTCACCATCTGGTGAGGTCGGCGCGTGCGTCGCCGATCGGTGACGCACGTGTCCCCTGATCGGGGTAGCATCGACCCCACGCGGGTTCGGGGGGACCGCGCGAACCGCACCACTCTCGCAGGAGAAACCCGAACCACGTGACGATGCAGATCCAGGAGTCCGAGCGCCGCCGGCGCCACGCAACCGCCCGTCGGGCGCGCCACCGGGGACCGGCCGCACCCGACGACGCCTTCTCGCGCAGTTTCAACAGCCTCGGTCAGCTCGCCCTTCAGGGCGTGCAGGTCTCGGCGCGCGCGACCGACCTGACCACCGGCGCGGTGCTGTTCTCGGTGGACGATCACGTCGTCATGCCGACGGCGAGCATCGGCAAGGTCCTGCTGCTGGTGGAGGTCGCCGCGCGCCTTCAGTCTGGCCAGCTGAGCCCGCTCGCGCAGCTCGACCGCCTGCCGCAGGACGCCGCCGGCGATTCCGGGATCTGGCAGCACTTGCAGGTCCCGGCGCTCCCCGTGACCGACCTCGCCGCCCTCGTCGGCGCGACGAGCGACAACCTGGCGACCAACGTCCTCCTCCGCCGGGTCGGTCTGGAGGCAGTGAGCGCCCGAACGGAGGCTCTCGGCCTGACGCGCACCGCCCTCCTCGACCTGGTGCGCGACCATCGCGGTCCGGATGACGCACCGCAGCTCTCGGTCGGCAGCGCGAACGAGCTGACCTGGCTGTTCTCGTCGCTCGCGCGGGGCGAGATCGTGGATGCGGCGACCAGTCAGCGGGTCATCGGCTGGCTGTCGCTCAACAGCGACTTCTCGTTGGTGTCGAGCGCGTTCGGCCTCGACCCGCACGCGCACCGTCACGCCGAGCACGGCATCCTCCTGGTCAACAAGACGGGCATCGATGTCGGCGTCCGCAGCGAGGTCGGCGTCCTGCGCGGTCCGCGCGCGGGCGTCACCTATGCCGTCTCGACCTACTTCGACGATTCCGATCTGCAGGACCGTCTCACCGTGATCGACGGGCTGCGCACGGTCGGAATCGATCTGCTGGAGTACGTGTTCTGATGCCCCTCGGTGGGGCGCGCCGCGGTCAGCGCGCCGCCAGGAAGGCGTCCTCCGCCGCATAGTCGAACCAGCGGTCCTCGGCCGCCCGCGTGGCGAGCCCGGGGAACGCGCTCGTCCAGTCCTCCTGCCTCCGCTCGGCGGCCTTCACCTCGCGCACCGCCCAGTCGACCGCGGCGGCGACCGCCTCCGCGTACCCGACCTGCTGCCGGTAGCCGAGTTCGACCTTCGCCGCCGCCATGCTGAGCAGCAGCGGATGCGCTACGGTCCACGGGGTGCCGCCGACGCCGTCCTGGGGAGGTCCGGGGAACGCGTCCACCTCTACGTCGCGGCCGAGGGCGCGGTAGACGGCCCGGGCGATCTCGGCGACGCTGAAGCCGTCCTCGTCCACCGCGTTGAGCACGCGCCTGCCCGGCTGCTCGGCGCACAGCGTCACGAGTTCGGCGATGTTGACGGTCGAGGAGGTGCTGAAGCGGTTGGCGCCGCTGTCGGAGAGCACCACGCGCTCGCGGTCGTCCAGCGCCCGCTTGATGAAGTACCACTCCCGCAGGGCCGGGCTGAACGGGCCGTACACGGCTCCCGGGCGCAGGATGCTGACGGGAAGGTCGTCGACGGCGAGAAGGGTGCGCTCGAGGGCCGCTTTCAGCGGGGAGTAGGTGCGCTCGGCGTTGTCCACGGTCGGGTCGGTCTCGCGAAGCGGCAGCGGGTAGTCGGGGAAGTCCTCCGGGCCGGTGACGGTGTCGAGGTAGCCTCCGTTGCGCCCCGTGTAGACCGAGCCGGTCGAGATGACGACCAGCGAGCCGACATCTCCCGCGAGCCGGGCCAGCTGCTCCCCGTGCCGGGGCTCGTACGCGACGGTGTCCAGCACCAGGTCGTGTCCGCGCGCCCGTTCGACGAGCGCGTCGGTGTCGTCGCGGTCGAGGCGGATGCTCGTCACGTCGTACTCCGTGAGCTCGGTGTCGCCGTGGTGCTCGCCGCGGTGGGCGACGAGCACCGACCAGCCGTCCGCTGCCAGTCTCCGTGCCGCGGCGGATCCGATCTGTCCCGTGCCGCCGATGATCATGGCCGTGCGCGTGGTGTCCGACATGCGCCCACCGTACGCCGGCCGGCCTGCCCGAGGCCGTGCGGACGGGGCCGATCTGCTCAGCGCAGACGGCTCAGCGCAGACGGCTCAGCGCAGACGGCTCAGCGCAGGATGGTGCGGGCCAGTGCGACGTACTCGCGCGCGTTGGCGTCGGGCAGGTAGGCCTTGCCGATCGCGTTCCCGATGGCCGGGAGCGCCATCGGGTCCGCGTACGCCATGAAGATCGTCTCGTACGTCGGATTGAACTTGCTCTTGAACCTGAATAGGGAAGCGAACCCGTAGGCGGGCTCGAGCGTCCGGGCGAGGAAGCCGAGCAGGCGGTCCATCGCGTCGGGCTCTCCGGGTTCCTCGCCGGGTGCGAGCGGTTTGCTCGCGAGGGGAGCGCCCGAGAGGCTGAGCGTCTCCACACCGTCCTCGCGCATCCGCAGCGCCGCGGACGCGATGATGAACTCCATGATCCCGGGGATGCTCTCGTCCGCCCGTCGCATGAAGTCGATCGTGTAGGCGACCACCCGCCCGTCGCGCCAGGTCGGCAGCCAGCTCGTCACGGCCTGCAGACCGCCCGCGGGGTCGAACGCGAGGAAGAGACGCACGTCCGGGTCCTTCAGCTCGGCCATGCCGCCGAGCGTGAACCCCATCTCCGGCAGCTCCTTCTCGGCCACCCACTGCTCGCTGATGGAGGCGATCTGGGTCTGGTGCAGCGGGGGCAGGTCGTCCCAGGTCGACCAGACGGTGGTGATGCCCTCTTTGAGCCCGCGGTTGTGCGCCTGCCGTACCTTCTGCCACGGCTTGCCCGCCATGTCGAAGGTCTGCGGGTGCATCAGCGTCTCCTCGCCGACGGAGACCGACTGCCAGCCGAGGGAGTCGAACACGGGCAGGTACGCACCGTGGATGCTGTAGAACACGGGCACCCAGCCGTTGGCGTCGCAGAACCCGATGAACTCGATGATCGCTCGCTCGGCGCGGTCGGGGCGGCACACCGGGTCCGAGAGCGTGATCGCGATGCCGTTGATGACCCGGTAGGCGACCGCCGCGTCGTTCTCCTCGCTGAACCAGTAGACGTTGCCCGGCCAGGTGCCCATGAAGCCGAGCGTGCCTCCTCCGCCCGCCCGCAGCAGCTCACGGAAGTGCAGCTCGTCGCCGATGGTGCGGCCGGTGGACGTCGCGCGGTAGAGCCGCATGGTCGCGACCACGAAGATCAGCCAGAACACCGGCCCGACCCACTGATAGAGAACGATCACCGCGGGTGCGGTCGGCACGATCACCTGCCCGAGAACCGACTCGAATCCGGACGGGACGAACCGCCGGAGGGTCGAGGCGAAGACGTCGCCGATGGTCGCGTCGGGCACGAACTCGACCAGGGAGGCGAGCCCGGCGATGAGGTACGCGACGCCCAGGAGCACGAACGACGAGACCACCAGGAGGGTGAACCGCACGACGGACTCCCGCGGCGCCCGGATCTGGAACTGCCGCCGGGTGGCGATCAGCAGCACGATCGACGCCAGCGGCACGACGATCACCGCGAGCACCCACGCCAGCGCCTCGATCGCCGGGGCGAGGGCGTCGATGCCGTCCACGTCGATGCGGAGGTCGCCGTCGGGAAGCGCGGTGAACGGCAGCACGATCATGGCCGCGTTGACCACGATGCCCAGGATGAGCGCGAAGTGGCGCCCGCGGCGCAGACCGATCGCCGTGACGAGCAGGAGCACCAGCGGCAGCAGCGTGAGCAGCAGCGGCCCGATGCCCTGTACCGACACGACCGCGAGCTCCAGGCGGCAGTTGGAGGTGTAGACCTGGTCGCACTGCTGGAGCACGGTCGCCGTGTCGAGCTGCTGGTGCTGGAAGAGCGTCGCGATGAACGAGAAGGGGCCGAGGCCGCCCGGCGGGAGCAGAGCCACCAGTGGTCCGAGGGCAGTGATCGCGACGATCGCCGCGACGAGATTGCGCGTCTCGCCGTGGGAGCTGCGCCGGATGCGCTGGATGCGACCGCCGCGCAGGATCGCCCCCAGTGCCAGTCCGACGAGAGCGGCGATCAGCCGGTACACGTTGTTCTGGTCGCCGTTGTAGAGCACGAATGCGAGTACGGTCGCGAAGGTCAGGAGGCGGATCCGCCGACGCCAAAGTGCGGACGCGAAGGCGCTCGCGGTGATGAGCGCGCCGACGATCCCGATGGTCGGGTCGAGTGTGAAGTCGAACTCGGTGGCTGTCGCCCACAGCTCGCCGACGCTCGCGGCCGCCCACTGGCCGACGACGCCCAGCGTGATGCCGACCACCCCCGTCACCAGGAACGCCAGGGAGGCGCGCAGCGTCCCGAGCAGTCGCTCGGCGACCGCCATCAGCGTGAGCGCCAGCACGAGGGCGACGACGAGCTGAGCGACGTCCTCCGGGACGAACAGGGCCGTCAGCGGCGTCCACCAGAACCCGCCCTGGATGGTCGTGGTCACCCCGGCCGCCCAGACGAGGGCGGTCCCGCTGCCGGCCGCCGGGCTCCACATCGTGCCGGTGACGATGGATGCGGCCAGCCCGACGACGGCGAGCACGATGTCCGCGGGCGCGACCCGGGCGAAGCGGCTCAGGGCGACCCAGAAAGCGGCGGGCGGCGTTCGGCCGCGACCGGGCTCCGCGGGCGCCTGCTCGGCGTCCGCTCGTCGCTCGCTCGCGGTGGGGGCGCTGCTCATGCTCGCTTCCGGTCGTCGACGGACGAGCCCGGTCGGGCTCCTGAAGACGAGTATGGCCTGAGGAGCGGCGCCGGCCTACCCACCGACCCTCTCGTCGCGTGTCGACGGGCGGATGATCAGATCTCGCGCAGGCGCTCCGCCAGGTATCGGTCGAGGCCCTCGAGCGGGATGCGCTCCTGCTTCATCGTGTCGCGGTCGCGCACGGTCACGGCGTCGTCCTCCAGCGAGTCGAAGTCGACGGTGACGGCCAGCGGAGTGCCGACCTCGTCCTGACGGCGGTACCGGCGGCCGATGGCGCCCGAGTCGTCGAAGTCCACGTTGCGGCGCTGACGCAGGCGGTCGGCGAGCGAGCGCGCGAGCGGTGAGAGTGCCTCGTTGCGGGAGAGCGGAAGCACGGCGACCTTCACCGGCGCGAGGCGCGGGTCGAGGTGCAGCACCGTGCGCTTGTCGGTGCCGCCCTTGGCGTTCGGCACCTCCTCCTCGTCGTACGCGTCGACCAGGAACGCCATGAGCGCGCGCGTGAGGCCGAACGACGGCTCGATCACGAAGGGCACGTACCTCTCGTTCTTGTTCTGGTCGAAGTAGCTCAGGTCTTTGCCGGAGTTCTCGATGTGCGTCTTGAGGTCGTAGTCGGTGCGGTTGGCGACGCCCATGAGCTCGCCCCACGCGTTGCCCGCGAACTCGAACTTGTACTCGATGTCGATGGTGCGCTTCGAGTAGTGCGCCAGCTTGTCCTTCGGGTGCTCGAAGCGGCGGATGTTCTCCGGGTCGATGCCGAGGTCGACGAACCAGTCCCAGCACAGGTCGATCCAGGTCTGGAACCACTCCTCGTCGGTGCCGGGCTCGACGAAGAACTCGATCTCCATCTGCTCGAACTCGCGGGTGCGGAAGATGAAGTTGCCCGGCGTGATCTCGTTGCGGAAGGCCTTGCCGATCTGGCCGATGCCGAACGGCGGCTTCTTGCGGGCCGTCTGGAGCACGGCGGCGAAGTCGGTGAAGATGCCCTGGGCGGTCTCGGGGCGCATGTAGTGCAGGCCGGACTCGTCGTCGACCACGCCGAGGTAGGTCTTCATCAGTCCGGAGAACTGGCGGATCGGGGTCCACTGGCCGACCTTGTCCGGATGGTCGGGGTCGGCGATGTCGTCGAGGCCGTTCGCCGGCGGGTGGCCGTGCTGCGCCTCGTACGCCTCGAAGAGGTGGTCGGCGCGGTAGCGCTTGTGGGTGATGAGCGACTCGGTCAGCGGGTCGCTGAACACCTTCACGTGACCCGACGCCTCCCACACCGCGGTCGGGAGGATGATCGCGGAGTCGAGGCCGACCATGTCGCCGCGGCCGCGCACGAAGCGGTTCCACCACTCGCGCTTGATGTTCTCCTTGAGCTCGACGCCGAGGGGGCCGTAGTCCCACGCCGAGCGCGTTCCGCCGTAGATGTCACCGGACGGGAAGACGAATCCGCGGTGCTGAGCCAGCGTGATGACGGAATCCAGCTTCGACGTGGCGGCCATGGTGCTCCCTGTTCGTGGGGTCGGTGCGGAGGGTGGAGAAGTCCGCAACCATCCTAACGAGGATGCGCAGGTGCCCGCGCCGGGCCGTCGGTCAGCGGGAGCGCCACTCCTGCTCGAGCAGGGCGTAGACGGCCGTGTCGGACCACTCGCCCTTGAAGATCTCGGTCTCGCGCAGGAGGGCCTCCTGCCGCATGCCGATGCGCTCGCACAGCCGGGCCGACGCCTCGTTGCGGGCGTCGAGCTGGGCGAACACCCGGTGGGCGCCGAGGGTGTCGAAGCAGAGGCCGAGGATCGCCTCCGCCGCCTCGCTGGCGAAGCCGTTGCCGTGGAAGGCGGGATGGAACACCCAGCCGATCTCGAACTTGCCCCACGCCGCCGACTTCAGGAACACGCTCATGTCGCCGATGACGCGGCCGTGGCCGCCATCGGGGTCGGGCAGCTCCACCGCGTAGACGATGCCCTCGCCGTCCTTCTCGAGGCGGTTCATCGCGATCCGCTTGCGCAGGTGCTTGGCGGACTCCTCGTGGTCGTGCACCTCCCAGTAGAGGTAGCGCACGACGTCCTTCAGCTTCTGGTAGGCGTGCACGTCGTCGAGATCGCCCGTGTTCAGAGGGCGCAGGAGCAGCCGCTCGGTGCGCAGCTCCTGTGCGGCGTAGGGGAGCCCCGTCGCGCCATGCGGCTCGACGGTCTCGGTGGGGGCTGCGGCGTCGTCGCTCACGGGTCCTCCGGTCGGGGTGGTCAGGATGCGGCCGTCTCGTCGTCGACGGCGCTCAGCCGCGGCCGCGCGGCGGCGGCCTCGATCTCGAGACCGAACAGGGCTGCGGCGCCTGCGACGAACGCGTCGGCGTCGCCGCTGCGCGCGAGCTCGCGCGCTCGCACGGACGGGGTGTGGAGGAGCACACCGGCGAGGTGGCGCAGGGCGACCTCCGTCTGCTCGTCGGCACCACGCGAGCGGGCACGCTCGATCTCGGCGTCGAGCACGTCGAACACGTGCTTGCGGAGCGCGACCAGCGCCGGCGTCACGGCCTGCTCGGCGGTCTGGGCGGCGAACTCCGCGGCGGCCTTCCCGACGATGCTGCGGGCGTCGTCTGCGGCCGAGAGCTCCTCGAGGGGAGCGTGGATGCTGATGGTCTCGAGGTCGAGCAGCTCCACGCCGTCGAGCTCGGCGACGGTCGGGTCGACGTTGCGGGGGAGGCCCAGGTCCACGACCAGGCGGCGCTCGGCGGCCCCGGGCTGCGCGAGTGCGTCGGCCAGGAGTTCACGGGTGAGCACGTAGTCGGTGACCGTGGTGCAGGTGACGACGAGGTCGGCCCGGGCGAGGGCCTCGAGCAGTCCGCCCTCGACGACGGGGCGCACGTCATGCGACAGCGCGAACTTCGCGGCGCGTCCCGACGCCGAGTGGACACGCACGTCGTCCGCGCCCTTGTCGCGCAGCGCGGCGAGGCTCGCACCGGCGTACTTGCCGGTGCCGACGAGCAGCACGCGGGTCTGCGACCAATCGCTGATCCGGCTCTCGGCCAGGTCGAGCGCCAGGCGGACCATCGAGCGGCCGGCGGTCATGATGCCGGTGCGGTTCTTGACCCCGCGGGAGGTGCGGGAGGCGACCTGGAACAGGCGCTCCAGCTCGCTGGTGACGGTGCCGGAGGCGCGGGCCGACTCGAGCGAGCGGCGCACCTGACCGGCGATCTCGCCTTCGCCGACGACGACGGACTCGAGGCCGCTGGAGACCGCGAAGAGGTGCTCGGCGACCGAGTGGTCGCAGTACACGGTGCTGGAGGTGCGCAGCTCGTCAGCGGGGATGCCGCTCGCGGCGCTGACGGCGTCGATCACGGTCTCCGATGAGACGGCCCGCGCGGACGGCAGCGGGTCGTCGATGTCGAGGTAGGCCTCGAAGCGGTTGCAGGTGGCGACGACGACCGATCCGGCGACGAGCTCGCTGTGCTCCGCGAGCGCCGCGGTCACGGCCGGCGCGGAGCGCTCAAGCCGTTCGAGGAGGTCGAAATCCGCCGTGCGGTGGCTCGACGAGAAGCAGAGAAGCACGGGCGAAATCCTACGCTCGACGGCGACGAACCTCGAATCGGCGGGGGCTCCCCGGCCGTCGGGCGCGCCTATTCCCGGGGTATTGGCAGATTCGACCCTGGCAGAATCAGGGGGTGACCGCACTCGCACCCGCCCACCCCCTCGCCGCCGGCCGCACGACCTCCAGCCGTCTCGTCCGCGCCTACCAGGGCGACCGCCCCGAGACGACGCCCGTCTGGTTCATGCGCCAGGCCGGCCGCTCCCTCCCGGAGTACCGGGAGCTGCGCGTCGGCACCCGCATGCTCGACGCCTGCCTCGACCCGGCGATGGCGAGCGAGATCACGCTCCAGCCGGTTCGCCGCCACGGCGTCGACGCCGGCATCTTCTTCAGCGACATCGTGGTGCCGCTGAAGCTCGCCGGCGTGGAGGTGGAGATCCAGCCCGGCAAGGGGCCGGTCTTCGCGCACCCCGTGCGCACGGCGGCCGACGTCGATCGGCTCGCCGCCGTCGACCCGGCCGCGCTCGGCGACGACGTGTTCGCACCGATCGCCGAGGCCGTGCGGCTCACGATCGCCGAGCTGGGTGACACCCCCTTGATCGGTTTCGCCGGTGCGCCCTTCACTCTGGCCGCCTACCTGGTCGAGGGCGGACCTTCCAAGGACCACATCCGCGCCCGCACGCTCATGCACGCCGACCCCGACGCGTGGGCGCGCCTCATGGCGTGGGCCGCGGACATCTCCGGCGCGTTCCTGCGCGCGCAGGTGCTCGCCGGGACGAGCGCGGCGCAGCTCTTCGACTCCTGGGCGGGCTCGCTGTCCCTCCACGACTACGTGCAGCACGTCGCCCCCGCCTCCGCCCGGGCGCTCTCGCACGTGCGCGACCTGACCTACGCGGTGCCCGGAGCTCCAGCGGCGTCGGACGACCTCGCGGCGCCCGTCGAGCCGGAGACCCGCAACGTCCCGATCGTCCACTTCGGCGTCGGCACCGGCGAGCTCCTCACGGCCATGCACGATGTCGGCGCCGACACCGTGGGCGTCGACTACCGCATCCCCCTCGACGAGGCGAGCCGCCGGCTCGGGCACGTGGTGCCGTTGCAGGGCAATGTCGACCCGGCCATGCTCGACGCTCCGTGGGAGGTGCTGGAGGCGCATGTCGACGATGTGCTCGAGCGCGGCCGCGACGCCCCCTCCCACGTCCTCAACCTCGGCCACGGCGTCCCTCCCGAGACCGACCCGACCGTGCTGACCCGGTTGGTCGAGCACGTGCACGGCTGGCGGCCCGAATGAGCGACGACACGCTCGCCGACGAGATCCGGCACGCGGTCGAGGCGCCGCCCACCCGTATCGTCGTGATCGGCGGCGGCGTCGCCGGGCTGGTCGTGGCGCGCGAGTGCGCCCGCCCCGGGTTCGAGGTGACGGTGCTGGAGGCGTCGGAGCGCGTCGGCGGCTCGGTCGCCCCACTCGACCTCGACGGACTCACCCTCGACGCGGGTGCGGAGAGCTTCGCCACCCGCGGCGGGCACGTCGCCGAGCTGATCGAGGAGCTCGGCCTCTCCGGCGACGTGGTCGAGCCGAACGCCGCCGGCGCCTGGGTGCGGCACGGCCGCCGTTCCGTGCCTCTTCCGAAGGCCGGCCTCCTCGGCATCCCGAGCTCCCCGCTGGCGCGCGACGTCGTCGCCGCGGTCGGATGGGGCGGCGCCCTCCGCGCCTACCTCGACCGCCTCACCCCCGTGCTGAAGATCGGTCGGGAGAAGAGGCTCGGTACGCTCGTCCGCTCCCGGATGGGCGCGAAGGTCCTCGACCTCCTCGTGGCTCCGGTCGTCACCGGGGTCTACGCCGCCGCGCCCGACGACCTCGACGTCGATGTGGTCGCCCCCGGCCTCAATGCCGCGCTCACCCGGCTCGGCTCGCTTTCCGGCGCCGTCGGCGAGCTGCGCTCCGCCGCGAAGGCGGGCAGCGCGGTCGGCGGCATCCGCGGCGGCATGTGGCGCCTCCCAGCAGCGCTGGCCGAGGACATCGCGTCACGCGGCGGGACGATCCGGCTGCACGCTCCGGTCGCCGCGATCGACCCCTGGGCGGCGCCGAGCGGCCAGGAGCAGGCGGCGGAGGCCGTCGAGGCCGCCCTGGCGGGCATCCTCGCCGACGAGTTCGAACTCCCGGCGCCGACGGTGGTCGGCGACGTCGACCGCCCGGCGCGCTGGAGCGTCCGACTCGCCGACGGGGAGCGGATCGACGCGGATGCCGTCGTGCTCGCCGCCCCCGCGGATCCCGCGCTCGCCCTGCTCGCGACCGCCGACGATGCGCTCGGCGACCTCGCCGGGCTCGAATGGCCGGCTTCCTCGAGTGTGGAGCTGGTCACGCTCGTGCTCGCCGACGACCGCCTGGGCGCGGCTCCGCAGGGCACCGGCGTGCTGGTCGCCGACACCGCCGACGCGGACGTGACTGCCAAGGCGATGACCCACTCCAGCGCCAAGTGGGCGTGGGTCGCGGAGGCCGCCGGCCCCGGCCGCCACGTCGTCCGCCTCTCGTACGGTCGCGCCGGCCGTCCCGCCGAGTCGCGCGAGCTTGACGATGCCGCACTGCGCGCCCTGGCCGTCGCGGACGCCGGCCGGCTGCTCAATATTCCGCTCCGGGAATCCGACCTGGTGGCATTCGCCCGGACCCCCTGGACGAACGCCCTCCCCTATGCAACAGTGGGGCAGCGGGACCGCATCCAGCGGGTCCGCGACGGAGCCGAAGCCGTCGAGGGCCTCGAGGTCACGGGGTCCTGGCTGACGGGCACCGGACTGGCCTCGGTCGTCCCGGACGCCCGCCGGGCGGCCGAGAACGCACGGGGTCTACGCTGGAAGGCACTGACCGACAACCTGTAGGCAGAGCAGAGGGAGCCACATGCGCGGAAAGATTCTCTTCGTCACGGGTGCGGCCGTGGGCTACGTGCTCGGCACGCGCGCCGGCCGCAAGCGCTACGAGCAGATGAAGTCGGCCGCGACCAAGGTCTGGGAGTCTCCTGGCGTGCAGAAGCAGGTGCACGCCGTGGAGGACTTCGTGGCCGAGAAGGTCGGGGAGTTCCCGGAGACGGTGTTCGTCACCGTGAAGAAGTTCGTCGTCCGCGCCAATGAGCGCCGCCGCGAGGCGCGGGAGACCTACCCTTCGCCCGCCGCGGAGGCCGCGCTGCGGGCCGAACGGGACGCTTGAGAGCGGCGACCGGAAGGGAGTGAGCGGAATGACCGATCGGGAGCGCGCCCGCGCGAAGTCCCTCGTCGAGCTGATCTCCGACCTGCCCCGGCTGGTGATCGAGCTGGGGAAGGCCGAACTCGCGCACCTCAAGGCGGAGTTCGCCGCGAAGGCGAAGTATGCCGGCGTCGGCATAGGCCTGTTCGTGGTCGCCGCCGCGTTCCTGTTCTTCGCGCTCGGAGTGCTCGTCGCCGCAGCGGTGCTGGGTCTCGCCGTGGTGCTTCCGGGATGGGCGGCCGCACTCATCGTGTTCGGGGCCCTGCTGATCCTGGCGGCGCTCCTCGCGCTCATCGGCGTCGGGTCGTTCAAAAGGATCGGCGGCGTCGCGCCGCAGAAGACCATCGACAGCATCAAGGAAGACGCGGACGCTCTGAAAGGGCTGGGCAAGTATGACAACTGACCGCAGCGACGTCGACCGCGCCCGCGCCGAGCTGGCGGCGACCCTCGACGCCATCGAGTACAAGCTGAACGCCCCGAAGCGGGCGACCGAGCGGGTGAAGCGCATGGCCGCCGACAACCCCCTCGCCTTCGCCGGTGTCGCCGCGGGGGTGGCCGCCGCGATCGGCGGCGTCGTCTGGGGCGTCGTGCGCCTCACCCGGCGCTGACGATCCTCCCGGGCCGCGTTTTGGCCTTCACAGGAATGAGAGGGAGACTGTGGGTATGAGTACCCCGGCTGCCGTTCCGGCAGAGTCGACCGCACCCGAAGAAACCAGCGACACTCCGACCGGATTCGCCCTCTGGGCGGTTCTCCGGCGCGACCCCGCCCGCCCCGACGACCTCGACGGCACCGACGTGCCGAAGGCCGTGTCGGAGCTCGAAGGCGTGATCGCCGATCTCACCCTGCAGGGCGTCACCACCCGCGGGCTCTACGACGTCTCCGGCCTCCGCGCCGACGCGGACATCATGATCTGGCTGCATGGCCCCGAGGCCGAGGGCCTGCAGTGGGCGTTGCGCCAGTTGCGCCGCACACAGCTCTTCAAGGCGCTCCTCCCGACGTGGAACGCGATGGGTGTGCACCGCGACGCCGAGTTCAACAAGGCCCACGTCCCCGGCTTCCTCCGCGGCAAGGAGCCCAAGGGGTGGCTCTGCGTCTACCCCTTCGTGCGCAGCTACGAGTGGTACCTGCTCCCCGACGAGGAGCGCGGCCGGATGCTCTCGGAGCACGGCCGCAAGGGCGCCGCGTTCCGCACGGTGCTGGCCAACACGGTCGCCTCCTTCGCCCTCGGCGACTACGAGTGGATCCTCCCGCTCGAGTCCGACGAGCTGGTCGACCTCGTCGATCTGATGCGCGACCTGCGTCAGACCGACGCCCGCCTGCATGTCCGCGAGGAAGTGCCGTTCTTCACCGGCCGCCGCGTCGAGCCGGCCGAGGTCGTGGAGGTGCTCCAGTGACCGCGGAGACCACAGCGCGCGTCATCGGGGCGACGCCGGCGGCCGCCTCCGGCCCCAAGCACGTCACCGAGCCCGTCGCGTACGACGCCATCCTGCTTGCCGGGTTCGGCGGACCGGAGGGGCAGGACGACGTCATTCCGTTCCTCCGCAACGTCACCCGCGGTCGCGGCATCCCGGAGGAGCGCCTGGAGGAGGTCGCGCACCACTACCGCCACTTCGGCGGCGTGAGCCCGATCAACGACCAGAACCGCGAGCTCAAGGCGGCGCTGGAGGCGGAGCTCGCCGCGCGGGGCATCGACCTGCCGGTGCTGTGGGGCAACCGCAACTGGGACCCGTACCTCGAGGACGCCCTGAAAGAGGCGCAGGAGCAGGGCTTCACGAAGCTGATCGCCATCGCCACCAGCGCGTACTCCTCCTATTCCAGCTGCCGGCAGTACCGCGAGGACTTCGCCCGCGTGCTGGAGGAGACCGGGCTCGAGGGCACCATCCAGATCGACAAGGTGCGCCAGTTCTTCGACCACCCCGGCTTCGTCGAGCCGTTCATCGAGGGCGTCAAGAACGCGGTCGCGGAGGTGCAGGAGAAGGTCCCCGGCATCGATCCGGCGACCGAGATCCGCATCCTCTACTCGACCCACTCCATCCCCTCGACCGATGCCGCCAAGTCCGGGCCGGCCGAGCGCGGCTTCGGCGAGGGAGGCGCCTACGCGGCTCAGCACCTCGCCGTCGCGGAGGTCGTGTCGCAGGCCGCGACCGGCGGCGTCATCGGCTGGGACCTGGTCTACCAGTCCCGTTCCGGCCCGCCGTCGATGCCGTGGCTCGAGCCCGACATCAACGACCGCATCGGCGAGCTGCCCGCGACGGGCGTCAAGGCCGTCATCATCGTCCCGCTCGGTTTCGTGAGCGATCACATGGAGGTGCTCTGGGACCTCGACAACGAGGCCATGGAGTCCAGCGAGGAGAACGGCCTCGTCGCCGTCCGGGTGCCGACTCCCGGCACCCATGCGAAGTATGTGAAGGGCCTCGTCGACCTGGTGCTCGAGCGGCGTGACGGCGTCCCGGTCGATCAGCGACCGGCGATGACCGACCTCGGTCCCTGGTACGACGTGTGCCGACCCGGCTGCTGCGAGAACGTGCGCCTCGGCTTCAAACCCGCCGCCGCGGGGCTCGCGCCGTGACCGGCGCCGTGCGCCGTGCCGAGGGGCCGGCCGAGCGTCGCGAGGGCGTGCTGCGCGTGGGGACACGCGGCAGTGCGCTCGCGGTCGCGCAGACGACGGCGGTCGCCGAGGCGATCGCCCGCGCGACCGGTCTGGACGTCGAGCTGGTCACGATCACGACGCACGGCGACACGTCGCGCGAGTCCCTCTCCGAGCTGGGCGGCACCGGCGTCTTCGCCACCGCGCTCCGGGAGGCTCTGCTCGCCGACGAGTGCGACCTGCTGGTCCACTCCCTGAAAGACCTCCCGACCGCGGCGGCCCCGGGGCTCGTGATCGGCGCCGTGCCCAAGCGCGCGGATGCCCGCGACACGCTCTGCGCCCGCGACGGCCTCTCCTTCGACGACCTGCCGGAGGGCGCGCGGATCGGCACCGGTTCCCCGCGCCGCGTCGCTCAGCTGAAGGCGTCCCGGCCCGACCTCGACATCGTCGACATCCGCGGCAACGTGGACACCCGGCTCGGTCGCGTCGCCGATGGCGACCTCGACGCCGTCGTGCTCGCCGCCGCCGGATTGGGCCGGCTGGGCCGCCTCGACGCCGTCACCGACTACTTCGCGCTCTCGCAGATGCCGACCGCCCCCGGGCAGGGTGCGCTCGCTCTCGAGGTGCGAGCAGGCGACGAGAAGGGGCGCGGACCGATCGCCCGCGCGCTCCACGCCGTCGACCACGTCACGACGCACGCCGTCGTCACCGCCGAGCGCGCCGTGCTCGCCGGACTGCAGGCCGGGTGCGCCGCACCGATCGGGGCGACCGCCCTGGTCGACGACGGCCTGCTCTTCCTCACCGCCTCGGTCTACCGTCCCGACGGCACCGAGCGGATCACCGCGTCCCATGCCGCGACCCCTGACTCCCTGAGCGCCGCCCACCTCGACGAGGCCGCACGCGACGTCGGGGAGCGTGTGGTCTCCGAACTGCTCGGCGCGGGGGCCGCCGACCTGGCTCCGCTGGGGAGTACCCGATGACTCAGCCGTCCGCCGCCCCGAAGCCGCTCTCCGGCTGGCGCGTCCTCGTCCCGCGCGGCGGCCCTTGGGGTGACTCGGTCGCGGCCGATCTGCGCTCCAAAGGCGCCTCCCCGGTCGTCGCCGCCATGATCAACTTCGCCCCCACGGCGGACGCCCCGGCGCTGGAGCGCGCGCTGGAGCGGCTCGCCGCCGGCGATTTCGACTGGATGACGGTCACCAGCGCGACGACGGTGGACGTGCTCAGCGCCCAGCGCGCCGTCGTTCCCCCGAGCACACGCGTGGCCGCGGTCGGCGAGACCACCGCGGCGGCGCTCGCGGCGGCCGGCTACAAAGTCGACCTCGTGCCGTCGGAGGACAACTCCGCCCGCGGCCTTCTCGAGGAGTGGGAGGCGGCCACGCAGGGCGCGGTGCCGCTGCGCATCCTGACTCTCCGCTCCGAGATCGCGAAGCCGTTGCTGACCGAGGGCCTGCGGCGCATCGGTCACGATGTGGAGTCGGTCGTCGCCTACCGCACCGTCGGCGTCTCGGTCCCGGAGGCCGTGGTGTCGGATGTGCATGACGGGCTGGTGCAGGCCATCCTCGTGACCAGCGGCTCCGTCGCCGAGCAGGTCCAGCTCCAGCTCGGGCCGATTCCCGAGACGACCCTCGTCGCCGCGATCGGTCCGCAGACCGCCCGGGACGCCCGGGCCTTCGGCCTGCGCGTCGACGTGATCGCCGCCGAGCGCACGGCGTCCTCCCTGATCGACGCCGTCGCCGAGGTCGCCCGCGCCCGCTCCCGCGCCTCCTGACCTCTCCACATCTGGACCGGATCGCCGTTCCGGCGCCGCGAAAGCCGACTTCTGGACCGAATCGGCACGTGCCGGAGCCGGGTAGGCGCCCAGCAACGCAGGCGTAGGCTTGGGCGAGTGAGTGAGCTGCATCCCGTCATCCGCCCGCGTCGCCTCCGGCAGAGTCCGGCCCTCCGCCGTCTGACCGCGGAGACGCGGCTCCACCCGGCCGAGCTGATCCTCCCGATGTTCGTGCGCGAGGGCACCGCCGAGCCGCTGCCGATCGCGTCGATGCCGGGGGTGCAGCAGCACAGCATCGACTCGCTCAAGCGCGCGGCCGTGCAGGCGGCCGAGGCCGGCGTCGGCGGCGTGATGCTGTTCGGTGTGCCGGAGACGCGGGATGCGGTGGGCAGCGCCGCGACGGACCCCGACGGCATCCTGAACGTCGCCACCCGTGCGCTGGTCTCCGAGGTCGGCGACGCGCTCGTGGTGCAGACGGACCTGTGCCTCGACGAGTTCACCGACCACGGGCACTGCGGCGTGCTCGACGACGCCGGCCATGTGGACAACGACGCGACGCTGGAGCGGTACCGCGACATGGCCATCACCCAGGCGGAGGCCGGTTCTCAGCTGCTCGGGCTCTCCGGAATGATGGACGGCCAGGTCGGGGCGGTGCGCGACGCGCTCGACGCGGCCGGCCGCCACGACGTCGTGCTGCTCGCCTACGCGGCGAAGTACGCCTCCGCTTTCTACGGGCCGTTCCGTGAGGCTGTCGACTCGCAGCTCTCCGGCGACCGCCGCGCCTACCAGCAGGACCCGGCCAACCGCCGCGAGGGACTCCGGGAGGCGCGCCTCGATCTCGACGAGGGCGCCGACATCCTCATGGTCAAGCCGGCCCTGAGCTATCTCGACGTGCTCAGCGATGTGGCCGCGATCAGCGACGTGCCGGTCTGGGCTTACCAGGTGTCGGGCGAGTACGCGATGGTGGAGGCCGCGGCCGCGCACGGCTGGATCGACCGTCGCCGCATCGTCGAGGAGACCCTGATCGGCGCCCGCCGGGCCGGAGCCGATGCGATCATGACCTATTGGGCGACCGAGGTGGCGGGGTGGCTGCGATGAGCGACGTGCAGGGCAGCGACGTGCAGGGTCTGGCCGACGGCGCCGCTCTCGGCGACGTCAATCTCGCGCAGTTCGAGCGCGCGCAGCGTGTCATCCCCGGCGGCGTCAACTCGCCGGTACGGGCATTCCGTTCCGTCGGCGGGACGCCGCGCTTCATGGTGTCGGCCCGCGGTCCCTACATCACCGATGCCCAGGGGCGCGAGTACGTCGACCTCGTCGCGTCGTGGGGGCCGGCCATCCTGGGTCACGCGCATCCCGCCGTGGTCGCCGCTGTGCAGCAGGCCGCGGCTCACGGCCTGTCGTTCGGCGCATCCACGCCGGCCGAGACCGAGCTGGCGGAGGCCGTGCTCGGGCGCGTGCCGTTCATCGAGAAGCTGCGGCTGGTCTCCACCGGCACCGAGGCGACCATGACCGCCATCCGGCTCGCCCGGGGCTTCACCGGCCGACCGCTGCTGATCAAATTCGCCGGGCACTATCACGGCCACTCCGACAGCCTCCTCGCGGAGGCCGGCTCCGGCCTCGCGACGCTGTCGCTCCCTGGTTCGGCGGGCGTCACCGAGGCGACGGCCGCGCAGACTCTGGTGCTCCCGTACAACGACCTGGACGCCGTGCGCGCCGCCTTCGAAGCCAACGGCCCGGACATCGCCGCTGTCATCACGGAGGCCGCGGCCGCCAACATGGGCGTCGTCCCGCCGGACCCGGGCTTCAACGCCGCCCTCGTCGACCTCGCCCATGAGTTCGGCGCCCTGCTCATCCTGGACGAAGTGCTTACCGGGTTCCGTGTGAGCGAGGCCGGATTCTGGGGTCTGGACCGCGGCTACACGCCCGATCTCGTCACCTTCGGCAAGGTCGTCGGCGGCGGAATGCCGTTGGCCGCGCTCGGCGGTCGCGCTGAGCTGATGGACTTCCTCGCCCCCACCGGCCCCGTCTACCAGGCGGGCACGCTCTCCGGCAATCCGGTCGCCGTCGCCGCCGGGCTCGCGACTCTCGCGCACGCGGACGAGGCCGTCTACGACAGGCTCGACGTCGTCGCCGAGACCGTCTCCGCAGCCGTCTCCGCCGCGCTCGCCGCCGAGGGCGTCGCCCACCGCGTGCAGCGCGCGGGCAGCCTGTTCAGCTTCGTCTTCGGTGAATTCGCGACGGCTCCGCGCACGTACGCCGAGGTGCAGACCCAGGAGGCGTTCCGCTATCGCGCCTTCTTCCACGCCATGCTCGACGCGGGTGTCTCGCTCCCGCCGAGCGTCTTCGAGGCGTGGTTCGTCACGGCCGCGCACGACGACGAGGCGATCGGCCGCATCCTGGAAGCACTCCCCGGTGCCGCCCGTGCGGCGGCGGCAGCGGTCTGAACTGACCGGCGGGGCGTGTTCCGGCTCAGTCGTCCGCCGCCGACCGCGCCGGTGACAACGTCTGCACGAAGCTGTAGGTCGCCGTCGCGGGCCAGCCGTCCGCGTCGAGCAGGGCGTAGATGTCGTACATGCCGCCTGCGGACGCCCGTCGGCGCAGCGTGCGCGGCGGCGCGTCCGAGGGGGCGCGCTCCGTCACCGTGCGCGGTGCCTCGCCTTCACGCAGAAGGCGGGCGCGGAAGGTGGTGGTGCGGGTCACCCGACCACCTTCTCACACCCGCCCCTGCTCAGGCTTGGCCGTGCGACGCCCTCGACCGGCGCGACAGCGAGTCGATGATGACCGCCAGGAGCAGCACGGCGCCCGTGATCATGAACCGGTAGGACGAGTCGAGGTTCATGAGGGTCAGGCCGTTCGAGATCGACTGGATGACCAGGATGCCGAGGAGCGCGGACCAGGCGGAGCCGCGCCCGCCGAAGAGGCTCGTGCCGCCGATGACCGCCGCGGCGATCGCGTTGAGGTTGGTGTCCGTGCCGCCGGAGCCGGCGCCCACGGAGGCGAGCCGGGCGGCCGCGAGCAGACCACCGACGGCGGCGAAGGTGGAGCAGAGGATGAACACGCTGATGAACACGCGGTTGACCTTGATGCCGGCTCGGCGAGCCGCCTCGACGGAGCCGCCGACCGCGAAGACCGAGCGGCCCCACTTGGTGCGGGTGAGAAAGAAGTTCATCACGATCACGAGCACCACGAAGAAGAGGAACATCGCTCCCGTGCCGCGGTCGGTCGAGAGGTACCAGACGGCGATGCAGAGACCGATGAGGAGCAGACCGGCCTTGAGTGCGACGGCGGCCGTCGAACCTTCCGAGAGCCCCGCGTTCCGGCGGCGCACGTTGCTGCGCCAGTCGGAGACGAACATCCCGCCGGCCGCGATCACCGCCAGCGCGTAGGCGGCCCACGGCGGCAGGAACGTCTGCTGGGCGAACTGCACGATCCACGAGTCGTAGGGGATGTTGATCGAGCTGTTGGCGCCGAGGATCCACAGTTGCACGCCGAGGAAGCCGAGGAGGCCGGCGAGCGTGATGACGAAGCTCGGCACGCCGAAGCGGGTGAAGAGCAGGCCGTAGACGTACCCGATCACCGCGCCCGCGAGGATCGCCACGATGACGGTCGCCCACAGCGGCCAGTGGAGCTGGGTGAAGCCGACGCCGAGGATGGCGGCGGAGACACCGCTCACGGAGCCGACCGAGAGGTCGATCTGGCCCAGCAGCAGCACGAGCACGATGCCGATCGAGATGGTCCCGATCGCCGCGCACTGCAGCGTGAGGTTCACCAGGTTGTTGGCGCTGAGGAAGTTGGGGTTGAGCACCTGGAAGACGACCCAGATCACGACGAGGCCGATGACGACCGGCAGCGATCCGAGGTCGCCGCCGCGCACCCGGCGGCCGAAGCCGCGCAGCGCGCCGCCGAGGCCCTCCTCCCGGATGAGGCGCTCGTCCTGCAGGTCGGCCGCGACCTCCGCGGGGGTCTCCGCTGTTGCCTTGCTCATGCGTCGGCCTTCCCTTCGCTGCTGCCGGTGGTCTCGACCGTGCTCTCGCCGGCGCGACCCGCCCGGCGGCTCACGACGTTGTCGGTGGCGCCGGTGATGGCCGAGATGATCTCCTCGTAGCTGACGTCGGCCACGTGGAATTCGCCGTTGTTGCGGCCGAGGCGGAGGACCGCGACCCGGTCGGCCACGGCCTGCACGTCGGCCATGTTGTGGCTGATGAGGAGCACGCCGAGCCCGCGCTCGCGCAGCCGCTCGATGAGGTTGAGCACCTCGGCGGTCTGCGCGACGCCGAGGGCGGCGGTCGGCTCGTCGAGGATGACGACGCGCGGGTCGCCGATCAGCGAGCGGGCGATCGCGACGGTCTGGCGCTGGCCGCCGGAGAGCGACGCGACCGCGATCCGGACGGAGGGGATGCGCGCCGACAGCTGGCGGAGGAGGCTCCACGACCGCTTCTCCATCTCCTCCTCGTCGAGCGTGCCGTGGGTGATCTCGCGCCCCAGGAAGAGGTTCGAGACGACGTCGAGGTTGTCGCACAGTGCGAGGTCCTGGAAGACGGTGGCGATCCCCAGCTCGCGCGATGCGGCGGGCGACGGGATGGTCACATCCTGCCCGTCGAAGGTGATGGTGCCCGAATCCTGCGGGTGCACGCCCGCGAGGATCTTCACGAGCGTGGACTTGCCGGCGCCGTTGTCGCCGACGAGGGCGACGACCTCGCCCGGGTAGACGTCGAGATGGATGTCGGTGAGCGCCTGAACGGCGCCGAAGCCTTTCGAGACGCCGCTCAGCGAGAGTACGGGCCGGCGCTCGGTCCGCTCCTCCTCGGCGATCGCGGATTCCATGGTCACGGCGTTCTCTCCTTCGAGGTGAGCTGGTGGTTCGGGTCCATCGTAGGGCGGGTGCACGCGGCCCTCCAGGTGCGGTGGCGCATCTGGAGGGCCGCGCTGCCAGGTGTTACTTGATGCCGTACTTGTCGCACGCCGCCTTGTAGTCCGCCGTGCAGATCTTCGCAGCGGAGTCCGCTCCGTAGAACTCGTCCTTGACGACGGTGCTCTCGATGTTGTCGGTCGTCACGGCGACCGGCTTGAGCAGGAACGAGGCGATCTTCGCGCCGCCCGCGGTGTCGACGCTCGTGTCGCCGGCAGGCTTCTGCCCCTTGGTGAGCGCGATCGCGAGCTCGGCCGCCTTCTCAGCCTCCGGCTGGATGGCCTTGTACACGGTCATGTACTGGTCGCCGGCGAGGATGCGCTGGATGCCGGCGAGCTCGGCGTCTTGACCGGTGACCGGCGGGATCGGGGAGACGTTGGCCGCCTTGAGTGCGGCGATCGCGCCGCCGCCCGTTCCGTCGTTGGCCGCGTAGATCGCCGTGATCTGGCTGCCGAACTGCGTGATCTGGCCCGACACCCAGTTCTGGGCCTGTGCCGGGTCCCATCCTGGTGTGTCGTACTCGGCGAGCACCTTGTAGCCGCTGGTGTCGATCACGCTGTGCGCGCCCTTCTTGAACAGGGTCGCGTTGTTGTCGGTGGGCGAGCCGTTGACCATCAGGATGCCGCTGCCTGCCGCGACGCCGTCCTTCTTCAGCTTGTCGACCAGCGCGGTGGCCTGCAGCTTGCCGACCTCCTCGTTGTCGAA
This sequence comes from Leifsonia sp. ZF2019, assembly GCF_019924635.1. Classification (NCBI taxonomy): domain Bacteria; kingdom Bacillati; phylum Actinomycetota; class Actinomycetes; order Micrococcales; family Microbacteriaceae; genus Leifsonia; species Leifsonia sp. ZF2019. The sequence continues at coordinate 149,688 of NZ_CP065037.1, forward strand.
CGAGATGTAGTAGTCGACGTCCTTGCTGTTGATCAGGCGGTCGTAGGAGATGACCGGGATGTTCTTGGCCTTCGCCTCGCCGACGATGGAGGCGGCGGCCTCGCCGTCGAACGGGTCGAGGACGAGCACCTTGACGCCCTGGGTCAGCATGGACTCCGCCTGCTGCTGCTGCTTGCTGGCGTCGCCGTCTGCGTTCGCGTAGAGCACCTTGCAGTCGGGGCAGAGGTCTTTGATCTTCGCTTCGAAGAAGGGCTTGTCGGCCGCCTCGTAGCGGGCGGTCACGGAGTCGGGGAGGAGAAGGCCGATCTGGGCCTTCGAGGCGTCGGCGGTGGAGGAGCCCCCGCTGCCGGAGCCGTTCGAACAGGCTGTGAGACTGAGTGCGGTGAGGAGGACCGCGGCCGACGCGATCAGTCCTCTCTTGGTGGCGATCTTCATTGAAAAACCTCCGGTTCGAGCCCGCCGTCCTTGGCGGCTGGGTTGAGTGTGTCAGGTGCACGTCTTGGCGTCAATACTTGAATCCAACGCATTCGATAACGGTTCGTCACGTTCGGGGGGCAACGGGGGACAGCGCGGTCGGAGGGGTCAGTTCGACGCGCTCTGAGGCGTCAGCGAGACCCGGTCGACGGCGTACGCGACCGCGCCGAGGGTAGCCGCCCGCGTGCCGAGCTGCCCCTGCACGATGTCGGGCATCAGCTCCTCGCCCACGATGATGGACCGCTCGACGGCGTGCCGCATCGGACCGAGCAGGAGCTCGCCGGCGCGGGCCAGCTCGCCGCCCACCACGACGCGCTCCGGGTCGAGCAGATTGCAGAGGTTCGCCGTGGCCACGCCGATGTGCTTGCCGGCGTCGGCGATGGCGCGGATGCAGCGCGCGTCCCCCGCCATCGCCTGCAGCACGACGTCGCCCAGCTTGAGGCTGCCGAGGTGGTCGCGCAGCTCGTCCAGGATGGCCGGACCCCCGGCGATCGCCTCCAGGCAGCCGCGGTTGCCGCACCGGCAGAGCGGTCCGTTCTCGCGGATCGTCGTGTGGCCGAACTCCCCGGCGGTGCCGTTGTTGCCGCGGAACAGCTGGCCGTTCAGGAGGAGGCCCGCGCCGATCCCGTCGCCCACGTCGAGCGTGATGGAGTTGCGCTTGCCGCGCCCTGCGCCGAACCGGGACTCGGCCAGGGCGGTGAGGTTGGCCGCGTTGTCGACGAACACCGGCCGCTTCACCCGGCGCTCCAGCGCGTCCGCGAGGACCACGCCGTCCCAGCCGCGCATGATCCCGCTGCGGGCGATGGTCCCGCTCGCGCGGTCGAGCGGGGCGGGCAGGGCGATGCCGATCGCGAGCACCTCGTCACGGGAGGCCTCGACCGAGTCGAGCATGTCGCTCAGCAGCATCGAGACTTTGTCGAGCTCGTTGTCCGCCCGGTGGTCGCGGGCGAGCGGCATGTGGTTCTCGGCCACGACCGTGTGCGCGACGTCGGCCAGCGCGACGCGCAGGTGCCGGGTGGAGAAATGGACGCCGACGACGAGCCCGAGCGCGTGCGCCAGCGTGACGTGCTGGGCGCGCCGGCCGCTGCGGATGCTCTGCGTCGTGTGCAGCACGCCGGAGGTCGAGAGCTCCTTCACGATGTTCGACACCGTGGCGGGCGAGAGGCCCGTCGCGCCGGCCAGCTCGACCTGGGTCAGGCCGCCGTGCTTCTTGATGGCGTCGACGATTCGAGCTCGGTTGGCTTCACGAAGTGAAGTCTGCGAGCCCGGAGTCCGTCTCTGGGTGGCCACGACGAGAAGGATACATGCCCCGCCGAGGGAGCGACCCGTCGTGCACAACCCAAGGGTTATGGCTTTGTGAGGTTCGGCACTGCCACGGGCTCCGGGGTGTTGGCAGGATAGACGTATGGCCGATCTGCACGTTCACCCCGACCGCTTGGAGATCCATCTCACGCGGGCGGAGAAGGTGCTCGCCCTCAAGCGGGACGACCTGGTCATCCCGCGCGACAGCATCCGGTCGGTCGCCATCACCGAGGATCCGTGGATCTGGATCCGCGGCATCCGCGCTCCGGGTGCCGCTGTCCCGCTGACACTCTCCGTCGGCACGTGGAAGTTCCACGGCGGTCAGGACTTCCTGCTGATCAAGGGCAAGCAGCGCGCGGCCGTGGTGATCGACCTCGACGGCGAGGAGTATTCGCGCGTCATCGTCTCGACGCCGCACGCGGCGAAGCTCGTCGAGACCCTGCGCATCGACGTCGCCGACATCCCCGCCGAGGGCGAGATCATCGAGTAGGTCCGCCTGCTCGGCGGCCCGCCGGCTCCGCCGGACGCCAGCTCAGCCTGCTTGGGCGACGACGAACAGCACCAGCCCGACGAGCGGCGGGATGCCCTGCACCAGCGCGGCCGTGGGCGTTCGACCCCCGACGGTCAGTTGCACCACCGCGGCGAGCACCATGCAGGTGCAGGTGAAGAAGATCAGCCCGAACCCCACGTGGTGCAGGGTCGTCCAGTAGAGCACCAGGCCGACGATCGCGCCGCCCGCGAGGAAGAGATTGTAGAAGCCCTGCGTGTAGGCGAGCGGGCGCCCGACATCCGCGTCCCGCTGGCTCGCGACGCCGTAGCGCCGCCAGACGCCCGGTGACGACCACGCGATCGTCTGCGAACCGAACACGGCGAGGTGCACCACCGCCGCGAAGGCGACGAAGACGGACGCGACGATGGCCATGCCGGGAGGATACGCTGCGGAGGCATGGATGTGCTTCAGGCGACCTGCGTGATCTCGGGCGGCGGCCCGGCCGGCATGATGCTCGGCCTGCTGCTGGCCCGCAACGGGGTGGATGTCGTGGTGATCGAGAAGCACGCGGACTTCTTCCGCGACTTCCGCGGCGACACGATCCACCCTTCCACGCTCGGCGTGCTGGGAGAGCTCGGGCTGCGCGAACGGTTCCTGGGCCTCCCGCACACCAGCGTCCGCACCCTCGACGCCGTCGTCAGCGGGACCAGGCTGCATCCCGTCGACTTCTCCCGACTGGCGCCGCCGGACGACTTCCTCGTGCTCGCGCCGCAGTGGGACTTTCTGTCGTTCCTCGCCGACGAGGCGGCGGAGCGTCCCGGGTTCCGTCTGCTGATGGAGACGACCGCCACCGGGCTGACCTGGCGCGACGGCGCGGTGACCGGCATCACGGCGCGGGGTCCGGCCGGCGACCTGGCGATCGCCGCACCCCTGGTGGTCGCCGCCGACGGGCGGGACTCGGTGCTGCGGGAGGACGCCGGGCTGCGGCCGCAGCGGTTCGGTGTGCCGATCGACGTGCTCTGGTTCCGCCTGCCGAAGGCCGCGGCGACGCCACCGAGCACGCTCGCCTACCTGCGTCACGGTTCGATGGTCATCACGATCGACCGTGGCGACTATTTCCAGACCGGTCTCGTCATCGCGAAAGGCGGTATCGACGACCTGAAGGCGGCCGGGATCGGCGCGTTCCGGGATGCGGTCGCGGCGGCGGCGCCCTTCCTCCGCGACGCACTGCTGAGCATCGACGGCTGGGAGCAGGTCAAGCTGCTGAGCGTGCAGATCGATCGGCTCGGCCGCTGGTACCGGCGCGGGTTCCTGGCGATCGGGGACGCCGCCCACGCGATGTCGCCCGCATTCGGTGTCGGCGTGAACTATGCCGTGCAGGACGCGGTCGCGGCCGCGAACGCGCTCGTCGATCCTTTGCGCGCGATCCAGGGCGGAGCCTCGGAGGAGGTCGACCTCCGTGTGCTCGACGGCCTCCAGCGCCGCCGCCTCCCACCGGTCGCCGCCATGCAGCGCATCCAGCTCGCCGCCCACCGGGGTATCGCGCGCCCCAATGGTCCGGATGCTCTCCCCGACCCGCTGCCGCTCCTGGGCCGCGGGGCGCTCGCCGTGGCGACCCCGCTGCTGCAGCGCGCCACCGCCCGGTTCATCGGGCGCGGGCTGCGGCCGGAGTCCGTCAGGCCGAGCTTGCGCTGAGCCGGACCGTGCGTCGCGGAGGCCCGCGCTGCGGCGTGCGGCCTCCCGTCAGGAGAGCAGCATCAGGATGAAGCCGATGAGCGGCAGTGAGCCCTGCGTGAGGGCGGCGCGCCAGTACCCCTTGCCCGTGGTCAGCAGCACGACCGACGCGGCGAACATGCACGCGGTCGTGAACAGGATGAGCGCCAGGCCGGCCGGGTGCAGCCCGACGCCGTAGAGGATCAGGCCGATGACGGCGCCGATCGCGAGGAACAGGTTGTAGAAGCCCTGGTTGTACGCCATCGGCTTGGTGGTGTCCGCTGCCTCCTGGTTCGCGACGCCGAATCGCTTCCAGACGGAGGGGCGGCCCCAGGCGATGCTCTCCATGAAGAAGATCGCGATGTGCAGGGCGGCCGCGAGCGTGACCACGACGGTGGCGAGGACGATCATGCCGCCAGCATACGGCGGTGCCGGAGCGAAGAGGATCAGGCGCGCACGTCGACCACGGTGCGGCCGTGCAGCCGGCCGCCGAGGATCTCCTCCGCGGCCGGGATGGCGTCGGTCAGCGGGATGACCTCCGTCATCGCCGCGAGCGTCTCCTCACCGAGGTCGGTCGCGAGGCGGCGCCACGCGGTCTCCCGCAGGGCGATCGGCGCCTCGACCGAGTTGATGCCCACCAGGCTGATCCCGCGCAGGATGAACGGCAGCACGGTGCCGGGGAGGTCGGGGCCCTGGGCGAGCCCGCACGCCGTCACCGTTCCGCCGTAGCGCGTCTGGGCCAGGGCGTTGACGAGGGTGTGGCTGCCGACGGCGTCGATCACGCCGGCCCAGCGCTGGCTTTGCAGTGGCCGGCCCGGGTCGGAGAGCTCGGCGCGGTCGAGGATGGTGGTGGCGCCGAGGTCGGTCAGGTAGCCCCGCAGCTCGTCCGGGCGTCCGGTGGAGGCGGTGACGGGGTAGCCCCGTCCGGCCAGCACCGCGACCGCCACCGAGCCGACTCCGCCGGCGGCCCCGGTGACGAGGACGCTGCTGCCGCTGTCGCGCACCTCCTCGGGGTCGACGCCGTTGCGCTCCAGCGCGAGCACGGAGAGCATCGCCGTGAAGCCGGCGGTGCCGATCGCGGCCGCCTGAGTGGAGGAGATCGCGTCGGGGATGCGCACGAGGGCGTCGCCGCGCACACGGGCCCGTTCGGCGAGGCCGCCGTGGTGCGATTCCCCGAGGCCGTCGCCGTTCAGCACGACGCGATCGCCGGGGATCCACCGCGGGTCGTCGCTCGCCTCGACCGTTCCGACCAGGTCGATTCCCGGGATGAGCGGCGAGGTGCGCGCCACTCCGGGGCGTCCCGCGATGGCGAGGCCGTCCTTGTAGTTGAGGTCGGAGAACTCGACGGCGACGGTCACACCACCCGGCATGAGGAACGCGTCCGTGACGCGCCGCACCTCCGCCGTGTGGGCGGTGATGCGACCCGCCTCGATCTCCTGCTCGATCACGATCGCCCGGAAGTCGCTCATGGGTGCAGCCTACGCGGGGGTGCTCGACGACGGGCCGGGGGCGGCCCCCAAACGGTCCCGGCCACGGAGCCGACCTCGTCGGACTGCGTTCAGTTGAGTGCGCGCGTGCCGCTCGGCAGGGTGCCTCCCGCGTAGAGGGCCTGCGCCGCATCCTGCAGCGCGGTGAGGGCGACGCGCTGGCTCCACGGGCCGTAGGAGACGCGCGTGACCCCGAGCTCGTGGAGGCGTGCGGGCGGGAGGGAGCCCGGCACCGCGATCACGCTGAGCTTCCGGTCGCCCAGCCCGCCGACCAGAGCGGTCACGGTCGGCTCGTCCAGCAGACCGGGTACGAACACACTCGTCGCGCCCACGTCGAGGAAGGCACGGCCGCGGCGCACGGCCTCCTCGATCTTCTCCTCGGTGCTGGGGAACGCGTTGCGCAGGAAGACGTCGGTGCGGGCGTTCAGGGCGAACGGCACGCCCTCCGCCTCGGCCGCGCGAACCGCGTCGCGGTTGACGGCGACGGCCTCGTCGAACGGGCGCATCCGGTCCTCCAGGTTCGCGCCGACGACGCCCACCCCGATCGCGCGGCGGACCGTCTCGCCCGCGTCGGCGTAGCCGCCCTCGAGGTCCGCGCTGACCGGCAGGTCGGTCGCCCGCACGATGCGGCCGACCATGTCGAGCATCAGGTCGAGCGGGATGTTCTCGCCGTCCTCGTAGCCCAGCGTCGCCGCGATGGAGTGGCTGGCGGTCGCGAGGGCGTGGGTTTCGGGCAGCGCGGCGATGGTCGTGGCGCTGATCGCGTCCCAGACGTTGACGACCTGCAGCAGTTCGGGAGCGTCGTGGAGTCGGCGCAGTTCGGCGCCGCGTTCGGTGATGGTGGCCATGACCGTCACCCTACGGCGGTCCGCGCGCGGCCTCTAGGATGTCCCCATGACGCTGCCGGAGGCTCCTCGCGAGGCGAGCGCTCCTGCACCGGGCGCCGGCCGCAAGACCCTGTCGGCGACGGCCAGGCGGATCTCCATCAACGCCGTCGTCGACTACGCCTTCTTCATCTTCGGCGGGGTCGCCGCGATCTGGCTCGCCTGGCTGGTGCTCACGGAGAGCTTCAGCTGGGGCTGGTTCCTCGTCCTGTTCTTCGTTCTGTTCTGGCTCGTGCTGGCGTATCTGGTCCTGCCGCGCCTGCACCGCATCCTCACCCAGATCTACGTGCCTGACTACTTCATCGGCCGCGCCCGCACCAGCGACGGTCTGCTCGGCGACCCGGTGAACCTCGCCCTGCTCGGGTCGGAGGCGCAGCTCGACGACGCCATGCGCGCCGCCGGGTGGACCCGCGCCGACGACGTCACCCTGGCCTCCAGCCGCCGCATCGTCACCTCGACACTGCTGCGGCGCAGCTACGACGAAGCCCCGGTGAGCCCCCTGTTCCTGTTCGGTCACCAGCAGGACGTCGCGTACCAGCAAGAGGTGCTCGGCAACCCGGCCAAACGGCACCACGTGCGGTTCTGGAAGTGCCCGGACGGCTGGCTCCTGCCCGGTGGACACAAGGTCGACTGGCTGGCCGCCGGCACCTTCGACAAGTCGGTCGGCTTCTCGCTGTTCACCTTGCAGATCACCCACAAGATCGACGCGAACACGGACATCGAGCGCGACCACATCGTCTCCACCTTGCTCGCAGCGGATGTCGGCGTGGAGGTCGAGGTCATCCGCGACTTCTCCACCGGCTACCATTCCCGCAACGGCGGCGGTGACAGCATCGAGACCGACGGCGACCTGCCCGTGGTGAACCTCGATCGCGTCCCCGTCGACGCGGAGGCCCAGCGTGTCGTCCAGCAGGCCGAGGCCCGCCGCATCGCACTCGCCGAGCGCCGCCCGGTCCCGACCGCGCTCGGCTTCCTGCTCATGCTGCTGCGCGTCGTCGCGGGCGCGATCTTCGTCGCCCTCACCCTCCTCAGCTGGCGTGTCTGGACCGCCTCGCTCTTCACCTCCGGCGACCTCGAGGGAGTGACCCGTCACGAGGCCGACATCGTCTTCGGCGTCCTCCTCGGCATCTTCGCCGCCGGCCTGGTCTTCTATTTCCTTCTCGCCCTCCTCGTCTTCTTCGGCAGCAACTGGGCCCGCATCGCCTCCATGTCGTACAGCTCCCTGCTCATCGTCATCTCGGCGATCGACTTCTTCGACGGCGGTCCACAGGTCACCCTCCACAACAACCTGCTCGGGCTCCCCCTCGACATCCTGGTCGTGCTCGCCCTGTCATCGCAGCGCTCCCGCCAGTGGGCCCGCCGCCCCCGCGGCGCCCGCCGCCCTGGCACCGAGGCCGCCGCCGCCGTGGCGCTCGCCGCAGCCCGGGCGCCGGCGGACGACACGCGGGCGGGGTAGGGCCGGACCTCGGGCGCGCGGGCGCGTGGGCGCGCTGGCGGGCGGGCGGTCGCACCGGAGCGCTACATCAACGTCCTCTTCCCTCCCGGTCCCGACGATTTGAGCGCCGCCTCCTCGGCGTCGAGGAACGCCAGGACCGAGCGGACGGCGGGCTCCTGATAGCGACCCTCGGCACGCGCGGTCAGCACCGCCTGCCGCTCCGCGACGATCATGGTGCGCCGCAGGTGTCGGTACTCCATGGGTGTGTCCTCGGTCTCGTCGGGGGAGGGGTTCTCCAGTGCGTCCGACAGGAACACGGCGTTGATCCGGAGCCGCTCGATCACGCGCTCGTCCTCGTTGCCGGTCACCTGCGACTCCAGATGCTCCAGGCCCGCCGTCTGAGCCTCCGCGAGAAGCCGCTGCATCTCGCTCGCCTCCTGCGCGAAATCGGGTGACGGGAGGTGCAGCCGCCGGATGATCCAGGGCAGCGCCAGCCCCTCCAGCAGCGTCGCCACCACCACGACGAAGGCGAGGAACTGCAAGAACTCCCGATGCGGTGTCTGCTCCGGCAGCAGGAACACTGCGGCCAGCGTCACCACCCCGCGGATGCCCGCGAACGACACGGCGATGCCGGTCGGCCACGACCACCCCCGCTCGCGCAGCCGCTGCGGCCCGTAGCGGTACAGAGCCGTCGTCCCCACCATCCACAGGATCCGGGCTACGGCGAGGGCGACGAGCACCACCACGCAGATGAGCACGGTCTGCCACACCGTGATGCCCGATCGGAAGGCGCCGCTCAGGATGCTCGACAGTTCCAACCCGATGAACAGGAAGACCGCGTTCTCCAGCAGGAACTGGATCGTGCGCCAGTTGATGGTCTCCGCGATCCGCGCCTCCGCGGTCTGGATGGTCGGCGACCGGTACCCGAGGTAGAGGCCCGCCACCACGACCGACAGGATGCCCGACCCGTGCAGGAGCTGCGACGGGATGAACGCCAGGTAGGGCGTGATCAGCCCGAGCGACGTGTCGAGCACGGGGGAGCGCAGTTGCTTGCGGATGAGGGAGAGTACCCAGCCGATCACGAGGCCGACCCCGACGCCCACGACCACCGCCAGGCCGAACTCGCCGGCGATCGCCAACGGATTGATCACACTGACGATGGCGGCGATGCTCGCGTTCAGAGCGACGAGGGCGGTCGCGTCGTTCAGCAGGCTCTCGCCCTCGAGCACGGTCACGAGCCGCCGCGGGAGGTGAACGCGCCCGGCGATCGCCGTCACAGCGACCGTGTCCGTCGGGGCGACCACCGCCCCGAACGCGAAGGCCGCCGCGAGCGTGATCGCAGGCACGACCAGCCAGGTCGCGAACCCGACCACCACCACGGTGAACGCCACCAGCCCCACGGACAGCAGCAGGATGCCGTCGCGCCTCGCCCGCACATCCACGATCGAGGTCTGGATGGCCGCAGCGAACAGCAGCGGCGGCAGCAGACCGTACAGCACGACCTCCGGCTCCAGCACGATCTGGGGGACGCCCGGGATGAACGAGGCGACCGCACCGACGACCACCAGCACCACCGGCGCCGACCAGCCGACGCGGCGGGACAGCCCGGTGACGGTGACCGTGACGAGGACGAACGACACGATCCAGACGATGGTTGCTACCGGATCCATGCTGTTCATGATGGCCGCAACGCGAACGGGCCAGCAATGGTTCCCGCAGGTCGGTGGAGAACCCGTTCGCCGTCAGCGTTGGGGAGGAATCAGTGCCGGGGCGAGTCCGCCGCGTGCTCCGTGCACCGCAGCACGTCGCACGCCTCGCACGTCACCAGCTGCTCCCGGCACGAGACGTCGGCGCAGTTCCGCATCCGGCTCGTGGCCGCGCCGCATCCCGCGCACCGACCCACCACGGCGGGGTGCTCGCCGAAGGTCACGGCTCCGCGCCCATCGAACACATAGAGCGACCCCTCCCAGAGCCCGCCGTCGCCGAACGTCTCGCCGTACCGCACGACACCCCCGTCGAGCTGATACACCTCCTGGAACCCGCGCGACTTCATCAGACCGGACAGCACCTCGCAGCGGATGCCGCCGGTGCAGTACGTGACGACCGGCTTGTCCTTGAGGTGGTCGTACGCGCCGCTCTCCAGCTCGGCGACGAATTCGCGTGTGGTCGAGACGTCCGGGACGACCGCGCCGCGGAACCGCCCGATCTCGGCCTCGAAGCGGTTGCGTCCGTCGAAGAACACCACGTCGTCGCGTTCCTCGACCAGACGGTGCAGTTCGGCTGGCTGCAGGCGCTCGCCGCCTCCGACGACCCCCGACCCATCGACGCGCAGCTCGCCCGGCGCGCCGAAGGAGACGATCTCGTCGCGCACCTTGACCGACAGCCGCGGGAAATCGGTGCTGAAGCCGTCGTCGTCGAGCGGCGACCCCGCACTCCACTTGGCGTCGAGATCACGGAACCCGGCGAACTCGCGCGTCTTACGGAGATAGCGCTTCATCGCGGCCAGCTCGCCGCCGACCGTCCCGTTGATGCCGTCCTTCGAGATCAGGATGCGTCCGCGCAGCCCGAGCAGCTCGCAGAGGTCGCGCTGCCACAACCGCACGGCCTCAGGGTCGGCCAGCGGAGTGAACGCGTAGTACAGCAGGATCTTCGGGACGGCCACCAGACGATGGTAGGCGACGGAGGTGGGGCCGGGCCGTGCGCCCGCAGCGGCGCCAAGCTGCGAGGGCCGGAAGTTTCGTTCGCCATCTGTTCAGGCAGTTCAGGCAAGGTGGGAGTAGCCTCCCAGGCACCGTCCCGGGTGGGCACGCACGTCGGCAGAAAGGCGGTTCCTTGCGAACCCTCGTCATCATCCCCACCTACAACGAGCGGGAGAACGTCGGCCCCATCGTCGGACGCGTGCGCGCGTCCGCTCCGGATGTCGAGGTGCTCGTGGTGGACGACAACTCGCCGGACGGTACGGGCGAGATCGCCGATGCGCTGGCCGCGACGGACGCTCACGTGCACGTGCTGCACCGCACCGCGAAGGACGGTCTCGGGGCTGCCTATCGCGAGGGGATGGGATGGGCGCTCGCCGCCGGCTACGACCGCGTCGTCGAGATGGACGCCGACGGCTCGCACCGTCCGGAGGAACTGCCGCGGCTGCTGGAGGCCCTCCGCACCGAGGAGCCGGGAACAGGTGCCGATCTCGTGCTGGGGTCCCGCTGGGTGCCCGGTGGAGGAGTTGTGAACTGGCCCGCACGCCGCCGGCTCCTCTCGCGCGGGGGCAGCGCTTACTCGCGGATCGCGCTCGGCGTCCCGGCACGCGACGTGACCGGAGGCTACCGTGCCTTCACCGCCGACGCGCTGCGCCGCATCCACTTCGACGACGTCGCGAGCCAGGGCTACTGCTTCCAGATCGACATGCTGCGCCGCGCTTACCGCGCGGGCCTGTCGGTCGCGGAGGTTCCGATCACGTTCGTCGAGCGCGAGCACGGCGCCTCGAAGATGACGGGCGGGATCGTCGCGGAGGCCATGCTCCGTGTCACCGGCTGGGGCATCACCGGGCTGCCGGGGCGGCTCCGTCGGCGGCCCTCGCCGGTGCCCGTCTCAGAATCCGCCCAGCGCGTCTGACCGGGCGAGCGTAGGTTACGGGTATGACTTCGATCGATCCGTTCGAGCGCTTCGGCGCCGTGCCCCAGTTCACCCTCGAGAGCGACGACGTCGCCGACGGCCGCCCCCTCTCGCGTGCCCAGTGGGGGTCGGGAGGCGGCGGTGACAACGTGTCGCCCCAGCTCTCCTGGAGTGGATTCCCGGCCGAGACGAAGAGCTTCGCCGTAACCATCCACGACCCGGATGCCCCGACCGGTTCGGGCTTCTGGCACTGGGCCGTATTCAACATCCCGGCGGAAGTGACCACGCTGGCGGCAGGCGCCGGGGCGGAGGGCGGCGGGAGCCTGCCGCAGGGGGCGGCCATGCTCTCGAACGAACTCCGCTCGAAGAGCTTCACCGGAGCGGGACCCCCTCCCGGAACCGGAACCCACCACTACGACATCGTCGTGCACGCCTTGGATGTCGAGCGACTCGACCTCGACCCGGAGTCGACTCCCGCTGTGCTGGGCTTCAACGCGCACTTCCACACGCTGGCGCGAGCCGTGCTGACGCCGGTGGCGACGGCGGGCGACATCTGAGGCCGGCTTCCTGATCGGCGCTGCCGTCTTCCGGGGGGCCGCGTGCCGTCGGAGGGCCGGCAGCCCGGTCGACGCCCTCGGGCTCAGTGCTTCGTGCCGGTGAGGGCCAGGACCCCGCCGAGCCCGATCATCAGCACCCCGCCGGTGGCCCCGAGTCGCTCCGCGCGCTTCGGCGAGCGCCCGAACCACTGACGCGCGGTCCCGGCGGCGAGCGCCCAGACGCTGTCGAACGTCAGCGCGAGCAGCAGGAAGACGACGCCGAGCTCGAACAGTTGCAGCGTGATGCCGCCTGCGCGGTAGTCGACGAACTGGGGGAGAACCGCCACGAAGAAGACGAGCGACTTCGGGTTGGTGAGCCCGACGAGAAATCCTTCGCCGACGATCCGCCACGCCGATCGGGACGGGTTCGCCTCGTGCGTCACGGCCGTGTGCCGCCGGTGCCGGATGGCCTGGATGCCGAGGTAGACGAGATAGCAGGCTCCCGCGACCTTGATCATCGTGAAGAGCACCAGCGACTGCGCGACGATCGCGCCGACCCCCAGCGCCACCGCGATCACGAGGGGCAGCATCCCGAGCGCGTTGCCGAGCACGCTCAGGAGGCCGCCCGCTCGTCCGAGGGAGAGGGAGCGGCCGATGACGAAGAGCACGCTCGGCCCGGGAATCACGATGAGCGCCACCGAGGCCAGCGCGAACGCGAGCAGAGACGGCACGGAAACCATGAGCAGAGCGTAGCGAGGTAGGTTCGATACGTGAAGAACCACAACGTCCGTGTGCACCGCAGCGACGAGAACCTCGCCCGTCAGGACCAGCTCGCCTGGAAGATCGCGCAGGTCGCCGCCGACCCGGTCGAGGTCGACTCAGAGGTCGTCGACATGGTCATCAACCGCGTCATCGACAATGCGGCCGTCGCTGCGGCCTCTCTGACCCGCCGTCCGGTCGTGTCGGCCCGCTCGCAGGCGCTCGCGCATCCGTTGCCATCGCGTCAGCTCGACGAGATCGTCGCGGCCGTCGAGCGCCCGCAGGACGGATCGACCGTCTTCGGCGAAGCCCCCGAGGTGCGGGTGTCGCCGGAGTGGGCCGCCTGGGCGAACGGCGTCGCCGTCCGCGAGCTCGATTATCACGACACCTTCCTCGCGGCCGAGTACTCGCACCCGGGCGACAACATCCCGCCGATCGTGGCCGTCGCTCAGCACGCCGCGCGCGCGTTCGGGCTCACCGGGCGCGACGTGGTGCGCGGAATCGCGACCGGTTATGAGATCCAGATCGATCTGGCGCGGGCGATCAGCCTCCACGCGCACAAGATCGATCACGTCGCGCACCTCGGTCCGTCGGCCGCAGCCGGCATCGGCACCCTGCTCGCGCTGCCGCCGGAGGTCGTGTTCCAGGCGGTCGGGCAGGCGCTGCACACCACCACCGCCACCCGGCAGTCCCGCAAGGGCGAGATCTCCAGCTGGAAGGCCCACGCCCCGGCGTTCGCCGGCAAGATGGCCGTCGAGGCGATCGACCGGGCGATGCGCGGCGAGACGAGTCCGACCCCGATCTACGAGGGGGAGGACGGCGTGATCGCGTGGCTGCTCGATGGCCCGTCGGCCTCGTACGACGTGCCGCTGCCGGAGGCTGGTGAGGCCAAACGCGCCATCCTCGATTCGTACACCAAGGAGCACTCCGCCGAGTACCAGGCTCAGGCCTGGATCGACCTCGCGCGCAAGCTCCACCGCGAGCACCCGGAGGTCGCGGATCCCGAACGCGTCGAGAGCATCGTCATCCACACCTCGCACCACACGCATTTCGTGATCGGCTCGGGAGCGAACGACCCGCAGAAGTACGATCCGACGGCGTCGCGGGAGACTCTCGACCACAGCATCCCGTACATCTTCACCGTGGCCCTGCAGGACGGAGGCTGGCACCACGTGGAGTCGTACCTGCCGTCTCGCGCCGCCCGGCCCGATACGGTCGCGCTCTGGGGCAAGGTCACCACGACCGAGGATCCGGAATGGACCCGTCGCTATCACTCGACCGATCCCGCCGAGAAGGCATTCGGCGGACGGGTGGAGATCCGCCTCGTGGACGGTCGCGTCATCACGGACGAGATCGCCGTCGCCGACGCGCACCCGCTGGGTGCGCGTCCGTTCGCGCGAGCCGACTACGTGGCGAAGTTCCGCACTCTCGCCGACGGCATCCTGGAGGCCGCCGAGATCGAGCGCTTCCTGTCCGTCGCTGAGCGACTGCCTCACCTCACGGCCGCCGAGCTGGCCGGTCTCACCATCACGGCCGCTCCGGGGGTGCTCGACTCCGTTCCGGCTCCGAAGGGACTCTTCTGATGCTGTACTCCTCTCTTCCCGCGCACGAGAAGCGTGCGGCTTTCCGTGCCCGTCTCTCGTCGGGTGAGCTCGTCCGCATGCCCGGTGCCTTCAACCCCCTCAGCGCCCGCCTCATCGAGCGCAAGGGCTTCGAGGGTGTGTACATCTCGGGCGCCGTGCTCTCCGCCGATCTGGGGCTCCCCGACATCGGGCTGACCACTCTGACGGAGGTGGCCGGCCGTTCCGCCCAGATCGCCCGGATGACGGACCTTCCGGCGCTGGTCGATGCCGACACCGGCTTCGGTGAGCCCATGAACGTCGCCCGCACCGTCCAATCGTTGGAGGACGCCGGTGTCGCCGGTCTGCACATCGAGGACCAGGTGAACCCGAAGCGCTGCGGCCACCTCGACGGCAAGCAGGTGGTCGACGAGAACACCGCTCTCAAGCGCATCCGCGCCGCCGCCGATGCCCGCCGCGACCCCAACCTCCTCATCATGGCGCGCACGGACATCCGAGCCGTGGACGGCTTGGCTGCCGCGATCGACCGGGCGAAGGCCCTCGTCGACGCGGGTGCGGACGCCGTCTTCCCCGAGGCCATGGCGGATCTCTCCGAGTTCGAGGCCGTCCGCCGCGCCATCGATGTGCCGATGCTCGCCAACATGACCGAGTTCGGCAAGAGCGACCTCTTCACCGTCGACCAGCTCCGTGACGTCGGCGTGAACATCGTCATCTGGCCGGTGTCTCTCCTGCGTCTCGCGATGGGCGCCGCCGAGCGCGGTCTCGATCAGCTCCTCGATGGCGGGACGCTCGAGCCGATGCTGGGGGAGATGCAACATCGCGCCGACCTGTACGACCTGATTGACTACGAGGGATACAACGCGTTCGACACTTCGGTGTTCAATTTCGACGTGCGCCGCTGACCCACGAGGTCGCGGCGCGTGGCAGCTGTAGCGAAGGAGCTCGCATGACCGATCCGCAGATCCACAAGGGTCTCGCCGGCGTGGTGGTGGACACCACGGCCGTCTCGTCCGTCAACCCGGAGACGAACTCCCTGCTGTACCGGGGGTATCCCGTGCAGGAGCTCGCCGCGCGCTGCTCCTTCGAGGAGGTCGCCTATCTCCTCTGGAACGGTGAGCTGCCCACTCCGGAGGAGCGCGAGGCATTCAGCGCTCGGGAGCGCTCCCTCCGGCGTCTCGACGATCGCACCCGTCGTGCCCTCGACGACATCCCCGCGTCCGCGCATCCCATGGACGCTCTGCGTACTGCGGTCAGCCAGCTCGGCGGACTGGACGACACCCTCCAGCAGACGGATGGCATCCTCGACCCGGATCTCAACTACGGCCGTGCCCTCTACCTCCTCGCGCAGCTCCCCACCGTCGTCGCCTACATCCAGCGTCGCCGTCGTGGCCTCGAGGCCGTGGAGCCTCGCGAGGATCTCGACTACTCCCGCAACTTCTTGTGGCTGACCTTCGGCGAGGTCCCCGACGACGCGGTCGTCGATGCGTTCCGTGTCTCCCTGGTGCTCTACGCGGAGCACTCGTTCAATGCCTCCACCTTCACCGCCCGTGTGATCGCCTCCACTCTCTCCGACATCTATTCGGCCGTCACGGGTGCCATCGGCGCCCTCAAAGGCCCCCTGCACGGGGGCGCCAACGAGGCCGTCATGCACGCTTTCGACGAGATCGGCTCCGCTGAGCGCGCGGAGGCCTGGCTGGACTCCGCCCTCGCCGAGAAGCGCAAGATCATGGGCTTCGGCCACCGCGTCTACAAGAACGGCGATTCCCGGGTTCCCACCATGAAGGCTGCTCTCGAGTCCTTGGTCGAGCACTATGACCGTCCCGAGATGCTGGACCTCTATAACGCTCTCGAGTCCGCGATGGCCGACCGCAAGAACATCAAGCCCAACCTGGACTACCCCTCCGGCCCCGCATACAACCTCATGGGCTTCGACACCGACACGTTCACCCCCCTCTTCGCCGCCGCTCGCATCACCGGCTGGACCGCCCACATCTTCGAGCAGTACGCCGCCAACTCCCTGATCCGCCCCCTCTCCCTCTACAACGGCCCGGACGAGCGCCACCTGGACAGCTGACCCGGTGGGCGCCGGCCGGCCGGCACCTCTTGGCACCCGAGAAGCTCAGTGTCAGAGAAGCTCAGCGCCAGAGAAGCAGTGCGTCCCCCTGGCCGCCACCACCGCAGAGAGCGACGGCAGCCCGTCCCGTTCCACGGCGGGCGAGCTCGTGAGCAGCGTGGCCGGCCAGTCTGGCGCCGGACGCACCGATCGGGTGGCCGAGGGCGATCGCTCCGCCGTGGATGTTCACCCGCTCGGCGTCCACGCCCAGGTCGGCCATCGACTGCAGGGCGACCGCGGCGAAGGCCTCGTTGATCTCGATGAGATCGAGGTCGTCGGTCGACCAGCCGGCTCGCGCGAGGGCGGCCTCGATCGCGTGCGACGGCTGCGAGTGGAGCGAGTTGTCCGGTCCGGCGACCTGGCCGCTCGCGCCGACGACGGCAAGCCAGTCGAGGCCCAGCCGTTCGGCGTTCGCGCGGGTCGTCAGCACGAGCGCCGCTGCTCCGTCACTGAGCGGTGAGGAGTTCCCCGCGGTCAGCGTGCCTCCCTCGGCGAAGCTGGGCTTCAGCCGCGCCAGCGCCTCGGGTGTCGACTCCGGCCGTACGCCCTCGTCGACGGTGACGACCAGCGGCTCCCCCTTGCGCTGCGGGATCGTGACCGGCGCGATCTCGTCCACGAAGACGTCGTTCGCGTGTGCTGCTCCCGCGCGCTGGTGCGAAGCAGCGGAGAAGGCGTCCTGCGCTTCTCTCGTCAGACCGAGCCGCTCCGTGTAGCGCTCGGTCGAGGCTCCCATCGAGATACCGTCGAAGGCGTCGGTCAGGCCGTCGTACGCGGCTGAATCCAGGGCTTCGATCGAGCCGTACGTCCATCCCGTCCGCGACCCGGGCAGGATGTGCGGCGCATTCGTCATCGATTCCTGGCCGCCCGCCACGACCACCGTCGCCTCCCCGGCGCGGATGATGCGTGCCGCGTCGATGACCGCTGCGAGGCCCGACAGGCAGACTTTGTTGATCGTCGTGGCGGGGACGTCCCAGCCGATCCCCGCACTGATGGCCGTCTGTCGCGCCGGGTTCTGACCCGCGCCGGCTTGCAGCACTTGCCCGAAGATCACAGCGTCGATCGATCCAGCATCCACGCCGCTCTGCGCGAGTGCTCGGGAGAGCGCGGTTGCGCCGAGCTGGACGGCGGTCTGCGACGCGAGCGTCCCCTTGATCTTGCCGAACGGGGTGCGCGCGGCCGACAGGATGACGACATCGTCAGGACTGGTCATGTGGGTGCTCCTTCATCGCTGGAATGAGTCCATTGTGGCTCTGCGGGATCCACCGTTTGGGGGTCGCGAAGAATCCGTGGACAGATCGTCGTTCCGCACGCCTGTGGAGAAAAAGCGTCAACGCTCTCCACAGGCTGGGCCTGATTTCGACTTCTCCACAGATTTCGCAATGCTGCACTGCTGTCGACCGTCTGCTTCCTACCGTGGATTCATGTCGTCCGAAGCAGCTGAAGAGGAGGAGTCCCTTGCGAACGTCCCCACGCATGATCGACCGCGCGAGAGGATGCGTCGCCTCGGTGTCGGCGCCCTCACGGACGACGAGGTGCTCGCTCTCGTCCTCGGCTCCGGCCAGACCGGCAGAAGCGTCCGCGCGCTCGCACGGTCGATACTCCGACGCTCGGGAGGCTTCCCCGGACTCGCGACGATGGACTTCGCGCGACTCGAGACGTTGCCTGGAGTCGGCCCCGCCACAGCCGGCCGGCTCGTCGCGATCATCGAGATCTGGCGCCGTGCAGGCAGCTCGTCGGCATGGACGCGGCTGGTCGACGATCGGGCGATCGCCGAGATCGTGCGACCCGAGCTCCTGCATCGCGACAGTGAGCGATTCGTCGTGGTCATCGCGGATCGGGCTGCGCGCCCGCTCGAACTCGTCCTGCTCCGGGACGGCGGCGTGGACGACGCCAGCATTCAGCCTGCCGACGTGCTGCAATCGGTCCTCACCCGCGGTGGACGGTCCTTCGCGGTCGCGCACAACCATCCGTCGGGCTCGATCGATGCTTCGGTCGCCGACCTCGTCCTCACCCGAAGGCTGGATCAGGCCGCGGCGACCATCGGGCTCCGGTTTCTCGGGCACATCCTCGTCGCCGGCGACAGCTGGTCGGCTGTGGCCTCCAACGGCGCGTCGGCTACGGGGTCAGGCGGCTCGGTCCGCGGAACAGGTAGGTCGTCTCGCGCAGGTTCGAGAGGTGCAGCATGAGCATCAGGACGCGGGCCAGCCCCATTCCGAACCCACCGTGCGGCGGCACGCCGTAGCGGAAGAACGCCAGAACGTCCTCGAGCTCTTCGACGGAGAGCCCCTTCTCGCGGGCCTGCTTCTCGATCAGGTCGACGCGGTGCTCACGCTGCGCTCCGGTCGAGATCTCGACGCCGTTGAAGATGAGGTCGTAGCTCTTGGTGATCGTCTCGTCGTCCGGGTGACGCATGTGGTAGTACGGGCGGATGGTCGCCGCGTAGTCCGTCAGGAAGACGAACTCGTGACCGTAGGTCTCCTTGACGTATGCAGAGATCTGACGCTCGCCCTCGGGGTCCATGTCGTCGTCGTCGCGCGGGACCTCATAGCCCCGCGAGGCGACGATCCGCTTGGCCTCGGCGAGCGGGATGCGCGGGAACGGTGTCGCCGGGACGGTGACCTCGACGCCGAAGAGCGCCTCGATCTCCTCACCGTGCTTCTCCTTGACCGCGGTGAACCCGGCGACGAGGAGGTCCTCGTGCACCTTCATGACGTCCTCGTGGCTGTCGATCCAGCTGAGCTCGGTGTCGATGCTGGTGAACTCGGTCGCGTGACGGCTCGTGAAGCTCGGGTCTGCGCGGAAGGCCGGGCCGATCTCGAACACGCGGCCGAAGCCCGCGGCCTGGGCCATCTGCTTGAAGATCTGCGGGCTCTGCGCGAGATACGCCGTCGTCTCGAAATAGTCGAGTTCGAAGAGCTCGGCGCGCGACTCCGAGGCGGAGGCCATCAGCTTCGGCGTGTGGATCTCGACGAAACCGTTCTCCACCCAGTACTGCCGCAGAGCATGCTCGAAGGTCGTCTGTACGCGGAAGATGAGGTTGTTCTTGGGCTCTCGCAGGTCGAGGAAGCGCCAATCCATGCGCTTGTCGATCCCGCTGTCCGCGGCGATCGGCGTCTCGGGGATCGCGGCCGTCTCGACGGTGAGGGAGCTGAGCTTGATCTCGATGCCGCCGAGCTTCACACGCTCGTCGTGCTTGAGCTCGCCGGTGGCGCGCACGAAGCTTCCCTGAGAAAGACCGGAGATAGTGGTCGCGGGCTCGTCGGCAACGACGGTCCCGTCCTCCGCCACGGTGCGAGGATTGACGAGCTGAACCGCTCCCGACTCGTCGCGCAGCACGACGAACTGCACCTTCTTCTGGTCGCGGACGGTCTCGACCCATCCGGCGACGCTGACGGGGCCGTCGGGGTGGGCGGCGAGGTCCTTGATCAAAACGCGTGCGGTCACGATCAGCAAGCCTACCGCCCGCGCATACCGCCCCGAGGTGGTCCGAGCGAGGGCTACGTGCCCGCGCTCAGTGAATTCAAGGGAAACGCCTCCGTAGACTGGCCTCGTGGTAGCAAGCCAAGTTCACCTCGTCCGTCACGGCGAGGTGTTCAATCCCGACGGCATCCTGTATGGCAGGCTGCCGGGCTTCGGCCTCTCCAAACTCGGTCATCGAATGGCGCAGGCCGCCGCGGACGAAATCGTCTCGCGAGGCCGTGCGGTCCTGTCCGTTCGCGTCTCACCGCTGCAGCGCACGCGCGAGTCCGCAGCGCCGATCCTGTCTGCGGTGGGTCTCGAGCCGACCATCGACGATCGGATCGTCGAGCCCACGAACCACTTCGAGGGGACGGTCATGCGTCGTGCTCTCAAGAAGCCGCAGAACTGGCCATTCCTCGTCAACCCGCTGCGACCGAGCTGGGGCGAGGCCTACTCCAGCATCGAGAAGCGCATGCGCGCGGCCATCGACGAGGCGTTCGAATCTGTCGACGAGGGCGATGTCGTCCTCGTCAGCCATCAGCTGCCGATCTGGGTCGCGCACCTGTCCGTCGCTGGGGAGCGGTTCTGGCACGACCCGCGCACACGTCGGTGCGCACTTTCCAGCATCACGACGTTCGAGCGCACGACGGCCCCGGCCGAGGCCGCGCCAAGAGAGTCGACCCTGTCCGGCGGAGGCGGCCTCGACGGCGCTCCCGAAGAGAAGGCTCAGGCCGCCCCTGCTGCCCGCCTCATCGAGGTCGGGTACGTCGAGCCGGCCGCCGATCTCCTCGCTTCGGCGACCGATGTGGGAGCCGTCTGATGCGCACCCCGAGTACCCGACCCTTCCGTCGTCGCCTCGCACTGGCACTGCCGGCGGCCTTCGCCGCGACGGCCCTGCTGCTCAGCGGATGCACGGCCAACGACAGCCTCGCGCAGCAGTACCGATCCGGCAACGGGCAGAACTACATCGCCGGAGACGGCACCGTCAGCGAGTTCGCTGCGGACAATCGAGGTGCCGCCGTCGACTTCACAGGAACGCTCACCGACGGCACCCCGGTCTCCTCGAAGGATTACGCCGGCGACGTCCTCGTCGTGAACTTCTGGTACGCGGGCTGCCCGCCCTGTCGTGTCGAGGCTCCGGACCTCGAGGCGCTCTACCAGAAGTACAAGGCGGAGGGCGTCGGATTCCTCGGCGTCAACCTCTACGATTCGGCGAGTACGGCGGAGAGCTTCGAGAAGGACAAGGGCGTCACGTACCCGTCGGTCCTGGACCGGGACACCGGCTCCGTACTGCTGGCCTTCAGCAAGACCGTCCCACCGAAGGCCACGCCGACCACCCTCGTCATCGACAAGAAGGGGCGCGTCTCCGCGCGCATCCTCGGCGCCCTGCCCGACCGGAGCATCCTCGATTCGCTGATCTCCGACGCCGTGGCCGAGAACTGACGTGGGCGGCATCGGACAGATCGTCTTCAGCGGCCAGCTGGTGCTGGCACTGCCGATCGCGCTGCTCGCGGGTCTCGTGTCGTTCGCATCGCCCTGCGTGCTGCCGCTCGTGCCCGGCTATCTCGCGTATGTCGGCGGGATGAGCGATCCGGGTGCGAAGCGTGATCGCTCGAGAGTAGTCACCGGGGTCGCGCTCTTCATCCTCGGGTTCGCGGTGGTGTTCATCGCCTATGGTGCCGCGTTCGGTGCGCTGGGACTGTGGCTCGTGCGTTGGCAGGAGATGGTGATCCGCGTCCTCGGCGTGCTCGTCATCATCATGGGCCTCGTCTTCATCGGCCAGTTCTCCTTCCTCCAGCGGACCATCAAGCCGGGATGGCGACCGGCGACGGGGCTCATCGGAGCACCCCTGCTCGGCATCGTCTTCGGCCTCGGCTGGACGCCGTGCATCGGCCCGACGCTCGCAGCCATCAGCGCTCTCAGCGTCGGCACGGGCTCGCCGTGGCGCGGAGCGCTCCTCGGGCTCTTCTATTGCATCGGCCTGGGCATCCCCTTCCTGCTCGTCGCACTCGGCTTCGACTGGGTCGCGGGATCCGTGGCCTTCATCAAGCGGCACATCCGCACCATCAACATCATCGGCGGCGTGCTGCTGGTGATCATCGGCATCCTGATGGCCTCGGGTCTGTGGAGCGCCATCATGTCCCAGTTCTTGGCGGTGATCCAGGGCTTTGAGCCGGCCATCTGACCACATCGACTCCGCGCCTCCGCATGTCGACCCGGACGTGGTCCAGCCGAAGCTGGGCCCTCTCGGCTGGCTGCGATGGTTCTGGCGGCAGCTCACGAGCATGCGCACGGCGCTGTTCCTCTTGCTGCTGCTCGCCATCGCCGCCGTACCCGGATCCCTCGTGCCGCAGCGGAGCTCCGACCCCAATGGCGTCACCCAGTACTTCACCGACAACCCGCAGCTCGCGCCGGTGCTGGACAAGCTGCAGTTCTTCGACGTCTACACGTCCGCGTGGTTCTCCGCGATCTACCTGCTGCTGTTCGCGTCGCTCATCGGCTGCATCATCCCGCGCACCAAGCACCACTTCCAGGCGATGCGGGCCAAGCCGCCGAGGACCCCGGTACGCCTCACCCGCATGGCGGGCTTCCAAGCGCGAATCCTGCCGGCCGAACTGCGCTCCACCGCTTCCGACCCGATCGCGGAGGCGCAGGAGGTCCTGAAGAAGGCCCGCTACCGCACCGCGATCTACGAGAACGCCCGGTCGATCTCCGTCTCGGCGGAACGCGGATATCTGCGCGAGTCCGGCAATCTCGTCTTCCACATCGCCCTGCTCGGCGTCCTCGTCGCGATCGGCGTGGGCGGCGGGTTCGGCTACACCGGGCAGAAGGTCGTCGTCGAGGGGCAGAGCTTCGTCAACAGCCTGCCCTCGTACAACTCGTTCAATCCCGGCCGCTTCTTCAGCGATTCGGCGCTCGCCCCGTTCTCGATCCGCGTCGACAAGCTCGACGTCTCGTACGAGACGAAGAACCAGAATGCGGTCGGCACTCCGCTCGACTACACCGCCCACGTGACGACGACCGGACCGGGAGACACGAGCCAGAGCACGACCATCAAGGTCAACGAGCCGCTGGCGATCGGCGGGACGAACGTCTACCTGCTCGGCAACGGCTACGCCCCGACGATCACCGTGCGCGACACCAAGGGGAACGTCGTCTTCTCCGATTCGGTGCCCTTCCTGCCGCAGGATGCGCGTCTCACCTCGCTCGGCTTCATCAAGGTCCCGGACGGGCTCAAGCAGCAGCTCGGGATGATCGGGTTCTTCTATCCGACGGTCGGCGCCAGCCAGACCGCGAGTGGCGCTCTGACCTCGACGTTCCCCGGTCTGAACGACCCGGTGTTGAGCCTGAACGTCTACGTCGGAGACCTCGGGGTGGACAGCGGGGTCCCGCAGTCCGTCTACAGCCTCAACACCGACAAGCTCACGCAGCTCGCTGGACCGCCGACCAAGACCGAGGCGCTCAAGCTCAAGCCGGGGGAGACGGTGGACCTCCCGAACGGACTCGGCACCATCTCCCTCGACAACGTGAAGCGCTACGCCTCGCTCGACGTGCACCACGACCCCGCGCAGGGATGGGTGCTCGCCTTCGCCGTGCTCATCTTCGCCGGACTCCTCACCGCCCTGTTCGTGCCGCGACGGCGTATCTGGGTGAAAGCGGTCGAGAACGAGGACGGTTCGCTGACCCTGGAGTACGCTGGCCTCGCACGTGGCGAGGACCCCAACCTGATCGCCGCCGTCTCGGCTGTCGCCGAGGAGCACGCGGCCTCCCTCACCCGACCACAGAAGAATTAGGCTTTCACCGTGACCGAGACCCTGTCCCAGCTCTCCACCGTGTTCATCTACGCGGCGATGGGGGTCTATGCCGCCGCGTTCATAGCGTTCGCACTCGATTTGGCGCGGCGGGGGGCACGCGTGACGGCCGTGGAGGCCGCATCGGTACCGAGCGCAGTGGCTCGGAGGACGGCGGTCCCCGCACAGGTCGGCGCCCCGTCCACGATCCTCGCGGCCGGTGGCGGGTCCTCCGAGGGCGGCGCCCCACCGAGTTCGGCGCTCGGTCGGCTGTCGACGAGGATCAGCTCGCGCATCGAGGACGACGTGATGAACGGCTCTGTGTCGTCCGCGTCGATCCGCTGGGCGTTCGTCCTCACGATCATCGGCTTCGGGTTCCACCTCGTGGCGACCGTGCTCCGCGGTATCGCGGCTGGACGGGTCCCGTGGGCGAACATGTGGGAGTTCTCGATGACGGGGACACTCGTCATCATCGGCGTATTCCTCGTCGCCAACCTCAAGTGGGACATCAAGTACCTGGGGACGTTCATCCTCGGACTGGTGCTGGTGCTCCAGGGCATCGCGCTCCTGCGTTACTACGTCCCGGTCGTCCCTTTGCAGCCGGCGCTCCAGTCGTACTGGCTGGTCATCCACATCATCGTGGCCGTGCTCGGTACGGCGTTCTTCGCTCTCGGCTTCGCCCTCTCCGGACTCCAGCTGCTGCAGTACCGCCGTGAACGTCAGATCGTTGAGTCCCGCCCGCAGCAGTTCCGGTTCCTCGGCACCCTTCCGAGCTCGGTCGCCCTTGAGAACCTCGCGTACCGGATCAACATCGTCGGCTTCATCGCCTGGACCTTCACGCTCATCGCGGGAGCGATCTGGGCCGAGAAGGCGTGGGGGCGTTACTGGGGTTGGGACACGAAGGAAGTCTGGACGTTCATCATCTGGGTGATCTACGCCGGGTACATCCACGCCCGCGCCACCCGCGGATGGCGTGGATCGCGCTCGGCCTGGCTGGCGATCATCGGCTTCGCCGCTGTGCTCTTCAACTTCGGAGTCGTCAACGTCTTCTTCAAGGGGCTGCACGCGTACTCGGGTCTGTGACCCGAGTGTCCACCTCTCGAGCAGAGCGCCGGTCGGAATCCTCCCCAGGAATCCGGCCGGCGCTTTCGTTCTTCGGCGTAGAGGACCGCCCCTCCAGACGGGTATCCCGATCCGTCACGGCCGGCGCCGACGTGGTGAAACCGCGGAATCACGCGGAAGTCAAGCACGACACGCCCGGGATGTCGGTGAGATTTGCACGCTCCCAGGAGCCTGCGTAAAGTACTTACTTGTCACCCCAAAGGTGCGGGAGAGCGGAAGAGCTCCCCGGCCTCAAGCGGGACCAAATCCTAAGCCTAGCGGCAAATCTGAGCTTGAAAGAGTTCCTCTGTTGCGCTTAGGATTAACACCCCACTCACTGAGCAGGTCTAACCGGTTCGGTTCGTGTGAATCGGATGTATCCCACGATGGATGAACGAAAGAGCGCGAAACGGCCGACTTGACAAACTGACTGAGAGTGGTAAGGTAGAGAAGTTGCCTCACAGAGCAGCCCGAGAGGGTGAAAGGTGAGAGCGTCCGATCCTTGAGAACTCAACAGCGTGCACAATGTCAAATGCCAAACAACCTCGGCATTGACTCGAAGACTCCGGTCTGACGGTCGATGCGAGATTCCTTTGGATTAGAAACAGAATGTCAGTAGATATTCGAAACTAGTCAAGACAAACTCGCAGCGCGAAGACACATTTCCTGTCCAGCCTGCACTATGTTTCCAGTCGCTTGCGACTTGGAGCTAAACATTTTACGGAGAGTTTGATCCTGGCTCAGGACGAACGCTGGCGGCGTGCTTAACACATGCAAGTCGAACGATGAACCAGGAGCTTGCTCTTGGGGATTAGTGGCGAACGGGTGAGTAACACGTGAGTAACCTGCCCTTGACTCTGGGATAACCTCCGGAAACGGAAGCTAATACCGGATACGAACTGCGGAGGCATCTCCAGCAGTTGGAAAGAACTTCGGTCAAGGATGGACTCGCGGCCTATCAGGTAGTTGGTGAGGTAACGGCCCACCAAGCCTACGACGGGTAGCCGGCCTGAGAGGGTGACCGGCCACACTGGGACTGAGACACGGCCCAGACTCCTACGGGAGGCAGCAGTGGGGAATATTGCACAATGGGCGCAAGCCTGATGCAGCAACGCCGCGTGAGGGATGACGGCCTTCGGGTTGTAAACCTCTTTTAGTAGGGAAGAAGCGAAAGTGACGGTACCTGCAGAAAAAGCACCGGCTAACTACGTGCCAGCAGCCGCGGTAATACGTAGGGTGCGAGCGTTGTCCGGAATTATTGGGCGTAAAGAGCTCGTAGGCGGTCTGTCGCGTCTGCTGTGAAAACCCGAGGCTCAACCTCGGGCCTGCAGTGGGTACGGGCAGACTAGAGTGCGGTAGGGGAGAATGGAATTCCTGGTGTAGCGGTGGAATGCGCAGATATCAGGAGGAACACCGATGGCGAAGGCAGTTCTCTGGGCCGTAACTGACGCTGAGGAGCGAAAGCGTGGGGAGCGAACAGGATTAGATACCCTGGTAGTCCACGCCGTAAACGTTGGGCGCTAGATGTGGGGACCATTCCACGGTTTCCGTGTCGCAGCTAACGCATTAAGCGCCCCGCCTGGGGAGTACGGCCGCAAGGCTAAAACTCAAAGGAATTGACGGGGGCCCGCACAAGCGGCGGAGCATGCGGATTAATTCGATGCAACGCGAAGAACCTTACCAAGGCTTGACATACACGAGAACGGGCCAGAAATGGTCAACTCTTTGGACACTCGTGAACAGGTGGTGCATGGTTGTCGTCAGCTCGTGTCGTGAGATGTTGGGTTAAGTCCCGCAACGAGCGCAACCCTCGTTCTATGTTGCCAGCACGTAATGGTGGGAACTCATAGGAGACTGCCGGGGTCAACTCGGAGGAAGGTGGGGATGACGTCAAATCATCATGCCCCTTATGTCTTGGGCTTCACGCATGCTACAATGGCCGGTACAAAGGGCTGCAATACCGCAAGGTGGAGCGAATCCCAAAAAGCCGGTCTCAGTTCGGATTGAGGTCTGCAACTCGACCTCATGAAGTCGGAGTCGCTAGTAATCGCAGATCAGCAACGCTGCGGTGAATACGTTCCCGGGCCTTGTACACACCGCCCGTCAAGTCATGAAAGTCGGTAACACCCGAAGCCGGTGGCCCAACCCTTGTGGAGGGAGCCGTCGAAGGTGGGATCGGTGATTAGGACTAAGTCGTAACAAGGTAGCCGTACCGGAAGGTGCGGCTGGATCACCTCCTTTCTAAGGAGCATCTGGCACCCCCGGGTGTCCAGGCGCCGGATCTGAGCGAACGTCTCAGCCGGTTAGCTCATGGGTGGAACATTTACATTGGTGCGGAGCCGAACGGCTCGAACTCAGTACGCCTCCTCGGAGGAAGGAACGGTTCGGATCACTAGGCGCCGCACACGCACGCTGTTGGGTCCTGAGGGACCGGGCCTCATCGAATGATGAGAACTGGACCTCTGGACCTTTTCTTGTCGGCATCACTTGCCGGACGGAGAAGGTACCGCCCGTACTTTGAGAACTACACAGTGGACGCGAGCATCTTAGATTCGAACCTTCGGGTTCGGATCACAAAAGATGATCTGATTTATTAGATCATTGGTCAATCTGCTCATCTTCGGATGAGCCGATCGATTCAAACTCATGTGATTTCAAATTTCTAAGAGCAAACGGTGGATGCCTTGGCATCTGGAGCCGAAGAAGGACGTAGTAATCTGCGATAAGCCTCGGGGAGCTGATAAACGAGCTTTGATCCGAGGATCTCCGAATGGGGAAACCCCGCTGGGCCCTTTGGGTGACCCAGTGACTCCCGCCTGAATATATAGGGCGGGTAGAGGGAACGTGGGGAAGTGAAACATCTCAGTACCCACAGGAAGAGAAAGCAAAAGCGATTCCGTTAGTAGTGGCGAGCGAAACCGGAAGAGGCTAAACCGATCATGTGTGATAGCCGGCAGGCGTTGCATGGTCGGGGTTGCGGGACTTTTCTGCTGCTTCTGCCGAACAGCAAGCGTTACAGAGGATCATAGGTGAATGGCATTGAAAGGCCAGTCATAGAGGGTGCCAACCCCGTAACCGAAATGGTCCAATGGCGCGAAGAGTATCCCAAGTAGCACGGGGCCCGAGAAATCCCGTGTGAATCTGTCAGGACCACCTGATAAGCCTAAATACTCCCAGATGACCGATAGCGGACAAGTACCGTGAGGGAAAGGTGAAAAGTACCCCGGGAGGGGAGTGAAATAGTACCTGAAACCGTTTGCTTACAAACCGTTGGAGCCTCCTTGTAGGGGTGACAGCGTGCCTTTTGAAGAATGAGCCTGCGAGTTAGCGATATGTGGCGAGGTTAACCCGTGAGGGGTAGCCGTAGCGAAAGCGAGTCTGAATAGGGCGATTCAGTCGCATGTCCTAGACCCGAAGCGAAGTGATCTATCCATGGCCAGGTTGAAGCGACGGTAAGACGTCGTGGAGGACCGAACCCACTTAGGTTGAAAACTGAGGGGATGAGCTGTGGATAGGGGTGAAAGGCCAATCAAACTTCGTGATAGCTGGTTCTCTCCGAAATGCATTTAGGTGCAGCGTTGCGTGTTTCTTGCCGGAGGTAGAGCTACTGGATGGCCGATGGGCCCCAAAAGGTTACTGACGTCAGCCAAACTCCGAATGCCGGTAAGTGAGAGCGCAGCAGTGAGACGGTGGGGGATAAGCTTCATCGTCGAGAGGGAAACAACCCAGACCACCAACTAAGGTCCCTAAGCGCGTGCTAAGTGGGAAAGGATGTGGAGTTGCACAGACAACCAGGAGGTTGGCTTAGAAGCAGCCACCCTTGAAAGAGTGCGTAATAGCTCACTGGTCAAGTGATTCCGCGCCGACAATGTAACGGGGCTCAAGCACGCCACCGAAGTTGTGGCATTGACATTATTGGTAGGCTTTCGTGGTCCAGCCGTGTTGATGGGTAGGAGAGCGTCGTGTGGCGAGTGAAGCGGCGGTGTAAACCAGCCGTGGACGCCACACGAGTGAGAATGCAGGCATGAGTAGCGAAAGACGGGTGAGAAACCCGTCCTCCGAAAGACCAAGGGTTCCAGGGCCAGGCTAATCCGCCCTGGGTAAGTCGGGACCTAAGGCGAGGCCGACAGGCGTAGTCGATGGACAACGGGTTGATATTCCCGTACCGGCGAAGAACCGCCCAAGCTAATCCAGTGGTGCTAAGAGTCCTAATCCAGGTGACTGATCCCTTCGGGGTGACGCTCCTGGCCTAACGCTCGACCCCATGCTGGTGCGGCTAGCGTATTAACAGGTGTGACGCAGGAAGGTAGCTGTACCGGGCGATGGTTGTCCCGGGGCAAGGATGTAGGGCAAGAGATAGGCAAATCCGTCTCTTACATAGCCTGAGATCTTACGCATAGCCGTCAAGGCGAATTCAGTGATCCTATGCTGCCGAGAAAAGCATCGACGCGAGGTTCCAGCCGCCCGTACCCCAAACCGACTCAGGTGGTCAGGTAGAGAATACCAAGGAGATCGAGAGAATCGTGGTTAAGGAACTCGGCAAAATGCCCCCGTAACTTCGGGAGAAGGGGGGCCTGAGGCGTGAAGGGACTTGCTCCTGGAGCGTTTGAAGGCCGCAGAGACCAGTGGGAAGCGACTGTTTACTAAAAACACAGGTCCGTGCCAAGTCGCAAGACGATGTATACGGACTGACGCCTGCCCGGTGCTGGAAGGTTAAGAGGAAGGGTTAGCTTCGGCGAAGCTCAGAATTTAAGCCCCAGTAAACGGCGGTGGTAACTATAACCATCCTAAGGTAGCGAAATTCCTTGTCGGGTAAGTTCCGACCTGCACGAATGGCGTAACGACTTCCCAGCTGTCTCAACCGCGAACTCGGCGAAATTGCACTACGAGTAAAGATGCTCGTTACGCGCAGCAGGACGGAAAGACCCCGTGACCTTTACTATAGTTTGGTATTGGTGTTCGGTGTGGCTTGTGTAGGATAGGTGGGAGACTTTGAAGCGGGAACGCCAGTGTTCGTGGAGTCATTGTTGAAATACCACTCTGGTCACTCTGGATATCTAACTTAGAACCGTAATCCGGTTCAGGGACAGTGCCTGATGGGTAGTTTAACTGGGGCGGTTGCCTCCCAAAAAGTAACGGAGGCGCCCAAAGGTTCCCTCAACCTGGTTGGCAATCAGGTGTCGAGTGTAAGTGCACAAGGGAGCTTGACTGTGAGACTGACAAGTCGAGCAGGGACGAAAGTCGGGACTAGTGATCCGGCAGTGGCTTGTGGAAGCGCTGTCGCTCAACGGATAAAAGGTACCTCGGGGATAACAGGCTGATCTTGCCCAAGAGTCCATATCGACGGCATGGTTTGGCACCTCGATGTCGGCTCGTCGCATCCTGGGGCTGGAGTAGGTCCCAAGGGTTGGGCTGTTCGCCCATTAAAGCGGTACGCGAGCTGGGTTTAGAACGTCGTGAGACAGTTCGGTCCCTATCCGCTGCGCGCGCAGGAAATTTGAGAGGATCTGACCCTAGTACGAGAGGACCGGGTTGGACGAACCTCTGGTGTGTCAGTTGTTCCGCCAGGAGCACCGCTGATTAGCTACGTTCGGGATGGATAACCGCTGAAAGCATCTAAGCGGGAAGCCGGCCTCAAGATGAGATTTCCATGCCTTCGGGCGAGAGGCTCCCAGCTAGACTACTGGGTTGATAGGCCGGATGTGGAAGTGGGGACTAAAGACCCATGGAGCTGACCGGTACTAATAAGCCGATAATTTGATAATCACTATTCTCATGCTGTTGTAAGGCTGGCATGAGGAGCCAAGATTGCTTGCGTCCACTATGTGGTTCTCGATGTACGGTCGAGAACTGAAACAATCGTGATGATTGTTCGTTCACTTTGATACATCAATAGTGTTTCGGCGGCCATAGCGAGAGGGAAACGCCCGGTTACATTCCGAACCCGGAAGCTAAGACTCTCTGCGCCGATGGTACTGCAGGGGGGACCCTGTGGGAGAGTAGGACACCGCCGGACTTCTTTGTGAGATGGCCACCCAGTGATGGGTGGCCATTTCGCGTTAACAGGTCCATTTTCCGCGCTCGCAGATCCGCGCGTGAACACCCAACGTAGGCTGGGTCCGAGATCCCGCCATCCGACAGGAGACGTCGTGAGCGACACACCAGACGATAAGGACGCCCGCTCGAACGGGCGCGACGGCGAGCGAGGCTCCGGCTCTCGGGGCAGCCAACGTCGCGGATCGGGCCAGGGCGGGCGACGCGCTCCCGGCAATGGTCAGGGCGGCCGAGCTGCCGGCGACCCTGGCGGATATTCGCGCGACGGACAACGTTCTGGCGGCGGCCGTTCTGGCGGTGGCTATTCGCGTGATGGACAGCGCTCCGGTGGCGATCGTTCCGGGGGTGGATATTCGCGTGACGGCCAGCGTTCTGGCGGTGACCGTTCCGGGGGCGGATACTCGCGTGATGGTCAGCGCTCCGGCGGTGACCGTGGCGGCTTCTCGCGTGACGGCCAGCGTTCTGGCGGTGACCGTTCCGGGGGCGGGTACTCGCGTGATGGGCAGCGTCACGGCGGTGAGCGGACCGGCGGTGGCTATTCGCGTGAGGGGCAGCGTTCCGGCGGCGGGTACTCGCGTGATGGGCAGCGTTCCGGTGGCGGCCGTTCCGGCGGCGGGTACTCGCGTGATGGGCAGCGTTCCGGTGGCGGCCGTTCCGGCGGCGGGTACTCGCGTGATGGGCAGCGTTCCGGTGGTGACCGTTCCGGCGGTGGCTACTCACGGGACGGACAGCGTCCGGGCGGCCCGCGCGGTGGTTCTGGGCGCGGGGATCGGGACGAGAAGCTGTGGACGCGGGATGGGCGGCCAGCACGCGGTGATCGCGATGCGCGTGAGCGGGAGCTGCGAAGCGACGAGGAGATCGAGCGCTCGCGGGAGCTGCGGTCGGTGCGTCCGCAGCATGACGACCCTGAGATCCCGAGCGATGTCAGTGCACGAGACCTCCCTGGCGAAGCCCGATTGGAGTTGAAGACGCTCAGCAAGGACAACGCTGAATGGGTGGCTCAGCACCTGGTCATGGCCTCCCGGCTTATCGAGGCCGACCCGGAGCTCGCGCACCGTCACGCGACGTCCGCCGCACGACGTGCCGGCCGCATCGGCGTGGTACGTGAGACGCTGGCGATCACGGCGTACGCGACCGGGGACTTCGCGCTCGCGCTCCGTGAGCTCCGCACCTACCGCCGAATCTCCGGCTCCAACGACCAGCTGCCGATGATGGTGGATAGCGAACGCGGAGTAGGGCGCCCCGACCGGGCCCTCGAGCTCGGCCGATCGGTGGATCGCGCGACGCTTCCGGCCGACGTGCAGGTGTCCCTTGCGATCGCGATGTCCGGCGCACGCCTCGACCTCGAGCAGCCGGAGGCCGCCCTGGCCGAGCTGGAGATCCCGCAGCTCGACCCCAATCGGGCGTACAGCTGGAGCCCGGACCTCTTCCACGCGTATGCCGAGGTGCTCGAAGAGCTCGGGCGCGGCAACGAGGCGGAATCGTGGCGCGAACGTGCCCGCTTCGCCGACGAGGCGCTGGCGGAGGCGCATTCCGTCGACGAGCACGAAACGATCCACGTGATCGAAGAGGAGATCATCCTCGATGCGGGCGATTCGCCGACCGCGGTCATCGACGAGGAGATCGTCGATGAGAGCGACCTGCCGGCTGCCGTGGTCGAGGAGGAGATCGTCCTCGAGCCGGGCGACCTGTCGGCCGCAGCGCTGGAAGCAGAAGTGGACGAGCTCCTCGCCGACGAAGACGAAGACGCCCCGGACGAAGAGACGGACCTCGACGGCCAGGACGCAGAGAGCGGTTTCATTGCCACCGATACTGACGAGGACGGCGCCCAAGCAGGCGATGCGGCTGGGTCGCGCGATGCCGCCGCGCGGGTAGCGGACGACTCCGAAGAGAAGGGCGAGCCGGACGATGGCGCTGTTTCGACGGAGCGCTGAGACCGCGACCCCGCTGGACGGGGTGGACCTGGTGCTCGCCGACCTCGACGGTGTGGTCTACAAAGGGCCCGACGCGATTCCCTTCGCCGTGGAGAGCCTGAACCGAGCCGCAGAAACCGTGCGAGTCGGTTACATCACGAACAACGCCTCCCGTACGGATGCGTCCGTGGCCGAGCACTTGAGCGATCTGGGGCTGCACGTGCAGCCGTCCGATGTCGTGACGTCCCCGCAGGCGGCCGTGCGTCTCCTGGGTGCGCATGTCGCGCCGGGCGCCACGATTCTCGTGATCGGTGGCGCGGGCCTGGTCGACGAGGTGGAGAAAGGCGGATTCACCGTCACGCGCTCCGCCGACGACGAGCCGGCCGCCGTGATCCAGGGCTTCGCGCCCGAGGTCGGCTGGGCACAGCTCGCGGAGGCCGCCTTCGCGCTGCAGGGCCGCACCGACGACGAGCGCCCGTGGATCGCGACGAACACCGACTGGACGATCCCCGTCGCCCGCGGCATCGCCCCGGGCAACGGGACGCTGGTTTCCGCCGTCCACACCGCTGCGGGACGACTCCCGCTGGTCGCGGGCAAACCGGAGGTCGCGATCTTCGAGGAGGCGGTCTCCCGCTTCGGCGCGGGAAAGCCGCTGTTCATCGGCGACCGGTTGGACACCGACATCCTCGGGGCCAACCGCGCGGGCATCGACTCCGTGCTGGTGCTGACCGGGATCGACCGCGCGAAGCAGCTCATCGCGGCGGACGCGAACGCGCGGCCGACCTACATCCTCGGTGACCTGCGCGGGCTGGCTCAGCCGTACCCGGCGACCTCGGTCGCCCGGGACGGTGCCGTGACGGTGGGCGACGCGACGGTCGCGGTCGAGGGGAACGACGTGCGGATCCGTGCAGAGGGAACCGACGAGCTCAACCTGCTCCGCGCCGCCTGCGCGGCGATCTGGAACTCGGGCCGGGCAATCTACGGGCTCGACGTCCCGGAGCGCCTTTACGCCTGAACCACCGGAGCGCCGAGCTCAGAGGGCCGTCGTACGTTCGACGAGGCGATAGCACCGCCGCACGCGGTCGAGCCACCATTCCCGGCGATCGGCCGATGCCTCAACGGCGGAGACTCGCATCGTGTCGACGGTCGGGCGGACGACCGGGACGAACCCGTCGACGGGGAGCAGCGGCTCCTCCGCCACATCCTGAACGAACATCGCGACCGTCCCGAGGCCGCAGTCGAACTCCAGGTCGGGGACCGCGGCGGCGAGGTGTGCGCCCATGGCGATGCCCACGGAAGTCTCGATCGCGCTCGAGACGACCACAGGCAGGCCGGCCTCGGCGACGATCCGCAGCGCCGCGTGGATGCCACCCAGCGGCTGTGCTTTGACGACGAGCAGGTCCGCAGCGCCCGCGCGCGCAACGGCGAGAGGGTCCTCCGCCTTGCGGACACTCTCGTCCGCTGCGATCGGGATGCCCATGTACTTCGTCCGGCGCCGGATCTCGACGAGCTCGTCGACGCCGGCGCACGGCTGCTCCACGTACTCCAGATCGAACGGTGCGAGCGCGTGGATCGCGTGCTCGGCCTCGTCGACGTTCCACAGTGTGTTCGCGTCCACCCGGATCCGGCCCTCCGGGCCGAGCCGATCGCGGACCGCGCGCACCCGCTCCACATCGTCGACGAGGGATTGGCCGGGCTCAGCGACCTTCACCTTGGCCGTTCGCGCTCCGGGGTAGCGGTCGAGGACCGCAGCGACGTCGGCGGCCGGCACGGCGGGAACCGTCGCGTTCACCGGGATCCTGGCGCGCAGGCCGGGAGGTGCGGCGCGCCAGCCGAAGTCGATCGCCGCGTGCAGCCAGGGGGCGGCCTCGTCGTCGCCGTACTCGACGAACGGGGAGAACTCCGTCCAGCCCTCGGGGCCCTCGAACAGCACCGCCTCGCGAACGGTGATGCCGCGGAATCGCGACGTCATCGGCACGCTGACCACGCGTGCAGTCCCTAACAGGTCGCGCAGTTCCGGCACCATTCCACAAGTTTGGCACGGCCGATCCCGGGGGAGGCGGCCGACCGTAGGCTGGGACCATGGCAGCGGCAATCTCAGAGATCTTCGATCCGACGCAGTGGGTGGATGCCCCCGGTTTCGACGAGCTCACCGACATCACGTATCACCACGACGTCAGCGGGCGGATCGCCCGCGTGGCCTTCAACCGGCCGGAGGTGCGGAACGCGTTCCGGCCGCACACCGTCGACGAGCTCTACGCCGCGCTCGAAGACGCTCGGACCAACCCCCGGATCGGCGTGGTGCTGCTCACCGGCAACGGGCCCAGCCCGAAAGACGGCGGCTGGGCCTTCTGCTCGGGTGGTGATCAGCGCATCCGCGGCCGCGACGGCTACAAGTACGCTGACGGGGAGACGGCGGTGGGCATCGATGCCGCCCGGAGTGGTCGCCTGCACATCCTCGAAGTGCAGCGATTGATCCGCTTCATGCCGAAGGTCGTGATCGCGGTGGTCCCGGGATGGGCCGCCGGAGGGGGTCACTCGCTCCATGTGGTGTGCGACCTCTCGATCGCGAGCTCTGAGCACGGTCGGTTCAAGCAGACGGACGCCGACGTCGGTTCGTTCGATGCCGGGTACGGCAGCGCCTACTTCGCCAGGCAGGTCGGGCAGAAGGTCGGGCGCGAGGTGTTCTTCCTCGCGCGGGAGTACTCGGCGCAGCGGGCGTACGAGATGGGGGCGGTCAACGCCGTCGTACCGCATGCGGAGCTGGAGTCGACGGCCCTCGATTGGGCGCGGGAGATCCTCACGAAGTCGCCGACGGCGATCCGGATGCTGAAGTTCGCGTTCAACGCGGTCGATGACGGCCTGGTGGGTCAGCAGGTGTTCGCGGGCGAAGCGACCCGGCTCGCGTACGGTACGGACGAGGCCGTGGAGGGGCGCGACTCCTTCCTTCAGAAGAGGGAGCCCGATTGGTCGCCTTTCCCGTGGCAGTATTGAGGCCCGCCGCATGACGCGTGAGGTGCGGGCTGTCGACGCGGCAGAGCCGGAGTCGGTGTACCGCGCGCTGCGGGAGGCGCTCGCTGGGGGCGGACCGGCGGTGGTGCCACGTGAGGCCTGGGCGGCGACAGACGAGGCCGGCCATGGTCGAGGCGAGCGCGTGGCACAGAATGTGGCGCTGGTGATCGAGACCTCCGGATCGACCGGGAGGCCGAAGCGGGTGGCGTTGTCCGCGGACGCATTGCTGGCGAGCGCGGCGGCGTCCGCGGGAGCGATGGGCGGGCAGGGACAGTGGGTGCTCGCCCTGCCGGCGCATTACGTGGCGGGGGCGCAGGTGCTGGTGCGCTCGCTGGCGGCGCAGACCGAGCCGCTCTACTACGGTGTGGGGCATTTCGATGCGGAGCGTTTCGCGGCGCTCGCCGCGGAGGCGACGAACGACCTGCGCTACACCTCGCTCGTGCCTGTCCAGCTCGCGCGGCTGGTGGACGCCGCCGAGGGCGGGTCGCGCGCGGTGGAGGCGGCGCTGCGGCGGTTCGACGGGATCCTCGTCGGTGGGCAGGCGCTCACGCCGGCGTTGCGTGAGAGGGCGGAGCGTGTGGGCGCGCGCATCCTGAGCACCTACGGGTCGAGCGAGACGGCGGGCGGATGCGTGTACGACGGCGTTCCGATCGGTACGACCACGGTTCGAGAGGTCGACGGGCTGCTCGAGATCGCAGGGCCGACCCTTGCGGAGGGCTACCTCGGGGACGCGGAACGCACGCACGCGGCGTTCCACGAGGCGGACGGCGTGCGGTGGTACCGCACGGGTGACCTCGGCGGCGTCGTCGACGGCCGGGTGACCGTGTTCGGCCGAGCGGACAACGTGATCATCTCGGGCGGAGAGAAGATCCTCCTCGACCGGGTCGAGCAACTGGTACGTGCGGTCGCCGGCCTCGAGCACGCGGTCGTCGTCGCTGCCGAGGACGCGGAGTGGGGACAGGTGCCGGTGGTGGTGGCGGTGCTCGACGAAAGTGCCGTCGCGGAAGGCGAGGACCTCCTGCGGCGCGTCCGGGCCCGGGTCGCGGAGGGAGCGGGGCGAGCGGCGGCTCCCGCGCGGATCGCGGTCGTGGCGGAGCTTCCCGCTCTGAGCAGCGGCAAACCCGACCGTGTGGCCGCGGCCCGGATGGCCGCCGCGGCCGGCGACGAAGAGGCATAGCCGATGTTGTTACGATTCGCTCTGTGATGAGTCAGAACAACCCACGCATGCAGAGGATGGCGCCGCCTCAGGCCCGCGGACCGCGCGGAGGCAAGAGCGGGCGGCCGGGTGCTGCGAAGGCGACGGCGGCGCGGCCGGCGACGGCGCGGGACTGGATCGCCGGAGCGCGACTGCGGACCCTTCCGCTGGCGATCGCGCCCGTCCTCATCGGTGTCGGCGCGGCTAAGGTGGCCGAGGGTCCGGGAATCTGGCACCCCGTGCGTGCGCTCCTCTGCCTTGCGGTCGCGGTACTGCTCCAGATCGGAGTGAACTACGCGAACGACTACTCCGACGGCATCCGCGGCACGGATGAGTACCGGGTCGGCCCCGGCCGGCTGACCGGTTCCGGCAAGGCGGCGCCGAAGAAGGTCCTGACGGTCGCGCTCGTCTTCTTCGGGCTCGCCGCGGCGGCGGGCCTCGTGCTCGTCATCGTCACCCAGCACTGGTGGGTACTGCTCATCGGCGCCGCGGCGATCGCCGCCGCGTGGTTCTACACGGGAGGCAAGCGTCCGTACGGGTACTACGGCCTCGGCGAGGTCTTCGTCTTCGTCTTCTTCGGGCTGGTGGCCACCGCCGGAACGACCTTCATGCTCGCCGGGACGGTGAACCAGGAGTCCTGGTACGGAGCGGTGGCCGCCGGGCTGATCGCGTGCGCGGTGCTCATGGTCAACAACATCCGTGACATCGGACCGGACAAAGAGGCCGGCAAGCGCACACTGGCCGTGCTGATGGGGAACGTGGCGTCACGCATCATCTTCTGCGTGCTGCTGCTCGTCCCGTTCGCGATCGTGGCTCTTCTCGCCCTCTTCTACCCGATCGCCTGGTTCGGGATGTTCGCGCTCCTCGCCGCACTGCCGGCGTGCGCGATCACCCTGTTCGCGAAGACGTCGCGTGAACTGATCACGGCCCTCCAGCTGACGAGTCTCACCGGCCTGCTGATCGGGATCGTGCTCGGCGCCGCCTTCGCGTTCTGAGCGGACGCGCTCAGTCGGACCTGGGCGTCGCCTCGGGCGCGGGCTGTGCGGAGGCGGAGTCGACGGCGGCGTCCTCGACCTCGTCGTCGACCGACGGGACAGGCTTCTCACGGTGCCGGACCTCGTAGAGCTCGGTCGAGACCGCGTTGCGGGGCTTGCTGAGGAAGATGTACGAGAGGCAGAGGCCGATGAGGGCGGCGGCGATCACCGACGCCCACCAGACGATGCCCAGGAGGAGCAGGACGGCGAGCGGGATCGCGAACACCAGGAGCCGCAGGACGGTGTAGATCAACCAGGAGGGAATCCGCTTCACCCTCCCAGCTTAGAGACGGACTCTGAGAGTTACGATTGACGCATGGTTCGCCTCTGGATAGTCCTCGGCGTCGCAGCCGCGGTCTTCTACATCTATTCGGTGGTGGACTGTGCGCTCTTCGACCGCTCCCGGGTGCGCGGCCTCCCCAAGCCGCTCTGGCTGCTGGTCATCATCCTGTTCCCCGTCATCGGCGGCATCCTCTGGTTCCTCATCGGCCGCGGGCGCCGCCGGGCCGCCGAGCGCAGACTCGTGGCACCCGACGACGACCCCGAGTTCCTCGGCAAGCTGAAGCTCGACCGCGACCAGGAGGAGCGGATCCGTCAGCTCGAGAAGGAGCTCGCCGAACTCGACGACAACGGCCCCGACTCGGACCAGACCGGCCGCCGGGATGGCTGAAGCCGTCAGCGCGGGCCCCGAACAGGGTGCCCGCGGCACGGGCACGCCTGCCGCCGAGCACAGCGCTGTGGGCGAGGACGAACGGGCCACCGGCAACCCGGCCACCGACTACGCGACCGCCCTCCTGAGGACGTTCGTGCGCAACGGCGTCCGCGACCTGGTCGTGAGCCCGGGCTCCCGCTCGCAGGCGCTCGCGCTCGTCGCCGCCGAACTGGAGCACAGCGGACAGGTGCGGCTGCACGTCCGCATCGACGAGCGGGTGGGCGGCTTCCTCGCGCTCGGGCTCGCCCGCGAGACCGGCGCGCCCGCGGTCGTCATCACCACCAGCGGCACGGCGACCGCCAACCTCCACCCTGCCGTGCTCGAGGCGCACGAGGCCGGGATCCCGCTCATCGTGCTCACGGCGGACCGCCCGCACGAGCTGCGCGGCATCCGCTCGAACCAGACCACGCACCAGGACGGACTGTACGGTGTCGCCGTGCGCTGGTCGCAGGACGTCGACGCTCCCCGGGCGAACGACGAGGCAGCGCGCCGGACCGAATCCGGTGCGGCGGAAGCGCTGGCGCTCGCCGCCGTCCGCGCGGCGGTCGGGGCGGACACCGCCGATCCCGGTCCGGTGCACCTCAACGTCGCCTTCCGGGAGCCGCTCTCGGTCGCTGCGCCGTCTTCGACGGAACCTCTCGCGGGGCCCCTTCCGTCGACCGCCGGCCCCGCGGCGCTCGGGCGCCGCGTCATCGAGCTCGACGACCGTCCGCGTACGGTCGTCATCGCCGGCGCCGACTCCGGCGCGGCCGCCGAAGAGCTCGCGCGCGCCGCCGGCTACCCGCTCCTCGCCGAGGTGTCCAGCGGTGCACGATTCGGACCGAACCTGGTCGTCGCCTACCGCGAACTGCTGCGGGAGGAGACGTTCGGCGGCCGCGTCGAGCGCGCCGTCGTGTTCGGACATCCGACGCTCAGCAGAGAGGTCCCCGCGTTGCTCGCGCGCCCCGACGTCGAGGTGATCGTCGTCGCACCGACGGGAACGCAGACGTACGACCCCGGTCATCGCTCGCGCGTCCTCGGCGGCGTGCATCCGCCCGCCGGGGTCGACCTGCGCTCGCCGGAGGTGCGGGGCTGGGTCGGCAGCTGGGTCTACGCGAGCCGTCGTCTCATCGAGGAGGCCGAGCGTGCTGCGGACCCGGCGGCGCAGGCCCCGGATGTGGACAAGGCACGCTCGTACGAGCCGGCGGACGCGCTCGCGTTCGCCAAGGCGGAGCTCGCCGCCGTGCGCGCGCCGATCACCCGCCCATTGCTCGCCGAGGCGGTCTGGCGGTACACGTGGCCGCACGACCGCCTGGTCCTGGCGGCCTCCCGGCTCATCCGGGACGCGGACCGCATCGTGCCGGGCAAGAAGATCTCGGTGCACTCGAACCGCGGTCTCGCCGGTATCGACGGGACCATCGCCACGGCGACGGGCATCGCGATGGCGAGTCAGGCCGCCGCCGCCGAAGCAGGAGCTCCGGCCGGGGTGACACGCGTGCTGCTCGGTGACCTCGCCCTCCTGCACGACGCGGGCGCGCTGCTCGGTGCGGCGGGGGAGGAGCGGCCGCACCTCCAGCTCATCGTCGGCAACGACGGGGGCGGGACGATCTTCGACGGACTGGAGGTCGCCTCCACGGCCGGCACGGCGGCGTTCGATCGCGTGCTCTACACACCGCACGAGGTCGATATCGCGGCCCTTGCCCGGGCGTACGGCTGGGCGTACCGCGCCGCGCGGACGAAGGGAGAGCTCGATCAAGCGCTCTCCGCTCCGCCCGCCGGCGTCAGCATCGTCGAGGTGCCGCTCAGCCGTTGATGATGCGCGGCACCGAGACCGCCTTCAGCCCCTCCACGCCGAACTCGAGGCCGTAACCGGAGCCCTTGACACCGCCGAACGGGATCATCGGGTGCACGCCGCCGTGGGAGTTGATCCAGACGGTTCCGGCGTGGACGCGGTTGGCCACGGCCAGCGCCTCGTCGCGGTCGGCGGCCCAGACGGAGGCACCCAGGCCGACGTCGAGGCGGTTGGCGCTGGCGACGGCGTCGTCGACGTCCGAATAGCGGATGATCGGAAGGGCGGGACCGAACTGCTCCTCGTCGACGAGGGCGACGCCATCGGCGACGTCGGCGACGAGGGTGATCGGGTAGAACAGCTCACCCAGCTCGGTCGCGGGGGACCCGCCGGTGACGATGCGGCCGCCGTTCGCTTTCGCGTCCTCGACCAGCCGGTTCACGATGTCGAACTGCTGCTTGTTCTGCAGCGGGCCGAGCACGTTGTCCTCCTCGAGACCGTTGCCCATCGGGGTGGAGCGCGCGACCTCGGCCAGCGCCTCCACGGTGGCGTCGTAGATGGAGTCGTGTACATACAGGCGCTTGAGCGCGGCGCAGGTCTGGCCGGTGTTGATGAAGGCGCCCCAGAAGAGATCCTGTGCGATGGCCTGGGGGTCGGCGCTCGGGAGCACGATGCCGGCGTCGTTGCCGCCGAGTTCGAGGGTGAGGCGGGCGAGGTTGCCGGCCGAGCTCTCGATGATCCGGCGGCCGGTCGCGGTGGACCCGGTGAACATGATCTTGTCGACGTCCGGGTGGCTCGCCAGACGGGCGCCGACGTCGCGGCCGCCGGAGACGGCGATGAGCACGTCGGCGGGCAGTGCGGAGTTCAGCACGTCGACGAGGGCGAGAACGCTGAGCGGGGTGTACTCCGACGGCTTCAGCACGACGGTGTTGCCCATCCGCAGCGCCGGTGCCAGCTGCCAGATGCCGATCATGAGCGGCCAATTCCACGGGCCGATCGCTCCCACGACGCCGGCCGCACGGTAGTGCAGCTCGGCGCGGATCTCGCCGTCGTCGATCAGCACCTCTGTCTCCATCGGGAGAGTCGCCGACGTGCGCAGCCAGGCCGAGCACGCACCGATCTCGAAGCGCGCGTTCGGGCCGTTGAGTGGCTTGCCCTGTTCACGCGAGAGCAGCTGGGCGAGTGCCTCGGCCTCGGCGTCGATCGCCTCCGCCGCTCGCAGGAGGATCTCCGTGCGGGCGTCGTGGCCCAGCGCCTCCCATGCGGGCTGCGCGGCGCGGGCGCGGACGATCGCGGCGTCGAGGTCGTCGACGGTCGCCTCCGGCGCGCGGCCGAGCTCGGCGCCCGTTGCGGGGTCGTGGATCGGGCGGCCCGATCCCTCCGGCGCGCTGACGCGGGCGAGCAGTTCGGTGTAATCCGACATCGGGTCTCCTCCAGTGGAACGGTCCTCGACCCAGTCTCGATCGGGGAGCTGCGCCGCGCTTGACCGTGGACGCACGCCGGATGACGGGCGGTGCAGAACTGTGCCGGTCGGCGGCGGGGATGGACCCGGTCGTCTCCTGGCACGGGCCGGGGACCGGATGATACGATCCACATCACGGATCGTATACAACGTCGTCCCCGGTCCGGAGTGAGGTCGACCGTGCTCATCGATCAGCAGCAGACGCGGAACAACCGCGTGACATCCAGCGCCACGCGCGACTTCAGCGCGTTCCGCACCGCCGTCTCCGAGTCGTTCGTGCCGCTGCACGTGACGAGCGAGCGGCCGGATCCGTTCTGGGGTCGCATTCGGATGGCCACCGCGGACACGGTGCACGTCTCCGAGGTCAGCGCCTCCCAGCACGTCGTGGAGCGCACCCCCGAACTGATCGCGCGCTCGGATCGCGACTACTACAAGCTCAGCATGATGCTCTCCGGGACGGGCCTGCTCATCCAGGACGACAGGGAGGCCGTCCTCCGCCCCGGCGACCTCGCCGTGTACGACACGCACCGGCCGTACTCCCTCGTCTTCGACGACGACTTCCGGACCATGGTCGTCATGTTCCCGAAGAGCCTCGTCGATCTCCCGCGTGAGCTCGTGTCGCAGCTGACCGCGGTCCGTTTCGACGGGAGGTCCGGCGTCGGCGGGATCATCGTGCCGTTCCTGGCGCAGCTGGTCGGCAACCTCGACCAGCTCTCCGGCCCCACGGGAACGCGGCTCGCCCACAGCGCCCTCGACCTGGTGACCACACTGTTCGCCGACGAGCTGGACGCGCGTACCGAGACCATCGACCCGCACCGGGCGCTGATGCAGCGCATCCGGATGTACATCGACGCCAACCTGGCCTCGACCGATCTCGGGCCGACCCAGATCGCGGCGGCCCACTTCATCTCGACCCGTCACCTGCAGGGGCTGTTCCAGGAGCAGAGCACGACCGTCTCCGCGTGGATCCGCACCCGGCGTCTCGAGCGCTGCCGCCGCGACCTGGTCGACCCGCTGCACGCCGACCAGTCTGTGGCCGCCATCGCCTCGCGCTGGGGGTTCGTCGATGCCGCCCACTTCAGCCGGGTCTTCAAGGCGGCGTACGAAGAGTCGCCGTCGGACGTGCGGGCGGCCGCGCGCGCCTGAGCCGACCGATGAGTGCGGCGGCAGGCGCGCGCGGCCGGCGCGCGGGGTTCAGTCCTCCTCGACGCCCAGCTCGGGAGCGCCGGCCTCCTCGGTCCCGTGGCCGATCTGAGCGTAGACCCTGGGGTTGCGACGCTTGAGCGCCATCCCCCAGAACACCCCGACGACGCCCGGGACGATCACGATCGCGGGCAGGACGAACGTGGTCGCGGTGGGCGGTGCCGTCGGGTCGCTCGTCAGCAGGGTGTTGAAGTAGACGAGGATCAGCACGAACACCACGGTCAGCGCGACCCCCGACACCACGGGCGCGATCACCCGCTGCCAGGAGCCGACGCCGCGTCCGTCGCGCCGGAAGAAGCCGATCACCGAGAACGAGACGACCGCCATCAACAGCACCAGGCCGAGTGCGCCGCTGTTCGTCAGCCAGGAGAACAGGGTGAGCACGGGGAAGAGGGCGGCAGGAGCACCCTCCGGAGGAACCCATCCCGCGCCGGCGATCGCGAAGGCGACGATGACGACCGCGGCGAGGATGCTCTGGGTCACCGAACCCGCCCACGGGGCACCGCTGTGCGCGCGGATGCGGGAGAGCCAGCCGGGCAGCACACCCTCGCGGCCGAGCGAGAAGAAGTAGCGCGCGACCGCGTTGTGGAAGCTGACCAGCGAGGCGAACAGGCTGGTGATGAAGAGCAGCTGCGCGATGTCGCTGACGATCACGCCGACGTGCGAGCCGAGGAATGTGAAGATCAGGTCGGGGCCCTGCTCGGTCGAGTCCTTGATGACGTTGCTCGGGCCGGAGCCGACCGTCATCGCCCAGGAGGAGAGGGCGTAGAAGATCGCGATGACGCCGACGGCCGTGTAGGTGGCGCGCGCGACGGTGCGCTTCGGGTCCTTCGACTCCTCGCCGTAGATCGCCGCCGACTCGAAGCCCATGAAGGCCGCGATGCCGAATGCGAAGACCGCGCCGATGCCGGGGACGAACAGATTGGACGGGCTGAGCGCCTCCGCGCTGACGCCCTCCGGAGCCACGATGAAGGAGGCGATGTCGTAGACGATGACCACCACGAACTCGAGCGCGACCAGCACGCCGAGCACTTTCGCGGAGAG
Source organism: Leifsonia sp. ZF2019 (assembly GCF_019924635.1). Lineage (NCBI taxonomy): Bacteria > Bacillati > Actinomycetota > Actinomycetes > Micrococcales > Microbacteriaceae > Leifsonia > Leifsonia sp. ZF2019. The sequence goes on from NZ_CP065037.1 coordinate 193,821, forward strand.
GTCGACGCGGTTGACGCCGAGCGCCGCGATGATCGCGATGCACACGAGCACCGGAATCCACCACGGCACGTCCCAGCCGAACTTGCCCGCCAGCAGGGACGAGACCTGGAACCCGAACATCCCGTACACGCCGATCTGCATGGCGTTGTAGGAGATGAGCGCCACGATCGAGACCCCGACTCCGCCGGGTCGGCCGAGCCCCTGGGCGACGTAGGAGTAGAACGCCCCGGCGTTGGTCACGAACCGGCTCATGGCCGCGTACCCGACCGCGAAGACCGTGAGGGTCGCGCCCAGGATGAGGAACGACAGCGGCACGCCCAGCACGCCCGTGACGGCGAACGTCGTGGTGACGCCGCCGGCCAGCACCGTGAGGGGTGCGGACGCGGCCACGATCATGAAGGTGACGGCGGGGACGCCGAGGCGCCGGTGCGCCGCGGTCCGGGTGCCGACGGCGGTGTCGGCGTGCTCTGTGGAGGTCAAGGGGTTCTCCTCGTTCGGTCCGCGCCTGGGGTGGGGGCCGCGCCGCGAGAGCACGGGGGATGCGCGATTGCTGACGATTGAAGCGGTTCGGGGCCATCGACGGCTTGGCCTGCGACGCAGACCGGTTGTCTGAATCGGAACGGTCGCCTCCGCTCGCCTTCCTGCGCGCTCGGGGAGTCCCGGATACTGAACGGATCAGCTCGACGTAAGGAACACGGATGTCCCACCAGCACACCTCCACCGTCACCGCGCCCACGGAAGTGCGGCATCCCCTCGACGCACTGACCGCGCAGGAGATCGCCGACGGGCGCGACATCCTGGTGGCGGCGGGGCTCGTGGGGGAGTCGACGCGTTTCCCGTCGGTGCTGCCGGTGGAGCCGTCGAAGGAGGCCGTGGCAGCGTACCGCGAGGGCGACGAGATCGACCGGCGCATCCTGTTCGTGCTCCTCGACACCGCAACCGGCGCCTCCGCCGAGGCGATCGTGTCGGTGACCACCCGGGAACTGGTCGACCATCGCCCGCTCGGGACGGCGGTGGCGCCGTACGGCCAGCCGCAGTATCTCTTCGAGGAGTACGTGCGTGCGGAGGAGATCGCCAAGGCGTCGCCCGAATGGCGGGCCGCCATGGTGCGCCGCGGGCTCGAGGACCGCATCGAGCTGGCCTTCTGCGCGCCGCTCGCTCCCGGCTTCCACAACCGTGCCGAGGAGTCCGGTCGCCGCGTCATCCGCTCGCTGACCTTCCTGCGTTCCACCCCGACCGATTCGCCGTGGTCGCATCCGGTCGAGGGCCTCATCGTGCACATCGACCTCACGACCGGCGCGGTCCTGCGCGTCGAGGACGACGGCGACATCCCGGTGCCCGACCTCGACGGCAATTACGACGCCGCCACGATCGGAGCCGCACGTACCACTCTCAAGCCGATCGAGATCACACAACCGGAGGGGCCGAGCTTCCGGGTCGACGGCCAGCACGTCGAGTGGGAGAACTGGAAGCTGCGTGTCGGCTTCAACGCCCGCGAGGGGCTCGTGCTCAACCAGGTGACCTTCCGCGACGGCGACGAGGACCGCTCAGTGCTCTACCGCGGTTCGGTGCCCGAGATGGTCGTGCCCTATGGCGACACGACATCGACCCGGTTCTGGATCAGCTACTTCGACGCGGGTGAGTACCTGCTCGGCAAGAACGCGAACACCCTGACCCTCGGCTGTGACTGCCTCGGCGTCATCCACTACTTCGACGGGATCGTGGCCGACGACCACGGCAACCCGGTGACCATCCCGCAGGTCGTGTGCATGCACGAGGAGGACTACGGCATCCTCTGGAAGCACACCGACCTCGATGGCAAGACGGAGGTGCGCCGCTCCCGCCGCCTCGTCATCTCGTACTTCTCCACCATCGGCAACTACGACTACGGGTTCTTCTGGTACCTCTACCTCGACGGCACGATCCAGGTGGAGGCGAAGGCCACCGGCATCGTCTTCGCGGGCGCCGGGATCCCCGGCTCGACCGACCCGCACGCTCCGGAGATCGCCCCCGGTCTCTTCGCACCCGTGCACCAGCACCTCTTCTGCGCCCGCTTGGACGTCGCGATCGACGGCGACCGCAACGCGCTCTCCGAGGTCGACGCGGTCGGCATCCCGATCGGCCCCGACAACCCGCACGGCAACGCCTTCACCTGGACGAACACGCCGCTGAGCCGCGAGTCGCAAGCGCAGCGGCTGGCCGACCCCTCCCGCGCACGGGTATGGGAGGTGCGCAGCACGACGCGCAGGAACGCCGTGGGCGCACCAACGGCGTACCACCTCCTCCCGCAGCCGAGCGCGACACTGCTCGCGCAGCCGGAGTCGACGGTGTGGGGACGGGCGACGTTCGCCACCAAGCACCTGTGGGCGACGCCGTTCGACCCGGCCGAGCGCTTCCCGGCCGGCGACTACCCGAACGCGCACGCGGGCGGGGCAGGGCTCCCCGCATGGACCGCGGCCGACCGGTCGCTGGAAGACGCGGACCTCGTGCTCTGGCACGTCTTCGGTCCGACGCACATCCCGCGTCCGGAGGACTGGCCGATCATGCCCGTCGACTATTCGGGATTCGCGTTCAAGCCGTACGGGTTCCTCGACCGGAATCCGGCGATGGACCTGCCGGACGGCGCGGCCGCCGGCGCGAGCTGCTGCAGCGGCGGGGAGTGCAGCTGCGGGCGCTGAGCGGACGACGTTCAGCTCGGGAGGAGCATCGCGGCGGCCATGACCGACATGGCCGCCGCCGCGAGCACGGGAAGGGTGCCTCGCGCGAGGCCGACCGTACGGGCGTGACGCACCGCGAGCACGGGGCAGACCACCGCCGAAGCGGCGACGGCGACGCCGAGCACTGCGGTGAGCCAACCGAGGTGCGAGTGGTGACCGGAACCGGCGGCCTCCGTCACCGGCGCGGCATGCGTGTGGAAGAGATCCAGTATCACCATCAACGCCATGGCGAACGGCTCGACGGCGAGGTGTGCGACACCGGCGCGGGTACTGCGGGCGGTATCGCGGACCGGGCGGGAGGAGACCGCGCAGCCGATCGCCGCTGCGATGAGCACGGCGGCCCACGCGAGCGGAGACAGCAGCGGGTATCCCGTGATCATCGCCGCGGTCGCCGCAAGCGAGAGGATGGCGACGGCAGACGATCCCGTCACACCGCGGCCTCTCGAGCGTAGCAGGACGGAGGTCATGCCTCGACGATAGGGAGGGAGACGAGACTCGCCTGTGCCGGTCACGCAGCGATGTTGTGCGCGGCGGCAGGATCCGCCCCGGAGCGGCGACCGGGCGAACCCGCAGAGTCTGGGCCGTGACAGGATCGGTGCGTGTACAGCGAACGGGAGGTCGACGGAGACCGGATACTGTGGCGGTCCGCGAGCGGGGCGTCGACCGTCATCCCCGCCGACGGGTGCCTCGACGTGATCCTGCACGACGACGTCGTCCGGGTCGCCGGGCCGTCCACGCGGTGGCTGCAGACGCGCGCGGACGGGGACACGCCGACCATCGGGATCCGCTTCGCGCCCGGCGCCGCGAACGCCCTCCTGGGCATCGCCCTCGCCGAGCTCCGCGACGACGATGTCCTTGCAGCCGACGTGCTGGGCCGACGGGCTGCCGCGCGGATCGCCGACCAGCTGCGCCGCTCCGCCCGGTCCTCATTCATCGGGACGGATGCACTGACCGTCGACGTACCCGACTGGGTGGCGGCCGTCCGTCGTTCGGCTCGGCTGGCTCAGCCGGTCTCCGCCCTGATCACCGAACTCGGCTGGTCAGAGCGCCGGTTGCGGCGCGGGATGTCGGCGACCTTCGGCTACGGCTATGCGACCCTCGTGCGCCTCGAGCGGGCTCGCCGTGCCCAGGCCCTGCTCACGCGGGGCGCATCTCTCGCAGACGCGGCGTTTCGCGCCGGCTACGCCGACCAGCCGCACCTCACGCGGGAGTTCGATCGGCTGGTCGGAATCACACCCGGTCAGTTCGCCGCGGCCGCGAAGAGGTCGATCGAATTGCCGTCCGGGTCGAGCACGGTCGCGTAGCGCTGGCCCCAGTGCGCGTCCCACGGCTCGACGTGCGGCGGGTATCCGGCTGCGCGCAGCTCCTCCACGGCGGCGTCCACCGCGTCCGGCGTCCCCTTGTCGAACGCGAGCGCGATCCGGTGGCCGCCGGTGGCGGGCACGAAGCCGGCATCGAAGGAACGGATGGTCTCCAGCGTGTCCCAGGAGAGGGTCGTGCCGTCCTCGATTGCCGCGTCGACATGCGGGGCGTCGTCGAGGCCCTCCGGGATGCTCACGCCGAGGGCACGGTAGAAGGCGAGCGAGGCCGCCATGTCGGAGGTCACAATGCCGATGAAGCCGAGTGCGAGTGTCATGACGCCAGCGTAGGTCGGCACCTCCCCAGAGGTCTTGAACAGAACGGCCGCGGTCAGGGCCACCTCACCTTGGAGATCGCGCACAATGATTCCGCGGGATCGTTGGCTGCTGACTACTCTGGCCCGGTGCACATGATCTTCCGGACGATGCTCCATTTCTGGCTCGCGCGCTTCGGGCCACGACTCGACCACTGGGATGTGGCGCGAACGAAGTTCCGGGTGCTGCCGACCGACCTCGACATCCTCAAGCACATGAACAACGGGGTGTACCTGTCGATCGCGGACATCGGGCGGTTCGACCTGCTGTCGCGCAGCGGCATCTGGGCGATCTTCAAACAGCGTGGCTGGTACCCGGTGGTGGCGTCGGAGACGATCTCGTTCCGCAAATCGCTCGAGCTGTGGCAGCCCTTCGTCGTGGAGTCGCGCATCCTCGGCTTCGACGAGAAGGCCGTGTACGTGGAGCAGCGGTTCACGGTTGACGGCGAGATCTACACGCAGGCGTTCATCCGGGGCCGGTTTCTGAAGCGCGGCGGGGGAATCGTCACGATCGAGGAGCTGCTGGAGGCCGTCGGCCCGTCGCCGACGGACGTCACGGTGCCCCAGTGGCTGATCGAGTGGGGAGCCGACGCTGCGCTCCCCTCGACGCGGGCCGCCGCGCCGAGCATCTGGAACGAGTGATCAGGCCGGTCCGAACGCGAACACGCGCTCCGGATCCCACGCCGCCCGCGCCGTCGACAGCCGATCGAAGATCTCCTCCGGCCACAGGCACCGGAACGCAGCGGGGTCGCTCGGATCCGCCACCCAGTTGATGTTCGTGACGGCGGAGATCCGGTCGCCCAGCACCTCGGCGATCGCTGCGGCATGCGCGGGCGCGGCATCCCCGAAGGTCGCGGGGTCGGCCGCGATCGAACTGAGGGCGTGGGTGCTGGCGCGGCCGCCGACAGCGGTGCCGTCCGCCGTGTCGCGGTGGGTGGCCCCGCCGAGTTGACGCACCTCGACCGCGAGGAACGGGGTGGCCGCGGTCGTGCCGATCAGCGGCAGGAGGTCATCGGCCAGCGCGCGGTCGAATGAATCGAGCATATGGCCGCGGATCCAGCTCGGGCCGCCCTGCTCGGGATCGTTGTGGATGGTGGCCACAGCCGTCGTGGGCATCTCGCCGACGAAGTCGAGGTAGACAGGTGCGGCGCCCCGCATCGGCGCGAACAGCCGCTCTCCCTCCGCCGCATCGCCGGGGAACGCGAAGCGCACGCTGAACAGGGAGCGCCCGCGCAGGGGTGGCGGAGGCCCGTCGACGTCGGGGATGCGCAAGAACACGGCGGAGGTGGTCGCCTGGTCGACGAGCGAGGCCGACCAGTCGGCCCAGACGCGGAAGGCCTCGTCGGCGGCATCCTCGTCGAAGAAGACGCTGCCGCCGTAGAGGGTGGTGAGCGGGACGAGCTCCAGCACCATCTCGGTCACGACGCCGAGGCCGCCCTTGCCTCCGCGGAGCGCCCAGAAGAGATCGGAGTTCGTCACGTCGTCGGCGACGACGAGCTCGCCGTCGGCCGTCACCACGCGGAAGCTGCGGACCCAGTCCGCGGTGAAGCCGTGGCTGCGCGCCAGCGGGCCCAGGCCACCGCCGAGGGTGTAGCCGACCGCGCCGACGCTCGTGGACGACCCCGTCACGGGAGCCAGCCCGTACGCCGCCGCCGCTTCGATGATGGGCGCCCAGCGCACCCCCGCCCCGATGCGCGCGCGTCGGGCATCCTTGTCGATCTCGAGCGCGTCGAGGTCACGGGTGATGAGGAGCAGGCCGCCGGAGACCGGGTTCTCGGCGCCTTGGCCCGTCGCCTGGATGCGGAGCGGCAGGTCGTTCTCCCGGGCGAAGCGCACGGCCGCGGCGACGTCGGCTTCGTCGCGTGCGGCCACCAGGATGTCAGGGTCGTGCCGGATGGTCGGGTCGAAGCAGGCGGCTTCGGCGGCGAGTCCCTCGTCGCCGCGGAGGAAGACGGCGCCACGGACGGACTCACGCAGCCGAGCGACGCGCGCCGCGTCGAGATCGATTCCCATGGCGCCGAATGTAGGGGATGCCGCAGACACGCGGGAAGGGGGTGATCGCTGCGCATCCGCTGTCAGACGGCTGACGTACGATTCCGGCATGACAGCCGTGCTCCCCGCCGCCCCCGGGTCGCACGCGCTCCCCGATGCAGAGACCGTCTACCGTCCCGACCGTCCCCTGGACCTGCCGGGCATCCTCGGGCTCCTCGGACGCGGTCCCTTCGATCCGACGACGCAGTGGGACCTCGGCGGGATGTGGCGCACCTGGCGCACTCCGCTCGGAGCGGCGACGCTGCGCATCCACCGTCCGGCATCCGACGGCTCGATCCCGGCCGCCGCGTGGGGGCCGGGCGCGGCGTGGGCGATCGAAGCGCTGCCCGGCCTCCTCGGCCACGGAGACGACTGGTCCGGTCTGGACGTGAGCAGCCACCCGCTGCTGCGCGGCAGTCTGCATCGCAACCCCGGCCTCCGACTCTCACGCACCGGCCTGCTGCTGGAGGCGCTCCTCCCCGCGATCGTGGAGCAGCGCGTCACGAGCCTCGAAGCGTATCGCTCGTGGGCGCGGCTTCTGCGCTGGTACGGCGAGCCGGCGCCAGGTCCTGGTCCGACCGAGCTGCGTGTAGTGCCCACCATCGAGCAATGGCGCGGTATCCCTTCCTGGGACTGGCATCGCGCCGGTGTCGACCCGCGACGTGCACGAGCTGCCCAGGCAGTCCTCGCCGTTGCGCCGTCGCTCGAGCGCGCTGTCGCGCAGGCCGGCTCGCTGGACGCCGCATCGATCGCGCTGCGCACCATCCCGGGCGTCGGCCAGTGGACGACCGCCGAGACGCTGCAGCGCTCGCACGCCCACCCCGATCTGGTGAGCGTCGGCGACTATCACCTCGCCCACTACGTCGGCGAGGCCCTGATCGGCCGGAGGGTCGACGACGACGGGATGCTCGAACTGCTCGAACCCTGGGCCGGGCATCGTCAGCGCGTGGTGCGGCTCATCCTGGCGAGCGGCTTCCGCTTCGAGCGGCGCGGGCCGCGGCTGGCCGTGCAGGACCACCGCTGGCACTGAGGAGAGGGGTCGCGGTCAGCCGTTCGTGCCGTCGCGCAGCGCCGCGGCGTGCTCGGCCTTGATGTCGCGGTCGAGCTCTCGGCACAGCGTCGCGTAGTGGTCGAGGAAGTCGGGGTAGTAGTCCTCCCAGACGGGCAGCGGCTTGCCGTCGTGAGCTGCGATCATCCGGTCGAGGTAATAGTCCCAGCCGACTCCGTAGTCCGCCCCCTCGGCGACCGTGTGGAGCAGGTCACCGAAGGTGATGGTGGTGTGACCGCTGGACTCCGTCAGGTGCACGAACATCCGACGGGATCCCGGCGCCGATCCGACGTCGACGTGGAGGCGGCGCGGGGCGTCGCACAGCATGATCGCGACGTTCTCCCACTCGGCGCCGTCGCCCTCCGCGTTCATGCGGAACTTCACGGCACCCGTCGACGGAGTCCCGGTGAACTCGCCGATCCAGCGGCTGAGGTAGGCGGACCTGCTGAAGTAGGCCCACACCTCCTCGATCGGCGCGTGGACGATGCGGTCGAGGACCACGTAGACGCCGTCGTCCTTCCTGACCAGTCTTCCCGTCGGCTGCGGCGTCATGATGACCTCCTAATGAGTCCGCCCCTCCTGGACTTCACGATAGTCACGACGCGTCGGTTGTGGCAGGGGGCGCCCTGGACGGCGCGTGGACGGTGGATGCGAGTCCTCTCAGCCCTCCAGCACGGCCATCGCCGCGTTGTGCCCGCCGAGTCCGCTCACGGCGCCGCCGCGCTGCGCGCCCGACCCGCACATCAGGATGCGCGGGTGCGGCGTGGCGACGCCCCAGCGCCGTGCCGGCGTGTCGAGCGCGTCGTCGTCCTCGGCGAACGGCCACGACAACGGCCCGTGGAAGATGTTGCCGCCGGGCATGTTGAGCGCCCGCTCGAGGTCACGGGTGGTCTTGGTCTCGATGCAGGGGTTGCCGTCGCCGTCGGTCAGCAGGAGGCTCTCGATCGGCTCGGCCAGCACCGAGTCGAGGGAGGCGAGCACGGCGTCCTGCAGGCGCTGCCGGGTGGCGTCGTTGTTCTCGTCCGTCAGCCACCGGTCGGGGGTGTGCAGGCCGAAGACGGTGATGGTCTGCGCTCCGGACTCCGCCAGCTCCGGGTCGAGGATGCTCGGGTCGGCGAGGGTGTGGCAGTAGATCTCGCACGGCAGCAGTTCGGGCATCACGCCGCGCAGCATCCCGGCGTGGGCGGCCTCCAGTTGCGTGTAGGTCTCGTTGATGTGGAAGGTGCCGCCGAACGCCGCCCGCGGATCGAGCGACTCGTCGCGCAGGCGCGGGAGGCGGCGGAGCAGGAGGTTGACCTTGACCTGCGCGCCCTCCGCGGGCGGGCGTCCGGCGGTGTCGGTGGCGTCGGAGGCGAGCAGACGATCCAGGACCTCCGGGGCGACGTTCACGAGCACATGGCCGCCCTCGACGCGGCGCTCGTGGCCGTTGCGGATGTACTCGACCGAGCCGTCGGGGCGGATGGCCGTTACCTCCGCACCGGTGACGACGCGGGCGCCGGCCTCGCGGGCGACACGGGCGAGCTCCCCGGTGACCGCGCCCATGCCGCCGATGGGGACGTCCCACTCGCCGGTGCCTTGGCCGATGACGTGATAGAGGAAGCAGCGGTTCTGATCCAGGGACGGGTCCCAGACGCTGGCGAAGGTCCCGATCAGCGCATCCGTCGCCGCGACACCGCGCACGAGGTCGTTCTGCAGTCGTGACTCGATGAACCCGCCGATCGGGTTCTCGATCAGGGCATCCCAGAGCTCGTCGTCGCCGACGAGGGTGCGCGCTTCGGAGCGCGTGAGCAGCGGCTCGGTCACCGTCGGCCAGAGCGCGCGGGCGAGCTCACCGGTCGACGCGTAGAAGGCGTCGAACGCCTCCGCGTCCTCCGCGGCCCCGATGCGCGCGAAGGACGCCGCCGTCGCCTCCTGGTCCGTGTTGTCGATGAGCAGGCCGGCGCCGCTCGCGTCTCCGGGGACGGGCGTGTACGACGAGTAGCGCCGACGCGCCAGACGGATGTCGAGCCCGAGGTCGTCGATGATGCGCTGCGGCAGGAGGCTCACGAGGTACGAGTAGCGGGAGAGGCGCGCCTCGACGCCCGGGAACGCCTGCGCGCTCACCGCGGCGCCGCCGACATCGTCGAGACGCTCGAGGAGGATGACGCTCTTGCCTGCTTTCGCCAGGTACGCCGCAGCGGTGAGGCCGTTGTGACCGCCGCCGACGATCACGACGTCGTGCGTCGCGGCGGGGGAGGAGGGTGCGCTGTCCGTCATGCAACAGAGCCTAGGCGACGCATCGCACGGACAGAGGGCCCTCCACAGGGGTCCGGGACGCTGCGACTTCTCCACATGTTCGAGCGCCCTCGGCGTGCAGCAGGGTCGGGATGATTACAGTCGTGGTCATGGTGGATGACACGGACGGCACCGCGGTGCGCCCCGCTCAGCTGGCTCACGAGGCTGTCGAGCTGGTGCGCGTCTGGCTGGCCGAGAGCTCGCGGACGGGCGACGGCGCCCCCGCTCAGGACCCCGCGGCGGAGCGACTGGCGGGTGTGCTGCGCGACCCCGACGGGTTGGACTTCACCGTCGGATTCGTCGACGGCGTCGCGCGCCCGCAGGATCTCTTCGTCGCCGGGTACAACCTGCAGCGGCTCGCCCGACGCATCCCTCGTTTCCTCCCCTGGTACATGCGCGCGGCCATCTGGCTCGGCGGCGTGTTCGGACCGGTGCTGCCCTGGGTCGTCGTTCCCATCGCCCGCCGGGTGCTGCGGAGGATGGTGGGCCACCTCGTGATCGATGCGACGCCGCAGAAGCTCGGCCCGGCGATCGCGCACCTGCGCTCCGCGTCCGACCCGCACGGGCACGGCGCTCGGCTCAACCTCAATCTGCTCAGCGAGGCGGTGCTCGGCGAGACGGAGGCGGCGCGACGACTGGAGGGCACCCGCGCGCTGCTCGCCCGTGACGACGTCGACTATGTGTCGATCAAGGTGTCCTCGATCGCCTCGCAGCTCTCGATGTGGTCGTTCGATGAGACCGTGCAACGGGTCGTCGAACGCCTCACGCCCCTGTATGAGCTGGCCGCGTCGTCCCCCACCCCGAAGTTCATCAACCTCGACATGGAGGAGTATCGCGACCTCGACCTGACCATCGCGGTCTTCACCGGCATCCTCGGCAAGCCGCGGTTCCGGGGGCTCGAAGCCGGAATCGTGCTGCAGGCCTACCTGCCCGACGCCCTCGACGCCCTGCAGTCGCTCACCGAGTGGGCGGCCGGGCGCCGCGCGCAGGGCGGGGCGCCCGTGAAGGTGCGCGTCGTCAAGGGGGCGAATCTCGCGATGGAGCACGTGGACGCCGCGATCCACGGCTGGCCCCTCGCGACGTACGGCAGCAAGCTCGAGACCGACACCAACTACAAGCGCGTGCTCGACTGGGCGCTCACCCCCGAGCACACCGACGCGGTGAAGATCGGCGTCGCGGGCCACAACCTGTTCGATGTGGCATACGCCTGGCTGCTCGCATCGAAGCGCGACGTCACCGCGCGCGTCGACTTCGAGATGCTGCTCGGGATGGCGACGGCGCAGGCGGATGCGGTGAAGCGCACGGTGGGAGGCCTGCTCCTCTATACGCCCGTGGTCGACCCCGCGGAGTTCGACGTGGCGATCTCCTACCTCATCCGCCGGCTCGAGGAGAACGCGAGCCCGGAGAACTTCATGTCCGCGGTGTTCGAGCTCGATGCGGATCCGGCTCTGTTCGACCGCGAGAAGGAACGCTTCCTCGCCTCGGTCGCAGCGTTGGAGTCCGACCCGCTTCCTCGCGGGGCGGCGCCGGTCCCGCATCGCCAGCAGGACCGCACGCACGAATGGGAGGAGGCGACCGCGCCCTCCTTCACCCGGTCGCCCGCCGTTCCGGTGGCACCGGCGGACGAGGGGCTGACCAGCGTCGTGCTGGGATTGTCCCGCGGATCGGCGGGCGACGGGATGCTCGACGGCTCGGAGCGGGGAACAGCACTCGGATCCGAGCCGGACGGCGGGATGGAACCGCCCACCCTCGGCGACGTGGACGGGCAGGAGCACGAGCGTCACGATGGGGCACTCTCCTCTCCGGCCGCGACGCCCTGGACGGCGGCCGCGAACTTCCGAAACGCACCGGACACGGACCCGTCGATCGCGGCGAACCGCGCCTGGGGCCGGCGGATCCTCGCACGTTCCGGCACCTCCGACCTCGGCGCGGCGACCATCGAGGCGGCGGCGGTTCCCGACGCCACTCGGCTGGAGACGATCCTGCGGCAGGCCACGACCGCGGGAGCGGCCTGGGGAGCGCGCACCGGCTTCGAACGAGCGGCCGTGCTCGACCGCGCGGGTCACGCGCTCGAGGCGAACCGCGACCGGCTCATCGAGGTCATGGCCTCCGAGACGGGCAAGACGATCGCCGAAGCCGACCCGGAAGTCAGCGAAGCGGTCGACTTCGCCCACTACTACGCGGCGCTCGCGCGCGACCTCGACGCCGTGCAGGGGGCTCGCTTCGTGCCGTCGGCACTCACCGTCGTCACTCCTCCGTGGAACTTCCCCGTCGCCATCCCGGCGGGTTCGGTGCTGTCGGCGCTCGCCGCCGGGAGCGGGGTGATCATCAAGCCCGCGCCGCAGGCGAAGCGGTGCGCGGCCGTGCTCGTCGAGGCGCTGTGGGAGGCGGGCATCCCGCGCGAACTCCTCACCCTCGCCGACGTTCCCGAGAACGAGCTCGGCCGGGCGCTCATCGCCGACCCGCGCGTCGAGCGGGTGATCCTGACAGGGTCGTACGAGACCGCCAAGCTGTTCCGGTCATGGCGCCCCGACCTCCCCCTTCTCGCCGAGACGAGCGGCAAGAACGCGATCATCGTGACACCCAGCGCCGACTACGACCTCGCCGTCTCCGACATCGTCAAGAGCGCGTTCGGGCACGCCGGGCAGAAGTGCTCTGCGGCGAGCCTGGTGATCCTCGTCGGATCGGTCGCGCGCTCCGAACGGTTCCGCCGCCAGCTGATCGACGCCACGCAGAGCCTGCGTGTCGGGTACCCCTCCGATCCGACGAGTCAGATGGGGCCGCTCATCGAGCCCGCCTCCGGCAAGCTGCTGCACGCCCTCACGACGCTCGGCGCCGGCGAAGAGTGGCTCGTGGAGCCGAAGCGGCTCGACGACACCGGACGTCTGTGGTCGCCCGGAATTCGCACGGGGGTCGAGCCGGGCTCCTACTTCCACCTCACCGAGTTCTTCGGACCAGTGCTCGGGATCATGACGGCGCGCTCCCTCGAGGATGCCGTGCTCTACCAGAACGCGGTCGAGTACGGCCTGACGGCGGGGCTCCACTCGCTCGACACCGACGAGCTCGCGGAGTGGCTCGACACGGTCGAGGCCGGCAATCTCTACGTCAACCGGGGGATCACGGGGGCGATCGTGCGGCGACAGCCGTTCGGCGGGTGGAAGCGCTCTTCCGTCGGTGCCGGCACGAAAGCGGGAGGCCCGAACTACCTGCTCGGGCTCGGGACCTGGGTGCCGGAGTCCGGACGATCGAGCGCGAGCCTGCACCTGCGCGGCCTCGAGGACCGCGTCTCCGACCTCATCGAGTCGGGACAGTCATCGATGGACTACACCGCTTTCGACCTCGTCCGGCGGTCGGCGCTCAGCGATGCGATCGCGGTCGCCACCGAATACCGCCAGGTCAAAGACGTCTCCGCGCTGGGCGTCGAACGGAACCTCTTCCGCTACCGGCCGGTCCCGGTGACGATCCGGCTCTCCGAGGGAGGGACCCTCGCCGAACTGCTCCGCATCATCGCCGCCGGCACGATCGCCCGCTCCCCGCTCTCGGTCAGCACCGCGCACAAGCTGCCTCGTGCCACCCACCAGCTGCTGCGCGAGCGCGAGGTCGAGGTCGTGGTGGAGGATGACGCGACGTGGCTCGCACGGGTGCGTGCCGGCCGGGCGACGGCGCACCGCATCCGATTGATCGGCGGCGATCCGGTGGCGCTCGCCGAGGCACTCGACGGGAGCCCCGACGTCGCCGTGTACTCCGGCGCGGTCACGCCGTCCGGGCGCGTGGAGGTGCTCCCCTTCCTGCGTGAGCAGGCGATCTCGATCACCCACCATCGGTTCGGCAATCCCACCCGCTTCTCGGACGAGGTGATCCGAGCGGCGAGCGTAGGCTGAGCGCATGACGACTCCCGGACCCGTTCCGTCCACCGTCCCCGCCCTTCCGTTGAACTCGGGCGGGAGCATCCCGCAGCTCGGGCTCGGCACGTGGCCGCTGGACGATGCGGCGGTCGAGAAAGCCGTGGTCGCGGCCGCCGGCCTCGGCTACCGGCACGTCGACACGGCGGTGAAGTACGGCAACGAGGTCGGAGTCGGCCGCGGACTGACCGCCAGCGGTGTCGCGCGCGACGAGTGGTTCGTGACGACGAAGCTCGACGGCGAGTACCAGGGCCAGGATCGCGCCGTCGCCGGGCTGGAGGCCAGCCTCGAGCGGCTCGGCCTCGACTACGTCGATCTGCTCCTCATCCACTGGCCGCTCCCGGCCCGCGACGAGTTCGTCTCCACCTGGGAGACCTTCGTCCGCCTCCGGGAGGCGGGCAAGGCGCGCGCCATCGGCGTCTCCAACTTCAAGCCCGCCCACCTCGACCGGCTCATCGACGCGACCGGGATCGTCCCCGCGGTCAACCAGATCCAGCTCAGCCCGGCGATCACGCGCCGTGAGCAGCGGGCCTACGACGCAGAGCGCGGCATCCTGACGGAGTCATGGAGTCCGCTGGGCGGCGGCCAGGGCGACCTCCTCTCGGCGCCCGTCCTGGCGCAGCTGGCGCAGAAGCACGGCCGTACGCCGGCCCAGATCGTGCTCCGCTGGCACATCCAGAACGGGCTCGTGGTCATCCCGAAGTCGGCGAACCCGCAGCGGATGGCCGACAACCTGGCCGCGTTCGCATTCGAGCTCGACACCGATGACCTCCGGGCGCTGGACTCCCTCGACGAAGGCCCGGGCGCGGGCGTGGACTCGGATCGCAGCGGTCACTGACGCCGACGGTCGCCGACCGCGACGGTCACTGGTCGTTCGAACGCACCAGCGGCAGCGACACCGTGACGATCAACCCCGCGGGCTCACCGTTGGCGAGCACCACCTCCCCGCCGGCTGAGCCCGCCAGTGCGGCGACGATCGCCAACCCGAGGCCGCCGCTGCCGCCCGACGTCGACGTGCGCGCGCCGTCGGCACGGGTGAAGCGATCCAGTGCGACGGGGATGAAATCCTCGGGCATGCCCGGTCCGGTGTCCCGCACCGTGAGCACGACCCGTTCCGCCTCGAGCGCGATCTCGGCCGTCACGGTCGCCTCGCCGTGGTCGGGAACGGAGCGGATCGCGGTGATCGCATTGCCGAGCAGGTTGTCCAGGATACGGCCGACATCCGTCGGGCTCAGGGCGATCCGGGCATCCGTGGCGGGGCGGCGCCGGGGGTCGTACTCGAAGTCGACCGAAATGCTTCCGGCGTCGTCATCGCCGCTGGCGAGGAGCCGCGCGCGGTCGATGGCGTCGGTGAGCTCGTCCACGAGCGTGCGCCAGTCGATGCGGCCGCTCGTCGGGCCGGCCTCGATGCGGGAGAGCTCGAGCAGGTTGTTCGCGAGCTGCCCGAGGCGCAGTGCCGTCGCGTGCGACGAGCGGATGTCGACAAGCAGTGCCTCCGGGTCGCCGGCATCGAGCTCGGCGAGCTCCAGCTGTCCGCGCAGCACGGCGAGCGGTGTCCGCAGCTCGTGGCTGGCGTCCGAGACCATCTGCCGTTCGCGATCCGCGGAGGCCCGGAGGCGCCGGATGAGGTCGTTGAGGGTCGTGGCGAGCTCGGACAGCTCGTCCTGCGCCGGGCCGACGGTCAGCAGTCCGATCGACGGCTCCTGATTGGAGCGCTCCTCGCCGGCGATCAGCTCGGCCTGCTCGCGCATCCGGCTCACCGGGCTCAGTGCTGCACGCGCCAGCAGCCACGACGCGCCGCCGAAGCCCAGGATGAGCACGCCGGCGCCGATCAGCAGCGCGGCCGTCAGACGGTCGAGGATGAGGGCGGTCGTCTCGTCGTTGCGGGCGGCGACGATGTGCACGACGCCGTTCGTGGTGTCGACCTTCTCGGTCAGGACGAGATACTGATCGTCGCCGAGCTGGAACATCGTCGGGGTGTCGCCGATCGAGATCAGCTTGTCGATCTTCGGCTCCATCGCCGCAGGAAGCGTGGAGGCGAGGAGCTCGCCGTTCGCGTCCACGACGGCGAGTTCCTGTCCGCCTCCGGGGAGGTCGAACGGGCCGCGCGGGCTGTTCTGCACCGACTCGGCGGGAGCCGCGATGTCGTTGTTGAGGAGGGTGACGGTGGCATTGTGGAGGATGGACGCGACCCCGATGCGGATGACGACGACCGCCGCCAGGCCGAAGAGCGAGGCGACGAGGAGGCTGCCGATGGTGATACGCGCCGTGATCGACAGCCGCCGCAGCCACCTCACGACGTCGACTTCTCCGTCAGCTTCTCGTCCGCCGCGACCTCCGCGGAATCCCGTGCGTCTGCGGAACCCTTCGCGTCGAGCGCGTTCTTGGCATCGAGCCGGTATCCCCGTCCGCGTTCGGTGACGATGGAGAGACCGGCCTCCGCCAGATCGAGCTTCTTGCGCAGGTATGAGACGTACTGGTCGATCACGTTGGTGCCGATGTTCTCGGTGGTGCCCCACACCGACTCGAGGATGTCCGCGCGGGAGAGCGTCTTGTCCGGGTTGGTGGCGAACAGGCGCAGCAGCGTGAACTCGCGACGGCTGAGCGGCATCTCGTGGCCGTCGACCAGCGCCTGGTGCTCGTGCGAGTCGACGGTGAGGCGGCCGACCGTCACCTGCGGCCGCATCCCGGTCGGCTCGCGACGGAGGAGTGCGCGCACGCGCGCGGCGAGCTCCGCGAAGGCGAACGGCTTCGTGAGGTAGTCATCCGCACCGGAGTCGAGGCCGTGCACGCGGTCCTCGATCGCGTCTCGCGCGGTGAGCAGGAGGATGGGCATCGGGTTCGCCGCCTCACGGATGTGGCGGCACAGCTCGAACCCGCTCATCCCCGGCAGCATCACGTCGATGGCCGCCGCCGAATAGGCGTCGCTGCGCAACGCGATCAGGGCGTCCACGCCGTTGGTCACGAGGGTGACGTCGTATCCTTCGGCGGCGAGACCGCGCTGGACGAGGCCTCCCATGTCCGGGTCGTCTTCCACAACGAGCAGCTTCATGCGCCCATCGTGCCACTGTTCGCCGTGGTGGCGCTCGGTTCCGGGGGCCGAGGGGATCGCGGGGGATGAGGATTCTCGCAGAGGACGTTCAGACTTCTTCGACGACCGCACGCAGGGATTCCAGTGTCGCGGCCCAGTTCGCGCTCATGCGCTCGGCTTCCCCCCGGTCGGCGCAGCCGTCCTGGGTGATGGTCACGACGGTGCCGTCCCCGTCGTCCGCGAGCTGGTAGGAGACCGTCTGATAGCTCTGCGGCTCGTCGGGTTTGCCGCTCAGCGGGCTGTAGTAGCTGGTCACGAGGCGCTCGCCGGGGATGATCTCGAGGATCGTTCCCTTGTCCTCGTACGCTGTTCCCTCCCATTCGCCCTGGTAGACGATCGGTGACCCTTCGCGCCAATCCGTGGTCACGCGGGTGCCGTACATGTACCGCGCGATGGTGTCCGCGTCCGTCAGGGCATTCCAGAGGGCATCCCGGTCGGCGGCGATATGAATGTCGGCTCGTGCTGTTTCGCTCATGCCTGCAGTCTGGGCCGGGCCGGGCGTCGCGTCTTGAAGTTTCGCGACGCGATCGGTCAGGAGTTGCCGCGGTTGATCAGCCGCGACAGGACGATCGCGCTGCGGGTGTGATCGACGTTGGGCGCGAGCCGCACCTTCTCGAGCGCCGCCTCCAGGCTCGGGATGTCGCGGGAGCGGATGTGGACGATCGCGTCCGCGCTGCCCGTGACGGTGCCGGCGTCGACGACCTCGGGCACCGCGGAGAGGATGCGCAGGAGTTCCTCCGGCGACACGGTCCCGCGGCAGAACAGCTCGACGTAGGCCTCGGTGCTCATGCCGTCGATCGCAGGGTCGACCTGGATGGTGAACCCGCGAATCACGCCGTCGGCGACCAGGCGGTCCACGCGGCGCTTCACGGCGGAGGCGGAGAGGCCCACGACCGAGCCGATGTCGCCGTACCCCGCGCGAGCGTTCTGACGGAGGAGGTCGAGGATGCTGCGATCGAGGTTGTCCACGGGCGCAAGCATACGGTGGATCGTTGCGTGTTCGTCAGTGTTACGCGGGAATCATGCGCGGAGGGTGAGGGGGGCTCTTCTCGGAATTGTGTAAACGCGGGGCCATGACGCAGTCGAGCGAGCGTCACTGCTCGACCGGGTAACGATTCGGTGCGTCACGGCCTGTTTTCCAGCACGTTTCTTGTGTGGCACGATCCGATGCGAGCGCTGGGTCGATGCCGCCGACTCCGAGCTTCGCGATGGATTTGTGACGTCTCACGAGATGCATGAAATACAAGCATTGATGTTTGTATTGCATGTCGATTACGGTCGATGCATGGTAACCGTGGGGGTGGAGACTGAGTCGATCGGTGCGTGCGAAGGGCGTTTCGCGGGGTTCCCGGAGCCGCCCCCGGCCGCGCCCGTTTTCGGAGACGGTCCCGTGCGCGCCGCGGCCACGCGGGTGTCGACAGCCTGGAGAGGGGCTGACGCGGCGATCGCCGGCGACGAGATGGAGTTCGTCGCACGGGTGCGCCGCACGGTCGCTCTGTATGGCGAGGCCGACGCGGCGCTCGCGAGCCGCGGCCACGTCGGAGGGAACTGATGGGCAGCCTGGGGGAGGTCACGGATCCGGGCGCTCTGATCGCGGGCGATCCGTCGGGGGAGCGAGAGCAGGCGGAGCTCTGGGCGGCGCACGCCCGTTCGATCGAGGTCGCCGCGGCCTCCCACCGTACGGCGGTGGTCGACTCCTGGACGGGGGCGGGGGCCGACGCCTTCGAGTCGGCCCGCGAGCGACATCTCGCCCGGGTGGAGGCGGCCGGGGCGGCCTATCACGACGCCGCATTCGTCCTGCGATCGCACGCGGAGGAGGTGGAGGCGGCGCTCCGGTCCGCGTCCCGGGCGATCGAGGAGTGGTCGCGCGGTGAAGCGGCGACCGCGGCCGCTCGCCGTGAATACGACCAGGAGCAGGCTCGCGCAGCGAGCACTCCGTTCGCGCTGCCCGTCGTGTCCGTCTTCGTCGATCCGGGGGTCGCCATCCGCGACAACGCCGAGGCCCTCCTCGACGACGCGCGCGCGGCGATCGCGGAGAGCGACGCGGCCACGGCCCGGGTGCTCGGCGCCATCGCCGACCGCGCCGTGACCGGCTCCGTGTTCGGCACCGCTCCGGTGCCCGCCGGCCTCGCCGAGGTGATGGCGCACGCCGGAGAGAAGAAGCTCCTCCGCGACCTGCGCCGAATGAGTCCCGCCGAACTCCAGTCGTACGCGGCGGCGCACCCCGGCCTCCTGGCCCGCCTTCTCGATCTCGGGCCGGCCTCCGTCGCCGCCTGGTGGCGGGGCCTCGACGACGCCACACGGTCTCGCCTCGCCCAGAACCTCCCGCGCGTCATCGGCAACCTCGACGGCGTCGACGCCCGCACTCGCTCCGAGGTCAACGCTCGCATGCTGACGAACGACATCGCCGACGCCGAGAAGCGACGCGAGGACGCCCGGAGGCTCCTGGAGAGCTCCGACCCCGGGACACGCGCGGCGGCACGCGCCATCGTCGAACGCGAGGAGAAGCTCCTCGCCGAACTCAACGCCATCCGTCGCGCGTTCGGCAGCGGCCCCGACGGAACCCCGCCGCACCAGCTCTACGCCTATCAGCCCGGCGACCGCACCAAGGTCGCCCTCAGCACCGGCCTCATCGACGACGCCGAGCACATCAGCCTGATCGTCCCGGGTATGGGCACGACGGCGGGGGATGTGGGGCGGTACGGGATCGCGTCGGCGACGCTGCGAGACCAGCAGTCGTTCGTTTCGGGGGTCGACCTGTCCAAAATCGCTGTGATCGCCTGGCTCGACTACGAGCCGCCTGGCCCGCTCGACGTGGTTGGCGTCGCCCGCAACGAACTCGCTCAGGCGGGAGCGGACCGCTTGGGCAACACGCTGCAAGGGCTTCAGGGAATCCAGGAGTGGGGCGAGCACCCTTCGGGTCTGTCTGTGGTCGCACATTCCTACGGCACCAACGTGGCCGCTATCGCGCTTGCTCGTCCAGGGGTGAGTGCCGGAAACGTCGTCCTCCTCGGCTCGGCTGGTGTCTCCGGCGGGGCGCCTGCGGCAGCGGGGCTCCATGTTCCGCTCGGTGGAGTGTTCGCAACGCAGGCGAACGCCGACGAATGGGCTCCGCTCGGACAGGTGATCTCAGCGCGCGCCGACCCGACGAACCCCGACTACGGCGCGCATGTCTTCGCGTCTGAGCAAGCCACCATCGACGGCAAGCAGTTCGCCGGAGTAGGGAAGCATGGCCCGTTCGGGCCGGAGGAAGTGCCGAGCTATCTGGATGGTCTCTCGTCGGCTCACTATGCGACAGCGAAGGCGACCATGGGGCGCGGTGACGAGTTGCTGTACGAGGGCACTCCCGACGATCGATCCCGTTGGCGTGTCCAGAATCGGGCCCAGGAGATCGGACGATGACCGGGAGACGCGGTTCCGTAGTGTTCGCGACAGTAGGGATCGTCACGGTGGCGCTGGCACTGACTGCGTGCGACCAGGTCGAATTCGAGGAAAGGATCACGAGTCCTATGGACCATGACGAAGCCAAAGGCGAAGTCGAATCTCTCTACAACGAGGTGATCGAGGTCGTGGGTGAGGGGTGGAACGCACCGGAGGCGGCTTGGCGCGATTGCCGAGCCGTCGGCGAGGAGGAAGCGTGGGCGCAGATGAGCCAAAGGTTTGGCGACCTCGACGCGACTCCGGACGTGCTCGCCTCTAAGGTCGCAGAAGCCTGGCGAGGTCTGGGCTACGACGTAGCCGTCGTCTCCGATTCGACCATTACGCCGCCGCGCAAGGTCGTCTCGTATCCGGCGTATCTCACCGGAACCACTGACGACGGCTTCGGCGCGGTCTTCAGTGTGGGTGAGGGATACGCCGACTTCCGCGGATACGGTCGCTGCGTCCCCATCGACGCCGACAGGGATGATTTCTCGTCATGACCGAGTTCCGCGTGGATCCGGAGGACCTCGACGAGTTTGGCCGCGGAGCTTCGGCGTCGGCGGGATCGGCCGGTCGAGGGGCGGGAGGAGCTCGCGTCCTTGGTCACGGTGGAACGCGGTGGAGAGCTCCCTGCAGGCGGTACCCCGGACGATCGATACGGGTGGCGGACGGAAGAGCGGATCAGGCAGTGGGGTCGATGAGGGGCCCGCGCACGGCGCTTCTCGGTGCGTCGCTGATCGCGCTCGCTGTGTCGGCTGTGATTTCGGGCTGCTCAACGGCCGCGGTGGAGGAAAGGAACCACGAGTTGGATCACCATAGGGCGAAAGCGGAAGTCGACTCTCTCTACACTCAGACGCTCGCAATCGTCGGCGACGGATGGAATCCCCCGTCGTCGGAGGAATGGCGAGGGTGCGGGCGGACGAGCATGGCGGGCGAGAACGAAAGCTGGTCGCGATTCACGCAAAGATTCGGTCAGCTCGATGAGACACCGCAGAGGCTCGCCGAGAAGGTCGCTGAGCTCTGGACGAAGCTCGGGTACCCGGTGCATGTAGTGTCCGACGATCGCATGAGTCCTCCCCGCGAAGTCGTCTCGTATCCTGCGTACCTCACCGGGACAACCCAAGACGGTTTCGGCGCGGTCTTCACGGTCGGCGACGGGTACGCGGATTTCAGCGCCGGGAGTCGCTGCGTCCCGATCGACCTCGACCAGGAATCGAGCTCATCATGACCGAGTTCCGCGTGGATCCGGAGGAGCTCGACGAACTGGCCGCGGAGCTTCGGCGTCGGCGGGATCGGCTGGTCGAGGGGCGGGAGGAGCTCGCGAAGGCGGCTCGGATGGTGGGGGAGAAATGGTCGGGCGGCGCGCGGGATCGTTTCGTCGAGGTGCACGCGCGGTGGGAGGGCGACCACGGCGCGCAGGTGGAGGCACTGGCCGGGGCGGCAGACCTGGCCGCGGAGGCGGCGGTCACCTACCGGGAAGTCGATCGGGCGGTCGCGGAGATGTTCGAGTGAGCGCGGCCTCCCCTCGGTGCAGGTGCGGTGGGAGCATGTGGACATGAGCGACACCAAGGACGTGAAGGCGGTGCCGTCGCGGGGCGATCGGGAGGGCCGGGGGTTCTTCGGGCAGCCGCGGGCGTTGGCGAACATCTTCGGCGTGGAGATGTGGGAGCGGTTCTCGTTCTACGGGATGCAGGGCATCCTGCTCATCTACCTCTACCACTCGGCCACGGAGGGCGGCCTCGGGCTCGACAAGGCGACCGCCGCCGGCATCGTCGGCGCGTACGGGGGCGCCGTGTACCTCTCGACGATCCTCGGGGCGTGGCTGGCCGACCGGCTGTTCGGGTCGGAGCGTGTGCTGTTCTGGAGTGCGGTCGTCATCATGGCAGGACACGTCGCGCTGGCGCTGCTCCCCGGGTTCTCGGGCGTGATCGTCGGCCTGATCTTCGTCGCCGTCGGCAGCGGCGGGCTGAAAGCGAACGCCACCCGGATCGTCGGAACGCTCTACGCGGAGCACGACTCTCGGCGGGACGCCGGCTTCTCGCTGTTCTACCTCGGCATCAACCTCGGGGGGTTCTTCGGCCCTCTGCTCACCGGGCTGATGCAGACCACGCTCGGGTTCCACTACGGGTTCGGGCTCGCCGCGGTCGGGATGGCGATCGGGCTCATCCAGTACTCCCTCGGACGCAGACGGCTTCCCGACGAAGCGCGCGCCGTGCCGAACCCGCTGCCCGCGAAGCGCTACCCGCTCATCATCGGGATCAGCGCGGCGGGCGTCATCATCGTGCTCGCGCTGGTGCTCACCGGAGTGATCACGGCGCGCAACCTCGCACTCGTCGTCATCGTGCTCACGGTCGCGGCGGCGATCGCATACTTCGCGGTCATCCTGTCGTCCCGCCTCCTCAGCGCCGACGAGCGCTGCCGCATCATCGCATTCATCCCGCTCTTCATCACGAACGCCGCGTTCTGGTCGCTCTACCAGCAGCAGTTCACGGTGCTGACGATCTACTCCGACGAGCGCCTCGACCGGAACCTCTTCGGGTGGGAGTTCCCGGTGTCGTGGGTGCAGTCCATCAACCCGGTCTTCATCATCATCCTCTCGGGCGTCTTCGCGGCGATCTGGACCACATGGGGCGAGAAGCAGCCAGCCACGCCGCTCAAGTTCGCGGCGGGCACGGTGCTGATGGGGATCGCATTCTGGCTGTTCCTGTTCTGGGCGGGGGGAGGCGAGAACAGCACCCCGTTGCTGGCCATCATCGGCATCCTCTTCGTCTTCACGGTCGCCGAACTGCTGATCTCGCCTGTGGGTCTCTCGGCGTCGACCAAACTCGCACCGCACGCGTTCCAGGCCCAGATGGTTGCCCTGTACTTCCTCTCGGTCGCCCTCGGAACGGCGATGGCGGGACAACTCGCCACGCTCTACGCGCCGCACACCGAGGGCATCTACTTCGGGATCATCGGGGGAGTCGCCGTCGGGGTCGGCGCGCTGCTCGCCCTCCTCAGCCCGTGGGTGCTCCGGATGATGCGCGGAGTCCGCTGACCGATCGCGAGAACGGCCGGCAGGTCCGACAGCCGGCAGGAGCGAGGGTCACCGGGCGCAGTGCCCGGACGGGTCGGGCGCCCCTGCACCCGCCGAAGCGTCCTCCGCGCGCGAGCGGGCTGCGCGGTGCAGGTCGACCTGGCTGCGGGTGATGCGGCCGTGCGCGGGGAGAGCGACACGGTCGCCGTTGTGGAGGTCGGTGGGGAGCTCCAGGAGCAGCGGTCCGAGGTGGGCGAGGCAGAGCGGCGCCGGGGATGCGCGTCCGATGAGCCGTGCCTGCGCCGTCTCCGCCGCCACGGCTGCGATATCGGCGTCGAGTCGGATGTCGAGGCCGCCGCCGGGGTGCGGGGCCACCGCCGTGACCGTCGCGACGATCGCGGCGGCATCGTCGTCGGTGTGGACGCACGGTGTCGTGCACCAGTCGGCGAGCCGGGCGAGGGAGACGCCGGCGATGACGACATCGGTGGTCGTCGGGTGGGTGTGCGCGGGCCAGCGCGACGCGTCCAGAGGTTCGGGGATGCTGCGGCGGAGGGTCGGAAGGATGCGGGTGAGTGTCATGCTCCCGGTCTAGGCCGTGCGCAGGTGCCGGACGCCGATCCTGACGGAACGCATGCGGCAGCGGCCGCGATCCATGCGGTCCGCTCGCGGTGTCCCTCCCACACGCGGACGGCGTCCCGCCGGGATCACCCATTCAGATCGAGGTCCGTCGATTCAGCACTATCCTGGATGAATGGAACTGCGCCAGCTCGAGCACTTCGTCACCGTCGCCGAGGAGCGCCACTTCACCCGGGCGGCCGAACTGCTGCAGATCTCGCAGTCGGGTCTCTCGGCCTCCATCCGCTCCCTGGAACAGGAGCTCGGCACCTCCCTCTTCGTCCGCAGCACACGCCGCGTCGAGCTGACCACCGCAGGCCAGGCGCTGCTCGCCGACTCCGTGCGCACGCTCGCCAGCGCGGCCGCCGCTCGGGACGCGGTCGCCGCAGTGCGCGGCCTCCAGCGCGGCCGCCTGACGATCGGGGCCGAACCCTGCCTGGGCTCGGTCGACCTCCCGGCCGAACTCGCAGCCTTCCGCACCGCCAACCCCGGGGTGGAGGTGCGGCTGCGCCAGACCGGATCCGTCGAGCTGGTGGATGCGGTCGCGAACGGACAGGTCGACGTCGCGCTCGTGGTCGACACCGGCCACACGCCGGCGGGGGTGCGCCTGCGCCGGCTCAGCACGCAGGACCTGCTCATGCTCTGCCACCCGGATCACCGCTACTCGGGCGAGGACGCCCTTCCGATCGAGAGCCTGCGCGACGAGACGATGATCGGCTTCCAGGAAGGCTGGGGTGCGCAGGCGCTCACCCGCCGCGCGTTCGCGGCGGCCGGCATGGACTATCGCCCGGCGATGGAGGTCAACGACGTGCACCCGCTGCTCGACCTGGTCGGTTACGACCTCGGTGTGGCGATCGTGCCGATGAGCTTCGCGCGCAAGCGGCCGGAGCAACTGCGCGCCGTGCCGCTCGCGGGCGACGTGCCGAAGTGGACGGTCGCGGTCGCCGCGGCGGAGGAGCCGAGCCCCGCGGCGGCCGCGTTCCTGCGCCAGGTCAGCATCGACTGAGCCACCCCATCGGATCCTCGTCCGCTGTAACACAACTTTTACTTGTGTAGGGTGGAAGCAACTTGCATGCTGTTAGCGAAGCATGAAGGATAGTTTCACCGG
The DNA here is from genome assembly GCF_019924635.1 of Leifsonia sp. ZF2019. Classification (NCBI taxonomy): domain Bacteria; kingdom Bacillati; phylum Actinomycetota; class Actinomycetes; order Micrococcales; family Microbacteriaceae; genus Leifsonia; species Leifsonia sp. ZF2019. The sequence continues at coordinate 218,715 of NZ_CP065037.1, forward strand.
GGCGAGACGCTTCGTCCGCCGACACATTCCCGGTTTCGAAGAGGAGACAGCACCATGAAGAAGCGCTACCTCTCCGTCGCCGCCGTCACCATCGCCGCGCTGGCCCTCACGGCCTGCTCGAGCGGTGGCAGCAGCGATGGAGACTCGGTCGACGCGAAGGGCCAGAAGCTCAGCGTGTGGATCATGCAGGGCACCAACCCCGACTCCACCGCCTTTTTCAAGGAGGTCGGCGACGCGTTCACGAAGGAGACCGGAGCCACGCTCGACGTTCAGTTCGTCCAGTGGGCCGACGCTCACGACCGGTTCGTCACCTCGATCGCGGGCAACACCACGCCCGACGTCGCGGAGACCGGCACCACCTGGACCGCCGAGTTCGCGGACGCGGGCGCCCTCGCGCCGATCGGCGACGAGGTGAAGAAGGCCGGTCTCGAGGACGACCTGGTGAAGGGCCTCAAGGAGTCCGGCACCTATGACGGCGAGCTCTACGGCATGCCGTGGTACGCGGGCGTCCGCAGCCTCGTCTACCGCGCCGATGTCTTCCAGGAGCTCGGCATCGAGGCGCCCAAGACGTGGGACGACATCGTTGCCGCGGGCGAGAAGATCAAGGCCGCGAAGCCGGACATGATCCCGTTCGCCGTACCGGGCACCGCCGAGTTCGGTGTCTACCCGTGGGTGTGGGGTGCGGGCGGCCAGGTCGCCACCGAGAAGGGCGGCACCTGGACCTCGGGTCTCGACAGCGCCAAGTCGCGTGAGGGCATCCAGTTCTACACCGACCTCGCGACGAAGTACGGCTTCTCCACCTCCGGCGCCACCACCTGGAAGGAGACCGACGTGCTCGACAACTTCAACCAGGGCAAGGTGGCCATGGCCATCCAGGGGTCGTGGACCCCGGCCACCATCGTGCAGAAGGCCCCCGACCTCAAGGGCAAGATCGCGGCGACCCCGATTCCGGGCAAGGACGGCGGCATCAGCCCCTCGGTGCTCGGCGGGTCGCACCTCAGCGTCTTCAACACGGCGAAGAACAAGGACCTGGCCTGGAAGTTCGTCGAGCTGATGACGACCGGCAAGTTCGCGTCCGAATGGGCGTCGCAGACCGGCTACTTCTCGGGCCTCAACTCTCTCGTCAAGAAGGCGATGGAGTCCGACGACCCGCTGGTCAAGCCGTTCGCCACGCAGATGGTCGACGGTGGAGCGTCGGTGCCGGTCACCCCGCAGTTCGGCGCCGTGCAGGCCAAGCAGACGACCAACGCGATGATCCAGTCCATCCTCTCCGGGCAGAAGACGGTCGACCACGCGACGACCGACGCGGCCAAGGAGATGACCCAGTTGCTGAACGACAAGTAGCCCGATGGCCATCGACGTTCACCCCGAGACGCCGGCCGTGCGCACCGCGCGCGGCCGGCGCCCCGGCGCCTCCGCCCCGAAGCGCAAGCGCTCGTTCATCGCCGTGAGCCGGCCGTGGCTGCTGCTGGCGCCCGCTCTCGTCGTGCTCGCAGGCCTGCTCCTCTGGCCGCTGGTGCGTGTCGTGATCTTCTCCCTGCAGGACTACGGCCTGCGCGAGATCGTCAGCGGCAAGACGAACTTCATCGGCTTCGACAACTACGCCGAGATCTTCGGCAATTCCACGCTGTGGACGGTGGCGCTTCCGAACACGGTCGTCTTCGCCATCCTGTCGGTCGCCGGCACCGTCGCCCTCGGCACGCTCGTCGCGCTGCTGATGGCGAACCTCGGGCCCACGTGGCGCACCGTCGTCGGCAGCGCGATCATGGTCGCCTGGGCGATGCCCGCGGTGACGGGCACCTATGTCTGGATCTGGATCTTCGACGCCGACAACGGCATCGTCAACCAGGTGCTCAAGAACCTCGGCCTGATGCACGAGTCGTTCAACTGGTTCACCAATCCGATCAGCTTCTACGCGATCGTGCTGCTGAACGTGATCCATCACGGCTTCCCGTTCGTCGCGATCACCGTGCTCGCGGGCCTCCTGGGCGTCTCGAAGGAGATGCTGGAGGCGGCCGCGATGGACGGCGCCGGCGCGGTCCGCCGCTTCTTCTCGATCATCGTCCCGTCGCTCAAGCAGGTCTTCGCGGTCGTGATCATCCTGTCCACCATCTGGGACTTCAAGGTCTTCGCGCAGGTGTACCTGATGCCCGGCGGCTCCGGCTCCAACCGGCAGGTGCTCAATCTGGGCGTCTGGTCGTACGTGGAGTCATTCGGTCAGAACCGCTACGGCTTCGGCTCCGCCATCGCGGTGCTGCTGACCATCGTCCTCCTGGTGATCACCGTGATCTACGTCCGCACCATGCTCAAGGAGGAGAAGCTGTGAAGCGCACCGTCCGCGGCAACATCGGCAAGGCCGTCGCCGTCACCGTCCTCCTGATCTTCACGCTCTTCCCGGTCTACTGGATGATCTCCAGCGCGTTCGACAAGCGCGCCTCGAGCGGCGGGCAGTCGCTCGTGCCGCAGGAGTTCACGCTCGACAACTTCACCTACGTCCTGACGCAGGCGGGCTTCGGCGTCTTCCTGCGCAACTCGCTGATCGTGGCCGTCGCGGTGGTCGTCATCTCGGCGGTGCTCGCGCTGCTGGCCTCGGTCGCTGTGGCCCGGTTCAACTTCCGGTTCCGCACCGCGATGCTGTTCATGATCCTCACGGTGCAGATGGTGCCGCTCGAGGCGCTCGTGATCCCGCTCTTCGTGCAGGTGCGCGACCTCGGCCTCCTGAACCAGCTGCTCGGCCTCATCGTCGTGTACGTCGCGCTCTCCCTGCCGTTCGGCATCTGGATGCTGCGCGGGTTCGTCGCGGCCGTACCGGTCGAGCTGGAGGAGGCCGCGTACCTCGACGGCGCCAGCTGGTGGCGGATGTTCCGCTCGGTGCTGTTCCCGCTGGTGATGCCGGGCCTGGTCGCGACCAGTGTCTTCGCCTTCATCACCGCTTGGAACGAGTTCATCTTCGCCATGACCCTGCTCGGCGGCGCCACCGAGAACTACACCGTGGCGATCGGTCTCAAGCAGTTCTTCGGCGAGCACACCAACGAGTGGGGCTACGTGATGGCGGCGTCGACGCTCATCACCATCCCTGTCATGGTGTTCTTCGTGCTGGTGCAGCGCCGCCTCTCGAGCGGCCTGGTCGCCGGCGCGGTCAAGGGCTAGGAGGCACGGGATGAGCGCGAGCACCGATCCCGCCGTCCGCTCGCTCGTCGCGGGCGTGCTGTGGCCGGGATTCCTCGGCATCACTGCACCGGACTGGCTGTTGCAGGCGTTGGACGAGGGCCTGGCCGGAGCCGTGTACTTCGGCCAGAACATCGATGCGACGGACCCGGCGCAGCTCCCCGCCCTCTCGGCCCGGCTCCGTGAGGCGCGCCCGGGCGTGCTCCTCGGCGTGGACGAGGAGGGCGGTACGGTCACGCGGCTGGAGGCGGCGGGCGGCTCCACGCTCCCGAGCGCGTCCCAGCTGGGTCGCGTCGACGACACCGCGACCACCCGGGCGGCGGGAGTCGAGCTCGCGCGCCGCGTCCGCGCCTCCGGTGCCGACGTCGTGCTCGCGCCGGTCGCCGACGTCAACACGAACCCGCGCAACCCCGTCATCGGGACACGCTCCTTCGGGTCGACCGCGCCGCTCGTGGGGCGGCACGTCGCCGCGATGGTCTCGGGGCTGCAGGCGGGCGGGGTCGCCGCCTGCGTCAAGCACTTCCCCGGCCACGGGGACACGGCCGTCGACTCGCACCTCGGGCTCCCGCATGTGAGTCTGTCCGGCAGCGAGGTGGAGGCCGAGCACCTGCCGCCGTTCCAGGCCGCGATCGACGCGGGCGTGGCCGCCGTGATGACGTCGCACGTGGTCGTCGACGCGTTCGGCGACCTCCCCGCCACCCTGGACCCTCGCGTCCTCGGGATGCTGCGGGAGCGCGGCTTCACCGGCGCCATCATCACCGACGCCCTCGACATGGCCGCCATCCGCGCCGAGTTCGGTGCCGGCCCGGGGGCGGTCCGCGCGATCCTCGCGGGCGCCGACCTGCTCTGCATCGGCAACCCCTCCGACCTCGGACCCAAGCACGGCGCCAGCAGCGACCTGGACGACTACGCGGAGGTGCGCGATGCGCTCTTCGCCGCCGTCGACGACGGGACCCTCCCGGTCGCCGCGCTCGAGCGGGCCGCCCGTTCGGTGGCGGACCTGTCCGACTGGACGGCGGCGGCTGCGCGCGCCGGAGGCGCCTCCACAGGCGAGCTCGGTGAGTTCGACCCGGCCCGGGTCGTGCGCGAGGCGCTCGTCGTGCGCGGCGACGTCGTCGTGCCAGCGCGCGATCGCGTGGTGCTCGACCTGCGGGATCGTGCGAGCGCCGCGGTGGCCTCGACCGCGGAACCGTTCAGCGCCGCGCTCGTCGCCGCGCGGGTGGTCGTCGGTCCGCTCGGTGGCCGTGACGTGGTCGGCGTGCTCGGAGACGCGCTCGTGCACATCCCGGAGGAGTCCGCTGTCGTCGCGCTGGTCGACGCGGTCCAGCCGGGCTCGCCGCAGCGCCGTGCGCTCGGGCTGCTCGCCGCGGCCCGCCCCGCTTCTGTGATCGTGAACACCGGCCTCCCCGCGGCGGACGAGCTCCCGCTGCCGGGCCTCGACACCTTCGGCTCCAGCCGGGTGACGGCCGACGTCGTCGCCGAGACACTCGCGGGGGTGACCGCGTGAGGATCCTCTCGCTGCAGTCCGGTACGAGCGTCGACGGCATCGACGTGGCTGTGGTGGACATCGACGAGGTCGACGCGACCGACCGCCCGGCCGTGCGCCTGACATCGGTGCTCGCGCGCACCGTCCCCTGGTCGGGCCGGACGCGCGAACTCCTGCTCTCCGCCGTCGAGGGGCACGTGCTGACCCCGGCCGATTTCGTCCGGATGGACACTCTCGCCGGCCAGGAGTTCGCGGATGCCGCAGCCGGCGCCGCCGACGAGACGGGCGGAGTGGAGTTGGCGGTCTCCCACGGTCAGACGCTGCATCACTGGGTCGACGGCGGCCACGCCCGCGGCACGCTGCAAGTCGGTCAGCCCGCCTGGATCGCCGAACGGCTGGGGGTCCCCGTGCTCTCGGACGTCCGCTCCGCCGACATCGCGGCGGGTGGCGAAGGCGCCCCGCTGATGGGGCTCTTCGACCGTGCCTGGCTCGCGGGGGAGGCAGCGCGTGAGGGCCGACCGGTCGCGACGGTGAACCTGGGCGGAATCGCCAACGTACAGATCGTCGAGCCGGACGGCGGCCTGATCGCCTTCGACAGCGGCCCCGCGAACGCCCTGATCGACGCGGCAGTCGCACGTGCCACCGGAGGCCTCCAGGGTCAGGACACGGACGGCCTGCTCGCGGCGAGCGGCCGGGTCGAGGAGGCGCTCCTCGCCGAGCTGCTCGCGCATCCCTACTTCACCGCGCCCGTCCCGAAGAGCACCGGACGCGAGACGTTCGACCTCTCCGTCGTCGACGCGGCGGCGGAACGAGCGGGCGTGCAGCCCGACCTCGCCGACCTGGTCGCCACGCTCACCGCGCTGACGGCGCGCACGGTCGCCGACGCGGTGCGCTCCTCCTCCTCGCGCGTCCCGTCCCGGGCGATCGTCTCCGGCGGCGGGACCCGCAACCCCGCCCTCATGCGCGCGCTCTCCGCCGTGCTCGGCCTCCACGGCGTCGACGTCCGTCCGAGCGATGCGCTCGGCATCGACGCGGACCACAAGGAGTCGCTGCTCTTCGCGTTCATCGGCTACCTGAGCTGGCACGGCATCCCCGCCGAGCTGCCCGGGACCCCACGCGGCCGAGCGCGAGTGCTCGGGCGGCTGAGCCTCACCCCCGACGCCGTCCCCGGCCGCCGCCTGCGCGGCGTCGCCGGGCTGACACTGGCCGCCGAATCCGCCGAGGCGGTGTCCCGGTGACCGACACCACACGAAAGGACCAACCCGTGGCTGAGCCGCATCCCCTCTCCGACCTGCGCGAGACGCTCGGGACGCTCGCGACCGAGGCGGTGAGCGAGTCCACCCGCGATCTCGACATCATGTCGATCGAGGAGCTGGTGGCGGCGATGAACGAGGCCAACGCGGAGGTGCCTGTCGCGGTCGCGCGCGAGAGCGCCAGCATCGTCGCGGCCGTCGAAGGCGTCTCGGAGCGCATGAAGCGCGGCGGTCGGCTGATCTACGCGGGCGCCGGCACTGCCGGGCGGATGGGCGTGCTCGACGCGAGCGAGATCCCGCCGACGTTCGGCGCCGCTCCCGAGCTCGTGGTCGGTCTGATGGCGGGCGGCCCGGAAGCGCTGCACACAGCGGTCGAGAACGCGGAGGACGACGACGAGGCCGGTCGCGCCGCCGTGCGCGCTGTCACCATCGGCCCGCTCGATGCGGTGGTCGGCATCTCAGCGTCGGGCCGCACGCCGTTCGTGCTCGGGGCGATCGACCAGGCGCGCCGGGCGGGTGCCTTCACCGTCGGGCTCTCCTGCAACCCGGATTCGCCCCTCGGGCGCGACGCCGAGGTCGGCATCGAGGTCGTCGTCGGCCCCGAGATCCTGACCGGCTCGACCCGGCTCAAAGCCGGGACGGCTCAGAAGCTCGTGCTCAACATGATCAGCACCATCTCGATGGTGCGGCTCGGCAAGGTCTACGGCAACCTGATGGTCGACCTCCGGGCCACCAACGCCAAGCTGCGCGCCCGGTCCGAGCGGACCGTTATGCTGGCGACGGGCACCGGCCCGCAGCAGGCTGCGGAGGCGCTCAACGCGACCGGTGGGTGGATTAAGGCGGCGATCCTCATGAGCGAGACGACCCTCGACGCGGACGCCGCTGTGCGGCTCCTCGCCGAACACGGCGGACGGCTGCGCGACGCTCTCGCGGCGGTCGATGCACGGGAATCGGTGCGGTAGAGCATGATGGCCGACGTCCTCTCCGCGGTGCGCCAGGCGGTGCCGCGGCTGAGCGCCACCGAGAGGCGCATCGCGCAGGTGGTGATGGAGCATCCCGAGCGGGTCGTCGATCTGACCATCTCCGAGCTCGCCGCCGTCTGCGACGCGTCCCAGGCCACCATCGCGCGCTTCTGCCAGAGCATCGGCTTCAGCGGCTATCGGGAGTTCCGCCTCGCCGTGGCCGCCGCCACCAGCCGCGAGCAGGCGACACGCGAGCGGTTCGACCTGACCGAGAGCGAGGTGGACCCGGCCGACAGCGTGCAGGAGGTCGTCGCCAAGATCGCCTACCAGGATGCGCTCGCCATCGAGCAGACCGCCCGCGAGCTCGACCTCGACGCGCTCGACCGCGTGGTCTCCGCCATCGTCGCCGCCGGCCGCATCGACCTCTACGGGGCCGGTGCCAGCAGCCTCACCGCGCAGGACCTGCAGCAGAAGCTCTCCCGCATCGGGCTGACCGCCTTCTGCTCGGTCGACTCCCATCTGGCTCTCGCATCGGCCGCACTGCAGAAGCCCGGCAACGTCGCCATCGGCGTCTCCCACTCCGGCGAGACGCTCGAGACCACTCACGCGCTCTCCGTCGCACACGCGGCCGGAGCGACGACGGTCGCCATCACGAGCTTCCCCGACTCCAGCATCCGCGGCGTCAGCGATCACGTGCTCACCACGCAGGCGCGCGAGAGCCTCTACCGCAGCGGCGCGATGTCGAGCCGCATCGCGCAGCTCGCGCTCGTCGACTTCCTCTTCGTGCGCGTGGCGCAGCAGATGTACGACCGGATGACGGAGTCCCTGCGGCTCACCTACGAGGCGGTGCGCAGCCAGCGGCCGGTGCGGATCGAGCGCGCGGAGCGTCCCGAGCGATGACCGCCGCGCGCACTCCGGTCGCCGACCGTCTGCTCCCGCGACCTCTGCGGGCGGAGGACCGGCCCGGCGAGTTCGTGCTCGACGAGCGGACGGTGGTCGTCGCCGACGTGGCCGGCGCACCGATCGCCTCCTGGCTGCGGGCGCAGCTGGCGGCCGCGACCGGTCTGCCCGTCGCCGGCGCGCCGGAGGCCGTGGATCCCGTGACGACGGACGGCGGGGGCGTCCGTGCGATCGCCCTCGCCGTCGATGCAGCGCTCGCCGCAGAGGAGTACCGGCTCGCGGTGGAGCCCACCGGAGTACGCATCCAGGGCGGCTCGGCCGCTGCGGTGTCCCACGGCGCGCAGTCGTTCCTGCAGCTCCTCCCGCCTGCCGTCTACCGGCGCGGCGTCGTGCCGGGGACCCGCTGGGCAGCTCCCGCCTGCATCGTCGAGGACAGCCCCGCGTTCGCCTGGCGCGGGCTGATGCTCGACGTCGCCCGCCACTTCTTGCCCAAACACGACGTGCTGCGCTTCGTCGACCTGCTGGCGATGCACCGGATGAGCGTGCTGCACCTCCACCTCACCGACGATCAGGGCTGGCGGATGGAGATCCGACGCTACCCGCGTCTCACCGAGATCGGCGCGTGGCGACGGGAGTCCCAGGTCGGCTTCGGCCCGGACGCCCCGGCCGACGGCCGCCCGCACGGCGGCTGCTACACCCAGGACGACCTCCGCGAGATCGTCGCCTACGCGGCCGCGCGGGGCATCACGGTGATCCCGGAGATCGAGTCGCCCGGCCATGTGCAGGCCGCGATCGCCGCGTATCCGGAGCTCGGTGTCGCGGGCGGGGACGAGCCGCGCGAGGTGTGGACGCGCTACGGAATCAGCCGCAACGTGCTCAACCTCGAGGAGTCGACGGTCGCGTTCTTCCGGAACGTGCTCGACGAGGTCGTCGACGTGTTCCCCTCCGAATACATCGGCATCGGCGGTGACGAGTGCCGCAAGGACCAGTGGCGCGCCGATCCGCGGACCCAGGAGCGGCTGCGCGAGATCGGAGCGGCGACCGAGGAGGAGGGCCAGAGCTGGTTCGTCCGCCGGATCGACGAGCACCTCACGTCCCGCGGCCGCCGGTCATACGGCTGGGACGAGATCCTGGAAGGCGGCCTCGCCCCGGGTGCGACCGTCGCCAGTTGGCGCGGGGAGACCGGGGCCGTGGCCGCCGCGCGCCAGGGCCACGACGTGGTGTTGTGCCCCGACCGTGTCCTGTACTTCAACTACCGGCAGTCCGATTCGCCGGAGGAGCCCATCCCGTTGGTCACGGTGACGACGGTCCGTGACGTCTTCGAGCTGGACCCGGTGCCGGCTGAGCTCACGGACGACCAGCGTGCGCGCGTGCTGGGCGCCCAGGCCAACGTGTGGACCGAGTACATCGACCAGCCGCGCGGGCTCGACTACTTCGCCTTCCCCCGCCTCGCCGCGCTGGCCGAGGCCCTGTGGAGCGCCGACCGGTCGGGCGAGCGGTCGTGGGAGGAGTTCGCGCCACGCCTCGACGCGCACCTGGCGCGCCTCGACGCGGCCGGCGTCGAGTACCGCCGTGCCGACGGCCCGCTGCCGTGGCAGCAGCGCCCCGGCATCCCCGGCGCGCCGCGCGACCGTGCGGACCGCGAGGCCGAGCTCGCCGACCTCACCGCGACCATCGTCTCCTGACCCGCGCGCCCGCGCCGCCCCGCCGCCGAGCACACGGAGAGTCCGCGCACTCGGCGGGCGGGAGCGGCGGGCGGCTCGTCAGGCGGCGTTCAGGCGCGCGAGCTCGTCGGGGGCGAGGATCACATCGACGGCGGTCACGGAGTCGCGGATCGTCTCGGGACGCGAGGAGCCCGGGATCGGGATGACGTGCGGCCCCTGCGCCAGGTGCCACGCGAGTGCCACGACCTGCGGGCTGATCCCGCGGGCCGCCGCGACGTCCTTGAACGGCTCGAAGCGGCTCCCGAGCTCGGCCGCGTTCGTGATGCCGCCGAGCGGGCTCCACGGCAGGAAGGCGATGCCGAGCTCCCCGGTCAGCTCCAGCTCGGGGGCGCTCGATCGGAACGCGGGCGAGAACTGATTCTGCACCGAGGCGAGCCGGCCGCCCAGGATGTCCTGAGCCAGCCGGATCTGCTCGGGGTTCGCGTTCGAGATCCCCGCGAGGCGGATCACCCCCTCGTCCAGCAGGTCGCGCACGGCGCCGACCGAGTCGGCGTAGGGCACCTCCGGGTCGGGCCGGTGGAACTGGTACAGCCCGATCGCGTCGCCGCCGAGTCGGGCGAGGGAGGCCTTGGCGGCCTCCTTGATGTACTCCGGGCGCCCGTTCAGTGTCCAGCTCCCGTCGCCCGGGCGCAAGTGGCCGCCCTTGGTCGCGACGAGGACGGTGGAAGCGTCGCCGCTCCACGTGCGCAGCGCTTCCGCGATGAGCTCCTCGTTGTGTCCGACCTCATCGGCGTGCAGGTGGTAGGCGTCGGCGGTGTCGATGAAGGTGACCCCGGCGTCGAGCGCGGCGTGCACGGTGCGGAGCGAGCGCTCGCGGTCCGGGCGGCCCTCGATCGACATCGGCATGCCGCCCAGCCCGATCGCGCTCACCTCGACGTCGGCGATCCTGCGTGTCTTCACTCTGTTCCTTTCGGTGTCGTTGCGGTCGAGCGCCCGGCGCTCACCAGGCGTAGTCTTCGGGGGCCGTCTTGTGGCCCGGGAAGATCTCGTCGAGACGGGCCAGCGCGGTCTCGTCCAGTTCGACGTGGAGGGCGCGGAGCCCGGCGTTCAGCTGGTCCAGGGTGCGCGGTCCGATGATCGGGCCGGTGACGCCCGGCCGGCTGAGCAGCCAGGCGAGGGCGATGTCGCCGGGCTCGTGACCGAGCTCGGCGGCGAACGCCTCGTAGGCCTCGATCGCGTCGCGGTGCTCCTCGAGCGTCTCGGCGGCGCGACCCTCCAAGCGGCGCTTGCCCTCGTTCTGCTTGCGTACCACACCGCCGAGGAGACCGCCCTGCAGCGGCGACCAGGCGATGACGCCGATGCCGTTGGCCTGCGCGGCCGGCAGCACCTCCAGCTCCACCTGCCGAGTGAGGAGGTTGTAGATGGACTGCTCGCTGACGAGGCCGAGGAGGTTGCGCTTGCGGGCCTCCGCCTGCGCGGTCGCCAGGTGCCAGCCGGCGAAGTTGCTCGACCCCGCGTAGAGGATCTTGCCCTGGGCGATCGCGGTCTCGATGGCCTGCCAGATCTCGTCCCAGGGGGTGTCCCGGTCGACATGGTGGAACTGGTAGATGTCGATGTGGTCGGTCTGCAGACGCTGCAGGCTGGCGTCGAGGGCACGGCGGATGTTGAGGGCCGAGAGGCGGCCTTCGTTGGGCCAGTCGCCCATCTCGCCGTACAGTTTCGTCGCGAGCACGGTCTTCTCGCGGCGGCCGCCGCCGAGGGCGAACCAGTCGCCGATGATCGACTCGGTCGCGCCCTTGCCGACATGCTGGCCGTAGACGTTCGCGGTGTCGAAGTAGTTGATGCCGGCCTCGTGGGCAGCATCCATGATGGTGTGCGAATCCTCCGGCGACGTCTGCGGGCCGAAGTTCATCGTGCCGAGGACGAGGCGGGATACTTTCAGGCCGGACCGGCCGAGCTGGGTGTACTCCATGCCGTCAGCATCCGCCCACCCCGGCCGGAAGTCCAACAGGAGGAGTGGATGGGATTATGCGAGCGCGTCGATGAATGCGAACGAGGCTACGATCCCAGCATGCGCGAAGTGATCCCGTCCCTGTATCGCGTCGAGTCGGCGCGCGCCGGCAACGCCTACCTCATCGAGGCGGGCGACCGGTCCGTGCTGGTCGACTCGGGGCTTCCGTCGGGAGCGCGGAGGGTGGTCGCGGAGCTGGCGGCCGCGCGCATCCCACGCCTCACGGACATCGTCCTGACCCACTACGACCCCGACCACGTCGGGGCTGCGGCTGCGGTGCAGCGCGAGACCGGGGCGCGGGTGTGGCTCGGCGAGGCGGACGTGCGCATCCTGCGCGGCGAGGCCGAGCCGCCGACCCGCGTGCGCCGCTGGATGCGGAACGCGGGATGGCTGGGCCGCCCGGCCATCCCGGCGCTCGTCGAGCTGCCGGACGCCGTGGAGACCGAGGTCGTGCCGGGACTCGTCGCGGTGCCGGCTCCCGGGCACACGCCCGGACACCATGCGTTCCTCTGGCGTGGGGTCGCGTTCATCGGCGACGCGGCCCGTGTCTCGCACGGCCGGCTCGTGCACTTCCCCGGCTTCCTGATCAGCGACCGGACGGCCGCCGACGCGACGCTGGGGGCGCTCGCCGCGCGTCGCCCGCGCCTCGTCTGCCCCGGGCACGGCGCGCCCGCCCGGCTCGCCTGAGCCGCGAGGCGGCCGATTCTCGGCCGCCTCGGCGTCCAGGGCCCCAGTTCGGGCCGCCTCGCCGGTCAGGCTCCGGGGTAGGCGCCGGCGGCGATGTCCTCGAGGAGGGTGGGACCGGTCGGCTCCCAGTCGTAGCGGGCGCGGGTGAGGGCACTGGAGGCGGGGATGTCCGCGGCGAAGAAGCCGCCGATCCAGCCGAAGTGGGCGGCCGCATCCTCGGGGGCTATGGAGGCGGTGGGGACGCCGAGCGCCGAGCCGAACGCCTCTGCGATCTCGCTCGCGGGGATGCCCTCCTCGCCCACGGCATGCACGATCGCGCCGCCCTCCGGTGCGGCCTCGAGGGCGCGCGCGATGAGGCGGCCGGCGTCGGAGTGGTGCACCGCCGGCCAGCGGTTGGAACCGTCGCCGACATAGCCGGCCACGCCCTTCTCGCGTGCGATACCCGCCAGCACGGCCGAGAAGCCGTGGTCGCCGACGCCGTGGACGGTCGGCGCGAAGCGGAGCGAGACCGGGCGGACGCCGCGCTCGGCCGACGCGAGCGCGAAGCCCTCGGCGCCGCCGCGCGGGGAGGCGGGGTCGGAGGAGCGGGGGCCGTCCTCCTCGGTCGCGACGCGGCCGGGAGCCAGCATCGCGATCCCGGATGCGAACAGGAACGGCCTGTCGGTCCCGGCCAGCTCGTCGAGCATGGTCTCGACCGCGGCGCGCTCCGTGCGCCCGGCCCCTTCATAGTCGGAGAAGTCGTGCTTGAAGGCAAGGTGGAGCACGGCGTCGGCCTCCGCCGCTCCCGCGCGGAGGCTGGCCAGGTCGTCCAGGCTGCCGGTGCGCACATGGGCGCCGGCAGCCTGGAGGGCGGCGGCCGAGGCGTCCGATCGGGCGAGCCCGACGACCTCGTGTCCGGCGGCGAGCAGCTCGGGGACGGCGGCCGAGCCGATCCAGCCCGAGGCTCCGGTGACGAAAACGCGCATGGGAGGTTCCCTTCCAGTCATGTCAGTGGCTGACATCGACGGTAGCACCGATGTCAGCCGCTGTCATCACTAGACTGTGCTCATGGGACGCTGGGAGCCGGACGCGCAGGGCCGCATGCGTCTGGCCGCGCTCGAGCTCTATCTCGATCCGGGGTTCGAGCAGACCACCGTCTCCGACATCGCGGCACGCGCGGGCGTGACGGAGCGCACCTTCTTCCGCTACTTCACCGATAAACGCGAGGTGCTCTTCGACGCGACCGGGCAGATGGAGCACGACGTGCTCGCCGTGCTCGCCGGCCTCCCCGCGGAGATCCCCGCGCTGGAGGCGGCGGAGGAGGCGCTCGCCGAGGGCACGACGATGCTGGAGGAGCGTCGGCCGTATGCGCGGCAGCGGGCGGCGGCGATCGCGGCCAACGCCAGCCTCCAGGAGCGGGAGCTGCTCAAGCTCGCCCAGCTCGGCGAGGCGGTCACGGCCGCGCTGCGCGCGCGCGGCACCGCGCATCAGGAGGCTGCGGTCGCCGCCGAAGCGGCCGTCGCGGCCTTCAAGGTCGCCTTCGCCGCGTGGGTCGCCGACGACGCGCCCGGCTCACTGGCCGAGCGCGTGCGTCAGGTGATGGGAGAGCTGCGTGCGCTCTCCGTCGTCGTCGCAGAATGACGACGGCGCGCGCCCGCCGAGGCGCGCACGCGTACAGCTGCCAGCCGGCGCCTACTGCGCCAGCGCGGCCTCGAGCTCGGGGTCCGTCGGCTCGACGAAGTGACGGCCGTCGGGGAACACGACGACGGGGATGTTGGTCCGCCCGCTGATCGCCTGCGCCCGCTCGGCCTCCTCGGGCCGCGCGACGAGGTCGATGTACTCGTAGTCGGCGCCCAGTCGGTCGAGCAGCGCCTTCGAGCGGATGCAGTCGCGGCACCAGTCCGCGCCGAACATGGTCAGCTTGTCGAACGATTCGGTCATCACGCCAGCCTAGGCGGCCACGCCTGGGAGCCGACCGTCCACGACCAGCGTCGCCCTCTCGCGCGTCGCCTCGATGAGGGCGGCGTTGACGCCGTCGACCTCCCGCGCCCACGCGAGGGCGGACTCCGGGGTGCGGCCGTGACGGGTGTGCCGATCCACGAGTCGGGCCTCGCGTTCAGCTTCCGGCGTCGCGACGAACCAGCTCTCCGCCAGGAGTGGAGGGATGCGCGACCACGGGTCCGCATCCACCAGCAGGTAGTTGCCCTCGACCACCACCAGCCGCGTCCCGGGCAGCACGCGGATCGACCCCGCGACCGGCTCGTCCACCCGCCGGTCGAACGCCGGAGCGTAGACCGGGTCGAGCCGGTCGGTCGCCAGGCGCTGCACGAGCGCCGCGAACCCCCAGGCGTCGAAGGTGTCGATCGCCCCTTTCCGGTCGCGCCGACCGAGCTGGTCGAGGGTGCCGTTGGCCAGATGGAAGCCGTCCATCGGCACGTGCTGGGCGGTCCCCGGCGTCCCGCTCAGCGCGTCGACGCGCTCCGCGACCGCGCGCGCCAGCGACGTCTTGCCCGACCCGGGGCTGCCCGCGACGCCCAGCACGGCCCGCGAACCGGCCGGTGCGAGTGCGGAAGCGCGCCGGGCGAGGGCGTCGAGGTCCAGATCGGCGGGTGGGATGTCGAGAGGCACGTCCCCATCATCGCGGTTCGCCGGACCTCCCACAGCACTACGGAACTCCTGCAGGCGTTCATGCCCGATCCCGGCCCTCCCGCCGCGCGGCGCTACGGAGGATCACGACGTCCGTCACGGGACTCCTCAGAAAACCCCGGCACCTGCCCGCACGCCTGCGATTGGCTGGACCCCGGCCGGCACACGCGTCGGCCGGGGAGATGGGCGAGCGCCGCGACGCCGATGCGCGAATCGGCGGAGCTGAACCGGGGGGATCATCCGGAGGTGGATGATCGCGGCTGCGGCGCTCCCCGTCGAACCCGGCCTACGGCGTCCTCCGCCCTCCTACCGCCCCGCCGGCTCGTACCGCACCGGTGCGTAGTGCCGGCCCACCAGCGCGCGCAGCGTCTCCAGGTCGCCGTCGAGCAGCCCCGCGGCGCGGGCCTGGATGAGGGCGTTGCCGAGGGCCGTCGCCTCGACCGGGCCGGCGAGCACGGGCACGCCGGCCCGGTCCGCCGTCGCCTGGCAGAGGAGGGCGTTGCGCGCACCTCCGCCGACGACGTGGATGGTGTCGACGGGGACGCCGGAGAGTTCGGAGGCGCGCCGCACGGAGCGGGCGAAGGCGTCGGCGAGGCTCTCGACGATGACGCGGACCATGCCGGCCGGGCTGGCGGGCGCGCGGCAGTCGTGCTCGGCGAACCAGTCGGCGATGCGGCTCGGGAGGTCGCCGGGCGCGAGGAAGCGGGGGTCGTCGGCGTCGAAGAGGTCCGTCGGCCGGGGAAGGCCCGCGGCCTCGGCGAGCAGCGTCTCCAGCGTGACGTGGAGGCCGCGGCGCTGCCACTCGCGCAGGGACTCGCTCAGCAGCCACAACCCCATCACGTTGTGGAGGTAGCGGACCCGGCCGTCGACGCCCCCCTCGTTGGTGAAGTTGGCCGCGCGCCCCTCCGGGCTGACGACGCGGTGCTCCAGCTCGACGCCGACGAGCCCCCAGGTGCCGCAGGAGATGTAGGCGGCGCGGGAGGCGTCCATCGGCACGGCCACGACGGCGGACGCGGTGTCGTGCGAGCCGACGGCTGTCACGGTCGGCCCGGCGCCGCCGAAAGGCAGGTCGGCGGCGAGGGACGGCAGCAGCGGGCCGACGGCGGAGCCCGCGTCGACGAGCGGTGCGAACACGCCGCGAGGCAGGCCGAGGCGCTCGATGAGATCGTCGTTCCAGCGGCCCTCGGCGGTGAGCAGGCCGGTGGTGGAGGCGTTGGTCCGCTCCGCCTGCTCGATGCCCGTCAGCCAATAGGTGACCAGGTCGGGCACGAGCAGAAAGCGATCCGCACCCTCCAGTGCGCCGACGTCGTGGTCGGCGGCGAGCTGATAGAGGGAGTTGAACGGCAGGAACTGAAGGCCGCCCTCCCGGTACAGCTCGTCGGGTGCGACGGCCGCGTGCACGAGCTCCACGCCGCGCTCGGAGCGCTCGTCGCGGTAGTGGTAGGGCTCACCGAGCAGCCGGCCCCGGCGCAGGAGGCCGTAGTCGACGGCCCACGAGTCCACGCCGACGGCGACGAGGCCGGGCTCGGTGCGGGCGACGGAGCCGAGCCCCTCCAGGATGCTGGTGAACAGGCCGGCGAGGTTCCAGTGCAGGGCCGGACGGTCCCCCTCCCACAGCCGCACGGGCGTGTTGACGAATCGGGCCGCCTCCGTCAGCTCGAGCGTGTCGGCGCCGACGCGGGCGTGCATGACGCGCCCGCTGGTCGCCCCGAGATCGACGGCCGCGACGGCGCCCGTGCGCGACGCGGCGGTCATCGCAGGAAGGCGGCGGCGACGCCGGCGTCTACGGGGATGTGCAGCCCCGTGGTGTGGTCGAGGTCGCTGGTGCAGAGCACGAACACGGCGTTTGCGACGTGCTCCGGCAGGACCTCGCGCTTCAGCAGGGTGCGCTGGGCATAGTACTGGCCCAGCTCCTCCTCGGGCACCCCGTAGACGGCGGCGCGCTTGGCGCCCCAGCCGCCGGCGAAGATCCCGGAGCCGCGGACCACGCCGTCGGGGTTGATGCCGTTGACCCGGATGCCGTGGTCGCCGAGTTCCGCGGCGAGGAGACGTACCTGGTGGGCCTGGTCGGCCTTCGTGGCGGAGTAGGCGATGTTGTTCGGGCCGGCGAAGAGGGAGTTCTTCGACGAGATGTAGACGATGTCACCGCCGAGCTTCTGGTCGATCAGCACCTTGGCGGCGGCGCGCGAGACGAGGAACGATCCCTTCGCCATGACGTCGTGCTGGAGGTCCCAGTCGGCCGTGGTGGTCTCCAGCAGTGGCTTGGAGATGGAGAGACCGGCGTTGTTCACGACGAGGTCGAGGCCGCCGAAGGCGAGCAGGGCGGCGTCGACGGAGGCCTGGACGGCCTCCTCGTCGGTCACGTTCGCGACGACGCCGATGGCGACGTCGGTGCCGCCGATCTCGGCGGCGGCCGCCCGGGCCTTCTCGAGGTCGAGGTCGGCGATGACGACGCACGCCCCCTCGGCGGCGAGGCGGGTGGCGATGGCCTTGCCGATGCCGGAGGCGGCGCCGGTGACCAGTGCGATCCGGCCCGCGAGCGGCTTCGGCTTCGGGAGGCGGGCCAGCTTCGCCTCCTCCAGCGCCCAATACTCGATGCGGAACTTCTCCGTCTCGTCGATCGGTGCGTAGGTGGAGAGCGCCTCGGCGCCGCGCATCACATTGATGGCGTTGACGTAGAACTCGCCGGCGACGCGGGCGGTCTGCTTGTTCGCTCCGTAGGAGAACATCCCGACGCCCGGGATGAGCACGATCGCCGGATCCGCGCCGCGGATCGCGGGGGAGTCGGGGGTGGCGTTGCGGTCGTAGTACGCCTGGTAGTCGGCGCGGTACTGCTCGTGCAGCTCCTCGAGCCGGGCGACCGACTCCTCGACCGAGGCGGTGGCCGGCAGGTCGAGGACGAGCGGCTTCACCTTGGTGCGGAGGAAATGGTCGGGGCAGGACGTGCCGAGCGCGGCGAGGCGCGGGTGCTCGCTCGACGCGAGGAAGTCGAGGACGACGTCGGAGTCGGTGAAGTGGCCCACCTGGACCCGGTCGGTGGAGGCGAGTGCGCGCAGATGGGGAGCCAGTGCGGCGG
The DNA here is from genome assembly GCF_019924635.1 of Leifsonia sp. ZF2019. Classification (NCBI taxonomy): domain Bacteria; kingdom Bacillati; phylum Actinomycetota; class Actinomycetes; order Micrococcales; family Microbacteriaceae; genus Leifsonia; species Leifsonia sp. ZF2019. Next base: position 236,547 of record NZ_CP065037.1, read on the forward strand.
CCTTCGCCCGGCGCTCCGCCGCGGGGAGCGCCTCGTAACCGGCCAATGGGGTTCCGAACGGGTTCGGCCGGCCGTTCGCCGCGATGTACTCGGCGGCGGTGTCGATGATCCAGAGCGAGTTGGCCTCCGCCTCCTCGCTGGTCGCGCCCCACGCGGTGATGCCGTGGCCGCCGAGGATCGTGCCGATCGCCTCCGGGTTCGCGGCCTTGATCGCCGCGATGTCCAGGCCGAGCTGGAAGCCGGGGCGCCGCCAGGGCACCCAGACGACCCTGCCGCCGAAGATCGCCTTCGTCAGCTCCTCGCCGTCGGCGGCCGTCGCGATCGCGATGCCGGAGTCGGGGTGGAGGTGGTCGACGTGGGCCGCATCCACCAGGCCGTGCATGGCGGTGTCGATCGACGGAGCAGCGCCGCCCTTGCCGTGAAGGGTGTAATCGAACGCGGCGACCATCTCGTCCTCGCGTTCGACGCCCGGGTAGACGTTCCGCAGCGCGCGCAGCCGGTCCAGACGCAGCACCGCGAGGCCGGACTCCGTCAGTGTGCCGAGGTCGCCTCCGGAGCCCTTGACCCAGAGGAGCTCGACCGGCTCGCCGGTCACCGGATCGGTCTCGACGCCCTTGGCGGAGGTGTTGCCGCCGGCGTAGTTCGTGTTCTTCGGGTCGGCGCCGAGGCGGTTCGAGCGGGCGATGAGCGCCGCGACGGTCTCGTTCGTCATGATGCGTGGGTTCCTTATCGGGGAGGGACGGTCGTGGTCAGGGGAGCGCGGGGGTGGAGAGCCACGCAGTGATGCGGTCGATGCTGCGGCGTGCCGCCGCCTCGTCGGGCCGGTTGAGGTGGCCGTGGCGGCTGCCGGGCTCGAACAGCGAGAGCACGGTGACGCCGTGACGGGCGAGCGAGGCGGCGAAGGCCTCGCCCGATGCGCGGAGGGTGTCGACCTCCGAATTGAGGACGAAGACCGGCGGCAGCCCTGTCGGGTCGGCGAGGCCGGGGAAGGCGTACGGGTCCGACATCGTGGCCTCGTCGCCCGCGAAGTTCAGGTTCATCTCGCGGACGGCGTCGGGCTCGAAGCGCGGGTCGTCTGGCCCGTGCAGCGCGACGGCGGCCTCCAGCTCCGCCGAGAACGACGGCAGCTCGGGATGCACGGTCGGGTACGCGAGCAGGGCGCGCGCCGGGAGCGGGCCGCCCGCGTCGCGGAGCCGCAGCAGCGCTCCTGCCGCGAGGTCGCCGCCCGCGGACGCGCCGCCGATCGCCAGCCGGGCCGGGTCGATGCCCAGCTCGGCCGTGTGGGCGGCGACCCAACGGAACGCGGCGACGACGTCGTCCGACGGTACGGGGAAGTGAACGCCCTCCACCGCGAGCCGGTAGTCGACCGACACCACGACGAAGCCGCGTTCGGCGAGCGACCGGGACACCCAGTCGGCCTCGGGCATGTCGAGGTCGCCGCCGGCGAAGGCGCCTCCGTGGTTCCACACCAGGCCGGGGTGCACGGCGTCGCCGGCGGGCGCGTACACGCGCACCGGGATACTGCCGTGGGGACCCTCGGCCGCGAGCTGCCGGACGACGATGGCGCGCACGTCGGTCAGGCTCCCCAGCCGGCCTGGGTGCCGCCGACGCGCTCGGCCTCGATCTTCTCCTGGTAGCCCGACGCCTTGTAGGCCGCCATCGGGTCGGCCGGGAGACCGCGGCTCTCGCGCCAGGCGGCGAGGTCGGCCCGCACGTCGGTGTTGAAGGCGTCCATGAACACCGTGTTGGCGGCGAGCACGTCGTTGGCGTGCTGCGCGGCGGCCAGCGCCTCCGTGTCGACGAGGAGGGCCTTCGCCGTCGCCTCCTGCACGTTGAGCACCGAGCGGATCTGGCCCGGGATCTTGGCCTCGAGGTTGTGGCACTGGTCGAGCATGAACGCCACGTCCGGGTTGCCGTATCCGCCGCCCTGGATGACCTCGAACACGATCCGGAACAGCTGGAACGGGTCGGCCGCGCCCACGATCAGGTCGTCGTCGGCGTAGAAGCGGCTGTTGAAGTCGAACGAGCCGAGCTTGCCGAGGCGCAGGAGCTGCATGACGATGAACTCGATGTTGGTGCCCGGCGCGTGGTGGCCGGTGTCGAGGCAGACGAGGGCGCGCTCGCCGAGGGCCGAGGTCTGCGCGAAGCTGGTGCCCCAATCCGGAACATCGGTGTGGTAGAACGCCGGCTCGAAGAACTTGTACTCGAGCACGAGACGCTGGTCGTCGCCGATGCGCTCATAGATCTTCTGAAGGCTGTCGGCGAGGCGGTCCTGGCGGGCGCGCAGCGAGTCCTGACCCGGGTAGTTGGTGCCGTCGGCCAGCCAGATCTTCAGATCGCGCGAGCCGGTCTCGTTCATGACGTCGATGCACGCGAAGTGGTGGTCGATCGCCTTCTGACGGATGCGGTCGTCGTGGTGGGTCACCGAGCCGAACTTGTAGTCGTCGTCCTGGAACGTGTTCGAGTTGACCGTGCCGAGCTCGACGCCGTTGTCCTCGGCGTGCTTGCGCAGGTCCGCGTACGAGTCGACCGTGTCCCACGGGATGTGCAGGGCCACCGTCGGGGCGAGGCCGGTGTGCTTGTGCACCTGCGCGGCGTCGGAGACCTTCTCGAAAGGATCGCGGGCCGTGCCGGCGGTGCCGAACACCTTGAAGCGGGTGCCCGAGTTGCCGAACGCCCAGCTCGGCAGCTCGATCGCCTGCAGGGCGAGCTGCGAGCGGATGTCGTCGGTGAGTGTCATGGATGTCGCTTTCTCTGGGGACGGGTGCGTGACGTTCGGGGCGGATCAGCCGGGCCGGGACGCCCGCGGGCTCAGTCGAGGTGGAAGTACTCGGTCAGCCGGTTCATCGTGCTGTCGGGTGCGGCCTCCTCGGCGAAGTACTCCGCCATCCCGGCCTGCCAGCGGTCGTTGACCTCGCGGGAGCTCATCCCGGCGACCGCGGCGTCGAAGTCGTCGGTCTCGAGGTAGCCGACGACCAGCCCGTTCGCGCGGTCGATGAAGAGCGAGTAGTCGTGCCAGCCGGTCTCGCGCAGTGCGTCGAGCATCTCGGGCCAGACCGTCGCGTGGGCGGCGAGGTAGTCCTCGACGCGCTCGGGCTTCAGCCGCATGGTGAAGCACACCCGGCGGGATGCGGACACGGTGACTCCTTCGTCGTGGTCGGGTCGGGGGCGAGCCGAATCGCCCCTCTGAAACGATTCAACACTAGCGTGGGGACCGCGGCGGCACAAGACGGCCCGCTGCCGGACGCAGCGGGGTCGCGAATCGCCGCTCCGCCGGCTGCAGAGCGGCGGGATGCGACCCCTCTGCGGGGAGGGGGAGTCAGGCGGTGGGGGAGGAGGAGCGGCGCACGACGAGCTCGGGGACGAACCGCACGTGCTGATGCACGTGCGGGGCGCCGACCTCCAGGTCCTCGATCTCGCGGAAGAGCAGCTCCCCGGCGGCGTAGCCGATCTCGCGGCGCGGCTGTCGCACGGCGGACAGGGGCACCGCGGCCGTCGCGGCGAAGTCGATGTCGTCGTAGCCGATCAGGGCGATGTCCTCCGGCACCCGGAGCCCCGCGGTGACGAAGCCCTGCAGCAGGCCGAGCGCGAGGAGGTCGTTGGCGGCGAAGACCGCGGTGGGACGCTCATCCGCGGGCCGGGCGACGATGCGCTCCGCCGCGTCGCGGCCGTCCCCGGCGCTGAGGCGCTCGACCGGCAGGATGTCGAGCTGGACCTCTCCGGCGCCGGAGGCGGCGGCCTCGGCGATCGCGAGGCGGGCGCCCTCCACGCGGTCGCGGATCTGCTGCAGATCGGCCGGGCCCCCGACGAAGGCGATACGGCGGTGGCGCTCCGCGATGAGGTGGCCGACGGCGAGCCTCCCGCCTTCGACGTCGTCCACGGCGACCGAGCAGGCCTCGAGATCCGAGGCCACCCGGTCGACCAGCACGGTGGGGATGCCGTGCTCGCGCAGCCGCTCGACGACCGCCCCCGCCCCGGCGAGCGGTGCGAGGAGCACCCCGCGCACCCGCTGCTGCTCGAACGCGGCGAGCTGCCGCTGCTCCCGGTCGCCGCTGTTGCCGCTGTTGCCGAGCTGGATGGAGTAGCCGCGCTCGAGGGCGAAGCCCTCCGCGCCCACGTAGAGGTCGGTGAAGAACGGGTTGCCGACGTCCATCACGACCATGGCGATGCTGCGGCTCGCACCGGCACGCAGCTGCCGGGCCGACTCGTTACGGGTGAAGCCGAGGGCCGCGATGGCGTCTTCGACGGCGCGGCGCGTGGGCTCGGCGACGATGTCGGGACGGTTGAGCACATTGGACACGGTGCCGACGGCCACACCGGCCAGCGCGGCCACGTCTTTCACGCTCGGGCGCTTGGCGGCGGCCATCCGTGCTCCCTCCCTGCATCCCGTGGACCGATCAGCCATCGTATCGTTTCACCCCACGCCGCCGACGGGCCGGGGTGCCGGGGTACTGGGATGCCGGGGCCTCAGGGCACGGCGACGCGCTCGCGGCCCACCGTGGACTCGCGGACGACCAGGTGCGGCTGAAGGAGCACCCGGCGGTGCACATGCTCTCCCGGCCCGTCGCGCAGCTCGGCGAGCAGCAGGTCCACGGCGGCGCGGCCCATCTCTTCGCCCTGCATCGCGACGGAGGTGAGGGGGATTGCGCCGCCCCACGCCGCCGAGTTGTGGTCGCAGCCCATCACGGCGACATCCTCCGGCACGCTGACCCCGGAGTTGGTGAGCTCGTTGATGATCGCCATGGCGAGCAGGTCGGTGACGGCGAGCACGGCGTCCGGACGCGTCCCTGCGGGCATCGCGGCGAGTCGTTCGCCGGCGTCGGCGCCGCCGGTGGGGTCGAGGTCGGTCGTGGTCAGCTCGACGAGCTCGACCGTCCCTCCGGCCTCCTCGACGGCGGCGCGGGCCCCCATGCGGCGGTCGTGGACAGGCTGGTAGTCGTCCCGGGCCGCCACGAAGGCGATGCGCGTGCGGCCCTGGTCGATCAGGTGCTTGGCGGCGATGTAGCCGGCGCGCTCGTTGTCGATGAGCACGCGGCAGGAGTCCGTCAGCCGGGAGTCGAAGTTGACGACCACGACGGGGCGGCCGTGGCGGCGCACGCGGCGGATCTGGTCGTCCGACTCCTGCATCGGCGCGAGGATGATCCCGGACGCGCGGGCGCTGTCGAAGAACTGCAGGTGGTCGTCCTGCATGCCGAGGTCGTTGTTGGCGCTCGCGAGCTGGAGGCTGAACGCGTTGGACTGCGCCCGTCCCTGCGCGCCGCGGGCGACGTCGACGAAGAGCGAGTTGGTCAGGTCGATGACGACCAGCCCGATCGAGTGCGCGTCGCCCGAGCGCAGGGCCCGCGCGGTCTGGTTGAGCGTGAAGCCGAGCTGGTCGATCGCGCTCTCGACCTTGCCGCGGGTCGAGTCCGCGACCTTCTCCGGGTGGTTGAGGACGTTGGAGACCGTGGCCACGGACACCCCGGCCAGTTCGGCCACGTGGTGCATGTTGGGTGGGCCCGCGACGTCGGCCCGGGCGGAGGACTTCCGCGTCATGTCGATCATGCTAGGGCACGGCGGAGGGCGGAGCGGGTGCCGAGGTCGGTGCGGGATGCGCGGCCGTCACGTCCCAGCTCACCGTCGTCGGTCCGGGGTGCTCGCCCGCGTCGTTCACGAGCGTCGTCCCCGCCGGCACCGAGACGGTGGCGACGCCGTCGTGCACGCTCGCGACGATGTCGCCCTGCGGCGCCGGGACGGTCGCCGTCGCCCAGGCGAGTGTGCCGAGCCGGGGAGCTACGGCGAAGCGCGACCAGCCGTCGGCCAGCGGGCGCAACCCGAGCACGGCATCCGGGAGCAGGGCCGCGGGGCCGGACGACCAGGCGTGGCACAGGCTCTTGCCGAACGGCCGGTCGTACATGGCGTACGGCTCGAAGTCGTCCCCGAACTCCTCCCAGAAGCTGCGGGCGCCGGAGGCGAGCATCCCGCCCCAGAGGCGTCGGATGCGCGCGACGGCCGCGTCGGGCTCGCCGAGTTCCACGAGAGCGCGGAGCAGGAACCCGGTCATGAACGGGGTGCCCGCTCTCGGCGTGGCGAGCAGGAGGTCGCGCACCGCCCGGTCGTCCGGGCCGCTGAGGCCGGCGAGCACGGCGAGCAGGTTCGGGTACGGAGACGGCGCGGAGGCCCCGTCGACGTACTCGCGCCACGCCCCGGCGTCGGCGTCCCAGGCCGAGTCGCGCACGGTCGCGAGCGCGCGCTCGGCCAGCGCCTCCCAGCGCGCGGAGCCGCCGTGCCCGGCGGCGCGCAGGTTCGCGGCGGCCGTCCGGAGCGCCCAGACCCAGAGGATCTGCAGCGCGGTCGAGTCGCGGGCGGGATCGGTCTCCACGCCCCAGTCGATGAACACCAGGAGGTGGAAGTCGTCACCGGAGGGCCGCGGGCGGAACAGCCCGTCGTCTCCCGCATCCGTGGCGAGCCGGGACGTGAACGCGTGCAGATGCTCGGCCTCCGCGGCGAGGTACGCGGCCGCGTCGAACGAGCGCGCGAGGAATCCCGTGCCGATCAGCCACCAGAGGGAGTAGTCCGCGATGCCGTTGACGTAGCCGTGCCGCGGCCGGCCGAGCGCCGTGAGGCTGGCGGTGACGATCTCGCGGTCGCCGAAGCCGTAACCGTTCGAGAGGGTGTTGAGCGCCTGGTCGCCGATCCACGGCATCCGATCGCGCTTGATCCCGTCGAGCATGAGGCCGTGCATGCAGGCGTGGAGGGTGGCGGCGCTCACTTGCCAGACGCGGGTCAGGGTCTCGTCCGAGCAGGCGAAGGCACCGCGCCGGGGCACCGGGCGCCGGGAGGCGTCGACGACCACCGAGGCGATGTCGTCCGCGGGCGACGCGATCGCGACGAAGCGGAACCCCAGCTCGTGCTCGGTCGTCCACGAGCCGTCGGGCAGCGCGACGACGTCGTGACGCGTCTCGGCTGCCTCGGGGTCGGTGAGCCCGGCAATCGCCTCCTCGCGCGACTCGCCGGAGGAGAGCACGGGACGCGCGGCGCTGCGGACGACCGGTCGCCCGAGCACCGGGCCGTCCGCCTCCCAGAGTCCGTCGCGGAGCGTGAGCGGGACCGGCACACGCGGCTCCAGCACCCGGTGCGGCGGAGCATCCGCCGCACCCTCGACGGCGACCGCCGCGACCCATTCCGCCGCCCCGCGCGCACGCGTCTCGACGATGGATGCCGCTTCGGGAATGCAGAGCGCGGCCGGTTCGCCGGCGGGCGCCTCGATCAGCAGCACCTCCCCGCCGGCGACGCGGAACTCGGCCGCCCGGTCGACGTCCGCGAAGTTCAGCGCGTAGTCGACGTGGCGGTTGGCTGCGAAACCCTCGCGGACGAGGGTGTGCAGCATCCCGAGCTCACGCTGGTGCGGCGGGTAGTACCAGGTCATGGCACGGGCACCGGCTCGGTGATCGAGGCCGGCTCGGCGAAGCGGTACCGGCCGGGGGAGGCCGTCGTCGTCGCGCCGCTCGGGAGCACGACCTCCGCGGTGGTGCCGGTCGGGACGTCGACGACCAGGTCGAAGACGCCGTCGGTGAGCGTCCACGCCGCGGCCACCTCGCCATACGGCGTCTCGAGCGTCCGTCGCGCCCAGGTCAGGCCGCCGCCCGGCTGCGGGGCGACCCGGAAGCGCCGGAACGCGGGTTCCAGGGGCGCGATCCCGGCGATCGTGTCGTGCATCCACGCGGCGACCGACCCCAGCGCGTAGTGGTTGAACGAGGTCATCTCGCCCGGGTTGACCGTGCCGTCGGGCAGCTGGCTGTCCCAGCGCTCCCAGATCGTCGTCCCTCCGGAGAGCACGGTGTAGAGCCAGGAGGGGCACTCGCGCTCGAGCAGGAGGCGGTAGGCGGCGGCGGTCTGGCCCGCCGCGCTCAGCGCGTTCGCGATGAGCGGGGTGCCGGCAAAGCCCGTTCCGATGCGATAGCCGTTGGAGGCGACCAGGTCGCGCAGGCTCTCCCCGGCCGCGGCGAGCTCGTCCGCGTCGAAGAGATCGAAAGCGATCGCGAGCGCGTAGGCGGTCTGCGCGTGGTTGACGAGAGTGCCGCCCGGCATCATATGCTTCGCGCGGAATGCGACGCGCACCTCGTCGGCGAGCGTCGCGTAGCGGGCCGCGTCCTCGTCCCGCCCGAGCTCGGAGGCGATGCGTCCGAGGATGCGCGCGGAGTGCTCGAAGTACGCCGTCGCGACCAGGTACTTGTCCGTCGTGGCGACGGTCGGGTCCTCCGGGGGCGCGGTCGGGTCCAGCCAGTCGCCCAGCTGCTGACCGGACTCCCACAGCCGCGACGGCCCGGCCTCCCGCTCGACGAGGTCGACCCAGGCACGCGCGCTGGCGTACTGGTCGGCGAGGACCTGGCGGTCGCCGTAGTGCCGGTAGAGGTCCCAGGGGGTCAGCACGGCCGCGTCGCCCCACACGGCGCCGGGGCGGATCGGCGTCCAGTACGGGCCGCCCGGCACGACCGGCACGTACCAGGGCACGGTGCCGTCGGGCAGCTGCTCGGCGGCGACATCCTTGAGCCAGGAGGCGAGGAAGCCTGAGACGTCGAAGAGCCCGGCCGCCGTGGGAGTGAAGACCTGGATGTCGCCCGTCCAGCCGAGCCGCTCGTCCCGCTGCGGGCAGTCGGTCGGGATGTCGACGAAGTTGCTGCGCATGCTCCACAGCACGTTCTCGTGGAGCCGGTTCACCAGCGGGTTGGAGGACTCGAAGGTGCCGGTGCGCGTCATGTCCGAGTGGTAGACCCGCGCGACGACCTCGAGGTCGCGCGGGTCGCCGGTCCAGCCGGAGACCTCGGCGAAGCGGAAGCCGTGGATGGTGAAGCGCGGCTCCCAGTCGATCGGTCCGCCGTCGGCGACGTAGGCGTCGACCGATGCGGCCTGGCGCAGCGGCCGCGTGTAGAGCTCCCCGCCTTGCAGCACCTCGGCGTGACGGAGGGCGATGGTCTCCCCGGCGGTCGAGGAGGCGGAGCGGATCCGCAGGCGCCCGGCGAGGTTCTGCCCGAAGTCGAGCAGCAGCCGGCCGCCGACGAGCGGCGTGATCGAGACGGGGGTGCGCTCGGCGGTGCAGCGGACGGGCGGCCCGTCAGGAGCGACGAGGAGCGCCGTGTCGAGGGGGAGCACCTCGGCGGCGGTCCATCCGACCGCGTCGAACCCGGCGCGCGACCAGCCGGGCAGGTGCTCGGTCGCGTCGAACTTCTCGCCGTCGTACAGGCCGGAGCGGACGATGGGGGAGGGATGCGTCAGCCAGGAGCCGTCGGTCACGACGACGGTGCGCGAGCCGTCCGCGGCGGTGAGCTCGAGCTCGGCGAAGAACGCGGTGCGGTCGCCGTACAACTCGCGCACGCCTCCCTCGAATCCGATGCGGCCGCGATACCAGCCGTCGCCGAGCCAGGCGCCGATCGCGTTCGCGCCGGGCTCCACGAGGTCGGTGACGTCGTACGAGACGACGCGCAGACGGTGCTTGTATGCGGTCCAGCCGGGAGCGAGGGCGTCGTCGCCGACCCGGCGGCCATTGATCTCGGCCTCGAAGACGCCGTGGGCGGTGGCGCGCAGAACCGCGCGCGCCAGGCCGGCGGGTGCGGTGAACTCCTGGCGCAGCAGGGCGGGCCGGCCGTCGCGGTCGTCAGGCTGCGGGCCGGGCCCGATCGCGTGCGCCGTCCATTCGGCGGCGTCGAGGACGCCCGCCTCGACGAGCGCGGGCGCCGACCACTCGGACCACGGCGCGTCGTCGCCGGAGCGCACACGGACTCGCACCTCGGCCTCCTCCCGCGGGCGGAGCGGAGCGGCGGGCCACGGCACGAAGACGGAGTCGGGGGACGCGACCGCGAAGACCTCGGCACCGGCCCCGCGGGTGACCTCGATCTCGTACGCGGCCTGCGTCCAGGAGGGGTCGGGGGAGGAGGAACGCCAGCTCAGGCGCGGGGCGGCGACGCCGATCCCGAGCGTGCGGGACGGGGTCGCGGCGCGGCGCTCGAAGCGCGGTCGTTCGACGACGACGGTCATGTACTCCTCCTCGAGTGGTGGTTTCGGGCCACCTTAGAACGTTTCAAGTGGTTTCCGCCAGTCGGCCCGCATTCGGCCACCTGGCGACCGGTCGACCTGTTGACAGTGCGGGGAAGCGTGTGCTTTCATTCCCGTTGAAACGTTCTAATCACGTTCGCGACTCCGGACGCGACCCTTTTCAAGGAGGAAAAGTGATCACAGCACCTCGCCGCCACCGGCGCCTCGTCGCCATCGGCGCCGTCCTCGCCGCCGGAGCGCTCGCTCTGACCGCGTGCTCGGGCACGGGAGGCGGTGGAAGCAGCAGCGGAGGGAACTTCACCACCCTCGGCCTCACCAGCAACACCACGCCGAACGACACCCTCAAGGCGCTCAGCACCGGCACCTGCTCCGCCGCCCAGAAGGACGCGCCCATCAAGACGGACGCCGACGACCAGACCCAGCACGACCAGAAGCTCCAGCTCCTCGCGGGCCAGAACGCCCTCCCGAGCCTGTTCGTCAGCCCGGGCACGCCCGACCTCGCCAAGCAGTTCATCTCCGGCGGCAAGCTCGTGGACATCAGCGCCGAGCTGAAGAAGGACGGCCTCGACGACGCCATCCTCCCCATCGCCGCCTCCACGATGGAGAAGCTGTACGGCCAGAAGGACAGCTACGCGCTGCCCAACGAGCTCAACATCGAGGGCATCTGGTACAACAAGAAGATCTTCACGGACAACGGGATCGACGTCCCCGGCACGTGGGATGAGCTCACCGCCGCGAGCGACAAGCTCCTCGCCAAGGGCATCCAGCCCTTCGCCGGCGACGGCAAGGACGGCTGGCCGATCACCCGCCTCGTCGGCGCGTACATCCTCCGTGACCTCGGCCCCGACGCGATGCAGGCCGTGGCCGACGGCAAGGCCAAGCTGACCGACGCGGACTACGTGAAGGCGGCGGACGAGGTCTCGAAGCTCGGCAAGGCCGGGGCGTTCGGCGCCGGCGTCGCCTCGACCGACTACAACGGAGCGACGAACCAGTTCCTCACCGGCAAGGCCGCGATGTTCTACATGGGCTCGTGGATCGTGTCGAACTTCAACGACAAGACGCAGAACCAGATCGGCGCCGACAACATCGGCTTCATGCCGTTCCCGGCCGTCTCCGGAGGCAAGGGCAGCATCGACCAGACGCCCGCCAACGTCGGTCAGCCGCTGATGATGAGCAAGGCCGCCTACAACGACGGCTCCGCCGCGTGGCTCAAGTGCATCGCCCAGAACTACGGCGACGAGGTGCTCTCGAAGTCCGGTGTCGTCTCCGGCTTCAAGCTCAACACGGAGCACACCGACGTCTCGGCGCTCACCAAGGGCGTGCAGGACACCGTGAACAACTCGAAGTCGGCCGTGCTCTGGTTCGAGGCGCTGTTCAGCTCCAAGGCGACCACCGCCAGCCAGACCAACGGCGGCTCGCTCGGCAACGGCTCGCTCTCCGGCGCCGACTTCATGCAGCAGGTCCAGACCGCGCTCGGTCAGTAGCCCGCTCGGCGGGATGCGGCGGAACACCGTCCGCCGCATCCCGCCCTACGAGAAAGCACCCGCACCATGAACTCCGTGCTCGGCAGCAGACGCACCGCCCTCCTCCTGGTCGGCCCCGCGCTCCTCGTCTACACCGCGATCACGCTCGTCCCGATCGTGTGGTCGTTCGGCTACACCTTCTTCTCCGGCGGCCTCATCCAGGGCTTCACCTTCGCCGGCCTCAAGAACTTCCAGACCTTCTTCACCGACCCGAACGCGTGGAACGCGCTGCTGTTCACGGCGAAGTACGCGATCATCGTGACCATCGGCCAGGTCGTCATCGGCTACCTGCTGGCGCTGATGTACGTGTTCTTCCTGCGCCGCGCCTCCAGCTTCGTCCGCACCGTCGTGTTCTTCCCGGTCGTGCTCCCGACCGTCGCGGTGTCGCTGCTCTTCCAGCGCATGTTCCAGCTGACCCCGCAGCCCGGCCCGGCCAACGCACTGATCCAGGCCTTCGGCGGCACCGGCACCGACTTTCTCGGGCACGCCGACAGCGCGTTCTGGGTGCTGATCATCATGGACATCTGGCGCTCGATGGGCTTCTACGCCGTGCTGCTCTTCGCCGGCCTGGTCGACATCCCCGACGAGATCATCGAGTCGGCGCGCCTCGACGGCGCGGGCCGCTGGTCCCTCGTGCGCAACATCATCCTGCCGCTGTCGGCGCCGGTGCTGCTCTCGTCGATCATCTTCTCCATCAACGGCACGCTGAAAGTGTTCGACTCCGTCGTCGCCCTGACGAACGGAGGCCCGGGCAGCGCGACCACGCCGCTGACCCTGTACATGTTCCAGACCTCGTTCACGTACGGCGACTACGGCTACGGCTCCACCATCGCGTTGATGCTGACCATCCTGTGCCTCATCGTGACCGTCTTCATCTTCCGCGGCTCCCGGCGCGACCTGACGAAGGGCTGACCCATGACCGCCGTCACCGACCTCGACCACGGCGTCGCGCTGAAGCGCGGGCCCGCAGGAGCCCCCGGCCGTTCGGGCCGCCGCTTCCTCGGCCGCCTGCCGATGAACATCCTCATCGGCCTGCTGCTGATCGTGGAGATCTACCCGCTGGTGTGGATCCTCCTCGGTTCGTTCAAGACGCAGGACGAGTTCCTCAACGACCCCTTCTGGACGCTGCCCAGCTCGTGGGACCTGAGCAACTACGTCAGCGCGTTCACGACGGGCAACCTGGGCCAGTACATCCTGAACAGCGTCCTCACCGTGTTCCCGGCGCTGTTCCTCATGCTGGCGCTCGGCGTCGCCGCCGCGTTCGCCCTCGAGATCCTGGTGTGGAAGGGGCGGGGCACCATCCTGCTGCTGTTCCTGGCCGGGATCATGGTGCCCGGGCAGATGGTGCTGCTGCCGTTGTTCTCCATCTACTTCAACCTGCAGCTGACCGGGACGCTCTGGCCGCTCATCATCACGTACACCGCGTCGGGTCTGCCGCTGACCGTGTTCATGGTGGCGACCTACTTCCGGGCGGTGCCGCGCGAACTGTTCGAGGCGGCCACTCTCGACGGTGCCGGAATGCTCCGGCAGTTCTGGTCCATCGGCGTGCCGATCGTGCGCAACGCGATCTTCACCGTCGGCCTCGTGCAGTTCTTCTTCCTCTGGAACGACCTGCTCATCGCGCTGACCTTCACCAACAGCGAGAGCCTGCGCACCATCCAGGTGGGCCTGCTCAACTTCACGGGGCAGTACGGGGCCATCCAGTACGGGCCGCTGTTCGCCGCGATCTGCGTCAGCATCTTCGGCACCCTGCTGCTGTACCTCTTCCTCAACCAGCGCGTGATGAAGGGCCTCGCGGCGGGCTCGGTCAAAGGCTGAGGGGCGCCCACCGACGAGTCGACGTGCCGCGGCAGCAATTCCGGAGACGAGCCCTACTGAGTACCGAATCTCCGGAGCTGCGGAGGAATTTACGGCGCGTCGGCGCGGAAGTCCGGAGTTCCGGAGTCTCGTCGGGTGCAGGCGGCGGCGCTGGGCAACGACGGAGTTCTCTGCCGCCACTCCGCTCAGTTCTCCGTCGGAACGGAGGATCGGGCAGCTTCGGCCTCCTTCTCCGGAATAGGTCGGGGGGCCGGGCGGGGCTCGGCGGGTCAGGAGGTGCGCGTGGCGGTGGCCTCGGTGTCCGCGAGCTCCTCGCGGAGCTGCTCGCGGGGGTTGAGCACGACGCGGGGGCGCACGCCGGTGAAGCGCACGCGGAGGCCGCGATACCTGACGAGGTAGAAGACGCCGACGAGGGCGGCGGCGAATCCGCTCGCCGCGCCGACGCCCATCGCCCATCGTGGGCCGAACGTGTCGGCGACCCAGCCGACGATCGGCGCGCCCACCGGCGTCCCGCCCATGAAGATCGCCATGTAGATGGCCATCACCCGGCCGCGCAGCACGGGATCCGTGGTCATCTGCACCGTGCCGTTCGCGGTCGTCATGAGGGTCTGCGACGAGACGCCCACGAGGATGAGCGCGATCGCGAAGAGCCAGTAGGTCGGCATGACGGCGGCGAGGGCGCATCCCGCACCGAACAGGGCCGCACCGGCGAAGAGCAGGGCGACGCGCGGGCGCTCGCGCCGCGCCGAGAGCAGAGCGCCGACGACCGAGCCGATCGCCATGACCGACGACAGGATGCCGTACTCGCCCGCCCCCTGGTGGAACACCGTCACGGACATGGTCGAGATGAAGATCGGGAAGTTGAGGCCGAACGTGCCGATGAGGAAGACCATCACCAGGATCACGAGGATGTCCGGGCGGTTGCGCACGTAGCGGAAGCCGTCGACGAGGCCGCCGCGCGTCCGCTTGGCCCGCTCCGTGCGGTAGAGCTGCTCGCGACGCAGGGTCATCAGCGAGAGGAGGACGGCGCCGAAGGTCGCGGCGTTGATGAGGAACACCCATCCCGCCCCCACTGCGGCCGTCAGCAGACCGGCGACGGCGGGACCGAGGAGCCGCGCCGCGTTGAACGACGCCGAGTTGAGGGCGACCGCGTTGGAGAGGTTGGGGCCCGCGACGAGCTCGGAGACGAAGGTCTGCCGGGCGGGCGCGTCGAACGCCGCGACCACGCCGAGCAGCAGTGCGAACACGTACACGTGCCACAGCTCCACCACGCCGGTGACGGTCAGCAGGCCGAGACCGAGGCCGAGCACTCCCATCGCGCCCTGCGTCGCCATGAGGAGCTTGCGCCGGTCGAGGTGGTCGGCCGCCCACCCCGTGATGGGGAGGAGGAGGAGCTGCGGGCCGAACTGCAGCGCCATCACGAACCCGACGGCGGCGGCGTTGTTGTGGGTGAGCTGGGTGAGGACGATCCAGTCCTGCGCCGTGCGCTGCATCCACGTGCCGACATTGGAGACCAGCGCGCCGGCGGCCCAGATGCGGTAGTTGACGCCGGCCAAGGAGCGGAACATGGCGCTCACGAGTCGGCGACCTCGCGCATGATCGCGGCGGCCTCCACCAGCACGGCGCGCTGCTCGGCGGTGAGGCCGCGGAGGCGCTGGTGCAGCCAGGCGTCGCGCCGGCGGCGCGTCTCGGCGACGAGCCCGCGCCCGGCCTCGGTCGGGACGACAACGACCTTGCGTCCGTCCTCGGCGTCGGCCGTGCGCGCGACGTAGCCCGCCTGCTCCAGGTGGTTGACGATGCGGTTCATCGAGGGCGGCTTGACGCGCTCGTGCTCGCTGAGCCTGCCGATCGTCCCGGAGCCCTCGCGCACGAGGAAGGCGAGCGTGGAGGTCTGGGAGTCGCTGAGCTCGTCGTCCTCCTTCTCGGCGCGCAGCCGACGTGAGAGACGCGCGACCGCGATGCGCAGTGCGCTGCTGAGGTCGTGCGTCGTGATGCGGGAAGCCACAAATACTTAGCCTAGCAATTTAGACTTGCTAAACAAAATGCCTCGCTGCGCCGAGGTTCACGTGGTTGCGGCCATCCGGCTCGAATGGGCGCAACCACGTGAACCTCAGTCGTCTGCCGGCGTCTATTTGTGGGTCAGAATGATCCCGTGCAGCACACCTTCACCGACGACGACGGCATCCGCATCCACTACGACGCGTATCCGGCCGTCGGTCCGGCGCGGGCCGCCGTGCAGATCGCCCACGGTGTCGGGGAGCATGCGGCCCGTTACCGGCCGCTCGCAGAGCGGCTGGCCGCCGCCGGATACGCGGTCTACGCCGACGACCATCTCGGCCACGGGCGCACGGGCATGGAGCAGTGGGGCGGCGACGCGACGAAACTCGGAAGGCTCGGTCCCGGGGGCCTCCGCGCGGCGATCCGGGACGTGCGCGCCTTCAGTCATCTCGTCCGGGCCGAGAACCCGGCTGTGCCGCTGGTCTACCTCGGACACAGCTGGGGCTCGCTGATGGGCCAGATCATCCTGAACCGGCACAGCGACGAGTACGACGCCGCCGTGCTCTCGGGCACGGCGTACCGGATGGTCGGGTCGATGAACAGCGGCGACCTCAACAAGCGGCACGCCCACCTGGGCACCACCGGGGCGGAATGGCTGAGCCGCGACCCGCGGGTCGCCGAGGAGTTCGTGGACGACCCGCTCACCACCCTGACTCCGCTGCAGAAGCTGTTCGGGCTGACGGACGCCGCGCGGATGCTGGGGCGCCCGGCGCGCGGGCTGGCCCGCGACCTCCCGCTGCTCATCCAGGTGGGGAGCGACGACCCGCTCGGCGGGGAGGCCTCCGCCCGCCGCCTCGAGCGGGCGTACCGCACGCGGTCCGGGCTCAGCGACGTCACCACGATCGTCTACCCCGGCGCCCGCCACGAGATCTACAACGAGACCAACCGCGACGAGGTCGTCGCCGACCTCCTCGCCTGGCTCGACCCCCGCCTTCCCGCGCGCGCCTGACCGGCACCTCGCGCTCGGACGGCCTCCGGCTCGTCGTGGTTCATCGGGACGCGCGGGCGCGGTGGTATGCGTCGAGGATCGGCGGCAGACCGGTCGTGAGCATCTTCTTCCGCACGCTGCCCAGCAGGCGCGCCATCGCGAACCCGCCGATGCCCGTGAAGCCCGAATGGCTCCAGGTGAATCGTGTCCCGCCCGGTGTCTCCTCGAGGAGGTAGCGCACGTCGGTGACCGCATCGCTACCCTCGTCGCCCCGCCAGGTGTAGTGCATCGCGTGTGGCGCGTCGACGCTGACGATCTCGCAGTAGACGGTCCCCGCCCACCCGATGGTCGGCTTCCCGACGAACCGGAATCGGGTGCCCGGCTCCGGCACGAAGCCCTCGGGCCGTCCGCCCTGCCCGGTGGTGGTCCACTGGGCGACCTGCGCCGGATCGGTCAGCACTGCCCACACCTCCTCGATCGGATACGCGTACTCGCGGACGATCTCGTATTCGGCCATCTGCCTCACCTTCTCGTTCGAGAACAATCTACCTATCGGTAGGTAGATTGTCTACCTCCGGGCAGGTAGACTGTCGCGGTGCCAGAAGCGAAGCGCGATCCCCGGAGGCGTGGAGCCGCCACGCGCGAGCGAGCCCAGCAGGTCGCCCTCCGGCTCTTCACCGAGCAGGGCTATGAAGCGACGTCCCTGCGACAGATCGCAGACGAGCTCGGGATCAACAAGGCGTCGCTCTACTACCACTTCGATGGCAAGGAGGCGATTCTCCAGTCGGTGCTCGACCAGCGCGGGGATGAAGCGGAGGGCCTCCTCGACTGGGCGCGCCGGCAGCCCCCGTCGCCGGGTCTGCTCCGAGAAGCGGTCTCCCGCTGGGTCGACTCGTTCACCACGGACAAGCTGCAGGGCATCCGGTTCCTCGCCGCCAATCCGAATCTGCTGTCGGGCTTCCATGGTCGTGTCGCGCCTCCGCGGGTCGGCGTCGGCCTGTCGGAGCTCGCGGAGCACCTGATCGATCTGCTCCCGACGCCGTCCGCCGCGGATTCCGTGATGCTCCGGATGGCCCTTCTCTCCATCAACGCCGCCGTCCAGGCGTCGGCCGGAACGGGCGTTCCCGACGAGGCCGTCGTCGCCGCCGCCCGCCGGACCGCGGACGTCATCACTGCCTCCCTCACCGCACCTGCCGCGACGGTGTAGCCGGTCCGGAGCGACGTGCTGCGGTTCCGTCGACCCGGCGGTTCTAGGGTGGTGGTATGCATGGTGAGTACAAGGTCCCGGGTGGCAAGCTCGTCGTCGTCGACCTGGAGGTCGTGGATGGCCGGATCAGCGGGTTCCGCCTGGCGGGCGACTTCTTCCTGGAGCCCGACACGGCGCTGGAGGCGATCGACGCGGCGGTGAACGGCCTACCGGCCGAGTCGGACGCGAAGACCATCGCGTCGGCCGTCAAGGACGCTCTTCCCGAGGGTGCCATCCTGCTCGGCTTCTCGCCCGACGCCGTCGCCGTCGCCATCCGCCGCGCCCTGGCCAAGGCGACCAGCTGGCGCGACTATCCGTGGGAGATCGTGCACGCCAAGGCCGTCTCGCCGTTGATGCACCTGGCGCTCGACGAGGTCCTCACGACCGAGGTCGGCGACGGACGCCGCGGTCCCACGCTGCGCATCTGGGAGTGGGACGAGCCCGCCGTGGTGATCGGCAGCTTCCAGTCGGTGAAGAACGAGGTCGACCCCGAGAACGCCGAGAAGTACGGCATCCAGGTGGTGCGGCGGATCACGGGCGGCGGCGCGATGTTCATGGAGGCCGGCTCGGTGGTCACGTACTCGATCTACGCGCCCGCCGACCTGGTGCAGGGGATGAGCTTCGCCGACAGCTACGCGTTCCTCGACGAATGGGCGATCATCGCCCTCAAGTCGCTGGGCATCGACGCGGTGTACCAGCCGCTCAACGACATCACGAGCCCGTCCGGAAAGATCGGCGGTGCGGCGCAGAAGCGGCTCGGCTCGGGTGCGGTGCTGCACCACGTCACCATGAGCTACGACATGGACGGCCAGAAGATGACGGAGGTGCTCCGCATCGGTCGAGAGAAGATCAGCGACAAGGGCATCACCAGCGCCGCCAAGCGCGTCGACCCGCTCCGGAGCCAGACGGGCCTCAGCCGCGCCGAGATCATCGAGCGGATGAAGCAGACGTTCGCGGGTCTGTACGGCGCGACGGAGGGCGACATCACGGACGCGGAGTACGCGGAGGCGGAGCGCCTGGTCGAGGAGAAGTTCGGCAAGGACGAGTGGCTGTACCGGGTGCCGTAGGCGCGCATCCACCTGACGAAGAGCCCGTATGCCGCTTCCGGCATACGGGTTTTTTCGTGCGGGCTCTTGCATTCATCCCTGAACGTTCTGTTAGGTTAGCCAAGGCTTAGTTAGCTGAGCCTTACCTAAACCTCACCGTCAGAGATCGCTGCGGATCGGCCCGTGCCGACCGTCGCTCAGGAGTGCCATGACAGCGTCCCGAACTGCTACGCCCGCCCCCGATCCCGAGAGGCGCGCGGCGCGCCCCGCGCGCCGCATCCTCGCCGCCGCGCTCGCCGGCCTGCTCGCCGCAGCAGGCATGACGGCCGTCGGCGCCACGCCGGCTCTGGCCGCGTCGGCGTCCGTCTCGGTCGCCCCGGCCACCGGCATCGATGCCGACAACGGCACCGTCACCGTCACCGGCTCCGGGTTCACCCCCACCGGCGGCGGCGTCAACGGCGTCTACGTGGGCGTCGGGCCCAAAGCGGCGCTCGACGACTCGACCTGGTTCGTCAACGCGTCGTTCTATCAGGGCGTCAAGTGGGTCAGCACCATCGCGGCGGACGGTTCGTTCACGTCGACGCTGACCGGACTGAAGAAGGTCTTCACGGCGAACGGCCGCACCGTGGACTGCTCGACCGAGGAGTGCGGGGTCTTCACGTTCGCCGCCCACGGCTCGACGGATCGCACCCAGGACACCTACACGCCGATCGCGTTCGCGGCACCGCAGCCGGCCAGCACCTCCGTCGCGCTCACCAGCAGCGCCGCGAGCGTGCAGGAGGGCTCGCCGGTCACGCTGACCGCCACGGTGTCGCCCGCGGACGTCGCCGGAACGGTGACGTTCGCCGAGGGCTCGACCACGCTGGGCAGCCAGGCCGTCTCCGCGGGCACTGCCGCCTTCACGAGCAGCGCCCTGGGCGTGGGGACGCACAGCATCACCGCCGCGTTCGCTCCAGCCGACAGCGCGGCGTACGGAGGCTCGACCTCCTCGGCCACGACGGTCACCGTCACCGCCGCCCCCCAGCCGACCGGCCCGTCCGTGACCGTCGCGCCCAGCACCGGGATCGACCCCGCCGCGGGCACGGTGACCGTCACGGGCTCGGGCTTCTCCACCACGGGCTCCGGCTTCTACATCGGCGTCGGACCCAAGTCCGCCGTGGACAACGCCGACTGGTTCGTGAAGGCGAGCTACTACCAGGGCGTCAAGTGGGCGACCACCGCCGGCACCTACGGCGCGAAGATCAACGCCGACGGCACCATCTCGATCTCTCTGACCAACCTGAAGCGCGTCTTCACGTCGAACGGCGCGTCGGTCGACTGCGCCGCCGTCGAGTGCGGCGTCTACACGTTCGCCGCGCACGGCTCCGCCGACCGCAGCCAGGACACCTACACCCCGATCGCCTTCGCCGAGCCGAAGACGACCACCACCGAGCTCTCGGTGAACGCGACGGCCGTCCAGGCCGGCCGCACGGTCACCCTCACCGCGACCGTCTCGCCGGCCACGGCAGGCACGGTCGAGTTCTTCGACGGCACGACCTCGCTCGGCTCGAGCACCGTCACCGACGGCGTCGCCTCGCTCGGCACGACCTCGCTCGCCTCCGGGGCTCGCTCGCTCACGGCGGCCTTCACCCCCAGCGACGCGACCGTCGCCACGGCGTCGACCTCCTCGGCCAGCACGGTCACCGTGTACGGCGACTCGGACGCGCTCCCGGTGCTCGTCAGCCTCTCGGTCACGCCGGCCACCGCGGTCGAGGGCACCGAGCTCACCTACACGGCCACCCTGTCCGCGAACCTCGAGGGCGACGACCTGCCGACCGCGTTCCCCGGCTCGATCGTCTTCGGCGAGGGTGGCGGGACGTCCGGTCCCGACGCCGGCAGCAGCTATGGCACCGTCTCCGTCACCGGGAACACCGCGGTGTTCCGCACCTCGACCCTCGCGGTCGGCGAACACAAGGTGCGCGGCTGGTACACGCCGGCGGATGCGACGACGTTCGCCTCCGCTCGCTCCAACTCGATCACGGCCACGGTGACGGCCAAGCCGGTCACGCCGGGCGTCCCGACCGTGAGCGTGCCGCAGGTCCCCGCGGGCGGCGGAACCGTCACGGTGACCGGAAGCGGCTTCTCGACCGCCTCGCCCGGGATCTACCTGGCCCTCGGCCCGGCGGGCCTGCGCGGGTTCTACCAGGACTCGGCCCGGCTGATCCCGAGCCAGACGGTGTGGATCGCCGTGGGCAACCCCTCGGTGCCCTCCGGCACTACCCGCACCGCGCCGCTGAACGCGGACGGCACGTTCGCCGTGGACATCACCGTTCCCGCTCCGGACGCGATCACACCCGCCTACGCCGTCTACACCTCCAAGGCGCACGGCCAGGGCCTGGTCGACACGACCCAGGACACGAACACCCCCGTGGCGTTCGCCTCGTCCGGCACCGCGGTCACGCCGACCGTGACGGTATCGACGTCCAGCGGCACCGGCAACACGGGCGACCCGGTCGACGTCACCGTGCGGGTCACCCCCGCCGCCGAGGGCACGATCGCCATCCTCGACAACGGCAAGGTCGTCGCCAGCGGGCTCCGCCTCGTCGCGGACACGGTCGCGCCGGCGTCGGGCGTCGTCACCTTCGCCGCCCTCGCCGCTGCGAGCTCGTCGTCGGTGACCGCACGGGTGCCCGGCCTCGCCTCCGGAACGCACGCCTTCTCGGCGAGCTTCACGCCGGACGACCCCACGTTGTTCACGCCCGTGGTCTCGCCCTCCGTCGACGTCGTCATCGCCCCCGCGGCCGCCGTGACCCCGCAGGCCCCGGCCCCCGTCGCCGCGGTGCAGCCGACCTGCGTGGCGCGCGCCGTCGGCGACGCGACGCTCGACTGGGGCGTGAAGACGAGCTTCCGCAACTACATCAGCGGTGGCATCGCCAACGGATCGTGGACCCTCTCGGGAGTGACCTACGCCGGCGGCCAGTACGGCTGGAGCGGCGGAAAGGGCAGCTTCAACCCGGACGAGACGCGCGGACTCGTGCGCTATTCGGGCTCGGTCTCGTTCACGGGACACGACGGAGTGCTGAACCTGGTGCTCTCGAACCTCGCGACCCGGGTCACCAGCGCGACGCAGGCGACCCTCATCGCCGACGTCCACTCGACCGACATGAGCGGCAACCCGAGCGACTACTCGGGCGTCTCGTTCGCGACGATCGCGCTCGGCGGCGGCACGGCCTCCGGCTCGACGTTCGCGGTCGACGGCGCGGCCACCGCGCTGACCGCGGACGGCGCCAAGGCGTTCGCCGGCTTCTACAACGCGGGCGACGCGCTGGACCCGATCTCGTTCCGGTTCCCGCTCGGCGGCGAGGTGGAGTGCGACAGCACCACCGCCTCCTCGCTGGCGTCGACCGGCAGCACCGGCTCGGCCGCCGTGCCCCTGCTCGGCGGTCTGCTGATCCTCGCGGGCGTCGCCGCCGTCGCGGCCATGCGCCGCCGGTCGGTGCGCGCGGACGTGGAGGCTGTGTGACGCCCGACGGCACCTCGCCCATGGGCGGCGCTTCCCGCGCCGCCCATGGGCGTTCCCGCACCCTCCGCGCCGCGCGCGCTGTCGCCGTCGCCGTCCTCGTCGGCGTGCTGACGGGATGCGCGGCGGGCACGCCGGCGGTCTCGCCGACGAGCGCGAAACCATCGCCCTCCGCGACCGTGACCGGCGAGACGCTCCCGGACCCCCGCACCATCACCGGCCCGTCGACGGCCGCCTCCATCGCCGAGATCGTCCCCGTCGAGAAGAGCCCGAAGCCGTCGCTGCCGGTCACGGTCACCGACACGACCGGCACCTCCGTGACCGTCACCGACACCAGCCGCATCCTCGCCCTCGACATCTACGGCACCCTGGCCGAGACGGTCGTCGGGCTGGGCCTGGGCGACAAGCTCGTCGGGCGCGGCTCCTCCAACACGCTCGACGTGATGAAGGACCTCCCCCTGGTCACGCAGAACGGCCACGAGCTCAACGGCGAGGCGATCCTCGCCCTGCGGCCCACACTCGTGCTCACCGACACCACGCTCGGCCCGCGCGAGGTGCAGGACCAGCTGCGCGCCTCCGGTGTCCCCGTCGTGTTCTTCGACCCGAAGCGCAGTATCGCGACGGTCGGCGAGCAGACGCGGGCGGTCGCGCACGCGGTGGGGCTCGACGCCGTCGGCGAGAAGCTGGTGAAGCGCACGGACGAGGAGCTCGTCGCGGCCAAGGCGGACATCGCGAAGCTCGCCCCGCGCTCCGACGCGGACAGGCTGCGCGTCGCGTTCCTGTACGTGCGCGGCACCGCCGGGGTCTTCTTCCTCTTCGGCAAGGGGATGGGCGCCGACGACCTGATCTCGGGCGTCGGCGCGGTGGACGTCGCCTCGGCCGCCGGCATCACCGGCGCGAAGCCCGCGAACAGCGAGGCCCTGCTGGCGACCAACCCGGACGTCTTCCTGATGATGACGGACGGACTCGAGTCGACGGGCGGCGTCGACGGCCTCCTGAAGCGGCCCGGGGTGGCGGACACCCTCGCGGGTCAGCACCGGCGCATCGTCGACATGTCCGACGGGCAGATCCTCTCGTTCGGTCCGACCACGCCCGCGGTGCTGCGCTCGCTCGCCGACGCGCTGTACCGGCCCGGGGCGACGGGATGACCGCTCACGGCGTACGCGCCGGTCGGACCTCACGCGCGGGCCGGCCGGAGCAGCCCGATCGCTCGACCGTCGCCGCTGTGACCAGGGCGCGCGGCCGGCGGGCGCTCGTCATCGGAGCGATGGTGGTGCTGCTGCTCGCCGTCGTGCTGACGTCGTCCGCTCTCGGCCAGTTCTCGCTCTCCCCGGCCGAGATCGTCGGCTCCTTCGCGCGCCGCCTCGGCCTCGTGCCGTCGGCGCCGGCCGACGCCTATGCCGATGGCGCACTCTGGAACGTGCGGTTCCCGCGCCTCGTGCTCGGCCTCGTCGTCGGCGCCGCGCTCGGCGTCGCGGGCGCGCTGATGCAGGGCGTGTTCGCGAACCCGCTCGCAGAGCCCGCCGTGGTCGGCGTCTCCGCGGGCGCCGCGGTCGGGGCGTGCGCCGCCATCGTCTTCGGGCTGCAGACGTTCGGCGCGGCGACCGTGCCGGCGGCGGCGTTCGTCTCCGGAGTGATCACGACCGTGCTCGTCTACGTGCTGGCGCGCGCCCGCGGACGCACCCGCGTGCTCATGCTCGTGCTCACCGGCATCGCCGTCAACGCGATCGCCAATGCAGTGATCGCGCTCTTCGTGTTCCTCGCCGACACCGCGAGCCGTGAGCAGATCATGTTCTGGCAGCTCGGCTCCCTCAACGGCGCGTCCTGGTCGGCGGTGGGCGTCACCCTGCCGCTGCTGGTCGTCGGCGTCGTCTGCGCCTGTCTGATGTCGCGGCGCCTGGATGCGCTCGCGCTCGGCGACCGCAGCGCCCGCCACCTCGGGGTGCCCGTCGAGCGCGTGCGGCTGGTCTCCATCCTCCTGGTGGCCCTGCTCACCGCGGTCGCCGTCTCGTTCGCCGGGATCATCGCCTTCGTCGGCCTGATCGTGCCGCACCTGCTCCGGCTGCTGATCGGACCGGGGCACGGCGCTCTGCTGCCCGCGAGCGCCCTCGGCGGCGCACTGCTGATCTCGATCGCCGACGTGGTCGCCCGCACGGCCATCCCGTTCGCCGACCTGCCGATAGGCATGTTCACCGCCCTGGTCGGCGGCCCCGTGTTCTTCATCCTGCTGCGGAGGACCGTGGCGGCGGGGGAGAGCGCATGAGCGCGCCGGCCCCGGGGGGCGCGGCGATCACGACCGGCGGAGCGGAACTGCACGGCGTCGGTGTGACGATCGCCGGCCGTCGCATCCTCGACGGCGTCGACATCGCCGTCCGCCCGGGCGAGCTGGTGGCCCTCATCGGCCCGAACGGAGCGGGCAAGTCGACCGCGCTGGGCGTGCTCGCCGGCGACACGGCTCCTGACAGCGGCGTCGCCCTGATCGGCGGGCGGGACGCGCGCACGGTGAAGGTCGCGGAGCTCGGCCGGATGCGCGCCGTGCTGCTGCAGCAGAAGGGCGTCTCGTTCTCCTACCCCGTGCGCGAGGTCGTGGCGATGGGACGGATGCCGTGGGCGCGCACGCCGCAGAGCAGCGACGATGACGCCATCGTCGCCGACGCTCTGGAGCGCACGTCCACGGAGCACCTCGCGGATCGCGACGTGACCACGCTCTCCGGGGGTGAGCTCGCCCGCGTCTCCCTCGCCCGCGTGCTCGCCCAACGCTGCCCGATCGTGCTGCTCGACGAGCCGACGGACGCGCTCGACCTCGGCCACCAGGAGCAGGTGCTCGCCCTCGCCGCCGAGCTCGCCCGCTCCGGCTGCGCCGTGCTCGCCGTGCTGCACGACCTCAACCTGGCGGCCGCGTACGCCGACCGCGTCGTGCTGCTGAGCGACGGCCGCGTGGTCGCCGACGGCACGCCGGAGGACGTGCTCACGGCCGAGCGGGTGGCTGCGGTCTACGCCTATCCGGTCGATGTCATCCCGCACCCGGGGAGCGGGGCACCCTTGGTGCTTCCTGTGCGTCCACCGGGTGCGCGACGCCCCTCCGGTACCATCGAGGGGTGAATTGGTGGGTCGTGGGCGTCATCGTGGCGCTCGTCGTGGTGATCGTCGTGGCCGTGCGGCTCGGCTGGATCGACCTCTCCAACAAGACGCAGCGCGGCTCCGGCACCATGACCGGCGCCCTCGGCGGATCGTTCGACGAGATCTTCGCGCCGACCCGGCACGAAGCGCAGCAGGAGCTCGACCGCCAGTCGTTCCTCCCCGCGCCCGCACCCCTCCCCGGCGACGGCGAGAAGGGCGTCTGGGAGGGCGGCAAGATCACGATCGACGTCGGTGCGCAGGGCAACGGCCAGCGCGCGGCGGGCCGCGACGTCGACGACGACGGCCGGGCTACCGTCGTTGCAGGTCGGCGTACTCGGGATGCTCGCTGATCCAGCTCCGCACATAAGGGCAGGACGCGACCACCCGACGCTCTGAGTTGTCGCGCACGTCATCGAGCGCCGTCTGCACGAGCGTCGACGCCATCCCCTTCTCACGTTTCTCCGGGTCGACCTCGGTGTGCGTGAACACGATCGCGTCGTCCCGCAGGTCGTACTCGGCGACGCCGATGCGCTCGCCGTCCTTGTAGAGCGCGTAGCGCGACTCGTCCGGTTCGTTCTGCACGGTCAGGCTCATGGGGCTCACGCTACCCCGGATGGCCGCCGAGTTTTCTGGACGCGTGTCTAGAAAATGGCGTAGAGTCACGGTGTGACCCCCTCCGAGAGGACGACGCCGTCCGAACCCGCCCTCGCCGCCGTGCGCGGCGGCCTGCGTGATTCGGCCGATCCGCGTGTCCAGCGCACCCGCCAGAAGCTGTTCGACGCCGTCGAGCGGCTCTCCGCCCGGCCGGGGGAGGTGACGGTGAGCGCGATCGTCGCCGAGTCCGGAGTGAGCCGCGCCACCTTCTACACGCACTTCGCCGACATCGACGAGCTGGCGCTGCGGATGCAGGAGTCGGCCTTCGCGGCGATCGCCGCCTCCGAGCGAGACGGGCACGCGGGCGACCACACCGCCGCGATGCTCGACTCCCAGCGCCTGCTGGTCGAGCACTATGCCGACCACCGCTCGCTCTACGCCGCCGTCTACCGCCTGCCCGCGGGACGCGGCGTGCAGGCGCGGGTCGCCTGGGTCATGGCCGGGAGCATCCGGTCGCACATCCAGGACACCGGCGCGCTGCCGGCCGGGCTCGACGTCGACCTCGCCGCCACCTACATCGCGAACGCCGCGACCGGCCTGCTCGTGTCGTGGGTGCTCGGCGAGGTGGAGGCCGAGCCCGAGCAGCTCGCCGAGCACCTCCTCGAACTCATGCCCGCGTGGATGCATGCCGGGCACCCCGCCGCCGGAGACACCGGCGACATCACACCCGAAAGGAACACCCCATGAAAGCAGTCGTCGTGCGCGAGATCGGCGCAGGCTTCGAGACCGCCGAACTGCAGATCGCGACACCACGGGGCCGGGAAGTGCTGCTCGACGTCAAGGCGTCCGGGCTCTGCCACACCGACCTGACCATGTCGCGTCACGAGATGGGCACACCGCTGCCCGCCGTCTTCGGTCACGAGGTCGCGGGTATCGTCACCGAGGTCGGCCCCGATGTGACCGAGCTCGCCGTCGGCGACCACGTGGTCGGGTGCCTCGTGCAGTACTGCGGCGCGTGCGAGAGGTGTCTCTCGGGTCGCGTCTACCAGTGCCTCCACCCCGAGAAGACGCTCCGTGCCGACGACGAGCCGGCCCGGCTCAGCGAGGACGGTTCCCCGGTCTTCCAGGCGTTCGGGCTGGGCGGCTTCGCGCAGCAGGCTCTCATCCACGAGAACCAGCTGGTGAAGGTGCCCGACGAGATCCCGTTCCCGCAGGCCGCGCTGCTCGGCTGCGGCGTCGTCACCGGTGCGGGAGCCGTCATCAACACCGCGAACGTGCAGGCGGGCGACTCCGTGGTCGTCATCGGCGCGGGCGGCGTCGGGCTCAACGCGATCAACGGGGCCCTGGTCGCCGGGGCGGCCACGATCATCGCGGTCGACATCGCCGACGACAAGCTCGAGAAGGCGCGCAGCTTCGGGGCGACCCATGTCGTCAACTCGACCGCGGGCGACCCTGTCGCCGCCGTGCTCGGGATCACCGGCCGGGGCGCGGACGCGGTGTTCGACTTCGTCGGCATCAAGCAGGTCGCCGAGCAGGGCCTCCAGATGGTCGCGCCCGGCGGGGGTCTCTACCTCATCGGCGTGATCGACCCGACCTCCGAGATCGCGGTGCACCAGGTCGGCCTGATCGGCTCCCAGCGCCGCATCCAGGGCGTCTACATGGGCTCGACGACCGCCAAGCGCGACATCCCGCTCTACGCGAACCTGTACCTCCAGGGGCGCTTCGAACTCGATGCGCTGCTGTCGAAGGAGATCGCGCTCGACGAGATCGAGCAGGGGTACGAGGCCTTGAAGGACCCGAACGTGACCCGCGTCGTCGTCACCTCTCTCTGACCGGCCCGCTCCGCACGGAGCGATGGCGGCGGGGCGCTGCGAGAATGGACCCATGCTCGAGACCGTCCCCGCCGCCGGCGCGCCCGCGCCGTTGTGGCACCCCGCGGCCCCGAGCACCGTCGTGCACGCCGACAACCTCGACGTCGTCGCCGCCCTCCCGGACGAGTCGTTCCGGCTGATCTACCTCGACCCTCCCTTCAACACCGGCCGGTCGCAGGCGCGGCGCGCGATGAAGGCCGTGCGGTCGGAGCCCGGCGCGGGAGGCAGCGTGATCGGCTTCAAAGGCCGCAGCTATGAGCGCATCAAGGGCGACCTCCTCAGCTACGACGACCGGTTCGAGGACTACTGGGAGTTCCTGGAGCCGCGGCTCATCGAGGCCTGGCGGGTGCTCGCCGACGACGGGACGCTGTATCTGCACCTCGACTACCGGGAGTCGCACTACGCGAAGGTGCTGCTCGACGCGCTGTTCGGCCGTGAGAGCTTCCTCAACGAGATCGTGTGGGCTTACGACTACGGGGCCAAGTCGAAGACCCGCTGGCCGGCGAAGCACGACACCATCCTCGTGTACGTGAAGAACCCCTCCGCCTACTTCTTCGACTCCTCCGCCGTCGACCGGGAGCCGTACATGGCGCCCGGGCTGGTCACACCCGAGAAGGCGGAGCTGGGCAAACTGCCGACCGACGTGTGGTGGCACACCATCGTGTCGCCGACGGGCCGCGAGAAGACGGGCTACCCGACCCAGAAGCCCGAGGGCGTGCTGCGCCGCGTCGTGCAGGCGTCGAGCCGCGAGGGCGACTGGGTGCTCGACTTCTTCGCCGGCAGCGGCACCACCGGCGCGGTGGCCGCCGCGCTCGGCCGGCGCTTCCTCCTGGTCGACAGCAACCCCGAGGCGGTCGCCGTGATGCGGGACCGTTTCGCCGGGCACGAGCGTGAGGTGCGCTTCGTCTGAGCCGGAGCGCCTGCGCGGCGCCTTCCCGGCGACCGTCCGGAGTTTTCCGAGCCGTCTGTGGAAGGGTTGGTGACTATGCGACCCGTCCTGCGAGCCCTGCCCTTCCTGTGGGGAGCGATCGGGACCGCACTCGCCTTCACCGGCGTCTACTTCCTGTTCGTGCGCAGCTACGTCGGCCAGGTGATCGACGAGCGGGCGTTCGCCGGGGCGGACGCGTGGAAGGGCGATCTGATCGACTTCGCGCACACGTTTCTCAACGCGCTCCCGGTCGCGGCGGTGTTCATCGGCGCGGTGATCGCGCTCATCGTGGTGATCGTCCGGCGCAACTGGCTGGTGTTCGCGGTCGCCGTCGGCGCCGCCATCGGTGCGAACGTCAGCACGCAGATCCTCAAGTACTCCATCCTGTCGCGGCCGGAGAAGGGCGTGGACGCCGGGCTCGCCAACTCGTTGCCATCCGGGCACACCTCGGTGGCGGCGTCGGCGGCCCTCGTCGTCTTCCTCGTCGCGTCCCCGCGGTTCCGCCCGCTCGCGGCGGTGGTCGGGGCGGTCTTCACCATCGCAGCGGGAGCCTCCACGCTCGTCGAGCAGTGGCACCGGCCGAGCGACGTGATCGCCGGGATGCTGGTCGTCGCGTTCTGGGGCTGCATCGCCGGGCTCGTGCTCAGCGGTCTGCGCCTGCGGCCGGCCGACCCTCCGGTGCGGACGAAGCTGTGGCCGCTGGTGTGGATCGCCGTCGTCTGCGCGGTGGGTGCACTGGTCTCGCTGCTGGTCACCTACTTCTCGGCGCAGCAGGGATCGTCGCACCTCTTCATCGCGTACGCGGGCGGCGTCGCCGCGATCGTGGCGACGGGCTTCCTCCTTGCCGCGCTCGGCAACCGCGTGTACCGCGCGCTCCCGTAGCGCTGTCGATTTGGTCCAAATGTCGCGATAGCCGGGCGCCATTCCCGCGATTTGGTCCAAATGTCGCGCCGGGGATCAGGTGGAGGCGCGGATGGTGAGGGTTGCGGCGAGGGGGCCGGGAGGTGCCTCCGGGAGCGCGACCAACGGAGTCGCGTCGGCCGGCGGAGGCGCCGGCGCGACGAGTGCCAGCAGCCGGTGCGCAGCCGCGCGGCCCAGCGCATCTCCGGGGAGGGCGACGCTGGTCAGGCTCGGGGCGGTCACGGCCGAGGCCGGGAGGTCGTCGAACCCGGCGACGGCGAGGTCCTCCGGAACGCGGATCCCCGCGGACGCGCACGCGGCGAGGACCCCGTGGGCCAGCGTGTCGGCAGCCGCGACGACGGCGGTCGCACCGGCGGCACGCCAGGCGGGGAGGGCGGCGAGCGTCGCCGCGGCGGCCTCCGCGAGGTCGGGCCCGCTGCGCACGTCCGGCTCGGCGAGCAGGATCATCCCGTGCCGCTCGGCCGCCGCGCGCAGCAGCTCCCGCCGCAGCGTGTAGGTGGCGGCCGGTGTCGCGCCGTCGAGGTAGCCGATCACGCGGTGCCCGCGGGCGGCGAGGTGCCGGGCGAGGGCCTCCACGCCGGGAGCGAGGTCGTAGTTGACGGTGGCGGCGCGCTCCTCGAGGCCGGGAGCATCCAGCAGCACCAGCGGGATGCCCGGGGGGACGTCGTCCAGGAAGTCGGAGCCCGGCGCCGAGACGAGCAGCCCGGCCGGGCGCAGGGAGGAGAGGCGGCGCACGTCGGAGGCGGTCGGCTGCTCGCCGCTCGCCGCGGCGGAGAGGAGCAACTGGTAGCGCTCGCTGAGCTCCTCCTGCACGCCCTTGATCACGCGCCCGAAGAACGGATTCGGGAGGTCGGGGGCGAGGAGCACGACGATGTCGCTCGTCCCGCGGGCCAGCGCGCTCGCCGCACCGTCGACCACATAGCCGAGCTCGGCGACGGCCGCGAGCACGCGAGCGGCGTTCTCGTCGGAGATGCGGCCGCGGGCCTTGCCGTTGACCACCAGCGAGACGGTCGCGATGCTCGTGCCCGCGCGCTCCGCGACCATCGCGGCGGTCACCCGGCGCGGCGCGGGGGAGGGCGTCGACATGCTCTCGATCGTATCGGCGGCACCTCCCGGTTTGCGGCGTCAAGCGCTTTACGCTTACAGTGTCAAGCGTTTGACGTCCTCGACGAAGCGGAGGCTCCCCGATGGAGAAGATCATCCTGGACTGCGATCCGGGGCATGACGACGCGATCGCGCTCATGCTGGCCCACGGCAGTCCCCACATCGACCTGCTGGCGGTCACCACCGTCGCGGGCAACCAGACCCTCGAGAAGGTGACCCGCAACGCCCTGGCCGTGGCCCGCGTCGCGGGGATCACCGGCGTGCCGTTCGCCGCCGGCGCCGACCGGCCCCTCGTGCGTCCGGTCGAGGTCGCCCCGAGCATCCACGGCGAGTCCGGCCTCGACGGCCCGCAGCTGCCCGAGCCGGCGTTCGAGCTCGACGAGCGGCACGCGGTGCAGCTCATCATCGACACGGTCATGGCGCACGAACCGGGGACGGTCACCCTCGTCCCGACGGGTGCGCTCACCAACATCGCGCTCGCCGTGCGGCAGGAGCCGCGCATCGTCGAGCGCGTCAAGCAGGTCGTCCTCATGGGCGGCGGCGTGCACGTCGGCAACTGGAGCCCGGTCGCGGAGTTCAACATCGTGATCGATCCCGAGGCCGCCGACATCGTCTTCAGCGCCGGATGGAGAGTCGTCATGTGCGGCCTCGACGTCACGCACCAGGCGCTCGCCACCCCCGCTGTCGCGGAGCGCATCGAGCGTGTCGGCACCGCCCCCGCCCGGTTCGTGGGGGAGCTGCTCGAGTTCTTCGGCCGCACCTACGCCGATGTGCAGGGCTTCGACAGCCCGCCCGTCCACGACCCCGTCGCCGTCGCCTACGTGATCGACCCCTCGGTCGTCCGCGCCGTGCAGATGCCCATCGTGATCGAGACGCAGGGCCGCCTGACCACCGGGATGACGGTCGCCGACCTCCGCTCGGCTCCCGCCGCCGACTGCCCGACCTGGGCTGCGATGGAGCTCGACCCCGAGCGTTTCTGGGGCATGGTCGTCGACGCGCTCGAGCGCATCGGCGAGCCCGCCGCCCTCGAATCCGCGATCGCCGACCTCGCCGCGGGAGATCTCGCGTGAGCGCCACCGCCCCCACCCCGGTCGCAGCGGTCGGAGGCCCGGGGCGCCCCGTCCGCATCGCGGCCCTGACGGCGGCGTTGCTCGCCGCGTGCGTCGCCTTCCAGCTCAACGCCAGCATGATGAGTCCCGTGCTCGTCACCATGTCGCACGAGCTGAACACCGATGAAGCCACCATCGGCCTCTCGCAGACGCTCTTCTTCACGATCGCCGCGCTCTTCTCGCTGTTCCTCCCGCGCTTGAGCGACATCGTCGGCCGCAAGCGCGTGCTGCTCGGGATGCTCGTCGTCATGTTCGTCGGCAGCGTCGTCGCGGCCCTGGCCATGAACGTGGGCATGCTGTTCGCCGGTCGCCTCATCCAGGGCGTCACCGGGCCGGTCGTGCCGATCTGCCTCCTGATGCTGCGCGCCGAGATCACCGATCCGCGCAAATACGGTGCGGCGATGGGCCTCCTCACCGCGGTCAACGGCGGCATCGCCGGCATCGACGCCATCGCCGGCGGCTGGCTGGCGACGACCTTCGGCTTCCGCTCCGTGTTCTGGACGATCGCCGTCATCACCGTGATCGCCGTGGCGATGGTCGTCTTCTGGGGCGCCGAGTCGCGGCCCTCCGCGGGCGTGCGGATGGACTGGTGGGGCGTGCTCCCCCTGGTCGTCTCCATCGGTGCCCTGCTCACGGGCCTCAACGAGGCGGGCCGTCTGGCCTCGGCGAACTGGCTGCTCGTCGCGCTCTCCCTCGCCGTCGCCGTGATCGCCTTCGCGATCTTCTGGCGGGTGGAGAACCGGGTCGCCCAGCCGCTCGTGCCCACCCCGCTCCTGAAGCGCCGCGCCACCTGGGCGCTGCTCACAACCACTCTGCTCACCATGACCGGCGTGTTCGCCGTCGTGAACGGCCTGGTGACCTCCCTGGCCCAGAACGCCGACGCAGGCTTCGGGATGGCGCCCGACCTGGCCTCCCTCGCCTTCCTCACCCCGTACGCCATCGTCGGCTGGATCGTCGGTCCGCTCGCAGGCCGCCTCGCTCCGGTGCTCGGCTACCGCCGCATCCTGCGCATCGGCCTCGCAGGCACGATCGTCGCGACGGTCGCGATGGCGTTCGTGGGCGTGCACTCGCTGCCCGTGCTCATCGCGACCACTGTGGTGATCGGCATCGGCTACGCGGGCATCGGCAACATCATGCTCAACGGTCTGGGCATCGTGCTGTCGCCGGCGGAGAACCCCGGCTTCCTGCCCGGGCTCAACGCGGGCGCGTTCAACCTCGGCGCCGGGCTGAGCTTCGCGCTCCTCCCGGCCCTCCAGGTCGCGACCTCGGCCGCGCCGAGCTCGACGACCGGATACTCTGCGGGCATGATGCTCGGAGCCGCAATCACTGCCGGAGCCCTCGCCGTCTCGTTCCTCATCCCGCGCCCCGCCTCGGCCGAGGTCGTGACCGAAGCGGCGGGCGCGCGATGAGCGGCCGCATCCTCGTCGTCGGGTCGCTGAACGCGGACCTCGTCGTGCAGACCGCCGCCTTCCCGCGGCCCGGAGAGACCGTCACCGGCGGCGATCTGTCGACCGGCGCCGGTGGCAAGGGCGCCAATCAGGCTGTCGCCGCCGGGCGTCTGGGCGGTGCAGTGAGCCTCGTCGGCGCGGTCGGTGCGGATGCCCACGGCGAGCTGCTGCGCGCGTCCGTCGCGGGTGCGGGCGTCGATGTCTCCACGGTCGCGGTGCGCGACGATGCGGCGACCGGGACCGCGCTCATCACCGTGGACGCGCACGGCGAGAACACGATCGTCGTGTCGCCGGGCGCAAACGGCACACTCGCTCCGGCCGACCTCCCGGACTCCGCCGTGGCGGGGGCCGCCGTGCTCGGACTGTGCCTCGAGGTCCCGGAGGACGTGGTCGTCGACGCGGCGCAGCGCGCACGCGCGTCCGGTCTGACCGTCGTGCTGAACCCGTCGCCTTTCCGCGCGGAGGCGCGCGGGCTGCTCCCGCTGGTCGACGTGCTCCTCGTCAACGAGGGGGAGGCCGCTGCGCTGCTCGGCGTCGCGGAGGACGCGGCGCCCGGGGAGCTGCGCGACGGCTTCGCCGCGCTCGGCATCGCGCGCGCCGTGGTGACGCGCGGGGCCGACGGCTGCGTGGTCATCGACGCCGCCGCCGCCCCCGTCGCCGTCTCTGCGGTGCGGGTCGAGGCCGTGGACACCACCGGCGCCGGGGACGCCTTCATGGGCGCGCTGCTGCTGCGCCTCGCCGACGGCGACTCCCTGCTCGACGCGGCCCGCTTCGCGGTCGGCGTCGGAGCCTTCGCCGCCTCCCGCGCCGGAGCGCAGGCCTCCTACCCGACCTCCGACGCCCTGGCCGCCTTCCTCCGCCGCTGACCCCCATGCAACATTCGTGCCGAATGGTGCGATAGCGGCGCTCGATCGCACCATTCGGCACGAATGTGCGACGAAAGGGAGAGGGGGAGGGGCGCTAGGTCGACTCGCGGATGACCAGCTCGGTGGGGAGGAGGGTGACGCGCTCGACAGGCTCACCCTGGATGCGGCGCACCAGCACGCGGGCCATCGTCTCGCCGAGCCCGATGGACGGCTGGTGCACGGTAGTCAGCGGCGGCGCGGCGGTGATGCCGAAGTTGTCGTCGTCGAAGCCGACGACGGCGATGTCCTCCGGGATGCGGAGGCCCGCCTCCCGGATCGCGGAGTACGCGCCCGCGGCCATCTGGTCGTTCGCGGCGAACAGGCCGTCGATCGGCACGCCGCGGGCGAGCAGCCTCCGCATGGCCTCCTTGCCCGAGAGCGGGGAGAAGTCGCCGAGCTCGATGAGCGAGGTGTCGAGGCCGTGCGCGTCGAGAGCCCGCCGCCAGCCGGTGAGGCGGTCGAGGCCGGCGGGCATGTCCTGCGGGCCGGTGACGAGCGCGATGTTCCGGCGGCCCCGGGCGATCAGATGCTCGGTGGCGCCCGCGGATCCCGAGACGTTGTCCACGTCGACGAAGTAGGAGTCGCCCATCGCGTCGCCGACGGGCCGTCCGCCGAACACGATCGGCAGGGTCGTTCCGAGCTGTGCGTAGGAGTGGTCGCCGGAGTGGTGCGAGACGACGAGCGCGCCGTCCACGTTGCCGCCCATCAGATAGCGACGGGTCTTGTCGGGGTTCGTCTCCGACGAGATGACCATGTTGAGCGTGTACTCGGTGTCGGCGAGGCTCAGGGCGACGCCCTGCACGATGGAGGCGAAGAACGGGTCGGCGAAGACCTTTGCGGTCGACTCCGGCACGACCAGGGCGATCACCTGGGTGCGGCGGGAGGCGAGGGAGCGGGCGGCGCGGTTCGGGACGTAGTTGAGGTCGGCGATGGCGGCCGTCACCACGGCGACGACCTCCGGCGTGACCTTCGGCGAGCCGTTGACCACGCGGGAGACCGTGGCGCGCGAGACCCCCGCGCGTGCCGCCACCGCCTCCAGGGTGGGGACGGCCGCGGCGTCCGCCGGCTCGGTCCTCATCGGTCTCCTTCTCGTCCGTCGTCCATGTTAGGCGCGTGCCGGGGCGATGCCGGCTTCGGCGGCCCGCGCTGCGGCGATGACCCGGGCGAATGCGCGACCCGACTCCTTCACCGTGCGCGTCTGCGTCCCGTAGTCCACCGACACGATGCCGAAGCGCTTCTCGTAGCCCCACGCCCACTCGAAGTTGTCGAGCAGCGACCATACGAAGTAGCCGCGCACGTCGGCGCCCTCGCCGATCGCGGCGTGCACAGCGTCGATGTGGGCGAGGATGTACGCCTCGCGGTCGGTGTCGACGATGCGTCCGTCCGGGTCGGTCGCATCGTCGTAGGAGGCGCCGTTCTCGGTGATGTACAGCGGAGGGAGCGTCGGGTAGTCGGCGGTGAGGCGTACCAGGAGGCGGCGGAGGCCGTCGGGGTTGACCTCCCAGCCCATGGCGGTCGTGGGCAGGTGCCGCGACGGGAAGGTCACGAACTCGCTGCCGACGAACGGCGTCGACGTCGGCCGGTCGGTCGGGACGATCGCCGGGGGAGTGCCGGCCGGCAGCGGGTGGCCGCTGACGTTGTCGTCGTGGTAGTGGTTCACGCCCAGGAAGTCGAGCGGTTGTGCGATCACGTCGAGGTCGCCCTCCCGCACGAACTGCTCGAACCGGTGCTCGCTCAGATCCTCCAGCACGTCGGCGGGGTAGGCGCCCAGCAGCAGCGGCTCCAGGTACATGCGGTTCCACAGCCCGTCGATCCGGCGCGCGGCGTCGAGGTCGGCCGGGTCGGCGGGGTCGTTCGGGACGGCGGTGGTCAGGTTGAGGGTGATCCCGAGGCGGAGGCGCTCGGCGCGGCCCGCATCCCCGGCGGTCGTGGCAGGGAAGCCCGCCCGCTCGCGGATCGCCTGCGCCGCCAGCCCGTGCGCGAGGTGCTGGTGGTGCAGCGCGGCGAGGGCGGCGGCCGGCTCGCGGCGACCCGGCGCGTGCTCGCCCGCCGCGTAGCCGATGAGGGACGAGCAGAGCGGCTCGTTGAACGTCGTCCAATGGTCGACCCGGTCGCCGAGGGCGTCGTAGACCGCGAGCGCGTAGTCGCGGAAGCGGTAGGCCGTGTCGCGGTTCGCCCAGCCGCCGCGCTCCTCCAGGGCCTGCGGCAGATCCCAGTGGTAGAGGGTCAGCCAGGGGAGGATGCCCGCGCCGAGCAGCTCGTCCACCAGCCGGCTGTAGAAGTCGATCCCGGCCGGGTTGACGGCGCGGTCGCCCGGCCTGACCCGGGCCCAGGAGGTCGAGAAGCGGTACGACTGGAGGCCGAGCGACGCCATCAGTGCGACGTCCTCCGGCATGCGGTGGTAGTGGTCCACGGCGCGCTCCGGGGTGTCGCCCCCGGCGATGGCGTTCGGGACGCGGGCGAAGGCGTCCCAGATGGAGTCCTCCTTGCCGTCCTCGTGGGCGGCGCCCTCGATCTGCGCGGCGGCTGTGGCGGAACCCCACAGGAAGCCGTCGGGCCAGCGGTCGTCGGTCATTCTCAGCCTTTCACC
This sequence comes from Leifsonia sp. ZF2019, assembly GCF_019924635.1. Classification (NCBI taxonomy): domain Bacteria; kingdom Bacillati; phylum Actinomycetota; class Actinomycetes; order Micrococcales; family Microbacteriaceae; genus Leifsonia; species Leifsonia sp. ZF2019. The sequence goes on from NZ_CP065037.1 coordinate 273,287, forward strand.
GCGCCGGCCATGATGCCGGAGACCAGCTGCCGGCCGGCGAGCACGAAGAGGAGGAGCAGGGGGATGGTGGCGAGCACGGCGCCGGCGAGCACGATCGAGTAGTCGACGTACTTCGCCGACTGCAGCTGGCTCAGGGCGACCTGCAGGGTCGGGTTCTGCGGCGCGACGAGGAGGGGCCAGAGGTAGTCCGTCCACGCCGTCATGAAGGTGAAGAGGCCGAGGATCGCCATGGCCGGGCGTGCTGCGGGGACGCCGACGTGCCAGAAGGTGCGGATCATGTTCGCGCCGTCGACGCGGGCGGCCTCGATCAGTTCGTCCGGGATGACGTCGACGAGGTACTGGCGCATGAAGAACACGCCGAAGGCGGTGACCAGGGTCGGCACGATCACGGCGCCGAGAGTGCCCGTCCAGCCGAACTGCTTCATGACCATGAAGAGCGGGATGATGCCGAGCTGGGTCGGCACCGCCAGTGTCGCGATCACGAACACCATCAGGCCCTCGCGGCCGCGGAAGCGCAGCTTGGCGAACGCGTAGCCCGCCAGTGTCGAGAAGAGCACGACCGAGGCGGTGATGACAGTGGAGACGATGAGCGAGTTGCCGAGCGCCTGCCAGAACGGCACCGTGCCGAGCACCTCGCCGATGTTCTTCCAGAACTGGCCGCCCGGCAGCAGCGGCGGCCAGGTGGCGGTGAGCACGGTGCTGTCGCTGGATCCGGCGACGTACGACCACCACAGCGGGTAGGCGCCGCCGACGAAGATGACGAACAGGATGCCGTAGGTGAGGAAGCCGGGGCGGCGATCGATGCCCAGCGCTTTGCGCTTGGGTGCACGCTGGGGCGCGGGGCGCGGCGACGTGCTCGATGTCGGCCGGGAGGCGGTGGTGGTCACAGGTTCTTCTCCTCGCTGGCGGCGACCAGGGTGCGGGCGCCTTCTGCGGTGGGGGCGTCGGGGTCGGCGGAGCCGGATCCGTCTCCGGCTGCGGCTGCGGCGTCGGCGGCCCGGCTGCGCGCCAGGCGTTTCGCCGTCCGTTTCGTGTGCAGGCGCGCCTCGGTGGAGGCGATCCGCCGCGAGATCAGGAAGTTGAGCAGGCCGAACAGCACGATCAGGAGGAACAGCATCCACGCGATCGCGGAGGCTTTGCCGAAGTTCTGCCGGTTGAAGGCCATGTCCCAGAGGTAGAGCACGGTGGTCTGGTACTGCCGCTGCGGTCCTCCCGGGACCGCACTGGACGGGTTGAACAGCTTCGGCTCCGTGAAGATCTGGAGGCCGCCGATGGTCGCCGTGATGATCACGAAGATCATGGTGGGGCGGATGCTCGGCAGCGTGATCGAGAAGAACCGGCGGAACGACCCGGCGCCGTCGAGGGACGCCGACTCGTGGATGTCGCGCGGCACGGCCTGCATGGCGGCGAGCAGGATGAGCGCGTTGTAGCCCGTCCAGCGCCAGTTGACCATCGTGGCGATGGCGACGTGGGCCGGGAAGGTCTCCGTCTTCCACATCACCGGGTCGAGGCCGACGGCCTGCAGCATGTTGTTGATGAGCCCGTACTTCTCGTCGAACGCGCTCGAGAAGATCAGCGTGACGGCGACGGGGGTGACGACGTAGGGGAGCAGGACGCTCATCCGCCAGAAGGTCTTCGCGCGGATGTTCTGGTCCAGGACGGCCGCGATGAAGACGGCGGCGATGAGCTGGGGGATGGCGGAGAGCAGGAAGATGCTCACCGTGTTGAAGAGGGAGTTCCAGAAGAACGGGTCCTGCAGCTCGGCGACGTAGTTGCCGAAGCCGACCCATTCGCCGGGGCCGGTGAGGAGGTTCCACTTGTTGAGCGACACGACGAACGTGTAGATCAGCGGGAACAGCCCGACGAGCCCGAAGAGGACGAAGAACGGCGCCACGTAGAAGTACGGCGACGCCTTGACGTCGAAGCGGCTGAGCTTCTGCTTGAAGGTGAGCGCCTTGCGCGCATCCCGGTCGCGCCGGACCGCGGTGGCGGTCTCCGGGCGGGTGGCGGTGGTCATGCGGTTCTCCGATGAGGTGGGAGGGCGGTGCGGTGGTGGAGGCGGTGCGTGGTGCGGGCCCCCGCCGCCGAGGGGAGCGGCGGGGGCCCGGACGGTGCCTGCTACTTGTTGACGACCAGCTGGTTCAGCAGCTTCATCGCGTTGTCCCACGCCTGGTCACCGTTCGCCTTGCCGGAGTCGAGTTCCTGGACGGACGGGCCGAAGACCTGCGACTGGATGACCGAGTCGTCCGGTCCCTTGTACTGGGCCACGACGCCCTTGGCGCGCTGGGCGAGGATCTCACCGATCGGGGCGTTGTCGAAGAACTTCGTCAGGTCGCTCTGACCGGTCACGCCGGGGTCGGACTGCGCCGCGGTCACCGACGGGAACGTGCCGGCGGCCTGGAACGTGGCGACCTGCGACTTCGCGGTGGTCAGCCAGGCGGCGAGCTCGGCCGCCTCCTTCGGGTGCTTCGACTGCTTCGGCACGGTCAGGAACGAGCCGCCCCAGTTGGCCGCGCCGCCCGGGAACACGTTGGCGAAGTCCCAGCCGGTGTCGGCGCTGCCGCCGCCCGCCTCGACCTGGCCCTTGACGACGCCGAGCATCCAGCCCGGGCAGACGAAGGTCGCGAACGAGCCGTCCGTGAACGCCTTGCCCTTGCCCCAGTCCCACTGGGTCTGGTTGGAGGAGAGCCCGGCGGCGGCACCGGCGGCCAGCTGCCCCCAGAGCGCCTTGAGGTCGGAGTTGTCCTCGATGTTCAGCTTGCCGTCCTTGGTGTAGTAGCCCTCGGGCTGCTGGTTCACCATCGCGTTCCAGAGGAAGCCGGACTGGTCGTAGAAGGCCTTGCCGGTGGCGGCCTTGTACTGCTCGCCGACCTTGAAGTAGTCCGCCCAGGTGGCGTTGTCGCCGCCGAAGAGCTTGGCGACGGACTCGCGGTCGCTCGGCAGGCCGGCCGCGGCGAAGAGCTTGCCGTTGTAGCAGAGGCCCTCCGGCCCGATGTCCGTGCCGTAGCCGATGATGCGGCCGTCCTTGTCGGTGGCCTGCTTGAGCTTCCAGTCGACCCAGCGGTCCTTGATCTTGTCGGCGCCGTAGTCCTTCAGGTCGTTGAACTGGTCGGAGACCTGCATGACCTTGGAGAGCCAGCCCTCCTCGACGGCCTGCACATCCGGGAGGCCGCTGCCGGCCGCCTGCTTGGTCTGCCAGTCGGTCAGGGCGTTGTCACCGGTGTCGATGTTGGTCGCCTTGATCTTGATGTTGGGGTGCTCCTTCTCGTATTCCGAGTAGAGCTTGTCGAAGCCCATCGTGCCGAACGTGGTGACGGTCAGCGTGATGGGGTCCGAGCTGCTCCCGCCGTCGCTGCCGCTCGATGAGCAGCCGGCGGCGAGGAGGGCGAAGGACGCGGCGCCGGCAATGGCGGCCGCGACCTTGGTGCGTCGTGAAAGCTTCACGGATCACTCCCTTGTGGTGTGTGCTGGGTCTGATGTGGCGCCGTGAGAGCGCTCTCAGTTCGCGACCGTGAGAGCGCTCTCACGCGTTGCTGGAGAATCTAGAACGAGTCAGGAGGGGATGTCAAGCCGATCTGTGATCGCGCTCTCACGCCCGGGATTCCGGGGTTTCCTCCACCGCGGGATTCCGCGGATCTCGGTTGGTCGCGTCGCCGTGCCGTGACCTAATCGTTACCTGATCGACCTCGTGTCCCGGTGGAGGCGCGTCCCGTGATCCGACGAGACTGGACACCTCCCCGACGGTCGGGGCGGATGCCGAGGGAGGGGTCAGGATGCCCGTCATCATCCTCATCGGCTTCGCCGCGGTCGCGCTCTGGTCACTGGTCGCCCACCGCTTCGAGCGCGTCGGGATCGCAGGTCCTGCCGGCCTCGCCGCCCTCGGCGCCCTGGTCGTCATCCCCGGCGTCCCTGCGTTCACCGCAGCCATCGACAGCGACGTGTCCGAGCACGTGGTCGAGCTCATCCTGGCCGTCCTGCTGTTCGTCGACGCCTGTGAGGTCCGCGGCGGGCTGTTCGGCGGGGAGGGGCGCTCGCTCGCGCGTCTCGTCCTCATCGCCCTGCCGCTCTCGTTGGTCCTGGTCGTCCTCGTCGGCGTGTGGCTGCTGCCGCAGATCGGCGTGTTCGTGCTCATCGTCATCGCCTGCGTCCTGATGCCGACCGACTTCGCCCCGGCCACGGCCCTGCTGCGCTCGGAGCGCATCCCGGCCCGTGTGCGCCGCATCCTCAACGTCGAGAGCGGCTACAACGATGGTCTCATCTCGCCGGTGTTCGGGATCTCGCTGGCCATCGCCGTCGCGCTTCCCACTCTCATCCGCATCGCCGAGTCCGGCTCCGAGGCGTCCGGGGACGAGGCGCAGCTGGAGAAGAACATCACCGACCTCCTGCAGGCGTTCTTCGGCGCCGTGCCCGCGACGGCCATCGCCATCCTGATCGGCGTGCTCCTCGGCGGCACGCTGGGTCTCCTCACCCGCTGGGCCGCGCGCCGCGGCTGGGCCGACGCCACCGGCATCCGATTCGTCACCCTGCTGACCCCGCTGCTCGCCTTCGGGATCGCGACCGTGCACGAGCTCGCCGCCAACGGCTTCGTCGCGGCGTTCGTCGCCGGCGTCATCTACCGCGTCGCGCGCACCAGGCGCACGGAGCTCGACGCTGTCCCGCACACCGAGCTCCTGCTGGTCGAGGAGGTCAGCGCGGTCGCGGCGAACTTCGTCTGGTTCATCCTCGGCGGGATGACGACCGCGGTGATCGTGGACGGCATCGACTGGCGGCTGCTCGTCGTCGCCGTCCTGGCCCTCACCGTCTTCCGTGCGGTGCCCGTCTACATCGCGATGCTCGGCTCGTCCGTCGGCTGGAGGGATCGCACCTTCCTCGGGCTGCTGGGACCGCGCGGCACGGCGTCGATCGTGTTCGGTCTCCTGGCCTTCAATCAGCTGCCGGAATCCGTCAGTGGCGATGTGCTGAGCGTGACCGTGTTGACCGTCGTGGGCAGCATCCTGCTCCACGGCGTCGCCGCACCATTCGCCCTGCGGAGGATCGTGCCGGCGGCGGCGACGACGGCCGCCGTCCCGGAGGACGACGGCCGTCGTGGGTGAGGCGCAGGCGCCCGGCTACTCGCCGGCAGAGGTCTGCGGGCGCTGAGCCCGCAGGGACGCGGTGTCCGCGCCCGGTTCGATCAGCGCGCCGACCTCGGCGGCCGCGCGGCTGGCGAGGATGCCGACATCCTCGTCCTCCTCCTCGCGGCGCGCGGCGGCGTCCTTCTCCGCGGCGTCGTCCGCGGCCTCCTGCAGTGCGGACTTCGCGCGCAGCGGCGGGGTCTTGAAGAACCACGTCAGCACGAAGGCGATCAGCACGACCATCAGAGCCACCCAGTAGACCTCGACCGCGGACGCGTTGAAGCCCACGAGGAACGGCTTCGACAGGCGCGGGTCGGCGTCGTTCAGGAACGACGTGTCGTCGAGGTTGCCACTGCCGGCGTTCGCGCTGGTCGACTTCTTGAGGGTGCTGGACAGGCTCGGCGCGACGGAGTCGACGAAGTTCTGACGGACGGTGTCGTTCGAGAAGTCCAGCGTGACGGTCCCGTCGGGAGCGACGGACGCGTACGGGGCCTTCGCCGTGATCGCAGCACCCGCGGCCGCGGTCGCCTTCTCGACGGCTGCGGTCGTCGCCTGCTCCTGCGCGGCGGCCGGGATCTGGCCGGCCGCCACCGCGTCGGCGACAGCCTGCTTGGCGGCGTCCTGCGCCTTGGTGACGTTGGCCTGGATGCCGGACGTGGTCTTGTCGGTCAGCTCGGAGACGATCTTGTCGTAGCTCTGCTCCATGATCTTCTTGTTCTCGGGAGCCTGTGCGACCGACGGGTCGAGGGCCGCGTTCAATGCGCTGTTCAGCGTCGGCTCATCCGCGAGGGACGTCTTGACGTTGCCCGGCATGACCGTGAAGAGCAAGGAGAGCAGCACCGCGGTGCCCAGCGTCCCACCGATCTGACGGAAGAAGGTGGAGGCACTGGTCGCCACGCCCATGTCGCGCACGCCGACCGAGTTCTGGCTGGCGATGGTCAGGGTCTGCATCAGCTGGCCGAGACCGAGGCCGATCAGCAGCATGGCACCGGCGATGAACCAGTACGACCCGTCGTACTTGACGAAGGTCAGGTAGAAGAATCCGCCGCTGAGCAGCGCGGTGCCGATGATCGGGAACTGGCGGTAGTGGCCGGTGCGGGCGATGATCTGACCGGAGGCGATCGAGGAGATCATCAGGCCGAGGATCATCGGGAGCATCTGCAGACCCGACTCGGTCGGCGTCGCGCCGAGCACCAGCTGCAGGTAGAGCGGGAGGGTCAGCATGGCGCCGAACATCCCGAAGCCGACGAACACGCCGATGACGGTGGCCATCGAGAAGGTGTTCGAGCGGAACAGCTTCAGCGGGATAAGCGCGTCGTCCTTCATCGTCCTCTCGATGAGGATGAAGGCCACGACGCCGACCGCTCCGATCACGTAGCAGGCGATGGCCCCGGCGCTGTCCCAACCCCAGTCACGACCCTCTTCGGCGACGAGCAGCAGGGGGACGAGGGCGACCACGACGGCTGTCGCGCCCCACCAGTCGATCCGTGCGGAGCCGCGGGCGTGCTTGGGCAGGTGCAGGAAGCGCAGCACCATCGCCAGCGCGATGAGGCCGATCGGCACGTTGACGAGGAACACCCAGCGCCATCCGGCGATCCAGAGGATCTGGTCCGCGCCGGCGAACAGGCCGCCGACCAGCGGGCCGATGAGGCTCGAGATGCCGAAGACGGCGAGGAAGTAGCCCTGGTACTTGGCGCGCTCGCGGGGGGCGAGCATGTCGCCCATGATCGCGAGCGGCATCGACATCAGGCCGCCGGCGCCGAGGCCCTGGATGGCGCGGAACGCGGCCAGCTCGACCATCGAGGTCGAGAAGGAGGCGAGGATCGAGCCGATGATGAAGACGACGATCGCGAAGATGAACAGCGGGCGCCGGCCGAAGATGTCGGAGAGCTTGCCGTAGATCGGCGTCGCGATCGTGGAGACGATCAGGTAGGCCGTGGTCACCCACGCCTGCTGGCTCAGGCCGTGCAGGTCGTCGCCGATGGTGCGGATGGCCGTGCCGACGACCGTCTGGTCGAGGGCCGAGAGGAACATGCCGGCCATGAGACCGAAGATCACGAAGAGGATCTGTCGGTGCGACATGATCGGTTGGGGTGCGGGCGGGGCCGCTGGGGCAGTGCTGGACATTGAACTCCGAGTCGAGAGTCGAGGAGGGGACGCCCGGCGCTCGGGCGTCACACCGGTGTGAGAGTCGTGAAGATTTTTGCGGAGAGTGCAAAGTTACACCCGGTGCGCGTCTTTCGGCAACGCGCCGAGGCCCGACCGGGGCGGGTTCGCCACGGGCGAACGTCCGCCCGCGATCCCCGGGATGACGCGGATCTCCTCGGAAGCTGCGCCAGATGACACCCCCCGTCCAGGTGGCACATAGGGAGGAGGCGTAGCGTGGAAGCTACCCGAACCCGTCCCCCTCCGAATCCCCTCCGAAGGATGTATGAGTTCTCTCAGCTCCTCCCCTCGTCTCCGCCTCCGACGCGTCTCCCTCGTCGCCGTCGCAGCCGCCGCTGCGCTCCTCTTCACCGGCTGCGCGGGCGAGCCCTCCGTCGCGACCAAAGCCCTGGCCGGTGCGGCCGAGAAGTCGACCCCGCGCACCGCGAGCGTCTCCGCGGTCGAGCCCGCCGCGGGGAGCGTCTCCGGCGGGACCGTCACCCTCACCGGTTCGAACCTCCAGAATGTGGCGAGCGTGCAGATCGGCGGCCAGCCCGCCGCGGTCACCGCCACCACCGCAGACGCGGTCACGGTAGCCGTCCCGGCCGCGCAGAGCTTCGCCGCGGGTGCCGTGCCGATCGCGGTGACCGACAAGTCGGGCAAGCCGGTCGCGACCGATGGCAAGACGTACGACTACCAGGTGCAGACCCCGGTCGACAAACAGCTCGCGTACGCCATGACCTATTGGAAGAACTACAACTCGGCCGAGTGGGGCGACCTCAACTCGGTGGGAGGCGACTGCGCCAACTTCGTCAGCCAGACCCTCATCGCTCGCGGCTGGACCATGAACGCCGACTGGTACAACAAGGACGCCGCCGCCGACTGGAGCCCGGCCTGGGGGTACGTGCCCTCGATGGACCAGTACTTCAGCGAGAACGCCGCGGCCCTCGGTCTGACCGAGTACTCCTTCGACCAGCGGGACAAGATCAAGGTCGGCGACATCGTGATGTTCGACTGGAACGACAACGACTCGCTCGACCACGTGCAGATCGTCTCGGCCGTCGAGCACGTGAACGGCCAGATCAAGATCAAGATGGTCGGGCACAACGAGGACACCGACTACCGCGACCTCGACACCACCATCACGGTCGACCACCCGGGCGCGATCGGCCACTTCTGGAGCCTCTCGAAGTAGTCCGTTCGCGGGGCGGCGCGGTTCGCAGCCGGCCGTACACCGTCCGGTCGGCGGGACGGGCTATGCTCAGCCCGTGACCATGGGGGGAGCCCGGCTGCGGGCGACGACGATGGGCGTCGGCCTGGTCGGCGGCGCCCTCGCGGTGCTGCTCGCCCTCGGCGGCTGCGCGGCCGAGCCGAGCGTCGACGCGGGCGCCCGCGGTGGGGGCCACAGTCCGACGGAGCATCCGCACACCCCGCCGCCCACGCCCGATGCCATCCCGAAGCACCGCCCCGTGCCGTCGGCGGCGCCACCGCCGCAGAGCGTGGGCTTCGACGCGACCGCCCAGTCCGTCGACGACCCCGTGAGCACCTGGGTCGTGGTGAACAAGCCGCGTGCCCTCCAGCCGATCGGCTTCGTCCCGCCGGACCTGGTCTACCCCGACGTCACATACGTCAACCGCCAGCCCATGCGCCAGCCGGTCGCCGACGCACTGGTCGCGATGTTCCAGGCGGGCAAGCAGGAGGCCGGCCTCGACTTCTCGGTGCAGAGCGCCTACCGCTCCTTCGACTCCCAGACGCGGGTCTACGACGACGACGTCGCCCGCAACGGTCAGGATTTCGCCGACACGGACACCGCCCGTCCGGGCCACAGCGAGCACCAGACCGGTCTCGCCGTCGACATCAGCGCCGTTCCGGCGAAGTGCTCCCTCGCGGCCTGCTTCGGCGAGACGCCGCAGGGTGTCTGGCTGGCGGCGAACGCCTGGCGGTTCGGCTTCCTCCTGCGGTATCCGGCCGACAAGGTGGAGGTGACCGGATTCACCTACGAGCCGTGGCACTTCCGGTTCGTCGGCGTGCCGCTCGCGACGCAGCTGCACGCGACCGGCGTCACGACGCTCGAGGAGTTCTTCCACTGCGACGGCGGCACGCGGTACCACTGACACGCACGTGGCGGGCATCCTCGTGCGCCGCGGCCGGGCGGCGGCCTCAGCTCGCCATCGCCTCCGAGACCCGCTTCGACTTCTTCTTGCCCTTCGCGTGCTTCGCCGGTGCGGGCAGGTAGGGGTGCACATCGGTCGCCGCCACGTGCTCGGCGACGAGCTCGCCGGCGACGTCGGTCGCGACGACACGGCCGAGCCGCGACGATTCGCGGATACCGTCCTCGGGCCGCGGCGGGATCTCGATCTGCTCGGTGACGATCGGCTCCCAGGGGATCGTGTTCAGGATGTACGCGATCGAATTGAGGCGTGAGCGCCGCTTGTCCTCGGAGTCGACGATCACCCACCGCGCCCACGGCACATCGGTGTCGGCCAGCATCCGCTCCTTCGCCGCCGTGTAGGCGTCCCATCGAGTGATCGACTCGAGGTCCATCGGCGACAGCTTCCACTGCCGCAGCGGGTCCACGGCACGGGACCGGAACCGCTTGTGCTGGACGGATTCCGAGACCGAGAACCAGAACTTGATCAGGTGGACGCCGTCCTCGACGAGCATCTTCTCGAAGGTCGGCGCCTGCCGCAGGAAGCGCTCGTACTCGTCGTCCGTGCAGAATCCCATGACCCGCTCGACCCCGGCCCGGTTGTACCAGGAGCGGTCGAAGAGCACGATCTCGCCTTCGGCCGGCAGATGCTGCACGTAACGCTGGAAGTACCACTGGCCGCGTTCACGCTCCGTGGGAGCGGGGAGGGCGACGGTGCGTGCGATGCGGGGGAGAGGTATTGCGTGATGCGCTTGATCGCAGAGCCCTTGCCCGCCGCGTCGCGCCCCTCGAAGAGGATGACCACTCGCGCCCCGGTCGCCTTCGTCCACATCTGGAGCTGAACCAGGTCGGCCTGGAGCTTCTCGAGCTCGGCCTCGTACAGGTCCAGCGGTATGCGCGGCGTCGACGCCTTCCGGTCACGTGCCATGGGAACTCCTCCGACTTCTACGAATCGTAGAATTCTACGAGACGTAGAAGTCGGTGGGAATGCCCGGGGAGGATCGCGCCCGGACTCAGGCGATCGCGTCGCCCACGATCCGTTTGGCCTCCTCCTGCACTTCGCGCAGGTTGTCCTCGCCCGCGAAGCTCTCCGCGTAGATCTTGTAGACGTCCTCCGTGCCGCTCGGGCGCGCGGCGAACCAGGCGTCCTTCGTCTGCACCTTGACGCCGCCGAGGGGTGCGTCGTTGCCGGGCGCGCGGCTCAGCTTCGCCGTGATCGGCTCGCCCGCCAGCTCGGTCGCCGCGATCGCGTCGCCGTCGAGCTTGCCGAGCGCGGCCTTCTGCGCCGGCGTCGCCTGGGCGTCGACGCGCTGGTAGACCGGGTCGCCGAAGCGGTCGGTCAGCTCGCGGTACAGCTCCGAGGGGGACTTGCCCGTCACGGCTCGGATCTCGCTGGCGAGCAGAGCGAGCAGGATGCCGTCCTTGTCCGTCGTCCACACCGAGCCGTCGAACCGCAGGAAGCTCGCGCCCGCGCTTTCCTCGCCGCCGAAGCCCACCGAGCCGTCGATCAGGCCGGGGACGAACCACTTGAACCCGACCGGGACCTCCCACAGCCGCCGGCCGAGCGAATCCGCCACCCGGTCGATGATCGAGGACGACACCAGCGTCTTGCCGACCGCGGCGTCCTCCCGCCATCCCGAGCGGGTGCGGAACAGGTAGTCGATCGCGACGGCGAGGTAATGATTCGGGTTCATCAGGCCGCCGTCCGGCGTGACGATCCCGTGCCGGTCGGCGTCCGCGTCGTTGCCGGTCAGGATGTCGAAGTCGGCGCGCCGCTCCACGACCGACGCCATCGCCGAGGGGCTCGACGGATCCATGCGGATCTTGCCGTCCCAGTCCAGCGTCATGAACCCCCACGCCGGGTCGACCAGCGGGTTCACGACCGTGAGGTCGAGTTCGTACCGCTCCGCGATCGCCTGCCAGTAGTGCACGCTCGCGCCGCCCAGCGGGTCCGCTCCGATCCGGATCCCGCTCTCGCGGATCGCCTTCACGTCGATGATGTTCTCGAGGTCGTCCACGTACTTCCCGCGGAAGTCGTACGTCTCGACCCCGCTCGGCTCCGCCTGGCGCACGTCCTTCAGCCCGTCCGCGATGATCTCGTTCGCGCGCTTCGCGATCCAGCTCGTCGCGTCCGTGTCGGCCGGTCCGCCGTGCGGCGGGTTGTACTTGAACCCGCCGTCGGTCGGCGGGTTGTGGCTCGGCGTCACCACGATGCCGTCGGCCTCGTCGTCGTGCCCCGCCTTGTTGTAGGCGATGATCGCGTGCGACACCGCCGGCGTCGGCACCCAGTCGTCGAACTCGTCCACCAGCACCCGCACCTCGTTGCCGACCAGCACGGCCAGGGCCGAGGTCATCGCGAACTCGCTCAGCAGATGCGTGTCCGCCCCGATGAACAGCGGGCCGGTGATCCCCTGCGACGCCCGGTACTCGACGATCGCCTGCGTGGTCGCGAGGATGTGGTCTTCGTTGAACGCGGTGTTGAGCGAGCTGCCGCGATGCCCGGACGTCCCGAACACCACCCGCTGCTCCGGGACGCTCACATCCGGCTTGAGCTCGTAATACGCGGCGCGGAGGGCATCCACGTCGATGAGGTCGGAGGGCTGCGCGGGGGTGCCTGCTCGGGGATCCATGCCCCTATGCTTCCACGGTCGCGCGGCGGAGGGGAGGGGCGGGTGCGCTGCGCAGGCATTACGCAGGAACAGCACTCGACAGGCTCGTAGAAGTTCCTGTCTACGGAGATCTTCGGCGGCTGCTACTCAAACAGTCCGATCGCTGTGGTTCGACCGGCCAGGCGATGGAAATCTTCTGTCGACGCGCCAGTATCCGACGGGCGACATGATGAGGGGAGAACGCGATGGAGCATTCGTACGAGGACATCGTGGCCGAGATGCAGGACCCGCAGGGTTTCGTGGCCAGCCTGTTCGCAGGCTGGAACCACGGGGCGGCGATGTTCTGAGTCCGACGGGCCGGTCGCTCTGCGCGGCCGGCCTCCCGGGCCTCGACTCTCATGCTCGCACCGACACAACGCCTGGCTTCGGCGGTGCTGGCCTCGATCGAGGTCGCGCCGCCGGGGACCGTCGCCCCACGCTTCCATGATGCGATGCGCCACACCCTCCTCCCGGCACGGGAGTACCTGATCGCATCGCGCGAGGACCACGCACCCTTGACAGACCTTCGGATCCACCGGGATGAGAGCTCGCGCGCGATGCTGGACCTCAACATCGCCGCGCTCGTCGAGGCGATCGGCTCCGACTGGCTGGGTCGCGCCATCGAAGGCGGCCCCGCAGACGAGACGATCAGAGGCATTGTCGAGGCGTTCGCGTTGAACGTGCAGACGTCCGCGTACGCGCGACCACGCGACGGAGGCGGCGCTGAGGACGTCTACGTCGCCCTTCTCACGTACGTCAACGGCTTCGGCGGCTGGGACGACGCCCTCGCCATCGCCTCGGGTTTCGCTGCTCGGTGCGAGCGTCACGAAGAGGCTCGACCGCGGTGGCTCGCCTCGATGCTCGCAGGCGTCGTCCTCGGACTCCACCGACGTGAACACGAGGGCGCTGCCCTCGTGGATCAGGCCATGACCGGCCTCGCGGGAACGGCGGAGGCGTTCTTCGCCGGGCTTCGCTGGGCATCCCTCGAGGTGAAGCGTCGCGGGCGGCTCGACGTCGCCGAACGCTACCTGGATCGCGCAGCAGACATCGCCGTTGCGGACACGGGAGCTGACAGGCTGTTGTTCTTGGGGTTGCGCGACAACGTGAGGGGCCTCATCGCTCTCAAGCGAGGAAGCAAGGAGGAAGCGCTCAGTCTCGTCGACAGCGCGATCGCCTGCCTGCGAGCCAGCGCCGAGTCCGATGACGAGAGCGGAGCCGGTCTCGCGCTGGCGGAGCGGGCGCGTTATTACTGGATGGCTCGACTCAATCGCATCCAGCTCGATATCTTCGCCGGCGCGCTCGACAGCGCTGCGCGATCCCTCCGCGAGCTCGTCGTGTGGGCGGAGGCGCACGATGCGCGGGCAGTCCACTCCACGCTGTCGGTGCTCGGCTTCGTCCTCGTCCGGCAAGGGCGCCCGGCCGAGGCCGTCTCCGTGCTCAGTGCGAGTCTCGATCGGCTTCGGACCGAGTACGACCCGTCCGTCGTCCGGCAAGTCCGAAAGATGCTGATCCGTTGCTTCGGCGAGCTGGGGGAGGAGTCGCTCGAAAAGCGGGTCAGGGACCTCACACCGTACTTCTGGCAAAAGTCAGCGGCTTTCGGCCGATCCACCGTCGCGGCGGAAAGCTCCACGCCATGATCGAGCTCACCGACCTCACCCGCACCTTCACCACCCGCCGTGGGGCGCCGCCCGCCCGCGCACTGGCCGGGATCTCTTTCGGCATCGATCGCGGCGAGATCTTCGGACTCCTCGGACCGAACGGGGCGGGGAAGACGACGACGGTGCGCATCCTCTCGACTCTGCTGACGCCGACGACGGGCACGGCCACCGTTGCCGGGTTAGACGTCGTGACGGAGGCGATGGCGGTGCGGCGTCGCATCGGGGTCGCGTTCGGTGGGGAGCGCGGACTGTACGACCGGCTGTCGGCGCGGGACAACCTGCGCTTCGCCGCCCAGCTCTATGACCTCCCCCGTCGAGACACGAAGCGGCGGATCGCTGAGGTGCTCGACGTGGTCGGGCTGGCAGATGCCGCGGACCAGCGAGTGGAGGCATTCTCGCGCGGGATGAAGCAGCGGCTCCACCTCGCGCGCGCCCTCATCCATGACCCCGAGATCGTCTTCCTCGACGAGCCGTCGTCCGGGTTGGATCCCGTCGCCGCGCGCGCCCTCCGCGAGCTTGTGCTCGAGCTGCGGCTCCGGGGCAAGACCGTGTTGTTGACCACTCACTACATGTTCGAGGCGGACGAGCTCTGTGATCGTCTCGCCGTGATCTCGGAAGGACGGGTGATCGCGCTCGACTCGCCGGAGAGGGTGAAAGCATCCGTCCGTGTCGCGAGCGTGTTGGAGGTCGACGTACTCGACGATCACACCGGCGCCGTGCGAGCCGTCTCCGCGCTGCCGGGAGTCGTAAGTGTGCAGGTCGAGCAGACGGCCGCGGCGAGCCGGCTGATCGTCCGGATCGCGAGCGAGGGGGCGACGGACCTCCCGATCGTGCTCGGCGTCCTGGCCGACGTGCGCACCGGTGCCGCATTCGAGCGCCGTCCGACGCTTGAGGACGCCTATGTCGCCCTGCTCGAGGAAAGGGCCTCGTGAGGCTGGCCGTCGCGGCGTGGCTGCTACAGCTGCGCCTGCTCTCACGGTCGCCGTTCTTCGTGTGGATGGCGCTGCTCACGCCACTCGTCTACTGCTCGCTGGCGGCCATGATGTCCGGAGGGCACGCCTCGACGCGCACGATCATCGGCGCCGGACTGATGGGCGCCTGGTCGACGACCCTCTTCGGTGCGGCGGAGGCACTCTTCATGCAGCGCTTCTCCGGGACGCTCGAGCTCCTCGTGGGTGGGCCGCGCTCGCTCGTCGCTCCGGTGCTCGGGTTCTCGCTCGCAACGGTCACGCTCGGCGTCTACTCGGTCGGCGCGGCATGGCTGTGGGCGCTGCTGGTGTTCCGCACGGGCGGTGCCTCCGGGGGTGCCGGAGACGCCGGAGCGATGGTGATCGCGGCGGTCGTCGCGATGGCCGGGCTGGTCGCTGTCGGGGTCTTCCTCGCGGCACTGTACGTCGTCACCCGCAAGGCGATGGAGCTGACCAACATCCTCGAGTATCCGATCTGGCTGATCTGCGGGGTGCTCGTTCCGTCTGCAACGCTGTGGCCGCCGCTCGCGATCGTGGGCCGCGTCCTCCCACTCGGCTGGGCGACGCCTGCCCTGGACCTGCCTTTCGGCACCGACTGGGCAGCCACACTCGGAGTCTCGCTGCTGCTTACGGCCGGCTACTTCGCAGCGGGCGTCGTGCTGCTGCGGCGAGTGGATGCGCTCGCTCGTGTGCGGGGAACGCTGAGGCTGCGATGACCTCCTGGCTCCGCACGGCCCTGCTCTCGGGTGTCCTCGGCTATCGCGCGCTCTTCGCCTGGAGCACGCCCGGCCTGTTCGTCGCGTCGCTGGTGCTCGCTCCGGTGCTTCAGCTCGTCTTCTTCCTCTCGCTCGGCTCATCGCTCCGCTACGGCGACCCGGAGTTCTTCGTCGTAGGCAACGCGATCCAGGTCTCGGCTGCGGCGGGCGTGTCCGGACTCGTGTCCGTGATCGCCGACGAGCGTCGCTTCGGCACGCTCTCCGTCATCCTCGGCTCGCCGGGATCCGCCGTCGCGGTGTTCGTCGGACGGCTGATCCCCGGAGTCGTGCTCGGCACTTCCGTCTCGGTCATGACCGGCCTCGTCGGTCTGGCGTTCACAGGCTCCGGCACAACGCTCGCAGGGTCGCTCTTCTTCGTGCTGACTGCCGTCGTCGCCGCTTCGTCCTGCTCGGCGCTCGGCCTGGCTTTGAGCGCTCTCGGGCTCGTCTACCGGGACATCTACCAGGTCGCGACCGCAGCGTACCTCGCCCTGCTCGTCTTCAGCGGCTCCAACGTCGACCGCGCCGACATCCCGCCCGTCGTCCGCTGGATCGGCGACCTGCTTCCCACGACGCACGCGATCGAGGCGGCACGTGGTGTACTGGCGGGCGGGTCTGCGGGGGCCGCGGCACCCCTGCTTCTCGCCGAGCTCGGAGTCGGGGTCGCCTGGGGAGCAGCTGCGCTGATCGGAATGCGGATCCTTGCCCATCGGGCGCGCGTGCTGGCGCGGGTGGAGCTGTTCTGAGCGACTCCGCCCCGCCGGGACGACGGCGCCCCGGCGCCGGAGCGCATTCGTCCCGAAACGCCGCAGTCGGCTCCCCGCCACCCCTCGCTAAGCTGAACGCCATGTCCACACCCCCCGCCGAGCCCACCGCCGAGCCCACCGCCGAGCTGCCTGCGTCCGTCGACGAGGTGTACAGCTTCCTGGGGCCGTCGGGCACGTTCACGGAGGCCGCGCTGGCGCAGGTGCCGGAGGCGCGGGGCAAGCGGTGGCGGGCCGTCAACAACGTGGGGGAGGCGCTCGCCGACGTGGTCGCGGGGCGCAGCGTCGCCGCGATGATCGCGATCGAGAACTCGATCGAGGGCGGGGTCTCGGTCGCGCAGGACGCGCTCGCGACCATCCCGGGCTTGCGGATCGTCGGCGAGTACCTGGTGTCGGTGAACTTCGTGCTCGTGGCCCGGCCGGGGACGGCGCTCTCCGACGTGAAGACGGTGAACGCCCATCCCGTCGCCTACGCGCAGTGCCACCAGTGGCTGGATGAGCACCTGCCGGAGCACGGCCACCTTCCGGCGTCGAGCAACGTCGCCGCAGCGCGGTCGCTGTTCGAAGGCAGCACGGCGGATGCGGCGGTCGCTCCTCCCGGAATCGTCGACCACCTCGACGTGGAGGTGCTCGCCGAGAACATCGGCGACAACCCGAACGCCGTCACGCGGTTCGTGCTCGTCAGCACCGCCCGCACGGTGCCCCCGGCGACCGGCGCAGACAA
Source organism: Leifsonia sp. ZF2019 (assembly GCF_019924635.1). Lineage (NCBI taxonomy): Bacteria > Bacillati > Actinomycetota > Actinomycetes > Micrococcales > Microbacteriaceae > Leifsonia > Leifsonia sp. ZF2019. The sequence goes on from NZ_CP065037.1 coordinate 290,212, forward strand.
GACCAGCCTCATCGCCGAGCTGCCGGACGACCGGCCGGGGTCGCTGCTCGACCTGCTGGAGCAGTTCTCCACGCGGGGCATCAATCTGAGCCTCATCGAGTCGCGCCCCATCGGCGACGCTCTCGGCCGCTACCGGTTCGTGATGGACGCGGACGGGCACATCCACGACGAGCGCGTGGCGGACGCCCTGCTCGGCCTGCGCCGGTTCAGCCCCTCCGTCATGTTCCTCGGCTCGTACCCGCGCGCCGACCGGGTGCCGGTGGACTTCGATCAGCGCTACCGTGACGAGGTCTTCACCGAGGCACGGGAGTGGCTGGCGTCGCTCACAGAGGGGCCGGACGGGGACACCCCGCGGGGGTAGGCTGCGCAGCAGGAGGATGCCGACGATGATCGCGGACGACGAGCACGACACCGCCCGCTCCGGCGGGTTCGACCCTCGCTACGACCCGGCCTTCCAGCGCGGATACCGGCCGCAGCCGGGGGAGCGCCCGCGCACCACGGTGCGCTCGGCATCGGGAACACCGGCGAGCGGCCGGGTCGCGAGCGGTACACGGACGGCGTCCCCCACCTCCTCCGCCCGCGACGTCTCGCCGTTGGACGACATCGCCGCTGCCGGGACGGCGGACACCTCGTGGGAGCAGTCGGCCGAACCGGTGGCCGGTCCGGCCGTCGCGCCGTATGCGGCCGCTCCGGTCGTGCCCGCGCCGAGCCCCCTCGCGAGCGTCGAGCTGTCGCCGCGACGCAACCCGTACATGCTCGCGCTGTGGATCGTCGGCGCCGCCCTCGTGGTGCTCGGGGTCGTCGTCTACGCGGTCGCGGCCAACACCTCGTACACCAACAACTACAGCGGCACCGGCTCCGACGTGGCCACCCAGGTCTTCATCCAGATCGGCTGGGTGCTCGCCGGCCCGATGATCACCATCGGCTTCGCGACCCTCGTCGCGCTGCTCTTCCTCACGGCGCTGACCGGCCGCCGCCGCAGTTCGGACGTGCCACCCACCGACCCCGACGGCGAAACGGGCCTCTAGCCGACGGCCCCGGGCCTCCGGTTCGCCAGCCAGTAATTCCGGAGCTCTCTGCCGAGCCGGCACGAAACCCCGGAACAACGGCGAAGCGCCCGGCGTGGCGACGGCGAACTCCGGAGTTACGGTGCCGGCACCCGCACGCGCAGGCCGCCTTTGTCCACCGCCAGGTCGAGCGCGACGATGTCGCCGAAGGCGTCCCCGTCCAGCTCGAACGGCTCGGGCTGCTCGACCCGCAGCCGCACGTCCGCGCCGCGCAGATAGCTCAGCCGGGTGCGCACCGCGCGATCGGTGAAGCGGATGATCCGCCGGCCGAGGGCGCTCCTGCGGAGCACGCGGTTCTCCCACGTCACCTTGCGCCAGATCGCGAGCCAGCCGAACACCGACGCGGGCTGCAGGATGGCGACGTCGAGCAGTCCGTCGTCGACCGACCCGTCCGGGATCAGCTCCATGTTGCCCGGGAGGGTGCCGCAGTTCGCGATCAGGATGGTGCTGACGTGCGCCGAGCGCTCCTGTCCGGCGTCGAGGCGGTACCGGATGCGCACCTTGCGCGCCTTCGGCAGGGCGCGGAAGCCGGCGTCCACGTAGGCGAGCCAGCCGAAGCGCCGCTTCAGCTCGGGCCGGGCGTTGGCGATCATGGTGGCGTCGATCCCGACCCCGGCCATGACGAGGAAGGCGTGCTCGCTGCGCTCGCCATCCGCCCGGGTCGCGGTCGCGACGCCCAGGTCGATGGGTCGCGTCTCGCCGCCGAACGCGACCGCGCAGGCCTCCTCGACGTTCGCGTAGGGGACGCCGATGTTGCGCGCGAGGAGGTTGCCCGTACCGGAGGGGAGCAGGCCGAGCGTCGCGTCGCGGTCGCGCAGGGCCTCGGCGACGGCGCGAACCGTGCCGTCGCCCCCGGCTGCGAGCACCAGGGTCGCGCCGCGTTCGAGGGCTTCCAGCGCCTGCGCCCCGCCACCGTCCTCCGGTGTCGTCTCGAGCCAGATCAGCCGGACATCGCCGGCCCGGGCGGCGGCGGATTCGACCGCCGCCCGCACTCGCCGCACGTCGACGTGGACCGGGTTGTAGACGACCGCGACCGTCGTGTCACGTGACGCACCCCGATCATCCACGGGGTTCACGCTACCCGTTCCCTGTGGAGAACCAGGAGACGCGGGTGCACGGTCGATAAGCTGGAGCACGTGATCGATCCAGTCCTGCTCCGCGAGAATCCCGATGTCGTCCGTCGTTCGCAGGAGGCGCGCGGCGATTCCGTCGAGGTCGTCGACGAGGCCCTGCAGGCCGACGTCGAGCGCCGCGCTGCCATCACGGCCTTCGAGGAGCTCCGCGCCGAGCAGAACACGTTCGGCAAGCAGGTCGCGCAGGCGCCCAAGGAGCAGAAGAAGGAGCTCGTCGCCCAGGCGCAGGAGCTGGCCGGCCGCGTCAAGGAGGCCCAGCGCGCCGCGGGGGAGGCCGAGACGCGCTTCTCCGACGTGCTGCGCCGCATCGGCAACCCGATCGTCGAGGGTGTGCCCGCGGGCGGCGAGGACGACTTCGTGGTGCTCAAGACGGTCGGCGAGATCCCCGCATTCGACTTCGAGGCCCGCGACCACTTGGAGCTCGGCGAGCTGCTCGGCGCGATCGACATGGCGCGCGGCGCGAAGGTCGCCGGCGCGCGGTTCTCGTACCTGCGGGGCATCGGCGCCCGCCTTGAGATCGCCCTGATGAACATGGCGCTCGACAAAGCGGTGGGCAACGGCTTCATCCCGATGATCACCCCGACGCTGGTGAAGCCCGAGATCATGCAGGGCACCGGATTCCTCGGCGCCCATGCCGACGAGGTCTACCACCTGCCCGCCGACGATCTCTACCTCACCGGAACGAGCGAGGTCGCTCTCGCGGGCTATCACGCCGACGAGATCATCGACGTGACGGAGCCGCTGCGCTACGCCGGCTGGTCCACCTGCTACCGGCGCGAGGCGGGCTCGGCGGGCAAGGACACCCGTGGCATCATCCGCGTGCACCAGTTCAACAAGCTCGAGATGTTCGTCTACACCCTTCCCGAGAACGCCGAGGCGGAGCACGCGCGACTCCTCGGCTGGCAGGAGGAGATGATGCAGGCGCTCGGGCTCAGCTACCGGGTGATCGACACCGCCGCCGGCGACCTCGGATCGAGCGCGGCGCGCAAGTACGACGTGGAGGCGTGGATCCCGACCCAGGGCCGCTACCGCGAGCTCACCTCGACCTCCAACTGCACGACGTTCCAGGCCCGCCGTCTCGAGGTCCGCCACCGCGGCGAGAACGGCAAGACCGCGCCGGTCGCGACGCTCAACGGAACGCTGGCGACCACCCGCTGGATCGTCGCCATCCTCGAGACGCACCAGCAGGAGGACGGCTCGGTGCGCGTGCCCGAGGCACTGCGCCCGTACCTGGGCGGCCTCGAGGTCCTGGAGCCGATCGCCCGGTGAACGCCTCCGCTCCCGACGACGGCGGCCGCCGTCTGCTCATCGCGCTCGACGTCGACGGCACGCTGATCCACGAGGACGAGACCATCGGCGACGCGGTGCGCGCAGCCGTCACGCGCGTGCGTGAGGCGGGTCACCAGGTGATGCTCGCCACGGGGCGCAGCTGGGAGACCGCGCGGCCCATCCACGAGGCGTTCGGGCTCGACAGCGACTTCGTGGTCTGCGCGAACGGCGCCCTCACCATGCGCCGCGATGACACTGTCGAAGGGGGTTACCGGCGCGAGTTCGTCGAGACCTTCGACCCGACGGAGGTGCTGCGCACCATCCGGCCGCACCTCCCCAGCGGCAGTTTCATGGTCGAGGACCCGATGGGCTACCGCCGCTACACCGAGGGCATGACCGACTGGGAGCTCGTGAACGCCGAGCAGGTGACCTTCGAGGAGCTCTCGGAGCATCCCGCCACCCGCGTGGTCGTCGTCTCGCCGCAGCACGACGAGGACGAGTTCCTCTCCATCGTCGAGCGGATGGGTCTGCACAAGGTGAGCTATGCGATCGGCTGGACCGCGTGGCTCGACATCGCGCCGGACGGCGTCAACAAGGCCACCGCGCTCGAGCGTGTGCGAGCGGCGCTCGACATCCCGCACACGGACGTCGTCGCGGTGGGCGACGGTCGCAACGACATCGACATGCTGAACTGGGCCTCCGCCCAGGGCATCGGCGCGGCGATGGGCCAGGCGCCCGACGAAGTCAAGGCCGTTTCCTCCCGCGTGGTCGGGACGGTCGTCGAAGATGGGCTCGCCGAGCTGCTCGACAGCCTCTGAGCCGCCGCAGCGTCTGAGCCGCCGCTTTACGGTCCGGATCAGGACTTTCGCTCCCGTCGTCCAGACCTTTGCCAGGGTGACGTGCGAGTCTGGGAGATGGTGTGCCCGTCGGCGCGCCGTTCGATCGTGAAGGGGAGTGAATGAACGAGGTGCCCACCCGCGCCCAGGCGCGTGCCCAGGAGAAGTCCGCAGGACCATCCGTCGCCCGCCACGGCCGGCTCCAGCAGCACCACCCGCTCCGCACCCTCCTCATGGTCTTCGTCTCGGTGATCGCCGTGCTCGGCGTCTCGACGGCGGGCGTCGCCGCCTACGCCGTCCTCGACGTCACCGGAACGGTGGCCTCCAAGAAGGCCGTCACTCTCGTCGACGCCAAGGGCAAGGCCGTCGTCCCCAAGGTCGGCGCCATGGACGGCGCGTTCAATGTGCTCCTCGCGGGTTCCGACAGCGGCGGCGGCAACGCGGCCTACGGCGAACGCGGTGAGGTCCTCAACGACGTGACGATGGTGCTCCACGTCTCGGCGGACCACAAGAACGCCACGGTCATCAGCTTCCCGCGCGACATGTTCGTCGCCATCCCCTCGTGCCCCGACCCCAACGGCGGCAGCTTCGACGCGATGAGCCGTCAGAAGATCAACAGCTCGCTCTCCTACGGCGGACTCGCCTGCACCGTCCTCACCGTCGAGAAGCTCACCGGCCTCGACATCCCCTACGCCGGCGTCATCGAGTTCGACGGCGTCATCGAGATGTCGAACGCCATCGGGGGCGTGCCCGTCTGTGTCGCCGGCGACATCACCGACCCCTACACCGGACTCGACGTCAAGGCCGGCGACAACACCCTCGAGGGCTCGCAGGCGCTCGCCTTCCTCCGCACCCGTCACGGAGTCGGCGACGGCTCCGACCTCGGCCGCATCAGCAACCAGCAGGTGTTCCTGTCTTCGCTCGTCCGCACGATCAAGAGCGCCGACACCCTGACCAACCCGCTGAAGGTCTACGGCCTCGCGAAGGCCGCGGTCAACAACATCCAGCTCTCCGAGAGCCTCCAGAACGTGACCACCATCGCCTCCATGGCCGTCGCGCTGAAGGACATCGACGTCAGCAAGGTCGTCTTCGTCCAGTACCCGAACCACTACGTCGACGGGGGCGTCGCGCCCACCGTCGACGCCGCGGACACCCTCATGACGGCGCTCAAGAACGATCAGGCCATCAACCTCACCGGCGACACGGGGATCGGCTCGCAGGCGGACCCGAACGCTCCGGCCGACCAGGCCCCGGCGACGCAGGCCCCGGCGGACACGGCGACCCAGCCTCCGGCCGACGGCTCGACCGACGCCTCCGGTGGCAGCGGCGGCTCCGCGGACAGCTCCGTCAGCCTCCCGTCTGACGTGCACGGCCAGACCGCCGCCCAGTACACCTGCTCCAAGCCGTTCCAGGACTGAGTCGAGGTTCACGTCGTTGCGCTCATTCCGCCGGAATGCCCGCAACGACGTGAACCTCGCCGCCCGGTAGACTCAGGCGGGCCGGACAGCGTCCGGCGAGGAGGGCTGTCCGAGCGGCCGATGGAGCCAGTCTTGAAAACTGGTGGGCAGAAATGTCTCGTGGGTTCGAATCCCACGCCCTCCGCCAGAGCCGCCTGGCGAGCGGTACCGACCGCGGTCGCCGTAGAAACATCCATGTGATGGCCGCATTCTGCTATGAATCGCCGGTCGGCAGCGCGGATACGGTGCTGTTGATCATGAACACGCCATCCTCCCGCCTCATCCTCCCCGAAGCCCCCGCCGAGCAGCGCCGCATCCTCGACGACGGGGGTGTGGCGTGCTGGGAGCAGCATGTCGAGATCCTGACGTACGAGCCGGGAGAGCCGGATCGGTTCCCGATGTTCTTCGACAGGCGCGTGTACCAGGGCTCGGACGGGCGGGTGTATCCGCTTCCCTTCGTCGACCGGATCTCGCACACCCCCGTCGTGCGGTCCTGGCGGGCGATCCACCTCGAGAACCGGTGGGTGCGGTTGATGCTGCTCCCGGAGATCGGCGGACGCATCCACATCGGCTACGACAAGACGCGGGACTACGACTTCTTCTACCGCAACAACGTCATCAAACCCGCACTCGTCGGGCTGGGCGGCCCGTGGATCTCGGGTGGGGTGGAGTTCAACTGGCCTCAGCACCACCGGCCGGCGACCTACCTGCCCGTCGAGGCGATGATCGAGCGGTCGGATGACGGGAGCGCGACCGTCTGGCACTCCGACATCGACCCCCTGCAGCGCATGCGCGGGACGCACGGCGTCCGCCTCCGGCCGGACGCGTCGACGATCGAGGTGACGGCGCGCCTTTTCAACCGGACGGACGAACCGCAGACCTTCCTCTGGTGGGCGAACGTCGCCGCCGCGGTGCACGAGGACTACCAGTCCTTCTTCCCGACGGACGTGCGCTTCGTCGCGGACCACGCCCGGCGGGCCGTGACGGCGTTCCCCGAAGCGGATCGTCCCTACTACGGTGTCGACTATCCCGCGCTCGCGGCCGAACGGCCGGGCGCCGACCGGATCGACCTCTCCGTCGACATCCCGGTGCCGACCTCCTACATGGTCACCGACACGGAGGACGAGTTCTTCGGCGGGTACGACCACCGCGCGGGAGCAGGCTTCATCCACTGGGCCGACCGGGACATCGCTCCCGGCAAGAAGCAGTGGACGTGGGGCAACGGGCCGATCGGGCACGCCTGGGACCGGCAGCTCACCGACGAGGACGGCCCCTACGTCGAACTCATGGCGGGCGTGTTCACCGACAACCAGCCCGACTTCAGCTATCTCGCGCCCGGTGAGACGCGCGAGTTCAGCCAGTTCTGGTACCCGATCCAGGACATCGGCGTCGCGCACCAGGCGTCCAGGGACGCCGCACTCAGCATCGACGTCGACGCCGGGCTCGCACGGATCGGAGTCGCCGCGTCGCGGCCGCTGAGCGCGGAGGTGACCGTCGGGTTCGCGGGAACGACCGTCTCCCGGCAGCGCATCGACGTCGAACCGGGGCATCCGGCGCTGCTCGAGGTCGCCGTGACGGCGAACGCCACCCGGGACGACCTCGTCATCGCGGTCACGGAGGGGGACCGGGCCGTCGTCGGCTGGAGCCGGCACGGCGAGGCGGATGCCACGGAACCCTGGCTCGCGACGGCGCCTCCGGAGGCCGCGGCGATCGAGAGCGTCGATGAGCTCCTGCTGACGGCGGAGCACCTGACGCAGTACCGGCACCCGACCCGGGCGGCGGAGCCGTACCTCCTGCGGGCGCTCGAATTGGATCCGCAGGATTCCCGGGTGCACCTCGCCCTCGCAGCGCTGACGTTCGCACGCGCCGAATACGCCACGGCCCTCCGCCATGTGGAGGCCGCCTCGGCGCGCATCACCCGCCGCAATCTGAACCCCCGCAGCGGGGAGCTCGCGTATCGGCGCGGCCTGGTCCTCGAACGGCTCGACGACCTCGACGGGGCGGCCCGCGCTTTCGCGAAGGCCGCCTGGGACAGTGCGTACGCGGTCTCCGGCCGCCTCGGACTCGCGCGTGTCCTCCTCCGGAGCGGAGCCACTGCCGACGCCCTGGAGGCGGCACGGGACGCCCACCGCGAGGGGCCGCGGAACACCACCGCCACGGCCTATCAGGTCGTCGCGCTGCGGCGGCTGGGCGCGATGGAGGCGGCGGACGAGCGGCTCGCCGGCGCCCGAGCCGCCGACCCTCTCGATCCGTTCCTGCTGGCGCTGGCCGGCGAGCTGGACGCCGCCGACCCCCGCACGCACCTCCTGGTCGCCCAGGAGTTCTCCCGGATCGGCGAGTCCTCCGGCGCACTCGAATGGGCGGAGCGCGCCGCCGCCGCCGGCCCGACGGTGTTCGGCAACGTGGGGCCCCAGGCTCACTATCTGAGCGCCCTGGTCCTCGACCGGGAGGGTCGCGACGAGGAGGCGGCCGCGCGACGGCGGGCCGCCCGCGAGCAGGATCCGGCTCTCGCCTTCCCGGCGGGGCTGGACGACTTCGACGCGCTGTCGGCAGCGATCGCCGCCGGCGACACCGTCGGCCGGCCCGACTCCGTCGCCCTCGGCCTGCTCGGCAGCTGGCTCCTCGGCGCACGTCGTACCGACGATGCGCGGCAGGTGCTGGAACGCGCGATGGCCGAGGGGTCCATCGACCCGGTGGCCGCGCGCAACACGGCGGTCGCGATCGTCAACACGACCGCAGACCTCGACCGCGCCGACGACTTCCTGCAGAGAGCGATCGCCCTCGCCGGTCCGCTCGCGCGTCTCGTGTACGAGCGCGACCAGCTCTCCCGGCTCCGCGGCGTCGACGCCGAGGCGCGGATCGCCGCCATCGAATCGTCCGGGTCGGCTGTCTTCGAGCGCGACGACCTGACGATCTCGTACGTGAATCTGCTGCTCGACGTCGGGCGGACGGGGGAGGCGCAGCGCATCCTCGACGAGCGTCGCTTCCAGCCGTTCGAAGGCGGAGAAGGGCGCGTGATCGCCGCCTACGACCGCGCGACCCTCGCGACGGCGGCGACGCTCCGAGACGTCGACCCGCGCGCGGCGGGGGTACTGCTCGACCGGACGGTTCAGACGCCCGAGAACCTGGGCGAGGGCCGTCACCCCGCCGATCCGATGGCGCAGCTCCTGGTGGCGGCGGGCGATGCGCACTTCGCTGCCGGCGATCCCGACACCGCCCGGGCGCGCTGGGAGCGCGCCCGGACTGCGGGCGGGGCGCTCGCCGTGGCGCCGCGGGCGGCACGCCTCGACGACTACTGGATCGGCGTCGCGCACTGCCGGCTGGGCGAGCCGCAGAAGGCGGAGGCCGTCTGGGCTGCGCTCGACGCCGCGGCCGACGACCGCGCGGTCGCCCCGCTCGCCCCCGACTACTTCGCGACCTCCCTTCCGGAGACCCTGCTGTTCTCCGTCGACGATGTGGTCGGGCGCCGGCGCGAGGTCGACGAGCTCCGCGCGGCGGCGGAGCGCGGACGACAGCTCTCGTCGCGGACCGGGATGAGCGAGCGGATCGGCTGACCCCTCGAGCGGTTCAGCCCTTGTGCTGTTCGCGGTACTGCGACGGGCTCAGTCCGTGCACCTTGCGGAACTGCCGCGAGAAGTAGAGGGGGTCGTGGAACCCGAGCGAGGTCGCGATCGTCGACACCGGGAGCGCGGTGGCGTCCAGGAGGGTGCGGGCGCGCGCCATCCTGAGTCCTGTGTGGTACGCGAGCACGCCCCCGCCCGTGGCCGAGCGGAACAGCGCGCTCAAGTGCGAGGCCGAGATCCCGAGCATCGCGGCGAGGTCCGGCACCTTGATCGCGCCATCGAGCCGTTCTTGGATGTACGTCATGGCGCGCTCGAGCGGATCGCCTCGTTCGGGAAGCGTGCGATCGACCGCGATCTGGGTGAGCAGCTTCCACGCGTTTCCGGCCGCGCCGAGGAGACGGATGGGGGAGATGTCGCGCTCCATCGCCGTGATGATCTCGTCGATGAGGGCGACGGGCTTCTCGGACTCCTTCAGCGCGATGGTCGGCCGATCGGCCGTCGCCCCGGTCTCCGCCACGAGCTCGGGGACGTCCGTGCCCGCCACGTGACACCACCAGATGGTCCAGGGCGAGCGCTCAGAGGAGGCGTACCGGTGCGGGGTGCCGCCCGGGATGATGACAGCGGTGCCGGCGCCGACACCCGCGCGGGAGGCGGCCGTCTCCACCCAGCCGGAGCCCGCGGTGCAGATCAGGACGATGGTCTCGGGGGTGCCCTCCGGACGCACGCGTTCGTGGTTCCTGGCCTCGGGGAACATCCCCGCGTCCGTCACGAGCAGCCGTCGCGTGACCGGGCGGCCGAGCGCCTCCCGAACCTGGGGCCGCGGGACGACGTGCATGCGCTGGTTGGCGAAACCCTCGATGCGCTTCATCCGGATATGATCGCACGAACCGGCCAGTGCTGTATTCCCGTCGCTGAGTCGAATCGTCCATGTGAACGCTCGAGCGCTGCATGTCGCCACCGCCCTGTGGCGGGTTAGCTTCTATCAGACCCGGCGTGAGCTGGGAAGACCCGATCCAATGCAAAGGAGCATCACATGTCCTGGTCCACAGCCCGGTCGCGATGGGGGCGAGCGCTCGCCGTGGTCGCGGTCGCCGCCGCCGCGGTGCCGTTGGCGGCCTGCTCGTCGAGCACCTCCGGTTCGTCCGACGGACCGGTCACCATCACCTTCCAGTCGTGGGTGCCCAACATCAGCACCGCCGTCGACGCGTTCAACTCCGCCCACAAGGACATCAAGGTCAAGCTGGAGACGATCACCGCCGGCCCCGACGGCGGCTACGCGAAGATGCTGTCGGCCGTGAAGGCGGGCAATCCGGCCGACGTCGCCCAGGTCGGCTACGACGAGCTGGCGACGTTCCGGCTGAACGACGCGCTCGAGGACATCACGCAATACGTCGGAAGCAGCAAGGACAAGTTCACCGAGTGGCAGTGGGACACCGGCGTGTTCGACGGCAAGGTCTACGCCGTGCCCCAGGCGTCCGGTCCGATGGGACAGTTCTACCGCAAGGACCTGTTCGACGCCGCCGGGCTGAAGGCTCCGGCGACCTGGGACGAGTACTACCAGGCCGCGAAGGCCATCCACGCCGCCGACCCGAACCACTACATCGCGGCGTTCGCCTCCAACCAGGCGCCGTGGCTGATCGGCCTCGCGCAGCAGGGCGGAGCGCAGTGGTTCTCGACCTCCGGCGACAGCTGGAAGGTGAACATCGACGACGAGGCGACGCAGAAGGTCGCCGCCTTCTGGCAGAAGCTCATCGACGAGGGGCTGGTCAAGATCGCGCCGGACCTCTCGAACGAGTGGTACGCGGATCTCCAGCAGGGCAACATCTACAGCTGGATGAGCGGCTCGTGGGCCGGCGCGATCATCGAGGGAAACGCTCCCGACACGTCCGGTAAGTGGGCCGTGGCCGAGATGCCGCAGTGGACGGCGGGCGACCACGTCTCCGCCAGCTGGGGCGGCGGATCGGCCAACGCGGTGCTGAAGGGCTCGAAGCATCCCAAGGAGGCGGCCGAGTTCGCGCTCTGGCTGAACAGCGACCCGTCGAGCGTCAGCACGCTCAACAGCATCGGCGCCGGATGGCCCGCGCTCGCGGACAAGTCCGCCGTCGCTTCTCTCCAGGACGACCCGAAGACCTTCGCCTTCTTCGGCGGACAGAACATCTGGGAGACCTTCGCCACCGCGGACAAGGGCGTCGACACCTCGTGGAAGTGGCCGCCGCTGGTCGACACGCTCTACACCAAGCTGACCGACAACATGAAGGCAGCCGTCCAGAACAAGACGCCCATCGCCGATGCGTACGCCCAGACGCAGAAGGACATGGTCGCCGCCATGAAGGACAAGGGGATCTCGGTCTCCCCGTGACCGGGCGAGGGGAGCGGCGGGCCGTCGTCCACCGCTCCCCTCTCGATGGGAAAGTACGCACTATGTCAGTCAGCACGCCCCGCGCGAAGCGCCGCAGCCGGAACACCCCGGTCCTGCTGGTCCTGGTCGGCCCGTTCGTCGCGTTCTTCGTGCTCTTCTTCGTGGCGCCGATCGTCTTCGCGGTGATCCAGAGCATGTTCGTCACGAAGACGAGCGGTCTCGGCTACGGACCGCCTCAGGAGGTCTTCGTCTTCCTCCAGAACTACGTCCAGGCGCTCTCGACGCCGAGTTTCGTGTCGAGCATCGGCCGCGTGCTCCTCTTCGCCGCGATCGAGGTGCCGCTGATGCTCGTGTGCTCGCTCGCGCTCGCGCTTCTGCTGGACTCCGGCCGCGCGCTCTTCCCCCGCGCCTTCCGCGTCTTCTACTTCATGCCCTACGGCGTGCCCGGGGTGATCGCCTCGCTGCTCTGGGGGTTCCTCTACATCCCGGCGACGAGCCCGATCCTCCAGGGCCTCGGGAGTCTCGGGATCGAGGTGGCGCCGCTGTCGAGCGGGAACATCCTGTTCGCGATCGCCAACATCGCTCTGTGGAACTTCGCCGGCTACAACATGCTGATCGTGATCGCCTCCCTGCAGTCGGTCTCCGGCGACCTCTACGAGGCGGCCCGCCTCGACGGCGCGGGCGAGTGGGCGATCATCCGGCACATCAAGCTCCCGCTCCTGCGCCCCACCATCATCCTGATCACGGTCTTCACGATCATCGGCACACTCCAGCTGTTCGTCGAACCACTGGTGCTGAAACCGCTCACGGCGGCCATCAACTCCGACTTCACGCCGAACCTCGCGGCGTACAACCAGTCCTTCTCGCAGGCCAACCCGAACCTCGCCGCAGCGATGGCCGTCATCGTGGCACTCATCGCCTTCGTCTTCTCGTTCGGCTTCCTGCGAGCGGTCAACCGGAAAGGCAACCGCGCATGGTGACCCTCACCGCCCCGAGTCGGCACGAGACCGGGAGGGCGGGCTCGCTCGAACCGCGACGGACGCCGTTCGCCTGGTCGAAGATCCCCGTCACGGCCGTTCTCGTGATCGCGGCGATCTACTTCCTGATCCCTGTCGTCTGGGTCCTGATCTCCTCGACCAAGAGCGCCGGCGACCTGTTCGGGACGCCCGGGCTGTGGTTCTCGTCGCACCCGCAGCTGCTCGAGAACATCCAGCGGCTGTTCACCCAGGACGCGGGCTCGTACGGCATCTGGCTGCTCAACAGCATCCTGTATGCGGGTGTCGGCGCCTTCGTCGCGATGGTCATGTCGGCGGGTGCGGGGTACGCCATCGCGAAGTACAGCTTCCGTGGCAAGGAGTTCCTGTTCGCGCTCGTGCTCGGCGGCGTGCTCGTGCCGGCGACGGTCATCGCGCTGCCGCTGTACTTCCTCCTCAACTCGGTGGGCTTGACCGGGACCTACTGGAGCGTGCTGCTGCCCGGCATGGTGAGCCCGTTCGGCGTGTATCTGGCGCGCATCTACGCCACCGCGTCCGTACCGGATGAGATCATCGAGGCCGCCCGGTTGGACGGGGCCGGAGATCTGCGCATCTTCGCGACCATCGCGACCAGGATGATGGGGCCGGCGCTCGTCACGATCTTCCTGTTCCAGTTCGTCGGCATCTGGAACAACTACCTCCTGCCTCTGGTGATGCTGAGCGACACGAACACCTTCCCGGTCACTCTGGGGCTCACGCTGTGGAATTCGCAGACACAGCGGGATCCCGCCTTCTACCAGCTCGTGGTCACCGGGTCGGCGTTCTCCGCGGTGATCCTGGTCGCGGTCATGGTCTCCCTGCAGCGGTTCTGGCGGGCCGGTCTCACGGCGGGCGCGACGAAAGGATGACGACGATGGGGAAGCTCCCCGCCCACCTGCCCGCCCGGCTCGCGATCACGCTCTGGGACTTCTCCTGGTACACCAGGGCCGGCAGCGGCGAACCCTATGCCGATCTCGACACCGCCTTCGCGGAGGCGGTCGAGCGCGGCTACAACGCGGTCCGGATCTGTGCGGCGCCCCTCTACCTGTTCGGGCCGGTCGATCTTCCCGCAGACCTCGGCATCTCCGGTCTCGGCGCGACGCCCGCCGGGGGGATCTATGGCGAGGGGACCCGCTGGTACGACGTGCCGGGCGGGTACGCCGTCCCGCTGCTGGATCGACTGGTCGAGCTGTTCGAGGCGGCGGCGAGGCACGGCTGCGTGGTCATCCTCTCGACCTGGGAGTACCAGCAGTCGCCGTCATTCGCCGCGACGGACGCGTGGTGGCGGGCGATCGACGCGATCCCGGTGCAGCGCAGGCTGGACGCGCTCGCGCGCGCGTCCGCCGCGCTGGTGCGATTCCTCGAGGAACGCGGCCACGGTGAGCGCATCGCCTTCGTCGAGCTCCACAACGAAGTCGACTTCTCGCGCGTCCCGGCGGACAGTGCGGCGATCGACGACGCCATCGCCGTCTTCCGGACCGCGGCACCCGGCCACCTGGTGACGGTGAGCTACGGCATGCCCCCGCACCTGGACATGGCGGCCGTGCCGGAGAGCCTGCAGGTCGGACAGTTCCATGTCTACGCGTACGGTGTGCTCGACGCTCTCCAGCGCGAGATCGACCTCCGGGAGACAGGCTCGGAAGGATTCCCCAACCCCGCCCTGCGGCGGCTCCTCCGAGCGGATGCTCCGCGGTGGGAGGACTACGGCCGGCCGGAGGCGTGGCGGCTGGAGGCCACGGTGATCACCGACCAGATGCTCTACGGCTACGACAACATCGACGCCACCCGATGGGATCTCTGGCTCTACGACAACTACGGTGCGCACCGCGAGGAGATGCGACGCGAGATCCGGTCCCGCGTCACCGCCGTCGCGGCGTGGTGCCGTCGGCGCGACGTCCCGCTCGTCATCGGGGAAGGCTGGGTCGGCTACACCCCGCTCCGAGCCGGATTCGAGGAGGGCCCCGTCGGCAAGGATCTCGCCGAAGTCGGACTCCGCGCCGCCGTGGAGGCCGGCGCATGGGGCGCGGTGCTCTGCTCCAACGCGGCTCCGCACCACCCGTTCTGGGCGGATGTCGAGTGGCAGCGGCAGGCGAACCGGGAGCTGAGGGGCTGAGAGGGCCTGCCGTGGTCGGGCGGCGCGGGCGTGTCGATCGAGCTCGCCCGAAGCGTGCGAGCGCGGCCCGAGCCGGGTCCGGATGTGAGAGGCTTTCGGCGTGAAGCGGGCGACGATCTACGACGTGGCGAAGGCGGCAGGCGTCTCGCACCAGACGGTCACGCGCTATCTCAACGGATTCGAGGGGATCCGGCCGGCCACGCGCGAACGGGTGCGGAAGGCATTGGCCGAGCTGGACTACCGGCCCAACAGTGCCGCCCGGTTCCTCCGTTCCCAGCAGACGAATCGGATCGGCCTCCTCGCGCACCGGATGGATCTGTCCGGGCCCGGACGCCTCATCGCCGGCGCCACGTCGGCGGCCCGCGAGCGCGGCTATGTGCTCGACATCGCCTCGATGGACGGCGGGGACGCGGCCTCGGTCGACGAAGCGCTCGATCTCGTGCTCGAGCATCAGATCGCCGGCGTGTTCGGCACCGCTCAGACGCACGTGGTGCGGGAGGCCATCGAGGCCCGGGCCCTGAGCGTCCCCATCGCGCTGGATGGGCAGGAGTCGGGCCCGGGCAGCGTGAACATCGGCCTTCCCGGCCATCTCGCCGCCGCGCATCTCGCCGAGCTCGGGCACCGGCGGGTCGGGTTCCTGTCCGGCCCGGCGGTGTGGATCGCGAGTGCCGCGCGCCGTGACGGATTCCTGGCGGAGGCGGCGGCCGCCGGTCTCGATGTCCGGTGGATGGGCGAGGGGGATTGGTCGGCCGAGTCCGGCTGGGCCGCTGCGCAGGAGTGCCCGGTCGGTGAACAGGGGATCACCGCGATCGCCGTCTCGAACGACAGCATGGCGGTGGGACTCATCGCGGGCCTCCATGAGCGGGGCATCGATGTGCCGGGCCACGTGAGCGTTGTCGGGATGGACGACTCCCCGGAGTCTCGGTTCCTCGTGCCCGCTCTGACGACGGTGCGCCTCGACTTCGAGGGCGAAGGCGCGCACCGCATGGCCCGTCTCATCGCGCGCATCGAGGATCGGACCGGCTCCGACGTGCCGGAGTATGACGCTCCTCGCCTGATCGTCCGGCAGTCCACGCGCGCCATCGCCGACTGAGATCCCCCGCGCGGCGTCGCTCTCGCCGGCGATGTCTTGCGCGCGAGCCTGGTGCCAGGTACTCTCATCCACAGCCCAATGTTGTCGACAACATGTTGTCGACAACATCCGCAACGACGCAGGACTCGAGCGAAGGTCGACGATGACGCAGAACCCCACATTCCCCGGAGTGCTCTTCGGGGCCGCCTACTACGCCGAGTACCAGCAGCCGGGCAGCCTCGAGCGCGATCTCGACCTGATGGTCGATGCCGGCTTCACGGTGATCCGCGTCGGCGAGTCGGTCTGGTCGACGTGGGAGCCCCGCAACGGCGAGTTCGACCTCGACTGGCTGCAGCCGGTGCTCGACGGTGCGCACGCGCGCGGGATCGCGGTCGTCCTCGGCACGCCGACCTACGCCATCCCGCCGTGGCTGCAGACGCTGCACCCCGAGATCGCCGCGATCAACGCGGACGGGCGCGCCATTGGCTGGGGCGCGCGGCAGGAGATGGACCAGTCGCAGCCGGTGTACCGCTGGTACGCCGAGCGGATCGTCCGCGCGGTCGTGCAGCGCTACGCCGACCACCCGGCCGTGATCGGCTATCAGGTCGACAACGAACCGGGCAACAACCTCCCGCACAACCGCACGACCTTCGCGGCGTTCGTCGAGTGGCTCCGGACCCGCTACGGAACCGTCGAGCGGCTCAACGAGGAGTGGGGTCTGGTCTACTGGTCCCACCGCATCGCCGAATGGTCGGAGCTCTGGACACCCGAAGGCAATCTGATGCCGCAGTACCAGGTGGAGTGGCGGCGGTTCCAAGGCGAGCAGGCCACCGAGCTGATCCGCTGGCAGGCCGAGATCGTGCGCGAGTACGCCCGCGACGACCAGTTCGTCACGACCTGCATCTCGTACTCACGCCCCCAGATCTCCGACGATCAGCTCGTCGAATCGCTCGACATCACCGCGGGCAACCCCTACTACCTGATGCAGGACGGACTCTCCGCCGACGTCGACCTTCCACGGCAAGCGGAGTGGTGGCACACCGGGCCGTGGGCGCTGTACCAGTGGGGGGACCGCGCATTCTCCTCCGCGCAGGAGCGATTCCTCGTCACCGAGACGAACGCGCAGTCGATCGGCGGACCGTGGCAGAACCAGCCTCCGTTCCCGGGCCAGATCAAGCAGGCGGCACTCGCCCTCGTCGCCCGCGGCGCCCGGATGGTGGAGTACTGGCACTGGCACACCCTCCACTTCGGCGTCGAGACCTACTGGGGCGGGGTGGTGCCGCACAGCCAGCGACCCGGCCGCATCTACCGCGAGGTCGCCGAGCTCGGCTCGACTCTGGGCGCACTGGGCCCCGCACTCGACGACTACCGTCCCGACGCCGATGTGCTGATGCTCTACTCGACCGACACCAAATGGTCGTGGGAGTTCTACCCGCCGCTCGCGAACGCCGACGGCACGCCCGACACCAACAGCTATCTGCGGATCGTCGACGCTTTCTACCGCGGGCTGAACGAGGCCGGCGCACAGGTGCGCGTGCAGCACACCCGTCAGTTCCTGGCAGAGGATCCGGCGACGCTCGCACAGCGGTTCCCCGTGCTCGTCGCCGCAGCGGAGTACGTCACGCCCGACGCGACACTCGACGCCCTGCGTGCCTACGCAGAAGCGGGCGGGCACCTGGTTCTGGGCATCCGCACGGGCTATGGGGACGACCTGGCACGGGCGCGGCGCGGCGTCGCTCCGGAGCGCCTGGCCGAGGCGGCGGGCGTCTGGTACGACGAATACTCCAACCTGGCGTCTCCTCTCGCGGTGGAGGGGACGATCCCGCTCGAAGCCGGTGCCGCCGGCACGGCCTGGACCGACATCCTGCAACTCGACGGAGCGGAGCCGATCGTGACCTACCGGGACAACGAGCTGGGCGCCCGGGTGGCGGTCAGCACCGCCGCCGCCGGAGCCGGCCGTATCACCTACGTCGCGACGGTCCCCAACCGCGAGCTCTCCCGCTCCCTCTCCCGCTGGCTCGTCCCGCGCACCACGGCGAACGACTGGAAGGCGTCCCTCCCCGTCACCGTCGCCAGCGGCCGGAGCGCCGACCGACGGGTCGTGTTCGCACACAACTGGTCCGCGGCTTCGCACGAGATCGTCCCCCCGCGCGACGCGCTCGTGATCGAGACCGGCGAGCGCCTCGCCGCCGGCACCCCCTATCTCCTCGCGCCACGATCCGTCGTGGTCTTCGAGGTCAGCGGCTCCGACGCGTGAGCCACCACCGAGAGAAAGAACACTGATGAGAATCGCAAGACGCACAGCACTCGCGCTGGGCTCGATCGCAGTGATCAGCGCCATCGCACTCACCGGGTGCAGCTCCTCCTCCTCCTCGACGGAGTCGTCGCAGGAGAAGGTCAGCCAGTCCGAGATCGACAAGGCCCTCGACACCCCGACCACCATCACCATGTGGTCGTGGCTGCCCAACCTGCAGGACGAGATCGACCTCTTCGAGAAGAAGTACCCGAAGATCACCGTCAAACTCGTCAACACCACGGGCGGAACGCAGCAGTACCCGAAGCTGCGCAGCGCACTGAAGGCCGGCAAGGGGGCGCCGGACGTCGCCCAGATCGAGTACCAGTACATCTCCTCCTTCCGGCAGACGAAGTCCCTGGCGGACCTCACCCCTTACGGCGGCAAGGATCTGCAGAAGCAGTTCGTGCCCTGGGTCTGGAAGCAGGTCGACGACGGGCAGGGCGTCTGGGCGGTGCCGCAGGACTCCGGCCCGCTCGGCAACCTCTACCGGGACGACATCTACCGTGCCGCCGGTGTGACGGAGTCGCCGAAGACCTGGGCCGAGTTCGCCGACGCCGCCGCCAAGATCAAGTCGGCAACCGGCTCCTACATCGCCGATCTGCCGGGCAACGACCCCGGCCAGATGGTCGGCCTGTTCTGGCAGGCGGGCGCCAAGCCGTTCGGCTACGACGGCAAGAAGACGGTCAGCATCGACATCGACAGCGCTCAGACCCAGAAGGTCGTGTCGTTCTGGCAGGACCTCGTGCAGAAGGACCTCGTCGCGACCGACCCCGACTTCGCCGACAACTGGTACCAGGGACTCGCCCAGGGCAAGTACGCCTCGTGGCAGACCGCGGCCTGGGGGCCGGTGTTCCTGCAGGGGACGGCCAAGGACACCTCCGGCAAGTGGCGCGCGGCGGACATCCCGCAGTGGTCGGCCGGCGAGAACGTCTCGGGCAACTGGGGCGGCTCCACCAGCGCGGTGCTCGCCACCTCCACCAAGAAGATCGCCGCCTACGAGCTGGCCAAGTTCATCAACACCGACCAGGAGTCGACGCTGATGTTCGCCAACAAGCAGTTCCTGTTCCCGGTGACGACCTCGACGCTCGCCTCGTCGGACTTCGTCGACACGAAGTCGGACTTCTACGGCGGTCAGCAGGTCAACAAGCTCTTCGCCGGCGTCTCCGACACCGTCGCGACCGACTTCGAATGGCTGCCGTTCATGGACTACGTGTACTCCAGTTACACGAGCACCGTGGGCGACGCGATCACCAACCACGGTGACATGGTGTCCGCGCTCAAGAAGTGGGACGACGATGTGACCGCCTACGCGAAGCAGCAGGGCTTCACCGTCAAGTGAACTCGAGCCGGGGGCCGGCCGCGCGGCCGGCCCCCGGCGGAATACGGAGAACCACCATGAGTGTCGCCCTCAACCGACCCAGGCGCCCCGAGGCGGAGGCCCGCCGGCGAGATCCTCGCGCGCTGACGCGCTCGCAGACCGTCGCCGCGTGGACGCTGACCACGCCCTTCCTCCTCATCTTCGCAGCGATGTTCATCGTTCCCCTGCTGTACTCGCTCTACGAGAGCAGCTTCCAGTCGTCCCTGGTCGACGGGCAGTCCTTCGCGGGGCTGGCGAACTATGGTCGCGTCTTCACAGACCCGAGCTTCTGGGCCGGGCTGGGGCGCGTCGCCCTCTTCCTCGTGATCCAGGTGCCGATCATGCTCGGTCTCGCGCTGGCCTTCGCGCTCGCCCTCGACAGCGGCCGCCTGCGCGGCTCGAAGTTCGCCCGGCTCGCGATCTTCGTGCCGTACGCGGTGCCCGGAGTCGTCGCCACTCTCATGTGGGGGTACCTGTACGGGCCGGACTTCGGGTTGATCACCCAGATCGCCAAGGCGCTGCTGCTCCCGCCGCCGAACCTCCTGTCGTCCACGAACATCCTCGGCGCCACGATGAACATCGTCTGCTGGGAGTTCATCGGCTACAACATGATCGTCATGTACGCCGCGCTCCGGTCGGTGCCGACCGAGCTGTACGACGCGGCGGAGGTCGACGGCGCCAGCCAGAGGCGCATCGCCTGGAGCATCAAGATCCCCGCGATCCGCAACGCGATCCTCCTGACGGTCATCTTCTCGATCATCGGGTCCTTCCAGCTCTTCAACGAGCCGAACCTCCTCTACAGCATCGCCCCGAACTCCATCGGGACGGACTTCACCCCCAACCTGTACGCGTACAACGTGGCGTTCAAGAACCAGGACGTCAACTACGCAGCAGCCATCGCCTTCGTGCTCGGTCTCATCGTCATGGTCGTGTCGTATGTGGTCCAGCTCGTCGCCAACCGCAAGGAGAAGCTGTCATGAGCGCGACGACTGAACGGGTCGCCCCGGCGCCGGGCCGCCGCTCCCACCGCCCGATCGTCGCGGCGTCGGCGCGCAAGCGGCGCGTCGTCGAGCGCGACAAGCGGCGCAGCACCGTCCTCACGGTCATCGTGTGGGTGTCGCTCGCCTACTTCCTGATCCCGCTCGTCTGGCTCTTCATCGCGTCGACGAAGTCGAACAGCGATCTGTTCTCGACGTTCGGCCTCGCCTTCGGGAGCAGCTTCGATCTCTTCTCGAACATCGGGCAGGTGTTCACACAGCAGGGCGGGGCGTTCTCGCAGTGGTTGATCAACACGGTGCTGTACTCGGTGGGGTCCGCGGTGGGCGCTGCGGCGCTTGCGACCGCGTGCGGCTATGCTCTCGCAAAGTACCGCTTCCGCGGCGCCACGGCCGTCTTCAGCGTGATCCTCGGCGCCGTGATGGTGCCGTTGACCGCCTTGGCGATCCCCACCTTCCTGCTCTTCAGCGCGTGGAACCTGACGGACACGCCCTGGGCGATCGTGCTGCCCTCGCTCGTCAGCCCGTTCGGCGTCTACCTGATGCGCGTCTACGCGGCGGATGCCGTCGACGACAGTCTGCTGGAGGCCGCGCGCATCGACGGTGCCGGGGAGTTCCGCATCTTCTTCTCGATCGCGTCCCGTCTCCTCGCGCCGGGCATCGTCACGGTTCTGCTCTTCACCCTCGTCTCGACGTGGAACAACTACTTCCTGCCGTTGATCATGCTGAACAGTCCCGAGCTCTTCCCCGTCACGGTGGGCCTCGCCTCCTGGCAGGCGTCGGCCACTGCGGGCGGCGGAGGTCAGGTGCTGTTCACGACGGTGATCACCGGCTCGCTCCTGTCGATCACCCCGCTGATCGTCGCGTTCCTCTTCTTGCAGCGGTTCTGGCAGACCGGCCTGAGCTCGGGGAGCGTCAAAGGCTGAGTCCGGCGTCGACGGTGCCGCGACGTGGTCGCCCGCGCGTACTCTGACTGCCGTGCAGACATTCCTCCCGTACCCGTCCTTCGCCGACAGCGTCCGCCTCCTGGACCGCGCCAGGATGGGGAAGCAGCGCGTGGAGGCGCTGCAGGTGCTGCGGGCGATCACCGTGCCCGGGTACGGATGGCGCAACCATCCGGTGGCGATGATGTGGCGCGGGTACCTGCCCGCGTTGACGAAGTACGCGCTGGAGTCGGCAGACGCGTGGATCGAGCAGGGTCACGCGGACACCGTGCGGCCGCAGGTGCTCGCGTTCGCGCCGGAGGTCGCGGAGCTCCCGCAGGATGCCCTCGAGCTGCCGCCGTGGATCGGCGACGACGCGTTCCACCGCAGCCATCGGTCGAACCTGGTGCGGAAGGATCCGGAGTTCTACCGGCCGCTGTTCCCGGACGTGCCGGATGACCTGCCGTACCTGTGGCCCGGTGCGACACGGGAGGCGGACGGCTCGCCGCTGTGACAGCGGGGTCGCGTATCGCCGCTCTGAGGCGCTCGAAGCGGCGTTTCGCGACCCCTGTGTCGGCCTAGGGCCGGGTCGGCCAGGGCCGGGTCGGCCCTACGCGTCCTTCCGCAGCTGCAGCAGCAGCTCCGGGCCGCGCGCGTCCAGCACGCGTCCGCCGACGCGCGCGCCGACGGTGAGCAGCACGCCGCCCAGTGCGACGCCGACGACGAGGCCTGCCCAGGCCCACAGCGCATCGCGGGTGACGACGGCGACGATCAGCAGGGCGATCTCCGGCAGGCAGAGCACCGCGAGCACGCCCCAGGACGCGAAAGTGGGACCCATGAGGGCGAAGCCGGCGCCGGGCCGAGACTTGAACGGGTTGTCGCCCGGGTTGGGGACCGGGAACACCAGGCGAGCCGACGTCACCGAGCAGACGCCGGCTCCGGTCAGGAGGATGCCGAGCGAGAGGCCGAGCAGGGCCGGGGCGATCGCCAGCTCGCCCTCCGCGGCGGCCGTGCCGATCGTGACGATCGCGACCGCAGGGACGCCGAAGGCGAGCATCGCCCCGGCCCGTCCCCAGCGGTCGGCGCGCCCCGGCACCGCCTTGGAGAGGTGCAGGGCGAAGGCGGTGGAGTCGTACGACACGTCCGCGAGCATGCCCACGCCGAGCGCGAAGGCGATGATCGGGCCGGACGCGATCAGGAAGCTGTTCGAGTGGTTGAGGCTGGCGTAGAACCACATCAACGCCGGGATCAGCGGGATCACGATCAGCTGGCGCAGATAGCGCGGATCCCGGAACCAGTAGGTCAGGCATCGTGCCGCGATCGCGCCGGCGGGTGTCGCGGGCAGGATGCCGAACAGGCCCGGCTTGCCCGGCGCGCGAACCCGGGAGGAGGCGCGGGTCGGGGTCACCAGCGAGCGGCCGAGACCCCAGCGCCAGACCAGCCAGAGCACGGCGAACGTCGCGAGCGCGATCAGGAGGCGCGCGAGCGCACCGAGCGCGTCGCCCGCTGCGAGCGCGCCCGGCACGGCCCACACGGCGCCGAGCGGCGACCACGACAGGCCGTCCGCGACGGCGGGCAGCGCATCCGCCGACGATCGAAGCCCGCGTGTCACGCCGATGATGATCGGTCCGGCCAGGATGAGCGGGATGAGCACCAGCAGGCCGCTCGCCTCGCGGAAGCGGCGCCCGGAGGCGAGACCGCTGGCGACGGAGGTCGTTGCGCGGGAGACGACGATGCAGGTGGCGGCCCCGAGCACGCCGGTCACGAGGGCGGCGAGCGCGACGCCCGGCGCACGCCACCAGGGGAGCGCCGTGCCGAGGGCGGCGAGAGTCGTCGCCGCACCGGCGACGCCCACGGCGCCGCTCAGCAGCATCCCGATCATCATCGTCCGCAACGGGATGGGGTAGACCGCGAGGCGCGCCGGGTCGAGCGTCTGCTCGACCCCCGACATGAGCAGCGGGAGGACGGCCCAGCCGAGCACGGCGGCCGAGCCGGCGAGCACGAGAGCGGTGGTCGCGACCTCCCGCGGCGCGAAGGAGAGCCCGATGAGGGCGCCGAGCACCACCACGAGCGCGAAGACGCCGTAGACGGCGCCGAGGATGACGGCGACGAGCTGCCCGGTGCTGCGGCGGAAGGAGTTCCTCAGATAGAGGAGGCGGAGCCTTACGAGTGCTGCAACCACTCCGGCCCCTCCCCGACGCGGCGGCCGCCGACCAGCTCGACGAAACGGTCCTCGAGCGTCGAGCCCGCGCGGACCTCCTCCACCGTCCCGGCGGCGACGACGCGGCCGGCGGTGATGACCGCGACGTGGTCGCACATCCGCTCGACCAGATCCATCACGTGCGACGACACGATCACCGTGCCGCCCCCGCGCACGTACCCGCCGAGGATGTCGCGGATGTTCGCGGCCGACACCGGGTCGACCGATTCGAACGGCTCGTCGAGCACGAGCACTTTGGGCGCGTGCACCATCGCGGCGGCGAGCGCGATCTTCTTGGTCATGCCGGCCGAGTAGTCCACGACCAGGGTGCCGCCCGCGGACTCCAGGTCGAGCAGGCGGAGCAGGTCGGCCGTGCGCTGGGCGGCCGTAGGGCGGTCCATCCCGCCGAGCAGCCCGGCGTACTCGACGAGCTGCTCGCCGGTCAGGCGGTCGAAGAGTCGCACGCCGTCCGAGAGCACGCCGACGAGCGCCTTCGCCGCGAGCGGGTCGGCCCACATGTCGACGCCGTGGATGAGCACCTGGCCGGCGTCGGGGCGCAGCAGGCCGGTCGCCATGCTGAGCGTGGTGGTCTTGCCCGCGCCGTTCGGGCCGACCAGGCCGTAGAAGCTGCCGGTGGGCACGTCGAGGTCGATGCCGTCGACGGCGACTTTCTGGCCGAAGTGCTTGCGCAGCCCGCGCAGCGACATCGCGATTCCGTTGTCCTCGGGCACGAACCCTCCCCGTGTCGTTGGTCTGGCCCAGCCTACCCGCGCAATCGAGACGCCGCCGATTTGGACCGAATGTCGCGAAAGCCGGTGCGCTTTCACGACATTCGGTCCAAATGTTCCGGGGCTCAGGCGCGGCGGCGACGGGCGCGAAGGCGCAGGGCGGCTCCCGTGGCGATGCCTCCTGCGGCGAGCAGGGCGAGCAGGGCGGCCCCGAGCGCGCCGGAGCCCGTCGAGGCGAGCGGGCCGTCGAGCCCGGGCGGGACGACCGCGCCGCCCCCGCTCCCGCCGCCGGCTCCGGGGATCTCCGCCGCAGTCACCACGATCGCGCGTTCCGCGACCACCGCGCCGTCGACGACGACCTGGATGGTGTGCGGCCCGGTCGCGAAGTCCGCGGGCACGGTCGCGGTGACGCTCGCCGCGCCGTCCGCATCGGTCGTCACCTGGCCGAGCGTCAGCGGGTCGGAGTGCAGCACGACCGTCGCCCGGACCGCGGCGGAGAACCCGCTCAGACCCACGGTCAGATCGTGCCCGGCCGTGACCGCCGCGGGGGCGGCGATCGCGGGGGTGCCGGAGGCGCACGGCTCGTCGTCCGGGCGCGCGCCGGACGCATACCCGGTCGGCGCGTCCGCTGCGGCGCCGTAGACCCGCATCTCCGCCGCAGCGGCGAAGGGCTGCCCGTTCAGCGCGCTCAGCGCCGTGAACCGCACGAACGACGCCGTGGTCGGGGCGAACGGGATCACCTGCATCGACGGGGAGTCGACCAGCGCGCCCGAAGCGACGGTCGTCCACGTCGAGCCGTCGTCCGACACCGCGACCTCGTAGCCCTTCACACGTCCGTTCTGGCCGCCGGACGACCGGCCGAGGTAACCGAAGCCGTCCACCGTCGACGGGCCCGCGAGCGTGAGCGTGACCCAGTGCGGGTAGGGCGCCGCACTGTTCGTGTAGTCGGTGTGCCAGATCGTGTCCGGGTCGCCGTCGAGCACGTTCCCGACCGGGCCCTCTCCCGCTCCGGACGACAGGTTCTCGGAGTCGGCGGTCGCCGTCATCGAGCTGGGCGACAGCATGGGCCGCTCGGAGACCACGGCCTTCGCCTGCGCGGCGACCGATTTGGTCACGCAGTCGTTTGCGTAGGTCGCCTCGATCCCGAGCATCGCCGTCGTGCCTCCCGCCGATGCCGGCGGAGTGACGAGCCAGGTCGTCGTGACGCTCGCCCCCGGGGCGACGCGGTCGAACAGGTTGCCCTTCTTCTTCGCCACCTCGGCCGTCCATCCGTCCGGGAGATCGGTGAGCTGGACTCCGACGTTGGTCGCCGCGGTGAGCTCGTTGTTGGTGAACGTCGTCACGAACGTGCCGGCCACGCCGGGGCTGAGGTCGGTGCTCGCGGGTGCCGTCACCGAGCCGCAGGACGCGCCTCCGGCCTCTTCGCCGAGATCCTCGACCCGGAAGTCGTCCAGCACGAAGTCCGCACCGTTCGCTCCGGAGAGCTTGCGGAGGCCGACCCAGGTGTCGCCGCAGCCCGCGACGATCTCCTTCGCGTAGTGCGTCGTGTCGAGCGCGGGAGCGAGGGCGTCCCGGTTCACGTCGGCGGACGAGACGGATCCCTTCGCGAGTGTGTCGGCTCCGGTGACCCAGGCCCACTGGCCCTCGAGGTTCGTCTGGTAGTCGAACGACACCCGGTACGTGTGGCCGGCGACGAACGGGACGGTGGCGGGCACGGTGCGGTACACGAGACCCGTGTTCTCCTCGTGCGCCTTGAGGGAGTGCTCACCGGTGAGCACGTCGTCGACGGACAGGCCGTTCAGCGCCCCCGAGTTGTACGGCGAGTGCGTGTTCTTCCACTCCTTCTGGCTGTACGGCGCGTGCCGCTCGCTGATCGATGTGCGCGGGTCGGTCGTCCCGCCCGCGTCGCCCTTGACGAACGGCCCCCAGCCGGGCTGGTTGCCCTCGAAGTCGTCCGCCGCGATCACGCCTCCGGATGCCGGCGACGGTGTGGAGGTGTCGCGCATGAGGCGGGCGTCGTCGAGCGTGACGACGGCGTCGCCCGCCACGGCGCCCAGCGCCACCGTCACCGTGCCGCTCGCGGGTGCGGTGAACGAGACGGAGGCGCGCTGCGAGTACGTGCCCTGCTTCGCGTCGGAGGCCATCGAGTTGGCGGCCGGGGTGGAGTCGAACGTGTTGGCCGAGACGGTTCCGGCGTCCACCGAGACGGTCGTCGCCCGCCGCTCGCCCTCCGCGATCTCGACGTTCGCGCTGAACGTGTAGCGCTCGCCCGCCTGGAGGCCGGTGACCGTCTGCGAGAGCGACGACCGGTCGGAGCCGAGCGTCGCGACGTTGTCGCCGTTCGCGGAGGTCGCGAGCGCTGCCCCACCCGTCGGGTGCCACGCGCTCAGGTCGCCCGCGTTGAAGCCGGGGTCGACCAGTCCGCTGCCCGCGCCGTAGTCCGCCGCGGCGTGGGGAGCGGCGCCGCCGGCCGGAGCGAGCACGTAGGGCGTGCCCTTCGCTCCGGTCAGCGTGACCGTGCCGCCGTCCGCCCGCACATCGGAGACCTTCACCCGACCCTGATCGGTCAGCGCGTAGAGCGTGAAGTCGGTCGTCCCGGCGAACTGCGGGGTGAGCGTGAACGTCGCCGCGCCTCCGTTCGGGTTGAAGTAGTACATCTTGTCGGCGTGGGCGGGCGAGGAGACGCCGTCGGCATCCGGCTCCCCCCACGGCAGCAGGTAGGTGCCTCCCGTCGCGACGGTGGCGCCGCCCATCGCGATCTGCCGCTCGCCGTCCACCATCGAGACGGTGACGCCGTCGGCGAGCGTGGCGCTCCGGCCGAAGTCCCACGCCTGCACCGGGAAGTGCTGCAGGAACTTGGTCGGCAGGTTGGCGCTCCAGATGTTGCGGTAGAACGTGTTCCAGTCGTTCTGCCCGGTCCAGCCCTCGAACTCCTTCACGTCCGCGCCGCCGAGCAGCGGGTCGACGTTCCACACGTCGCGGTCCGTGTTGGCGATGAAGCGGACGATGTTGGAGTTGATGCCCTTGTTCGTGGCGCCGCCGTAGTTCTTGTCGTTGGCCCAGTGCGACCAGATCGAGGTGCCCTCGAACTTGTAGGCCCACTCGGTGGCGACCTGCAGGTCGAGGTCGCGCAACTGCGCCGCGAGGCCGTCGGCCAGCCATCCGCTCGAGTAGTACGCGTCGATGTACACGCCGGCGAGGTTCGGCACCTCGTGCTTGAGCTGGGCGAAGCGGTCGACGATCGCCCCGGAGCCGAGGTCGTAGCGCTGGTCGATGTGGTAGCTCTGGTTGAGCCAGTCCCAGCCGTTCACCTGACCCTGCACCATCCGGTCCGTGAAGGTCTTCGCCTGCGGGTACGCCTCGGTCGCGTTGACGTGCACGGCGACGTCGGCGTTGTACGCCTTGCCCTCGTCCACCAGCGTGTTGAAGTCGTCCAGGCCGCCCGCGCGCGTGTTGTAGTCGCCGCCGTAGTCGGGATGCCCGGAGTCGTGGCCTTCGTTGGCGTACCCCTTGTCGAGCACCCACTGACCGAGATCGTCGGTGGTCATGGAGATGCGCTTGACGTTGTCGAGCGTCTTCAGGAACGGGTTGGTGGCCTGGCTCGCGAAGTTGAACGGGATGTGCTGCACGACGCGCTCGGGCACGCGGTCGGCGCCCAGCGGCCGGGTCTCGGCGTCTCGGTAGGCGATCGCGGCATCCTGCCAGTCGACGCGACCGTCGCCGTTCGCGTCGGCGGCCAGCACGACCGTCGCGCGGGGCAGCGCGTAGACGGCCACGCGGGGATCGGTCGCGCCCGCAGGCGCGTACGTCCAGTTGCCGACCGAGAGCTGCGCTCGCCGTGCCCCGTTGCCCGCGTCGACGATCTGCGACTGCAGGCGGGTGTTCCAGTTCGTATCGGAGTCTTGCGCGGCGTCCTCCGTCGCGTTGGTCAGGATGCCGCCCGCGAGCTGCGAGCCGCTGACGAAGCCGTAGGGAGTTCCGACGCTCCGCGCGTCGACCGGGGTGGCGCCCGTGACGGCGAGGAAGCGGTCGGCGGTGGTGGTGGAGTCCGTGGAGATCAGTGTGCGGGCGAGAGCCGCCGCCGGGTCGGACGAGTCGACCGACACCAGGGAGAGCTCGGGGATGGCGAGCTGGTCGACGGACATCGCGGCCGCGCCCTCCAGCTTCGTCACCGCGAACTCCACGGTCCCCTTCGCCGTCGCCGTGATCGTCGTCGTGATGGTGAGCTCCGGGAGGTCCGCGAAGGTCGAGACGTACGTCGCCGTGTCGGAGGTCGCGCTCATGGTGGTCGTGGCGGTGTGCACGGTGCCGTTCACGCTGAAACCGTCGAGCTTCTGCGCCTGACCGCCGAGGGTCCGTCCGTCGAGGTCGTAGGAGATCACCTGCGGGAACTCCTCGGCGACCTGAACGGTCAGCCCGGCGCCGTTGCCGATCGCGACCGGGGTCGCGGCGTCGGCCGGTGGATCGGGCGTGACCGGTGGCGGTGTGGTGTCGCCGGTGGCGAAGACGCGCAGCTCCCCGACCGACACGTTGGGGCTGCCGTTGATGGTGCTCGTGGCGACGAACTTGAGGTAGCGTCCGGTGACCGCCTGCGAGAACACGAGGTTCTGCACATCCGTCGCCGAGGTCGGCTGGCGGAACCGTCCGGTGGCGGCGGGCGTGCCCCAGTCCGCCTCCGGGTCCTTCGCCACGGCCGCACTGTCGGTCACGTAGACGGACACGTCGGCCACCGGGCCGTTGGACTGGTTCTTGACCTGGTACTGGATGCCCGTCAGCGGGAAGGATCCGCCGACGTCGAGGGTGATCCAGTGCGGGAGCGGATCGGGCGACCCGCCGTTGTAGGCGCTCGCCCATTGCGTGTTCGGGTCGCCGTCGAAAGCCGCCAGCGCCGTTCCGTCGAGTGCGGGAGGCGCAGGGTAGGGCGCAGACTCGGAGTCCGCGCCGACGAGCGCGTACTGGGTCTGCGCGATGGCCGTGCCGGCCGGCTGCGGAGCGTCCGCTGCTGCTGCCGGAGCCGTGGCGATCGGCGCCAGGGCGCCGGCGGCGGCCAGCGCGATGGCCGCGAGGGTCGCGGGGAGAACGGCGGGAAGGGCGCGGAGGCCGCGCGGGGGATGAGGGCTCACAAGGTCC
This sequence comes from Leifsonia sp. ZF2019, assembly GCF_019924635.1. Classification (NCBI taxonomy): domain Bacteria; kingdom Bacillati; phylum Actinomycetota; class Actinomycetes; order Micrococcales; family Microbacteriaceae; genus Leifsonia; species Leifsonia sp. ZF2019. The sequence goes on from NZ_CP065037.1 coordinate 319,723, forward strand.
ACCTAGCTGCATCGTTGGGAAGGTCCGCCTGTATGGCATCGATAACACTAGGGGATTAAAGCGATTCGGGGAACCCCTGATATCGCTAGCAGTCAGTGGGTGTCAGCGTGCGCCGGCCGCCGCGGGGCTCCGGGTCAGGCGGTCGCGGGCGCCGCCGCCGTCGACGCGCGCACCACGAGCGTCGGCTCCACCGACGCTGGGGCGAGGGTCGTGTGCGGGTCGGCGATGTAGCGCAGAAGGTGCTCGACCGCGAGGCGACCCATCTCGCCGAAGGGCTGCGCGACCGTGGTGAGCGAGGGGGAGCAGTACTCGGCGAGGGTGATGTCGTCCACGCCGACGACGGAGATGTCCTCCGGGATGCGCCGGCCGAGCTCGTGGAAGGCGCGGATCACGCCGAACGCCATCTCGTCGCTCGAGACGAACACGGCCGTGACCTCTGGGATGCGCGCAAGGATCAGCCCGTTCTGGTAGCCGGAGGCCGGGGACCAGTCGCCCTTGAGCTCGGGTGGGGGAGTGATCCCGGCCGCCTCCAACGTGCTGCGCCATCCCTCGCTGCGGCTCATGGCGTCCAGCCACTCGGTGGGGCCGGAGACGTGCCAGACGGTCTTGTGGCCCAGATCGAGCAGGTGCTGCGTCGCCAGCCGTGCGGCTTGGGACTGGTCGACGGCGACGATCTCGGTGGAGGAGGTGCGCGATCCGTCGATGGTGATGGTGGGGATCGCGCGGGTCAGCTCCTCGATGCCGCGGGTGACGTGGATGAGCGGCAGCGCCAGGATGATGCCCTCCACGCCCTGGTCGGCCAGGCGTGACATCGCCTCCTCGATGGCCGTCGGCTCGAGGGACGGGCTGGTCGCCGAGCTGACGGAGTAGCCGGCGTCACGCGCGGCTTCCTCGACCCCGACGGTGACGGCGGTGCGCGAGAAGAAGCTGGTCTGCAGCAGCACGATCCCGATCGTCCGGCTGTGTCCGGAGGACAGCATGCGCGCCGCGTTGTTCATGCGGTAACCGAGCTGCTCGACGGCGGCGAGGACCTTCGCGCGGGTCTTCTCCTGCACGTTCGGATGCCCGCTGAGCGCTCGCGAGACCGTCTGGGCGGAGACCCCGGCGACGCGCGCGACATCCGTCATCCCGGGCGGCTTCGGCGCCGACTCCCGTGCTTCCGTACTGGCCATGCTGGCAATGATAGCGGGCGCATCGTTGCGATCACGCAGATCCATTGACCGATTACGGCAATCCTGACGGAACTGTTGTTATCGGTATCATTCTGTGCGACACTCGCTTCTCGAACCCGCTGAAGGGTATCTGTGTTCAAAGGAGAGGCAGTGAAGAAGTCAGCAGCAATCCGATTGGCGGGCGCGGCGGGGGCGGTCGCGCTCGGCATCATGAGCCTGGCCGGCTGTTCCGGGGGATCCGGCTCCGGCGACGACGCGAAGCCGGCCACCGTGACGTTCTGGGGCTGGGCCCCCGGCTACGCCGACGCGGTCAAGGCGTTCAACGCCGCTCACAAGGACGTGACGGTGACGTACCAGGAGGTGCAGCCCGGCTCCAAGGGCGGCTACCAGAAGATGCTCAACGCGGTCACCGCGAAAAACGCGCCGTGCCTCGCGCAGGTGGGCTACGAGACTCTCCCGAGCTTCGCCGCACAGGGCGCGCTCGAAGACGTCTCGTCGGTCGCGAAGGCCGACGAGAAGGACTTCCAGCCGGCGGCCTGGAAGTCGGTCAGCATCGGGGACGCCGTCTACGGCGCGCCGGTCGACACCGGCCCGATGGGCCTCTTCTACAACAAGGAGGTCTTCGACTCGCTCGGGCTGAGCGCGCCGACGACGTGGGACGAGTACAAGGCCGACGCCGAGAAGATCCACGCCGCCGACCCGACGAAGTTCATCTCGTCGCCCTACCTCGACTACGACTACGCGGGCCTCGCCTGGCAGACCGGCGCGAAGTGGTTCGACGTCGACGGCGACGCCTGGAAGGTCACGATGGCCTCCGACGCCAACGCGAAGGTCGCCGACTACTGGCAGGGACTCGTCTCGGAAGGTCTGATCAGCAGCGCGCCGATGTACGACCAGGCCTGGTACACCGGCCTCGGCGACGGCAGCATCGCCACCGTGGTCGGAGCCGTCTGGCAGGCGGGCGTCATCAAGGGCGGCGCCGCCGACGGCTCGGGCAAATGGGCGGTCGCCCCGATGCCGCAGTGGTCGGCGGGTGACGACGAGGTCGGCAACGCCGGCGGCTCGGCGACCGCCGTGCTGAAGGGCTGCTCGGACACCAAGGCCGCGTGGGAGTTCGCCCACTGGCTGAGCACCGACAAGGACACGTACAACACGCTCGTGCAGAAGGCCGGCCTCTACCCGGCTGCGACCGACCTGGCCGATCTGCCCGCGCTCACCGAGGGCGACGCCTACTTCGGCGGCCAGAAGATCTTCGACGTCTTCGCGAAGGCCGCACCGCAGGTCAACCCCGACTGGACGTGGGGTCCGGTGATGACGAAGACCGCGGCCGACCTCGACGACGGGCTGGGCAAGGCCTGGGCCGGTCAGGGCACGATCGCCGACGCGCTGAAGAGCGCGCAGGACAAGACGGTCGCCGAGCTCACGAAGCAGGGCCTGACGGTCTCCGAGTAGGGCGAGAGCGGGAACGGGGGAGCGGGATGCGACGGGCCGATTCGGGACGGCCCGTCGCATCCCGTCGTGACAGCGCACGGGCATCCCGTGGGCGGAGAGAAGGAAACGTGACCGAACTGGCCGTCGCCGAGCATCCGGCGACCCCACCGGCGGCGAGCGACGCCGGGACGCGCGCGCTGCGACGCGCGCGCCGGCCTCGCCGCTCGTTCAGCTGGCGCGCGCCGCTGCTGTTCCTCGGGCCGTTCGTCGTGCTGTTCGCCGCGATGAACATCGCGCCGATCGTCTATGCCTTCGTCAGCAGCCTCTTCACGGTCAAGCGCTCCGGCCTCGGCCTGACCGCGCCGACCCAGGAGTTCGACCCCTTCGCGAACTACCTCCACGCGTTCGGCGACCCCGACTTCGTCGCGTCGCTCGGCCGGGTGGCGCTGTTCGGCATCGTGCAGGTGCCGGTCATGCTCGGCCTCGCGCTGGCGCTCGCCCTGCTCATCGACTCGAAGTCGGCCCGCGGCAAGGGCTTCTTCCGGCTCTCCAGCTTCCTGCCCTACGCCATCCCGGGCGTGAGCGCCGCGCTCGTCTGGTCGTTCATGTACTCGACCACGTCGAGCCCGATCAACCACCTGCTCGCGCCGCTGGGCATCCAGCTGCCGTTCTTCGACGAGGGGACGGTGCTGTGGTCGGTCGCGAACATCGTGACCTGGAGCTGGACCGGCTACAACATGATCATCATCTACGCCGCGCTGCAGTCGATCCCGGCCGAGGTGCTGGAGGCGGCCAAACTCGACGGCGCTTCCGCCTTCCGGACGGCGTGGAGCATCAAGATCCCGATGGTGCGCAGCGCGATCATCCTGACGGCCGTCTTCTCGATCATCGGCTCCGCCCAGCTCTACAACGAGCCGACCGTGCTCCAGCCGATCTCGGGAGGCTCGGTGTCGTCCACCTTCACCCCGATCATGTCGGCCCAGGCCGCGGTCGGCGCCGGCAATTACCCGTACGCGGCCGCGCAGTCGGTCATCCTCGCGGTGCTCGTCGGCGTGATCTCGTTCGTCTTCTTCCGACTCACCAGCAAGGGGGACACGGCGTGACCGCCCTCACCACACGGCGTCCGACCACACGGCGTCCGACTACACGGCGTCCGAACGCACGAGGCCTGAGCCCGCGTCGCGACACCACTCCGCTGGGCCGCACCGTCGTGCTGGTGCTGCTCTCGGTGTCGACCGTCTACTTCCTCTTCCCGCTCTGGTGGCTGCTCGTCTCGGCGACCAAGCCGTTCGGCGAGCAGTTCTCGGGCAACGGGCTCTGGTTCGACGGCTTCGGCCTGTTCGACAACCTCGTCCGGCTCACGGCGCAGGGCGACGGCATCTTCTGGCAGTGGATGCTCAACAGCCTGCTCTACTGCGGAGTGGGCGCCGCGATCGGCACCCTCCTCTCCGCGATGGGCGGCTACGCGCTGGCGAAGTACGACTTCCCGGGCCGGGGGGCGCTGTTCGGCGTCATCCTCGCCGCTGTGCTCGTGCCGAAGATCCTGTTCACGCTGCCGCTCTATCTGATGTTCTCGGGCGTGCACCTCATCAACAACCCGCTCGCCGTGCTGCTGCCGAGCATCGTCAGCCCGTTCGGCGTCTACCTGGCGCGCGTGTTCGCCGCTCAATCGGTGCCCGACGAGGTGATCGAGGCGGGGCGGATCGACGGCGCGAGCGAGTTCCGGATCTTCCGCTCGATCTCGACCAGGATGATGCTGCCCGCGCTGGTGACGATCTTCCTGTTCCAGTTCGTCGAGATCTGGAACAACTACCTCCTGCCGGCCATGGTGCTCGGGGACGACCGCATGCAGCCGGTGACCGTCGGCCTCGTCGGCTGGAACGCCAGCCACGTCGCCGTCCCGCCGCCGCTCGTGGTGATCGGATCCCTCGTGTCGGTCATCCCGCTGATCGTCGCGTTCCTCGCGCTGCAGCGGTTCTGGCGCGCCGGAATGACCGCGGGGGCCGTGAAGTGACGCTGACGGGAACCTCCTCGCTGCTGACGTACGAGGAGGGGGTGCTGCTGCGCGACGGCGCGCCCCACCAGGTACTCTCGGGGTCCCTGCACTACTTCCGCGTGCATCCCGCCCAGTGGCGCGACCGGTTGGAGCGCCTGGCGGCGCTCGGGCTCAACACCGTCGACACGTACGTCGCGTGGAACTTCCACCAGCGCCGGGCGGACCGGCCCGCCTCCTTCGAGGGCTGGTGCGACCTCGAGGCGTTCGTCCGCCTGGCGGGCGAGGTCGGCCTGGACGTCATCGTGCGCCCGGGCCCGTACATCTGCGCCGAGTGGGACAACGGCGGCCTGCCCGCCTGGCTGACCGCGCGCGTCGGCACCCGCGCCCGCAGTTCCGAACCCGCGTTCCTCTCCGCCGTCGCCGAGTGGTTCGACGACCTCGTCCCGCGGCTCGCCGCCCTGCAGGCGTCGAACGGCGGACCGATCGTCGCCCTCCAAGTCGAGAACGAGTACGGCAGCTACGGCGACGACGCGTCGTATCTGACCTGGCTGCGGGATGCGCTCGTCGACCGGGGCGCGACCGAGCTGCTCTACACCGCGGACGGTCCGACCGACCTCATGCTCGACGGCGGCAGCCTGCCCGGCGTGCTCGCGACGGCGACCTTCGGCTCGCGCGCCGAGCAGGCGTTCGGCCTGCTGCGGTCCCGGCGCGAGGGCGAGCCCCTGCTGTGCGCCGAGTTCTGGAACGGCTGGTTCGACCACTGGGGCGAGCGCCACCACGTGCGCACGGTGCAGAGCGCCGACGCGACCCTCGGTGAGATCCTCGACGCGGGCGGCTCCGTCAGCCTGTACATGGCGCACGGCGGCACCAACTTCGGCCTGTGGGCGGGGGCGAACCACGACGGCCGGCTGCAGCCGACGATCACCAGCTACGATTCGGATGCCCCGATCACCGAGCACGGTGCCGTGACGCCGAAGTTCCACGCGTTCCGGTCGCGGTTCGCCGCAGCGGGAGGCCGGCTGCGCGAGGTGCCCGCCGATCCGCCGATCCTGGCGCCCCGCACCGTTCCGGTGGTGCCCGGCGCCGGTCTCCTCCCCGCGCTCGACCGCCTCCCGGTCGCGGGCAGACCCTTCCCCACCCCGCCGAGCTTCGAGGAGCTGGGCATCGCCTCCGGGCTCGTGCTCTACCGCGCGACGCCTCGGCTCCCGCGCGGAGAGTGCACGCTGACGATCGCCGGTCTGCACGACCGCGCTCAGGTCTTCGTCGACGGCACTCGCGTCGGGACCCTCGACGCCGACGGCTCGCTCGCCGTCACGGGCGCGGGCGACGCTGTCGAGCTGCGCATCCTGGTCGAGAACCAGGGCCGCATCAACTACGGCCCGTTGCTCGGCCAGGGCAAGGGCATCCTGGGCGGCGTGCGCGTCGGCCGCCGCCTGGTGCACGGCTGGACCGCGCGCCCCGTGCCACTGGACGAGTGGGGGGAGGGGGAGGTCGCGCGGCTGGCGGGCGGTCGGGCGGCTCGCGGAGCCGCGGGCGCCGGGTTCTCGACGGCGCGGTTCGTGCTCGGCGCCGACGAGCCGGCGGACGCCTTCCTGGCCCTCCCCGGATTCGGCAAGGGCTTCGCCTGGGTCAACGGCTTCCTGCTCGGGCGGTACTGGGAGATCGGCCCGCAGGTCACGCTGTACGTCCCGGCGCCCGTGCTGCGTCCCGGCGGGAACACGGTGACGCTGCTCGAGCTCGAGCACTCCGGCGAGCGGATCGAGTTCCGCGCCGCTCCCGAGCTGGGGCCGCCGGAGGAGTACGTGGAGACGTTCTAGCGGGGTTCACTCGTCGGCGCTGTGGACCGAAGGTCGTATTTGCGGCGCGCTTTCGCCTCATTCGGTCAAAATCGCGGCGGGGAGGCGTTGGATGGAGTCGAACCCGACGAGAGGACATCCCGTGACCGACAGCCCCACCACCGCATTCGATCTGCTCACCACCCGGCTGCTGCAGGATCCCGACCTCGATGTCTCCGCGACGGCGACCGGGCTGCACGTGCACGATCGGCTCTTCGCCTATCTCGACCGCGATGAGCTCGTCGTCGACCTGCCGCGCGAACGCGCCGCCGATCTGGTGGGTCGTGGGATCGCGACCACGGTTCCCGCCGCGCGAGCCGAGGCCGCCGGGGCCTGGGTGCGTATCGCGGATGCCGAGGACTGGCCGGAGCTCGCCGACGAGGCGCACCGGTTCGTGGGCGAGCCGGCCGTCGGCATGGACTCCTGATGGAGCTGCCCTGGAGCCGTCCACGGCCGGACGGCGCATCCGCTGACGCATCGACCGTCCCGCCCGGCGTCCGCACGGCCTCCGAGTGGTCGTGGCGCCTGCTCGTGATCCTCGGGCTCGCGGCGGTCGTCGTCTACCTCGTGATCGTCTTCCACGAGATCGTCATCCCGCTGCTCGTCGCCCTGCTCGTGTCGGCCCTGCTGCAGCCCGCGGTGTCGTCGCTCGTGCGGCACCGCTGGCCGAAGTGGCTGGCGATCCTGGTCACACTCGTCGCGTTCGCCGCCGTCGTCGCCGGACTGGTCATGCTCGTCGTGTGGCAGGTGCGCGCGGGACTGCCGCAGCTGGAGCGGGAGTCGGTCGCCGCGTACGACCGCCTGCGCAACACCCTCCGCGAGCCGCCGTGGAGCGTGACCGACACGCAGCTCTCCGGCTACGTCGCCAGTGCGGGGGACTTGCTCCGCAAAGACAGCGGACAGCTGATCGGCGGGGTGGTGCGCGTCGGCTCGACGACCGGCCACCTGCTGGCGGGCGCGCTGATCGCCGTCTTCGCGACCATCTTCATGCTCATCGACGGCCACGGCATCTGGCGCTGGATCACCCGCCTCTTCCCGCGCACCGGCCGCCCGGCCATCGCGGCGGCGGGCGACGCCGGCTGGAGCACCCTCACGAGCTTCGTGCGCGTCCAGATCCTCGTCGCCGTGGTCAACGGCGTCGGGATCGGCCTGGTCGCCTTCTTCCTGGGCCTGCCGCTCGCCGTCCCGATCGGCGTCGTCGTGCTGCTCGCCTCCTTCATCCCCGTCATCGGCGCCATCGTCTCCGGCGTCATCGCCGTCGTGATCGCCCTGGTGTTCGCCGGCCCCGTGCAGGCGATCATCATGCTCGCCGGTGTGCTGCTCGTGCATCTGCTCGAAGCGCACGTGATGCAGCCGCTGCTGGTCGGCGGCGCGGTCAAGGTGCATCCCCTCGCCGTGGTCGTCGGCGTCGCCGCCGGAACCGGGATCGCCGGTGTCGCGGGCGCCCTCTTCGCGGTGCCGCTCATCGCCGTGGCCAACGCGATGGTCACCGCCATGCTGCGCACCGTCCACAGCACTCCGCCCGCGGTGGAGTAGACCGGCGAGGTTCACGTCGTTGCGCTCAAAACGCCGCTGTGAGCGCAACGACGTGAACCTCGCGGCCCGCGACGGGACGGCGCGATAGGGTCGCGAAGGTGGTCGTATCGGCGGCTGCGGGATGGAGGCGCACATGACCGACGTAAACGGGACTCCCGAGGGAGTCCCCGCGGGATGGTACCCCGACCCCTCCGGTGCACCCCAGCAGCGGTGGTGGGACGGAGTGCAGTGGACGGCGCACATCGCACCGTCGGCGCAGCCGGTCGCGCCCGCGCAGCCGGTCGCGCCCCAGTACTACGCCCCCGTCCAGCCCGCGCGCCCCGAGCTGAACCCGGCGACGCCGGTCGGCACGGTCTGGATCTGGCTCGTCGTGCTCCTCCCGGTGCTGAGCATCCTGCTGCTGCCGACCATCCAGATCCGAATCCCCACCATCGACCTCAACGACCCCAGGCCGATGGTCGACCCGCTCGCCGTCATCGGCGGCCCCTGGTACTTCGTGCTCATCGGCGTCAGCTGGCTGACCTACGCGGCCACGGTCGTCTTCAGCTGGCTCGACCACCGCGAGCTCACCCGCCGCGGCGTCGTCCGCCCGTTCCACTGGGCCTGGTCGTTCCTGAGCAGCCTCGTCTACGTCATCGGCCGCACCGTGATCGTCCGCTCCGTCGCCCAGAAGCGCGGGATGGCGCCGCTGTGGGCGATGATCGGGGTGACCGCCCTCTCCTTCATCGTCACGACGATCTGGATGATCATGCTCTTCACCACCATGTTCGACCAGATCTCCCGCCTCGCCACCTACGGAGCCTGAGAACCCCGTGTCCGAACGGGCCGCCCGCGTCCGTTATGATGGCTCACGTGCGCCTGCTCGCGGGCGCTCAGGAGACGTCGCATAGTCAGGCCTAGTGCACCACCCTGCTAAGGTGGAGTCCCCGTAAGGGGACCGAGGGTTCAAATCCCTCCGTCTCCGCCATTGAAGGTGTTGGTCAGGGGATATTTCTTGTGGCTTAATTTGGCCCAGACCCCACAAAAACCCCACGGCTCATGCTTGAGGAGGCGCGGCAGCTCGGATCTGGCGAACTTCGTTCCGCCGGCCAGCCAATGTAGGTGGCCGGTAGTTCCCATGCACGGCGTTGGCTTAACGAGCGATTAGACCTTCGCAAGAGCTCTAAGCAACGACCTGTACTGCAGGATGAAATCGTCGGCGCTCCGCTCCTCGCCATAAAAGATGACCGAATCAACCTCATGAGCTTCGTCGAGGTGTAATTCGTGTCTCAGCTTCTTGACCGTTCCCGGACCGATCTCGCGGCCATCTCCGCCAGGGACGAACTGGAAAGTGCGATAGCGCACCTTCTTTCTCCCCAGGAAGCCTCTTTCTTCGATTGGACGGCGAACCACCACGCCAGATGTCCTCGGCTCGATCTCGCATTCGAAATCGTGCGTAAGGATGGACCGAAGCTGGCGCCACGTGATCGGTCGTTCGGCTCTCGAAATCGATCGCGAGTTCTTCCTGATCCAATCCGAAATCTCAAGGACTTCACGATCGGCAATCTGGTCGTAGATGTAGCCCTTCTTCAGAATGCGATGGTTGGTCACTTCGAGCATCCACTTGAAGAGTGCATCTTTGTCGACGGTGTCCCTGAGCCAGACGCTGTGGCGGTCGAGGAATACGAGTAGGGAAACGACCGCTGTGCGTTTGTTGCCGTTGTGAAACGGATGGTTGTGCACGAGCGAGTGCACCAACGCTGCTGCGGCCATTTCCACCGTGGGATACTTCGGCTCGACGCCATTACCAGTCTGAGGCCGAGTCAGCGCGCTTGCTAGCGAATCGTGATTCTTCACTCCTGGCGGCCAGATGGGGTCATTGGCTTCGTTTGCGTCGCTTTCGAGTGCGCCATGAATAGCTTCCACTTCGTCGACCGTCAGGTAGGACATTGGCTTCTTCTGGCCAATCTCCCGCCACACCAGTGGGCTCGCCAGCGGCAATTCGTCGGCCTCGGCAGATCTCAGGTCAACAGCCGTCGGAGATTCTGCGCCCATTGTTGAAGCGAGGCGCTCTAATCTTGATTGCGAACCTTTAGGGACCGTACGCGCGTAAGCCGAAGACGCGTATCCCAGACCCGCCAGCGCGCGCTCGAGCTCACCAGAATCCATCCCGAGTCGTTCAGCCCAGTACGTCTTTTTGCGGCGATCGCCTCTACCTGCTTGTCCGCACGCGCGGAGCGCCCTATTGAGGTCGCTGGCGCGGATGCGGGACGTTGGTTCGCTGACGTATTCGATGTCGGCGTACCAAAGGGTGACTAGCACTTCCTCGACGTCCATGTCGGATTGAATGGCGAGATCGCTCACACGATAGGAAGTTCCGATTTTGATGCTCCAATTGGTAGGTGTGACACACCATTCTGGTGTAGGCCACCGTCACCGATGCCGCTCCACACCAGAAGATGTTGCCGATGGCGCGTAATCGACGGAGAGAGGCGAGCCCTCGCTACTATCGCCGCAGGGCTTCCGGCAAAAAGGCTGGAGGCTCGCAGGGGCTCTCGTTCGGCCGCCACGGAGGCATCCTCCAGCCCGCGATTGCGTCGGCGTGGTCAGCGTGAAGGGGTGCCAATGAAAGTGGAACCCGAAGGTTCGCCGCTCCTCGTCGAGGAACTTCGCCGCTTGCCGGACGATCAGCAGCTCCGTCTCCAGCTCGCGGATACGGCGCTTCGCGGCCCGCAGCTCAGCCGACTCCGACGACGGGACACCGGGCCGGCGGCCATTGTCGATGTCATCCGGGCGGATCCAGTTCGAGAGCGTGATGGGGTGGATGCCGATTTCCACGGCGGTCTGCTTGGCCTGCTTACCGGCACGCACGAGTGCAACGGCGCGCGCACGGAACTCCTGCGGATAGGGACGGGGCACGAGGATGAGCCTTACGGATCAGGCCACCAGTTAGCCACCGAAACTGGAACCTAATCCGTGGGGCAGGTCAACCTGTCACCAGAACGTTCCTCACGCCCCTCACAACGGCCGGCAACCTCGGGCCTGGAAGAGTGCTCTAACTGATACCCATCGCTCGTCCGCAGTTCTCCTACAGATCGTGAGTCTGCGGTTTCGCGGTTAGGGCGTGTCTTCTAACCGTTTGAGCCAGAGTGTGATTGCGCGGAGGACGACTGCTCCCCGGTAGGTGACGGCGAGGTTGTCGTAGCGGGTGGCGAGGCCTCGCCATTGCTTGGTGTCGCAGAAGCCGCGTTCGATGACGTTCCGTCCTCGGTAGTTGATCGCGTCGAATCGGGGTGGTCTGCCGCCCGCGCTGCCGCGGTTGAGGCGGTGTCGCTTCTGATCGTCGGGTTCGGGGATGACTGCCGCGATACCGCGTCGGCGGAGGTGGGAGCGGATTGCGCGTGATGAATACGCTTTGTCGCCGCGGACGGCGTCGGGCCGGGTGCGAGCTCGACCCATTCGATCTACTCGGAGCTGTCCCATCAAGGCGTCAAACATCGGCGAATCACCGGACTGGCCCGGCGTGAGGAGCACGACAAGCGGGAGTCCGTTGCCATCGACGAGTTGGTGGATCTTCGTCGACAGGCCGCCACGCGAGCGGCCGATCGCGTGGTCAGCGGGTTCCTGACGAAGATTCTTGTGATTCGATCGTGCCCCCTGGGGTGTTGGTGGGGCGGCGGCCCGCGGGCTCCTCGACACGGGCGAAGGTGGTCGCATGCTGGTGGGCTCGGTTGATCGTGGAATCCACGCTCACCGTCCAATCCAGCACCCCGGCCGCGTCGGCCTCAGTCAACAGCGCAGCATGCACCCGGTCCCAGGTGCCGTCGTGACTGAATCGGTTGTGACGCTTCCAGACCGTCTGCCAGGGACCGAACTCCGCCGGCAGATCCCGCCACGGAATCCCGGTCCGATACCGCCAAATGATGGCCTCGACCACCAAACGATGATCACCGAACGGGCGACCGCCCTTCGGCGACGGGGCCGGCATCAACGACGCGATCCGCTCCCACTGAGAATCCGACAACACCCGAGACCGCGACACAACGCCCAGCCTGCACCACGACCACAACAACGGTTAGAAGACACGCCCTAGTCGCGCCGCGTGAGTCTTCCCGCCGTCGCGCACGTTTGCGACAGACTGCCTGTGACGCCACTGGCAGCAAGGGAAACAAGGAATGGCAGACTACGACTTTCGTTCGCTCTCTCCGATCGACTTCGAATCGTTCACTCGGGACCTCCTCAACGCCGCCTTGGGAATCGAACTGGTGTCATTCGGAGTGGGACCGGACGGGGGTGTCGATCTGCGAGACGCCAAACGTGGTCTAGTTGGGCAGTCCAAGCACTACCCGGATGCCGACAGGCGACGACTCATCGCCGCGGCGAAAAGCGAAGCAAAGCGCGGGCTCGGTTTGAAAGCGCGGGACTATTTGTTCATCACATCAGCCGCTGTGAGTCCCGAGACCGAGAACCTGCTACTAGAGGCGCTCACACCGCTGCCGGTGCAAGTCGACGGAATTTGGCATCGAGGGCGGCTTAATGCACATCTTGCAAAGCATCGCGATGTCGAGAACCGCCACTACAAACTCTGGCTTTCGAATTCCGCAGTGTTCCAGCAAGTCGCCGAGGGAGCACAGTGGCAGCGAAGCGAAGCGCTGCTTCGTCAAGTGCGCGACCGAGCGAAGCTCTTCGTACCGACTGAGGATATGGCCAAGGCTCTTGCGATGCTTGATGACCAAAACGTGGTGATCATCTCCGGTTCGCCCGGCGTAGGGAAGAGCACACTCGCCCAAATGATCCTCCTTGCGTATTGGCGAGAAGGCTGGACGATTCGAAACATCGCCTCGGATGTGGATGACGCGTGGAGACACCACCTCGTTGACGGCGAGAAAACCCTCTACTTCTACGATGACTTCCTCGGACAGACGAACGTCGCTGAATTGCAGAAGAACGAAGCCTCCAACATAGCCCTACTCATCGACGACATACGCAACGGGTCCGGTCAGCAGCGGCTTATCCTCACCACTCGCCAGCAGGTCCTCAACGCAGCACAAACTGGAGCAGACGACCGCGTTCGGCGGCTAGCCGAAGACCGGTCGCGCATACGAATTGAGCTGAAGGACCTCAGCCGTTCAGTGCGCGCGCAAATGCTGTTCAACCACCTGTACTTCGGCTTCCCGGACCGAGACGTCCGCCTCGGACTCGCCACGGACACGCGATACAGGAAGGTCATCGACCACCCAGGCTTCAACCCCAGGCTCCTCGAGTCCGTAGCTATCGCTCAACACCACGACTCCGTCGACGACTTCTACACAGCGATGTTTGAAGCGCTCAACCACCCAGAAACCGTCTGGTCCGGAAGCTACAGACAACTTTCAACGACCGCAGTCGCTGTCCTCAACCAGCTGGCGGTATGGCCGAGTCTCTACGCGCCACTCGATGTGATCCGGTCAGCGGTGAACGCACCGGATCCCCGAGACTTACAGGACGCGCTCAAGACACTGGAAGGATCCTGGATTCGACTTGAAGGAGAAAGCGGCAGGATCGACGAGATCGCTTTGTACGACCCGAGCCGTCGCGATTTCCTACTCGATCAACTACAGGATCCCGGCCAATTTGACGCCACCATCAACGCAGTCGTCACAGTCGGGCAACTAAATTACGTCTTGTCACTCGCCAACCTTCAACATCGACAGGACGGGCTGACCACCTCACCAAATCCCGTACTAGAAGCAAACGCGCGCCGTCGCATCGTTGATCTCGACGCCATCGCGGCCGCCACCGGGCGAGCCCAGCTGGAGCACGCAGCTAGAGTCGAAGCGGTCCGCCAAGTCGAGAGAGACGCGGTACACAAGAGGGAAGGCTATTTTCTTCTCGATAACCTCGCCGAGCGCGTAGATGCCACCGCGCAATTGGCATTGTTTTGCAGCAGTGCGCTATTCGACGTCAACAAAGCCACCGATCAACTCCGGGCCTCCGTCGACGAATTGCTCTCACGGGTGGACAATCTGCCCTACGTCTCCCCTTCGGCTGACCTCCTGTTCGACTTGGCCTCCCGTTTGGCCGACCGGGACTCGCCGGCCTGGTCGCACGACGCGGCCATGAAGGTTCTTCGCATCGCATTCGAGGCCGTGCCGACCATCGAGGACCTGCAACACTACTTGAAGGTGCCGAGATGGTTCCGCGACGAGCGATACCGCAACCATGAGAAACGCGAGCTGGCGAAGGCCCTAGAGAATGAGCTGGAGGCGATAAGCCAACAGTCCGACCCGGAGCTAATGAGTCAATGGCTGGGGGACGTCATCGCGTTCGCCGAAGCCACGGACATTGACATCCACACCGACACGTTGCGCGAGAGGATCGACGAGATGGACGCGCCACTCCGAGATCCCTCAGGGTCACCACAGAGCCTGGGTGCTTACCGGCGGGACGTCACGGCGAACGACGAGGACCTAGCTGCGATGTTCGCCAAGCTGAAATCCTGACCGCCGTGAAGGCGGGCCAGTCGCAACGTCGACAGGTGATTTGCAGACTGTTGAATGAGCGACCCAGCATCGAGCACCTGCGGGTGGATCATTCGTAGAGCGCCGTCGTCGGCCGGCCCGGCAAGAGCCTGAATGGGTACGGACGGCCTTGCGCCGGTAATTCCTGTCTGGAGTTCAGCGGCGCTACCCGCGGCAATCACCCGCCCCCGGCAAAAGTCATGCCGTCGCGGAACCTCGTGAGGTCTGTGATCGCTGGCCGAAGGTCTGCGCCCCGAATGATCCAGCCGGGGCCGCCCTCGACGTCACTCGTCATGGCAAGACCGGAGTGCGGTTTGCCTGATACCCCGACCGTTCACGACCCAGCATCGGGGCGAATCCCTGTAAGCCAAGTCTGTCCGGCGGTAACGAGCTGAAGCCATTCATTTGAGTGACCCGTGTCGTAAGGTCGTGGCTCCGCGTGAATTGCCGTTGCTTCCCTGTCGCCGCCAGGAACGCGGACAAGGATCCGGCTACTCCCCTCGATCAGATCGAGGAGGTCCTGCAGCGACTTCGGTATGGCTCGGTGGCCCTCCGAACCGCGCCGGGACTCGAACGCACGAGTTTCGTTGCTTAGCGGGTCGGTCGTAACGGTAATCGTGTCGGCGTTACGGCGGACATCAACCACGGCTGCTGCGCGCCCCAGGCCACTGGCTTCGCCCCAGTCAACGTGGAGAGCAGCGGTCCGGGGCTGGTCGGTTGAAGCTAAATCGGCGACGAGCTGGTTCCCTGCTTCAGCGACGAGTCGCTCAACATAGTCGGCGACCACGGCCTCGCCGCATCCCCGGTTTTCTATGGTGGTGTTTGGCCCGGCGAGATTCCTAACCCTGGCAGCAACGGATGTCGGGTCCGACTCCGCTCTCGGATAGGCATCAACAATGCGGACCTCTTTACCGCCGTTCTGAAGCGCCTCAGCAAGCATCCCCGTAGTCGATAGGTCCGTTACTGGCACGGAGTATCCCATCAAGGTAATGACGTCCGCCTCCTGGAGGGCCTCGTTCGAGCGCTGCCAGATCTCGCGGACGATCGGGTTCTGGTAGTAGGACGACTTGAGCGCCGCAGGTGGGACGATGAAGCGCTCCCGACCCGGCGCGATCCAGTGCATCTCATCTTCGGGGATCGGATTAGGCGACATGAAGTCGCCGGGCAGGCGAGCCCTGCGAACGGTCGCTCCGGCAGTGTCGCCAGGCGACCAGAACCAGTTCAATGAGCCGTGCAGCTTCCTTAGGCGGAAGCTCGGATGCGGAGCACCAGTACCGTCGCTCTCCGCATATGAAAGGCCGCCCTTCCCTTCCGGGGTGTAATTCAGGATTGACCCCCACTGGAACGAAGTCCTATGGCGCCAGTCCCAGAACCTCATCGTCTGGAACGCGCACTCGATTAGCGTGTCGTAGTTGAACGTGAGCACCGAGCTCGACCGGTGGTGCCAGAGGCTGATCAGCTCACCGAGCCATGCCGGCATTGGCGAGGCAAGCGCTTCACCCACGCGTTGATCGAGGACCTCCCCGATGAGCCGCGTCCCACGGGCGAAGATCGACTGCGACTCCAAGTTCTGCTCAGCCGTCAGATACGGCTGTGCCTCCGCCCGCCGCGACAACCACGTCTCGAACGACCCGCCCGCGAACCGCTGCTTGCCGACGCTGCGGCCAAGCCTTGTGGGATCACGCTGGATAACCTCATTCCCGAGCTCGTCGGTAACCGGAAGCCGTGACGAAACGGCACGCGAAAAGCCGGCGCCAAGGATGAAAACTTCACGCGGATACGACCTCATGAGCCGATTCTGGGCCATCGGCCACCGAAGCTCGGCATCCTTCGGTGCGTGATTCGTAACGTCCGGCCAGTCCCATCTAACGCTCATGAGGGCCCCTCCTGGGGCGCCTCAGAAAGCCCTCCGTCGGCGTTTGCGTCACCGCCATCTACCTCCACCGGCGAGTATGCGCCCAAATGGTGGCGCGCTGTCGGCGCCTCCTGAAACACTGTGAACGTGGATGAGGAGGACAACTTCGAACGCGAGCTGGAGATCGGCCGTCACAACGCGTTTGTCATTGAGCTCTCACACCGTCACTGTCAACTGATGCGTTTCGAACAGACCCTCGGCCGGGGCATGCTCGAGCAAATGTCGGGCCTGCCGATCAACATGCGAACCATCGAATGCCCCAAAGTCAACGGGGCGATGGGCGGAATGCAACTGCAGCCGATCGCGACTAGCTTCTACAGAGAGCACTGCATCGGCTGTAAGTTGCAGAGACCAACTGGCGAAGTCCCCACCCTTGGTGCACTTGTGGCAGAGGAAGACTCCGAGGCGGCCGAAGCTGCTGCGCGCGAGCAAGAGCGAAGCCGCATCGCACGCGAGCAGTGGGCGCATCGAGAGTCAGCACGCAGCGCGCTGAAAATACAGGGCGATCCCGCCGTCACCGCTATCGTCAATGATCTTGCGCTAATCGACCCGGACCCTTCCGGGGCTCACTCTGCTGAGGACCTCGCCGATGCGACAGCTCGGCTCGTGGCGACAGCTACCCGCGCGCCCGAACTTTTCACCGTCGAAGCGACCAACATCCTCAGTGCCCTCGTCCGGGACGAACGTTTGACCGTGCTGCTCGGCCCGCTCCGAATTGTGGCGATGAGCCGACGAGATCTGGTTAGCGAGGTCCTGGACCTAGCGTTCGCGGCGCTGGAACGGCAAGCCTCAACGGAAGCAATACAAGTCCTCGTCGAATTCGCGGAGGAAGCACCCATCGGGAAATTCACGGAGGGCGCGGTCAAAAGTATCCTGCGGGCATCTTGCGGTGTCGAGCACGGGTCCGTCGGGCAGTTGCGGCCGCGAACGACGACCGACGCCGCAGGGCTGCTGCTAACCGCGGACCTCGCCGAGGCCCAGCTACTTAACACGCTAGGGGAGATGCTGCCAGCACTGGAGCCGATGGTGCCAATTATCACCCCGGGCGGGTCCATTGGCCTCCGCTCGGACTGGGAGAAGGCCGTTCGGGAGCAGGACCGAGCGACGGCGGCAACTGCGCTTGCGGTTCTCGCCGCTCGACGTCCGAAGATCGCCGAACTAGCACTCCCCCTACTTCTTAGAAACGTCGTCCTTCCGGGCGACCGACACGAAGTTTTCCCGCAACATCGTGTTGCCAAAACGCTCGCGATCGCCAGCATCCTTCAGATCGGAGACGTCACCACGGAGCTTGAAACTCGTGGCTCCACGGCCGGTGATGAACAACGGAAGCGCTATTTCCAGGTGTGGGAAGAGACCGCCCATCTCCTCGACCAGGACAGGCGGTGGAAAGAAGAAGGCGACCCAGACCTGACCGGTATCGAACGCCGGGTGGTAAGAGATGCGCTCTTCGAGAAGCTGCTGTCGTTTGCCGGCGGCCGATGGGGCTCGGGTATAGCCGCCGACAGTGCGGAAGTGATTCACCGTCTCGCGCGAGACGAACCGACCTGGGCGGTCGAACACCTAAACGCGATGTTCCACGCCGCACTCGAGTCGATTACAGCGCAGAGCGCGAAACCCACAAACACCCCACTAGTTCTCGAAGGAGGCGACCCAGACCTACTCGCGCCGCTAGAGGCATACAGCAGTCAGATGGAGTACCAGGCTGCAACCGGGCGCTACTTCGAAGCCGTCGATTTGGCGGCAAATGCTGACGCGACAGCGGTAATCGAAACGATCGGCGCGTTCCTGGATACGCACCGCGCTGCTACTGGCGATACGACCTCGAAAACGATGTCGTGGCGGCTTGTCGGGTTGCTCGGCAAGGTTGGGGCTGCGGCAGGAAACGAGCTCGGGGTGCTCGGCCGGATCGTGCCCACTCTTTACCGCTACATGCTAGAGACGGACCCTGTACTTGCGTCCGCAGCGATCGAGGCATGGGTGGAAATTGGGGCACGGCACAGGCTGCCATCTACTTTCGAAGATCTGCTGCCCGCGTTGATGCAGTCACCGTACTACGGCGTTATCCAGGGGACGCTCTTAGCTGCGGCCCGGCTAGATTTCGCGGAAGAAGCCGCCACGAGGCTAATGATTTACGTTGTCAACGTTCTTCGAAACGCGCCCAAACCAACAGCCACACACAACGTCCTTCTCCGGGCCATCCCCGCAGCTGTAAAGCTCGGAAACAAGCTGCCCGAATATCGGGACGTCGTTCACAACGTCGCCCTCAACAGGTGCGCTGACCTCGACGACCATGACCTCGAAACCGTCATCCGTCTCCGATGGGCAGACTCCGTCAAAGCGTCCGGCGACCTGGCACACCTGCAACTACGCGTCGTCGCATACAGGTACCTGCAGGTGGGCGTCCAAGACCATAACGACAGCCTTCTCATCGACCTGCTCAACTGCGTAGGAATGGAGGCGCTCGACCTCGGCGAAATCGCATCGGTCGCCCTGGCATTCGAGCCAAGAGCCATTCTCCGGGGAGTCGAAATCGCCGAGGTCTTGTGGAGATTTGGACGTACAGCCGACTTCGAAAACCTCGTCAGCCAGCTTGCCGCCATCGTGCCGAGTACCCCAGCTTATGCGCCGCAACGGGGAATCCTCAGTGCAGCACGAGCGGCAGCGACCGCGGAGGTCGCGTGGCAGAAAACCAAACATGCGGCGACCGCAGCTGACCTTCCTAACAACTCTCGCGCCCTCGCGACAGAACTGGCAACGCAGGCGAGCGTAAATGAAAGAATCCGCCAACTCATTGCGGCAGGTACTGCGAACGACGGCGAAAAGCTCCGCAACGCCGCCACCGAACTGGCAGCACATGCCCAACGCGATACTCCCACCGCCGCCTATATCCGCGCGTACACGACTTTCGTCGCTGCACTCGCGCACCTACAAGACGTGGCCGAAGCGGAACGATCCGCCGACGCTTCGCAACGTGCCACGAGTATCCGCGCGGCACGCCGTCGTAATAGCGACGCCCTGCGGCAACTGAACGACACCTTCTCGGCTGAAGACCCGCTCACGGTGCGGCTACGGGCCGGCATCGAGAGAGTGCGATCGTGGACAGCGGGCGAACTACCGGAAGACTTCGATCAGGAGTTGTTCGAGTTCACTGCCATCCCTACGCCGCTGTTGATTATCGAAGGACCCCCTCTCGAGCGACGCCATTCGGCCGGCCGCAATCAGACGCAGAAGGCGGCGGTGCCGCCCGTAGCTGTTGCGCTTATTTCGGTGAACAACAAGCTCCTCACCGGAACAGCGGTGATGAAGCCCGAAAGCGTCTACACGCTTAGTGCTCGCGTCCACCTGGATGAGTGGCCGGAGTGGGCCAACAGGCTCGACCTCGAATTTGTCACAGCAGTGCCCGCCGCGGATGTGACACTGCCAACGTTCAGCTGGGACAAGCCGACGGCAATGGATCACGACCTGAGATTCGAGAGCGATGGAACTGTGATCTTGCGATATGGGATCGCTGCCGGCCAACCCGCGCCACCGTTCGCAGTCAAGGTCACCCTCCGCGGCGAGAGTTCGGATCGTACGCCCCTAGCAGTCGCCCTGAACGTCGCCGGCCACCCACAGATCCGGATGCGACCATATGACGCGTCACGGGACTCCGTCACCCAATATGCCGCAATCGACGAACGGCTCTTGGAGCTTTACACGGCGCTGCCCGAGGCTGGGTACAACGAGACGGAGGTCCAGGCGTTCTGTCGACTATTCACGGCGATTTGCCGCATCGGGTTGGAAATGACCTGGGATCGCCAGTACAAACGTGGACAGGCTGTCACCGAGCGCAAATTCCATGACGACCTTTTCGCGCGCCTCCTTGAGGAACCAGAACTGGAAGGTCGAGTCGAGAGAGGATCTCGGGCCGCCCACGGGTTCCTCGACATCCGCCACGACAGCATCACCGCCGAGCTAAAAGTTGAACGACAGACCGCTGTCACGCGGGAACGCGCAGCGAAGTACATGGCGCAAGTGGTTCAATACGCGGCCAGTGACGGAAGTCGCCTTTCCATCTTGGCGATCTTGGACATGAGCCGAAAGGAGCTGCCGGTCGGAACGCCGGAGAACTATATGTTCCCGCTCCATCCCGCGCATCACGGCATCGACGACCCGGCCGCGCCATCAACCGTGTACACACTCGTCGTGAATGGGAACCTGCCCGTTCCTAGCTCATGGTCGAGGAAGAAGGCCGGCAGGGAACGAACAAAGAGGGCCAGCGCGGAGGACGCAGAATAGGTCGCCCGTCGATTCCATGTGTGAGCGCAGCCAGTCAGCGCCTAGGGCGTGTCTTCTAACCGTTTGAGCCAGAGTGTGATTGCGCGGAGGACGACTGCTCCCCGGTAGGTGACGGCGAGGTTGTCGTAGCGGGTGGCGAGGCCTCGCCATTGCTTGGTGTCGCAGAAGCCGCGTTCGATGACGTTCCGTCCTCGGTAGTTGATCGCGTCGAATCGGGGTGGTCTGCCGCCCGCGCTGCCGCGGTTGAGGCGGTGTCGCTTCTGATCGTCGGGTTCGGGGATGACTGCCGCGATACCGCGTCGGCGGAGGTGGGAGCGGATTGCGCGTGATGAATACGCTTTGTCGCCGCGGACGGCGTCGGGCCGGGTGCGAGCTCGACCCATTCGATCTACTCGGAGCTGTCCCATCAAGGCGTCAAACATCGGCGAATCACCGGACTGGCCCGGCGTGAGGAGCACGACAAGCGGGAGTCCGTTGCCATCGACGAGTTGGTGGATCTTCGTCGACAGGCCGCCACGCGAGCGGCCGATCGCGTGGTCAGCGGGTTCCTGACGAAGATTCTTGTGATTCGATCGTGCCCCCTGGGGTGTTGGTGGGGCGGCGGCCCGCGGGCTCCTCGACACGGGCGAAGGTGGTCGCATGCTGGTGGGCTCGGTTGATCGTGGAATCCACGCTCACCGTCCAATCCAGCACCCCGGCCGCGTCGGCCTCAGTCAACAGCGCAGCATGCACCCGGTCCCAGGTGCCGTCGTGACTGAATCGGTTGTGACGCTTCCAGACCGTCTGCCAGGGACCGAACTCCGCCGGCAGATCCCGCCACGGAATCCCGGTCCGATACCGCCAAATGATGGCCTCGACCACCAAACGATGATCACCGAACGGGCGACCGCCCTTCGGCGACGGGGCCGGCATCAACGACGCGATCCGCTCCCACTGAGAATCCGACAACACCCGAGACCGCGACACAACGCCCAGCCTGCACCACGACCACAACAACGGTTAGGAGACACGCCCTAGCTGTAGTTCCCCGGGACGTTGTGAACGCGTGACTTAGGCGAAGACCTCCGGGACGATGTGGGTTACCACACACCACTCGTCACACGGAGGTCTTCGTGACTCACGCTAATGCACCGCTGACGCCGGAAGGGCGTCGTCGTCTTGCCGTCCTCGTGGTCGATCGTGGCTGGCCGTTGCGTCGTGCTGCGGACCGGTTCCAATGCTCGCCGGCAACGGCTAAGCGGTGGGCTGACCGATACCGGGCCGGGTTGCCGTTGACTGATCGCAGCTGTCGTCCATCGACATCGCCGTCGCGGTTGAGTCGGCGCATCGAGCGGCGGATAGTCGCGTTGCGCTTCACGCGCCGGTGGGGTCCGCATCGGATCGCGTATCACCTCGGCTTGCACCGTTCCACGGTCGGGCGCGTGCTGGCCCGTTACCGGATGCCATTGCTGACCCATCTTCACTCCAGCACCGGGTTGCCGGTTCGCAAACCGAAACCGATCCGCTACGAGGTCGCCGCACCGGGCCAACTAGGGCGTGTCTTCTAACCGTTGTTGTGGTCGTGGTGCAGGCTGGGCGTTGTGTCGCGGTCTCGGGTGTTGTCGGATTCTCAGTGGGAGCGGATCGCGTCGTTGATGCCGGCCCCGTCGCCGAAGGGCGGTCGCCCGTTCGGTGATCATCGTTTGGTGGTCGAGGCCATCATTTGGCGGTATCGGACCGGGATTCCGTGGCGGGATCTGCCGGCGGAGTTCGGTCCCTGGCAGACGGTCTGGAAGCGTCACAACCGATTCAGTCACGACGGCACCTGGGACCGGGTGCATGCTGCGCTGTTGACTGAGGCCGACGCGGCCGGGGTGCTGGATTGGACGGTGAGCGTGGATTCCACGATCAACCGAGCCCACCAGCATGCGACCACCTTCGCCCGTGTCGAGGAGCCCGCGGGCCGCCGCCCCACCAACACCCCAGGGGGCACGATCGAATCACAAGAATCTTCGTCAGGAACCCGCTGACCACGCGATCGGCCGCTCGCGTGGCGGCCTGTCGACGAAGATCCACCAACTCGTCGATGGCAACGGACTCCCGCTTGTCGTGCTCCTCACGCCGGGCCAGTCCGGTGATTCGCCGATGTTTGACGCCTTGATGGGACAGCTCCGAGTAGATCGAATGGGTCGAGCTCGCACCCGGCCCGACGCCGTCCGCGGCGACAAAGCGTATTCATCACGCGCAATCCGCTCCCACCTCCGCCGACGCGGTATCGCGGCAGTCATCCCCGAACCCGACGATCAGAAGCGACACCGCCTCAACCGCGGCAGCGCGGGCGGCAGACCACCCCGATTCGACGCGATCAACTACCGAGGACGGAACGTCATCGAACGCGGCTTCTGCGACACCAAGCAATGGCGAGGCCTCGCCACCCGCTACGACAACCTCGCCGTCACCTACCGGGGAGCAGTCGTCCTCCGCGCAATCACACTCTGGCTCAAACGGTTAGAAGACACGCCCTAGTCCACGTCGATATCAAGAAGCAGGGCCGCATCCCCGACGGCGGAGGCTGGCGGGCACACGGCAGGATCTCGGAGCAGAACCGCCGAGCGGGAGCTGCTCGATCTCGCGCCGCCCGCAGAGGAGCGCCCGCCTCGCGCGGATACCGCTATCTGCACCACACCGTCGACGACTACTCCCGGTTGGCCTACTCGGAGATCCTCGACGACGAACGCAAAGAGACCGCGGCGGCGTTCTGGCTTCGAGCAAACACGTTCTTCCAACAAGCCGGAATCACCGTTACTGCCGTGATGACCGACAACGGAGCCTGCTACCGATCCAACAACTTCGCCGAAGCGCTCGGCACCATCCAGCATCGGAAGACTCGCCCCTATCGGCCGCAAACCAACGGCAAGGTCGAGCGGTTCAACCGCACTCTGGAAGCCGAATGGGCCTACGCCATCACCTACGCCGACGAAGACTCACGCGCCGCGGCCTACCTGCACTGGCTCCATCACTACAATCACCACCGACCCCACACCGGCATCGGCGGCCAGACCCCCTCAGCCCGCGTTCACAACCTCACGAGGAACTACACCTAGCGCGCAAAACTCCGTGGCATCCCGAGGCCAGCGAGCGTCTGCGCGCAGCGGATTCCAGGCATGACCCAATGCGGCGCCGCGTGTGCGGCAATCCGCCTATGGGTACAAGAGCTGGCGGACGAGTGCGGGGGATTATTCTCCCGGCCTCAGGGGATTCTCGAATATGGCCCCCAGGCCAGCACTGGGCTGCATGGCACCTTAGTTGGGCCCGCCACAAGAGGTGCGAGTCCTGACGGATGGTGCGCCCAACCGTGCCGCGCCTCATAGCGCCCATCTTCCGCACCTCGGAGACGCCGTCGGTCGTGGCTGCTCGACAACCGCGAGACGTGGAAACGCCTGCTGCCGTGAGGCGGACATCAACGCGGGCCGTTGAGACACGAAGTGGGCGAGATGCAATGCACCTCGCCCACCTCGCTACCTACTGGCTAGCGGACGTTGCCGTAGATCCAGGCGGTATTGGTCGGCGTCAGCCGGCAGCGTAGGCTGAGCTGGTCGTCCTCCGACCACGCACCGGTCGTCGGATCCTGGCGGACGAGCGCGATCGTGATCGGCTGGACCGAACCGTTGGCGGCGGCTCCGCTGGTGAGCGCGCTGCGTGGGATGACGACCTCGATGCGTCCCGTTGTCGGATCCCATTGCGGTGCGATGACGGACGTGATCGACGAGTCGGCCGTCCACGCTCCTCCGCTGAGCGAGAAGTGGGCGTAGTTCGTCGAGTCCGACCACCGTCCCACCATGTACGCAGCTGGTCGGGGCAGGGTCGCGCCGTACATCGCCGTCGTGCTCGTCGTGGTGGAACTGCTGCCCGAGTAGTCGCCGGCATAGACGTTGACGGCGAACTTCGGCGTCGTGTTGTAGCCGGGGAGGGTCCCCGACGCGTTGTCGATGCGGATGTAGATGTTGTTGGCATCGTTGGCGATGGCGACGTTCTTGATGTCCGTGTTCGCGTCGCCGCTGGTCTCGTTCCCGACCTTCGAGACGAAGTACGGGATCGGGTTCCACTGGGGCCAGTCTCCTGTGGTCCCCGAGCTCACCGTGAGGCTGGCGTTGGAGCCGGCGTCGCTGATGGGCGCGTAGGTCCGAGTGTCGGCCTGGTGGGTGTAGACGAGTGCCGCGAGCACGTACCAGGCGCCGGTGACCGGTTCCACCATCGTGGAGATGATCGGCTTCTGGCTCACATTGGAGACGGCCTCCCCGGGCGGCATGTAGCCCGCTGCGGTGCGCGTGACGTACCAGGTGAGCCGGTTGAGCGCGTCGGTGGTGTTGCCCGTGTACGTGTCGTCGATCGCCGCGTACATCGACATCTGGGGCCAGGACGGTTCAGCGGCCAACGCTTCGTTGCCCGCAGGGCTGTATGGCGACGTGTAGTAGAAGTTGTCTCCTTGGTACCGCGCCAGCCCGTAGGTGTCGTGGGTGAGGGTCGAGATGATCTTCGACAGGTGCGAGACGGCGCGACTGCTGCTCGGGTCGACGACCCCCGAGACCATCAGCATGTCGGACGACGAATCGATCGTCGTCCTGCCCGTGTTGTCGGCGTTCACCGCTCGGTTGTAGTAGCCGTCGGGCGAGTTCCACATGCCGGCGGGTGAATTGAGCGAGCTCGTCTGCAACGCGGTGGCAATGGATCCTGCGGCATGGCTCCACGTGTCCGCATCCGTGGTGTCGCTCTTGCTTTGCGCGACGGATTCGGCAGCCCGCAGGCCACTGACGTAGAGGGCCTGGGTGAAGGCGTTGTACTCCTGTGTCTCCTCCCAGATGGACGCGTCCTTCGGGCCGAGCCCGTTGCTCGCGATGTTGTTCGACACGAAGTTCGCGGCCTTCTGGATCTCCGGCCAGACCGCGTCCCGGAATCCGGTGTCACCGGTCTGGATCCAGTGCCGGTAAGCGCCGATGAGGAAGATGCCGACACTGTCGAGTTCCGGCTCGACGAAGCTCACGTGCTGACCGGTCCAGTTGTCGTAGGTCGTGCCGAAGGAGCCGTCGGCGTATTGGACGCTCGCCAGCCAGCGGAAG
Source organism: Leifsonia sp. ZF2019 (assembly GCF_019924635.1). Lineage (NCBI taxonomy): Bacteria > Bacillati > Actinomycetota > Actinomycetes > Micrococcales > Microbacteriaceae > Leifsonia > Leifsonia sp. ZF2019. Next base: position 345,461 of record NZ_CP065037.1, read on the forward strand.
TACTTGTCGGCCTCCGCGTGATGCCCGGCGCTGTCCAGAGCGAGCGCGGTGACCGCGGAGTCGCGAACCCAGCTCTTGTAGCCGTAGGCGATCGGGTTGGTGGCGGCCGGCCACACTCCGAGGACCGGGCTCTGGGACTGCTTGATCGAGACGAGCGCCCGGTCGAATGCGGTCGAAAGGCCGGTATCCGTGAAGTTGCTCGTCGTACGAGATCCTGCTGCGAGCCAGTTGGAGTATGCCGTCGTGGTGTTGTTCAGCCAGTAGGTTCCGGTATGCGCCCGCGCCGCATCGGCAGCAGCGTTCGCGTTGCCGGCTGTGTCGGCGATCGCCAGGTAGAAGGAAGCGGTCGCGTCGCCGCCGGCGGGAACGTTGACCCTCTTGTTGATGGCGAGGTCGACGTTCATCGCGCTGACGGAGCTGTTGTTCGCCAGTGTGCCGTTGTTGTCGAAGGTGTACCACGGAGCGACGGACGCGCTCGTCAGCGTGGAGTTGTTGTCGTCGCCGACCTGGTGCCCGTCGGCGCCGTCGAGCGCGCCGAGAGTCACGTGGTACTGACCGCTGGCCGACATGTCCGCGTCGGCGGCGGTGCGTGTCGCATCCCAGGACGCCGTGACGTTCTGGCCGGAGGATCCGGTGTTGTTGAGGTGGACAGCATCGAGGACGTTCAGGTTCACCGCACTGGTGCCCGGGTTGTGGAGACGGTACTGGACGACGAGGAAATGCTGGTTCGGTACGAACGCGTAATCCCGGCCGATGGTGACGGTGGTGGCTGACCCGTTGTAGGCGCCGTAGTCACTGCGGAGGACGCCGCCCGAGTCGATGTAGCCGGTCGCACTGCCGAAATCGTGGACCTGGTCGTACTTGTTGCCGTTCGTCTCGTCGCGGAAGAACCCGGTGTAGTCGACGATCTGGTTGACCGCGGAAGCGGAGGTCGCGCCGGCGGGGGAGTAGTGGAGTTCGCCGAGTCGCGGGCCGTACTGCGTATTGGAGTCGGTCTGGGCCAGCTGCGGAGCCATCCAGATGCCCGTGGTGTCCGTCCAATTGTTCATGTAGAGGCTGCGGGCGGTCTCGGTGGAGGGCTGCGTAGGTGACGTTGCCGAAGCGTGTGTCGGTGCCGCGACCACGCTGAGCGCGGTCGCGCTGAGCAGGGCGAGCGCGACGACGGGTGCGAGTCGCGAGGTGAGTCTGTGTTTCATCGACGCCTCCTTGGGTCGACAGGGGAGGGGAACAGGGCGAGTCTTGACCCCCTCGGTTAGTTCTGTCAAGCAAGTAAATGAACCAATTTCTGAGTGATGTGGCGCGAAGAAGCTTCGCAAAAGTCGATGGATATTTGATTGACAGAACTAATTGACGCCGTCATGATGTGAACTACTCGACCCTTGGGGGCACAACGATGTCACGCCTTAGGAGCACGAAAATGTCACACACTCCCGCTGTCCGGGCACGGCGCGTTCGAAACGTCCTGACGGGCGGCCTCGCTGCAGTCGCCACCATTGCCTCGCTCCTCGTCGGGTCCGCCGCATACGCGTCGGGAGGGACCCCGACTCTCACCAGCGCATACGTCAGCCAGGCCCGGTACGCGCCCGGCGCGTCCGTCACCGTGACAGCAGTCGTCGCCGAGACCAGTGGCGCCGGTTCCTGGTCTGGTCCTGTCGGATTCACGGTGTCGCACCTCGGCAGCACCGTGGCCACCGGGACAGCGACCGCGAATGTGGCAGCCAACGGCACCCAATCGGTCACCTGGAACACCACGGCCCCGAGCGCGGACTTCACCGGGTACCTGGTCACAGTGACGGCGGGAGCATCCACCACCCAGACCGCGATCGACGTGTCCAGCGACTGGAAGCACTTCCCCCGATTCGCCGCCCTCACCACGTATCCGTCCGGCACGACCACGGCGCAAGCGCAAGCCGATGTCGATCAGCTGGTCCGCGAGTATCACATCAACGCCTTCCAGTTCTACGACTGGATGTGGCGTCACGAGAACCCGATCGAACGCAACGCCAACGGCACCCTCGCATCGACCTGGACCGCTTGGAACGGAGACGTCATCTCGCCGACGACCGTCCAGAACTACATCCTCGCCGTGCACAACGACAGCGCCGCGGCGATGCCGTACTCGATGTCGTATGCAGCCCTGCAGAACTACCAGAGTGTGTCGGGGGTGGACCCGAACTGGGCTCTGAAGTACGCGTCCACCGGCCAGCCGTGGGCCTTCGAGATGAAGCCCAACCAACCCAGCACGAACCTCTACATGTTCAACCCCGCGAACACCAGCTGGCAGAACTACATCACCGCCAAGTACGTCGACGAGGCGAACACGATGGGGTTCGACGGGGTGCACCTCGACCAGCTCGGCAACTGGGGCGCGATGACCGACACCTCGAACAACCCCGTCGATCTCCCGTCGGGCCTCGCCTCACTCGTGGCCGCATCCCGAAGCGCACTGGGCACGGGCAAGGCGCTCGGGTTCAACGCCGTCGACGGATACGGCGGCGACAACGTCGCCAGTGGAAAGCAGACCGACTACCTGTACAGCGAGCTCTGGGACAACCATGAGACCTATACGGCGATGAAGACCTACCTGGACACGCAGAAGAACGAATCGGCAGGCATCCCCTCGGTCATCGCGGCCTACCCGAACACCAAGGATGACGCCGGCCCCACGTACGAAGCCGAGAACGCGACCCTGAGCAGCGGCCTCACCGTCGACTCCGACCACGCCGGCTACACCGGCACCGGATTCGTCGCCAACTACGGCAACACCGGCGACACGGTCACGTTCACGATCACCGCCCCCGAGACCCGCCGCTACAGCCTCGTCTTCCGATACGCGAACGGCGCGGCGGGCGACGCCACACGCAGCGTCGCCGTCGACGGAACGACCCTGGGCAACGTCACCATGCCCACCGACGGCAACTGGAACAACTGGCACTACGACGCGGATATCGTCACGCCCACCCTCACAGCGGGGACGCACACGGTCACCATCTCCGTCGGCAGCAGCAACACCGGATTCGTGAACCTCGACAATCTCGTCCTCGGGACCCTCGACACCAACTCCGTCGAACTCGAAGACGCCGCCATCGCCGCCTCCGGTGCAACGAACATCGGGATGGCGCAAGGCGACTCGATGCTGTCCGCGCCGTACTTCCCCGACCACGACAAGCAGATGACCAACGCTCTGCGTGCGTGGGAGAAGAACTACTACGACTTCATCACCGCGTACGAGAACCTTCTCTACGGCCCGGATGTGCACTCCGTCGACTCCGGGTCGCAGTTCCTCTCGATCGCGGGCGTAGCGACCTCCGGTGACGCTTCGGCGAACACCGTCTGGACCGACCTGAAGAAGACGTCCAGCGACGATGTCGTTCAGCTCGTCAATCTGCTCGGGAACGACAACACCTGGCGCGACGCGGGTAAGGCCACGCCGCCGGCGCAGACGAACCTGGCGGTCAAGTACTACATCGGGCCGAACGAGTCGCCGACGGCGGTGCACGTCGCCACGCCGGACAGCAACAACGATTCCAGCACGAACCTGAGCTACACCATCGGCACCGATGGCAACGGCCGTTACATCAGCTTCACTGTGCCGAAACTGAATGTCTGGGACATGATCTACATCGACCGCGGCTTCACCACGCCGAGCGGCAACCAGTACGAGGCCGAGAACGCTGTGCTGACCAACGTCACCACCAACACCGACCACGCGGGTTACACCGGAAACGGATTCGTCGACAACTTCTATCAGACCAGCAGCGGTGTGTCCTTCACCGTCAGCGCAGCGACGAGTGGCAACTACCACCTCACGCTCCGGTACGGCAACGGCGGCTCCACGGCGACGCGAATCGTCGCCGTCGACGGTCAGCAGGTAGCCACGCCGACCTTCCCTGCGCAGGGCACCTGGGACTCCTGGACCACAGTGTCCGTACCGGTCACACTCACGCCGGGCCTCCATACGGTCGTCATCTGGTGCACCGGGGGCTCGGGAGCGATCAACCTCGACAACCTCACCGTCGGGCCCTGAGTGCGAGTCCTACGGCACGGGCGCTGGAGCTCGAGAGTGCGGTTCAGCGCGTCAGCGCCTTTCCGCTCCGGGATGCGTGCCGAGCACGTAGGTCTGGATGGCGATGACGGCAGCCCCGCGGCACCATTCGAGATTGTCGCCGGAGGTGGCGACGAGATCGAGGCGCTTCGCCCGCGGGTCGCGGTCGGCTGCGATTCCCTGGTCGACCGCCTCGCGTGCGATCTCGACGAGGCGGACGCCTTCGCCGCCGAGGATGATGCGTTCGGGGACGGTGAGGTTGGCGATGGCGGCGAGGAGGCGGCCGAGGCCCCGGCCGGCATCGTCGACGACGCGGTGAGCGGCGGGCTCACCGGCCACGGCCAGGTCGAGCGCCTCGTCGTACCCGACCTCGCGTCCGAGCGCGGCGCTCACTTCATGGGTAATGGCTCCTTGCGTGAGAACGCTGCGTGCGCATCCCCGGTGGCCTGCGGGGCAGAGCGGACCGAACGGGTCCAGCGGCCAGTGTCCGATGAGTCCGATGCCGGTGTCCTCGTCGGCGACGATGCCGTCGTGGATGACGAGGCCGTACCCGATCCCGACGCCGAGGGTGATGACGGCGAAGCGGTCGAGCCCGCGTCCGTAGCCGAACCAGTGCTCGGCTTCGGTGAAGGCGACGACGTCGTTCTCGATGATCGTCGAGATGCCGGTGCGCGCCTCGATCATGTCGACGAGCGGGACGTCCTCCCATTCGAGGAAGGCGGCGCTCGCCACGGTGGAGTTGTGGGCGATTCGGCCGCCGAGGCCGACCCCGATCGCAGTGACCCGTGGGACTGTGCCCGCGAGCCGCTCGGCGACCTGGGCGATCGCATCTGCAACGGACTCCGGGTCGCGCGAGCTGAAGGATGCGCGGTCGGCGCTGATCACGTTGGCACGAAGATCGGTGGCGACCCCCTGAACGTCATCGGCCGTGAGCTTCATCCCGATGAAGTGGCGGGAGTCCGGCACGATGTCGAGCGGGCGTGATGGGCGGCCGGTGCGACCCTCCGTGAGCTCGCCGGTCTCGACCAGCAGCCCGCTCTCGATAAGAGGAGCACTCAAGCGCGTCAGCGATCCTGGGGAGAGATCGAGCCGGCGTGCGATGTCGCTTCGTGAGAGGGGTCCATTGATCAGCACTTCGAGTGCGACCGAACGGGAGGCACCCGTCCCGGGCGTCCATGAGGGAGCGCTAATCGTCACGCCGACCGCCTTTCTCTGTTCCCTCACTCTCGCATAGCCAGATTGTTTCGTCAATCAACGAATCGAGGGCGGGAATGTGGGCGAAAGTCGGAAGTTGACACCGAGTTCTTTTTGCTCTAGAAATAATTCACACCAAGAGGCGCTCGAGCTGAGCGCTCCGGTCACCCTTTGACAGGAGAACTGCAATGAAGCGTTCCACCGCACTGGCCGGCTCTGCGGCGATGGCCGCCGCCATCGCGCTCGTCGTGGCCGGCTGCTCGTCCCCGTCGGCCGGATCCTCGACCGACGGCTCGTCCAGCAACCCCGTCACCCTGACATTCTGGGGATCCTACGGAAACGGCGGCAACTCCACCCAGGAGGATGCGCTGAACAAGACCCTGATTCCCGCCTTCGAGAAGGCCAACCCCGGCATCAAGGTCGACTACGTCGACATCCCGTACGACAGCCTGCTCCAGAAGCTGACCACGAGCGCGGCCGGCGGCACGCTGCCCGACCTGGTCCGGTCCGACATCGGCTGGGTGCCTCAGCTGGGCCAGCTCGGCGTTCTCACGCCGCTGTCCGACAGTATGAGCGACTTCGGCACCCTCTCGAAGGCGACGTACCCGGGCTCGCTCGCGACCAACAAGTACAACGGCAAGTACTACGGGCTCCCGCTCGACGCCAACACCCGCGTGCTGATCACCTCGCAGAAGGCTCTGGATGCGGCCGGGATGAGCACTCCGCCGGCGACCTTCGACGACCTGAAGCAGATGGCGGCGAAACTCAAGGGCACCGGAGTGTCCGTCTTCGCCGACGGAGGGCTGGGCGGCTGGAACATCTACCCGTGGATCTGGTCGAACGGCGGCAGCATCACGAACTCCGGCCTGACCAAGGCCACCGGCTACCTGAACGGAGACAAGTCGGTGGCGGCCATCCAGATGCTCGTCGATCTGTACAAGGAGGGACAGATCCCGAACCTGATCACGGGCAACCAGGGTGCGACCTCCACGTCGGACGGCCTGCCGACCGGCAAATACGCGACCATCCTCGATGGCCCGTGGATGAAGGGCATCTGGGCCGGACAGTACAAGGACTTCAAGCCGGTCTACGCACCGGTGCCCCACGGCGACGGACCGTCGACCAGCGTCGTGGGCGGCGAGGACATCGTGCTCACCGCATCGTCGAAGCACCAGGCCGCGGCCGAGAAGTTCATCCGCTTCACGCAATCCGAGTCGTTCCAGATCGAGATGGCGAAGACCGGTCAGATGACCGTGATTCCGGCATACGCATCCAAGCAGGCCGCCATCGACCCGTACTACACGATGTACGCGGACCAGCTGAAGACGGCGAAAGCGCGCCTGGCGATCCCGCAGGGGGCGAAGGTCGACAACATCCTCAGCACCGCGCTGACCCCGGCATTCACGGGATCCACCAGCGTCAAGGATGCGCTCACCACGGCGGCCCAGCAGATCGATCCGCTGCTGACCGGCAAGTGACCTCGTGAGCACGGCCACAGCAGACACCTCAGGCGCGGCGGGAAGCACTCCCGCCGCGCCGCGGCCCTCCACCGCCCCTGGCCGCCGTTCGGCACCGCCGGCGCAGCGATCGCCACGGCCGCGACGGCCGATGACGGCCGGTCGCGTGCTGACCCGCGCGACGCCCTACCTCTTCATCGCCCCCGGGTTTCTCCTCTTCGCCGCGCTGATCCTCGTGCCCATCGCGCAGGCCGTGCAGATGAGCTTCTACGACTGGAAGGTCATCGCCGGGGCGGTCAGCCAGTTCATCGGTCTGGACAACTACATCCGGGCGTTCTCGGACGATCATTTCTGGCTGAGCCTCGCGAACAGCGGCATCTACATGCTCTTCACGGTGCCACCGCAGATCGTCATCGGCTTGTTCATCGCTCTTCTGCTCAAGCAGAAGAGCCCGACTCAGCCGGTGTTCCGGGTGCTCTTCTATCTGCCGGTCGTCACGAGCTGGGTCGTGGTGTCGCTGCTCTTCAAGTACCTCTTCGCCGACGGCGGCCTCATCAACTTCACGCTGCACGACTTCCTGCACCTGATGAACTCCGACGTCTCCTGGCTTTCCGGCCGATGGACGGCCCTGGTCGCGATCTGCGCGCTGGGCGTCTGGAAAGGCGTCGGCTGGTCGATGATGATCTTCCTCGCCGCGTTGCAGGGAGTGCCCCGTGCGCTCGAGGAGGCTGCGATGATGGACGGCGCCGGCCGCTGGCAACGCTTCCGTACCGTCACCGTCCCGGCCATCTGGCCCACGCTCCTGTTCGTCACGGTGATGCTCGTGATCGGCGGCTTCAACGTCTTCACGTCGGTGCTCCTGATGACCGGCGGTGGACCAGGCGGCGCGACCGATGTCGTCCTCACCTACATGTACAACCAGGCGTTCACGTTCCTCGACTTCGGCTACGGTTCCGCTCTCGCCGTGATCCTGTCCGTGATCGTCTTCGTGCTCGCCATCGTCCAGCTGCGCGTGTTCCGCGACCGCAGCGGAGAGGATCTCGCATGACCGCCACCGCCGCCACGACGGCCGCCGCGCCCCCCGCGCGCAGGCGGCTCGGCGTGCGCCGAGCCCGGTCCCTCGGCACCGCCGCTCGCATCGCCATCCTGATCGTCGGGGCGGTGATCATGGTGACGCCGTTCCTCTACATGCTCTCCACCAGTTTCAAGAGCCAGGCGTACGTGCTGACGGTTCCGCCGCAGTTCATCCCGAACCCGGCGACCACGGCGAATTACACCCAGGCGTTGACGACGCAGGACTTCGGACTCTACTTCGTGAACTCCGTCATCGTGGCCGTCATCTCCACGGCTCTGTCGCTGCTGATCAGCTCGATGATGGCCTACGGGTTCGCCCGGTTCCGGTTTCCCGGACGCGAATGGATGTTCCGCATCCTGTTGCTCGGGCTGGTCGTGCCAGCGATGATGCTGATCATCCCGCAATTCGTCATCGCGAAGTTCTTCGGCCTGATCGACTCGCTCGGCGGCCTGATCGTCTTCTACGTCGCCGGGTCGCTCGCGCTCAACACCTTCCTGCTGCGCGGATTCTTCGCCGCTATCCCCGACGAGCTCGACCAGGCGATGCAGGTGGACGGTGCGAATGCGTGGACGAGGTACTGGCGCCTGGCGATCCCTCTGGCCAAGCCCGCCCTGGCGACGGCGACCATCTTCACGTTCCTCGCCTGCTGGGACGAGTTCGCCTGGGCCCTCACCATCATCAACACGCCGGAGCACCGCACGCTGCCGATTGCCATCGCGCTGTTCCAGGGCCAGAACGCGACCCAGTGGGGCCTCGTCTTCGCCGCATCCATCATTGCGATCGTTCCGGTGATCGTCGTCTTCCTGGTGTTCCAGCGGTACTTCGTGCAGGGCCTGACCGCGGGCGCGGTGAAGGGATGAGCGAGAGGATGGTGCGCGCCGAGCTGCTGCCGGAACGCTCCTCGTTCGAGGCCCGCGAGGATGTCCGCGTGGAACTGCGCGGAGCATCCGGCCCGGGCACGCTGACGCTGTGGCACCTGGGCGTCGAGGTGGAGAGCCGGGAGACCGAAGGCGCCGGGTATCTCTCGCTCGGCTCGCTCGCGCCCGGCGGGTACGGGGTCGAGTGGACGGACGGCGTATCCATCACGAGAACTGCGGTCGAAGTGACCGAGCATCCAGGCGCGCGCATCCGCTACGGCTTCACCGTGGACTACTCGCCCGGGCGGGATCCAGGGGGGCTCGCCGACACTGTCCGCCGCCTCCACCTCACCGACGTGCAGTTCTACGACTGGGCCTATCGCCATGCCGAACTGCTCGGCGGTGGCGAGGAGTACGAGGATGCGCTCGGCCAGCCCGTCGCTCTGGAGACCGTGCGCCGCCTCGCTGACGCGGTGCGCGCGGCCGGAGCCCGCGCGCTCGGCTATGCCGCCGTCTACGCCGTCGGACCGCAGGAGTGGGACCAGTGGAAGGACTGGGCGCTCATCGACGCCGCGGGCGCGCCGTACGCCCTCGGCGACTTCCTGTTCATCGTCGATCCGGCGGCCGTGTCGTGGCTTTCGCACTTCCGTGAGGAACTCGCGGCTTCGGTCGCGACGGTCGGTTTCGACGGCTTCCACCTCGACCAGTACGGCTACCCCAAGCACGCTCGTCGCGCGGACGGCCGGGTGGTGGACGTCGGCAGCTCGTTCGAGGCGCTGATCGCCGGGGTGCGCGACCGCCTCCCGGAGGCGCGCCTCGTCTTCAACAACGTCAACGACTTCCCGACATGGGTGACCGGCGCGACCCCGCAAGACGCCGTGTATGTGGAGGTGTGGGATCCGCACGTGACCCTCGGCGCTCTGGCGGCGGTCGCCACGCGCGCCCGGGCGGCCGGCGAGGGCAAACCGGTCGCCATCGCCGCCTACCAGCATGTCTACGACTCCGTTCCAGCGGGTGCGGCCGACGAGGCGACCGCATTCACGATGGCGACGCTGTTCTCCCACGGGGCCACCCACCTCCTCGCCGGCGAGGCCGACCGCATCCTGGTGGACCCCTACTACGTCCGCAACCACACGGTGGAGCCCTCGACCGCTGAGCTGCTCCGCCGCTGGTACGACTTCATGGTGGAGCACGACGAGCTGCTGTTCGACCCTCGCATCGTGGATGTCACCGGCTCCTACGCGGGGCCGTACAACGACGACATCGACGTGTCGTATGCAGCAGCTCCGGTCTCGGGCGAGGCCGTAGCCGGAGCGGTCTGGCGACGTGTCACGAGCACCCCTCGCGGGCTCGTGGTGCAGCTGATCAACCTCGCCGGCCAGCCGGACACCCTCTGGGACGGACCGAAGGAGACGCCGGCCGCCGTCGGCGAGGGCGTCTTGCGCATCCGGACCGTCGCCGGTTCATCGCCCCGCGTCCGCGTCGCCGACCCGGATCGCTCTCCGCGGCTCGTCGAGGTCCCCGTCGACGCCGGCGCCACCCACGCGACGGTCACCCTGCCGGCCCCCGGCACCTGGCAGCTCGTGCTCATCGAACTCGATCCGAACGGAATGGAATGACCGACGTCACGCTCCTGCCGACCGCGGTTCCCCCGCGCACGACGGCCGAGGAAGACCCGTGGTGGCGCTCTGCCGTCGTCTACCAGGTGTACCCGCAGAGTTTCGCGGACGCGGACGGCGACGGCGTCGGCGACCTGCGGGGCATCTCCCAGCACCTCGACCACCTGGAGGAGCTCGGTGTCGACGTGATCTGGCTGTCGCCGATCTACGCCTCACCGCGCGACGACAACGGCTACGACATCAGCGACTACCAGCAGATCGACCCCATCTACGGAACTCTGGACGATTTCGACCAGCTGCTGGCGGACATCCATTCGCGGGGCATGAAGCTCGTCATGGATCTGGTCGTGAATCACACGTCCGATGAGCATCCGTGGTTCGTCGAATCCGCGTCCCGGCCCGACAGCCCCAAGCGCGACTGGTACTGGTGGCGTGCACCCCGCGAGGGCTTCGCCGGCGGAGAGCCGGGGGCGGAGCCCAACAACTGGGGGTCCTTCTTCTCCGGATCCGCGTGGCAGTACGACGAGGCGTCCGGCGAGTACTTCCTGCACCTGTTCTCGCGCAAGCAGCCGGACCTGAACTGGGAGAACCCCGAGGTCCGCGGTGCTGTGTACGACATGATGAGCTGGTGGCTCGACCGGGGGGTCGACGGCTTCCGGATGGACGTCATCAACCTCCTGTCGAAGGTGCCATCGCTGCCGGATGGCGTCGTCGCGCCCGGCGCTCTCTACGGCGACGGCTTCCCCTTCTACGCGCAGGGGCCGCGCATCCACGAGTTCCTGCACGAGATGCACGAGCGCGTCTTCGCGCACCGTGAGGGAGCCTTTCTCACCGTCGGTGAAATGCCTGGCGTCACGGTCGAGGATGCGCGACTGTTCACGGATCCGTCGCGTCGCGAAGTCGACATGGTCTTCCAGTTCGAGCACGTCGGCCTGGACCACGGCCCTGGCGGCAAGTGGGACCCGCGTTCCGCCAGCGTTCGCGACCTCAAAGAGTCGTTCGCCCGGTGGCAGGAGGGCCTGGCCGAGGCCGGCTGGAACAGCCTGTACTGGAACAACCACGACCAGCCCCGCGTGGTCAGCCGATTCGGCGACGACGCGGACTACTGGCGCGAGTCGGCAACGGCCCTGGCGACCGTCCTCCACCTCCAACGAGGCACCCCGTACATCTATCAGGGCGAGGAGATCGGCATGACCAACATGTCATTCGCCGACATCACGGGGTTCCGCGACATCGAATCGCTGAACCACTACGCCGAGGCCGTGCAACTGCGCGGCGTCGCCCCGGACGAGGTGCTCGCCGCCCTGCGCATCATGAGCCGCGACAACGCGCGCACACCGTTCCAGTGGTCGGCTGAGCCGAACGCCGGTTTCACGACGGCCGAGCCGTGGATCCCGGTGAACCCGAACTTCGACCGGATCAACGCGGACGCTCAGCGACGCGATCCTCGGTCGGTGTTCGCGTATTACCAGGCCCTCATCGCGCTCCGACACTCCGAACGTGCCATCTCGCACGGCAGCTTCCAGCTCCTCCTGCGGGAGCATCCGACCGTGTTCGCGTACGTGCGGACTCTGGAGGCGCGGGAGGTTCTCGTGCTCGCGAATCTCGTCGGCGCAGCGGCGACGTATGAACTGCCGGAGGCCGAGGTGTGGGCAGACGCGGTGCCGGTGCTCGGGAACACCGAGGCGAATGTGCCGCGTGTGGATGGGCGCTTGCGGCCGTGGGAGGCCCGGGTGTTCGTCCGGGACGTTCGGTAGCGTCGTCGCACTCGTCGGAGCCGTGGTCGTCCGGCGAGTGCGCGCCGTCACGTGGCGTTCCGATTCAGGTGCCGGTCGGCGGCTCCGCGTTCGGCCGGCGGATCCTCGACAGCGCGTCCGCGCCGACCCTGCCCCGGGGCGCTGTCACCCGGCGAGCTCGGCGGAGGTGGGCGGTTCCGCGCCCGCCCGGGACACGGTGATCCCGGCGGCGCGAGCGGCCGACTGGCCGGCCGACGCGAGTTCGGCGGGTGAGAGACCACGCGCCGTGTCCAGGCCGGCCTCGAGGAACCAGGCCAGCAGAGCGGCCATGTAGCTGTCGCCTGCACCGACGGTGTCCACCACCTGAACGGTGACGGGTGCGATCTCGACCGTGGAGCCTCCCGCGGTGAGGATGGAGCCGGCGGAACCCCGTGTGACGGCCACGAGTGCGCCGGTGGATGAGATCGCGCGTGCCGCCTCGTCTGCGCGCACGTCCGGGTACAGGAAGAGCGCGTCCTCGTCGCTGAGCTTGACGATGTCCGCCCGCCTCGCGAGTCGCTCGAATCGTGCCACGGCGTCGGCACGGTCGCCGACGAGGGCCGGACGGATGTTCGGGTCGAAGCTGACGCTCGCCTCGGGGCGGAGCTCCTCGACGAGTTGCTCGATTCTGTCCGCGCCCGGTGCGAGGAAGGCGGAGATCGAGCCGATGTGCAGATGCCGAACGGGAGGCACGGCGATCCGTCGGGGGAGCTGCCAGGTGATGTCGAACTCGTACGCAGCCGAGCCATCCGCCGCGATTCTGGCTTCCGCGCTGGAGGTCGTCGGAAGGCTCCACGATTCCGGCAGGAGAGTGACGCCGGCGCCCGTCAGTCGCTCGCTGATCGCGTGTCCTCTGGCGTCGTCGCCCACAGCGGTCAGGAACGACGTCGCCACACCGAGCCGGGCGAGACCGAGCGCGACATTCGCGGGGGAGCCCCCGGGGTGCTCACGCGTCGTGCCGTCGCGATGGATCACATCGATGAGCGCCTCACCGGCGACCAGTACGCGGTGAGGGTCCGCCGAGGGGTCGAAGGCCTGCTCGGGCGATGACGGGGGCATGTGTGGACCTGCTCTCTTTCCGAATCGACGTGACCCGCGCGGCCGTGATGCTCGATGCCGCGCGTCGATCACTGTGGATAACACGTATTGCAATGCTCACCGGTGCGGAGCGGATGCACCACTCGCCATGATCCGATGCCGCGAAATCGTCACGTCTCTCGGTCGGCATCACAGGGAACCGGTCTCCTGCTCGGCGCCGAGAGGATCCGCGCGGCGAGCCTTCGGTCGTGCAGCAGCGCGACCGTCCAGGCGAGGTAGTACAGCGCGATCAGGGGGAGGGCGAGCAGAAGCATGGAGATCACGTCGGCCGACGGTGTCACGATCGCCGTGAAGCCGAGGATGACGAGGAAAGCGATGCGCCAGCCGTGCAGGATCGACGCGGCGGAAAGCAGTCCGAGGAAGTTCATCAGCACGAGGAACACCGGCGAGACGAAGGCGAAGCCGGCCGCGACGACGAGTTTCAGCACGAACTGGAAGTAGTCGTTGGCCTGGATGAACGACGAGGAGCCGTCCGCTGCGAAGCCCGTGAGCAGGAGGACGATGTGCGGCACGATCAGCCAGCCGGCGACGCAGCCGCCGAGGAAGAGCGGGACCGCGGTGAAGAAGAAGCCGAACCCGTACTTCAGCTCCCGGCGACTCAGAGCGGGGACGAGGAAGGCCCAGGCCTGATAGAGCCAGATCGGGCTGGACGCCACGATGCCGATCGCGAACGCCGCCTGCATCCGCAGGTCGAACGCGCCGGTGATGGTGTCGAAGTTCAGCGCTGCGAGGCGATGCTGCGACGCCGCGGCCTCCGCGATCGGTGCCCGCACGGCGGCGAGCAGGAGCGGGCCGAGGAACCAGCCGCCGATCGTTCCGGCCACGAGCGCCGCAGCGGCTCGCACCGCGCGACGACGCAACTCCGTGACGTGAGCCGCCAGCGACATGCGCGCGGTGCGGTTCGCGCGGCTCATGGCGCGTCCGGGCCGATCCGCTCGCGGGCGCGGGTCGCGGGCTCGGGCTCGGGCTCAGAGAGCAGTGCCTCGCGAATGATCCGCCGCGGGTCGTACTGCCGCGGATCGTACCGACGCCAGTCGAGGTCGACCGACTCGCCGGTCTCCTCGCGCACCTGCCGCTGCACATCGTCGGCGAGCCCGCGCAGGGAGCGGACGAGCTGACCGAGCCTGGCGGCGTAGGCCGGCAGCCGGGTCGGGCCGATCAGGAAGGCGGCGATCACGCCGATCACGAGCAGTTTCTCGAAGCTCATGACGCCCTGCTCACGGTCGGGCGGAGACCTCGTCGGAACCGGAGGGCGCGGCGGACTTCTCCGCGGTGCCGCCGGCTTCGCCGTCCGACAGGTCGTGGACCTCCTTGCGGAAGATCCGGATCGACTGGCCGAGGCCCTTCGACAGGGCGGGCAGGCGCGTGGCGCCGAACAACAGCAGCACCACCGCGAGGATCACCAGCAGGTGCCAGCCACCGAGATTAGCCAACATGAGTCATCTCCTTTGACGAACCAATACGAGCCAATTCGTATTAGTAATTCGTATTGGCAGAGTAGACAGCGGGCCGGGCGATGTCAAGCCGCGTCGGATTCAGCCGTGGATCCTGGCCTCCAGGCGCACCAGGTCGAAGGCGCCGTCGGTCGCGAAGACGCCGACGCGGCCGGAAGTGAGGTCGTAGATCCGCGTGCTGAGGGCGACCCGGTCGTCCACCACGACCACGCAGATGTCGCCGTCGAGGTGGACCTCTATGGTGTGCCGGCCCGGGGGCAGAGGGACGGGGCGCTCCGATTCGAGCTCGTGCGGCACATCTCCCCGGACCTGCCACTGCTCGCCGCCGGTCGTGCCCCGGGGCCAGCGATCGAACACCAGCCGATCGCGGTACGGCTCGAGCCGGATCGAGTACGCCTTCCCGGCGTCGTCGGAGCTGCGGAGGAGGAGGCCGCAGGCCTGCGTGGAGGGAGCGATGTCCAACTCGGCGACGAGGAGCGCCTCCGCCGGGACCTCGCCGGCGAGCCAGGTCGAATGCCGATCCAGCGCGCCGCGGCCGGGGACGGCATCCGCGCCCTGCAGCGGGGTGAGTTCCGGCACAAGGTCGCGGGCCGTTCCATAGAGCGCCTTCACCGCTCGAGGCAGGCCGAACCGCAGAGAGCCGTCGGGGGACTGCACGGCGCGGAGCGACGACATCGTGCCGGCCCACTGCCACTCGCCGGTGTCGGTCTCGCCCCGTCTGGTTGCGATCCACCCGATGAAGTGGCGCTCTCCGGCGTGCTCGACGGTCTTCGATGCGTAGAAGGCGCGACCGTCGACGGTGTCGTGCTCCGGCGCGCGCCAGGGCCCGTCGGGAGAGTCGGCGATGCGGTAGCGGGTCTGGAAGGAGTCGGAGAACTCCGAGTAGACGAGATACCAGTGGTCGCCCCACTGGAAGACGTCGGGGCACTCCTGGGTGATGAACCTGCGCGGGTCCCAGAGGGGCACTGCGTCCCGCCAGTGGACGAGGTCGTCCGAGACGAGTCGTGCGACGACGCCGGAGCGGCGATAGGGTGTTCCGGTCCATCGGGTCGCCAGCAGCATCTGCCACTGCTCGCCGGGAGCCGTGCGGAACACGAACGGGTCTCGCCAGTCCTCGGCCGAGTAGCCTTCGAGGGCGCCGAAGGTCCACTCGGGGTGGCGGGTCCAGGAGTCGAGCCCCGCCGAGGACGTCGCGTGGCAGACGACCTGCGCGTCGCCGTCCGCCGTGCGGATGCGCGGATTGTGGCCGGTGTAGAAGAGGTGGTGCACGCCGTCGTCGTCCGTGACGACGCTGCCGGTGTAGCAGTCGAAGTCCTCGGCCTCGGCGCCTCCCGACGGCAGTACGACGCCACGGTCGGTGAACCGCGCGAAGTCGGTCGTCGTCACCGCTGCCCACGGCATGCCCTCCTCGCGGTCGAGCGGGCGGCGCGGGTCGCGCGTGTCGAGGAGGTAGTACAGCCAGACCGTGCCGTCGTGTTCGAACGGGATGACATCGCCGACGTGCCCGCCTTCGGGCAGGAAGTGGGCGGAGCTCATCGGGCGGAGCCCGAGCGCGGGGCCCCGAGGGAGGCGCGGTCGATGTATCGACAGGGGACGAGGGTGCGCTTCGGCGGCTCCTCGTCCTCGATCAGCAGCCGGCCGGCGGTGATGCCCATCTGGAGGTGGGGGAGTGCGACGGTGGCGAGCGGGGGGTGCAGCTCTGCGGCGAGCTCCGGCTGGTCGTCGAAACCCACGATGGAGATGTCCCTCGGGCATTCCAGCCCGGCCTCGTGGGACGCGAGCAGGGCTCCGACCGCCATCCGGTCGTTGCCGCAGACGAGGGCCGACGGCGGCTGCTCGGCCAGGATGCGGGACGCCAGTTCGTACCCCGAGGACACGTGGTAGGTGCCGTAGGCCCGGGGGATGGAGGCGGGGTCGATGCCCGCCTCGACGGCGGCGTCGACGAGACCGCGCTCGCGCTCCTTGCACGCGTAGTCGTCGGACGGACCGCCGAGGAAGGCGACGCGCCGGTGCCCGGCGGCGAACACGGCCGCCGCAGCGTCCCGGCCGCCCTGGTACTCGTCGGCCAGCACGAGGGGGGCGTCCTCCACGTTGCCCGCCCAGCAGTTGACGAAGATCGTGCGGATGTCCTCGCCGATGTCGAGTGCGGAGATCGGCTCAGGGCCGGGGGCCGCGTACACAAGCCCGGCGACTCCCTGCCGGACGAGGTTCTCCACGGCCGCCTTGCCGCTGTCAGGCGCCTCGGAGATCTCGACGACGAACGACACGTAGCCGGCGGGCTGCACCGCCTGTTGCACGCCGAGCACGATCTGGCCGGCGTAGGGCTGCGAGACGACGCCGTGCGCGATCACGCCGATGGTGAAGGGGCGGTTGGAGCGGAGGGACTGCGCCGCCCGGTTGGGCTGGAACCGCAGTTCCTTCGCCGCCTTCAGGATTCGCTCCCGGGTCTCGGGGGCGACCGAGATGTCGCGCCGGTCGTTGAGCACGAAGGACACCGTCGGCTGAGACACCCCCGCCCGCCGGGCGACATCCTTCATGGTCACCCGCTTCGCCGGGCCCTTGCTGTTCGCAGCCATGTGATCGATCCTCCCGCAACCGATCATGCCACAAGCTAATACGTATTTGCACTGAGGCGAAGGGTGGAGCTATGCTCGGAACCCCAATACGTATTAGTCCGGCCGTAGCCTCGCTGCGGCCTCGACGCTCAGAGAGGAGCGGACGGATGACCAGCACCTTTGGAACGGCCATTGACCGTCGCACTTTGATCAAAATCGGCGGCGCGGGCCTCGCGCTGACCGGCCTGGCCTCGTTGGCCGCCTGCTCCACCGGCGGCGGAGGCGGGACGAACGCATCGGGCACCATCAAGATGCTCTACTTCGGAGACCAGAAGGCGGCGACGGCCCTGCAGAACACCCTGCAGCCGCAGATCAAGAAGCTCGACAAGAACGCGAAGCTCGAGGTGACCGCCATCAACGGCACCGACTGGAACGACTTCCTCGCGAAGGTGCTCACCCAGATCGCCGCCGGCGCGGCGCCCGACCTGGTGAGCGTCGCGACCGAGGGCCTCCAGCTCATGGCGTCCAAGGACCTCCTGATCCCCCTGGACAGCTACGTGACCAAGGACATGTCCTCGTTGCAGAGCTACTTCGACCAGATCCACCCCGCGCTCGTCGAGTCGATGATGTACCAGGGGCATCTGTACGAGCTTCCCGACAGCTTCAACGCCGGCAGCATGTTCTACAGCACGGAGCTGTTCCAGAAGGCCGGGCTCTCCCGTCCCGCCGACAACTGGACGATGGACGAGTTCCACACCTACGCGACCACCCTCAAGGGCCTCGGCGGCGACGTCAACGCCTTCGACTGGGTCGTACGGCTCTGGGGCAGCTGGACGTCGTTCCTCTACGCCAACAACGGCAACCTGCTGGAAGAGGGCAAGTACTCCGGCGGCGACTGGCTGTGGAACTCCGCCTTCAAGAACAACCCGGTCGGCGTGCACGGCCGCAAGGGCGGCTGGAAGTGGGGCACGCCCACGGCCAACTCAGAGGCCGCCATCGAGGCCCTCGAGTACGTGGTCGACCTCCAGCGGTCCGGCCTCTCGCCCTCGCCCGACGTCGGAGGCGGCGCGACGCTGCAGGGCCTGTTCTCCACCGGCCGCATCGGCATGACGATCGGCGGCGGGTTCTGGGCCGGCGGCCTGCACAACGCGGGCATGGCGGACGGGAGCTTCGACGTGCAGCGCTTCCCGACCTGGAAGAGCAACAAGTCGCTCTTCGGTGCGGGCGGCTACGGCATCTTCAACTCGTCCAAGAACAAGGACCTGGCGTGGGAGGTGGTGAAGATGATGGTCGAGCCCTCCACCTTCGACATCATGTTCCCCGGAAACGTCACCACCCCCGGCCGCAAGGAGCTGCTGACGGCCGAGCGGTACAAGACGACCGGACCGGAGAACTGGGCGGTCTTCTACGACCAGCTCGAGGGCTCGGTGCCGATCTCCGCGCCGCCGTACTACAACGCGCTGGCGACCGCGCTCAATCAGCGGACGACGCAGGCGATCTCGTCGGGTAACGCCAAGGCGGCGCTCGACGGCATGCAGTCCGATTTCGAGAAGGCAGCGCAGGCGTCCTGATGGCTGTCCAGACCCAGGAGCGCCCGCGCGTGAATGGGGCGACCTCTCCTCGCCGTGCCGTCCGTCGCCCCGGAGTGCGACGGGCGGCCCGGCGGGAGGGCGCGTTCGGCTATTCGATGATCGGGCTCGCGGTGGCGTTCGTCGCCGTCTTCACGTTCATCCCGATCCTCGCCTCGCTCGGGCTTTCGTTCTTCTCGTGGGACGTCATCTCGCCTCCCAAGTTCGTCGGCGTCGCCAATTTCACCCGGCTGTTCAGCGACGGCTCGACCCTCGCCTCGTTCGGGGTGACGATCGTGCTGGCCATCGGCATCGTCGTGCTCCAGATCACGCTCGGTCTGCTGCTCGCGGTCCTCGTCAACAGCCGCAAGCGGAAGTCGACGAAGGTCTTCTTCCGAACAGCCTTCTATCTGCCGCTGCTGGCCTCCACCGCAGCCGTGTCGATCTTCATGGGCTACCTGTTCGACGCGAAGTTCGGGCTGATCAACTACTACCTGACGCAGCTGGGGCTGCCGGAGGTGCCGTGGCTGACCAACCCGATGGCGGCGCAGATCACGATCATCCTGATCGTCGTCTGGCAGCAGGTCGGCTTCACCTTCGTGCTGTTCGTGGCCGCGCTGACGTCGGTCCCCCAGGAGGTCCAGGAGGCCGCGGCGATCGACGGGGCAGGGGCGTGGCGCACGCTCCTGCGGATCAAGATCCCGCTGATCAGCCCCACCATCCTGTTCGCCACGGTCGTGGCGATGATCAACGCGATGCAGCTGTTCGATCAGCCGTTCATCATGACCAAGGGCGGCCCCGGCACGTCGACGACCACCGCGACGATCGCGATGTACCAGACCGGGTTCCAGAACCTGCAGTTCGGCTACGCGTCGGCGATCGCGATCCTGCTGCTGGTGATCATCCTCGTGCTGACCGGCATCCAATTCCTCGCCGCACGAAAGCTGGTGTTCTACCAATGACCACAGATGTCGCTCCGAGCACCGCAGTCGTGCTCGGCCGTCGCCGGCGGCCGATCGTGAAGGTCGGCAGCATCGCCGGCATGGTGCTGCTCATCCTCGCCGCGGTGTTCGCGCTCGGCCCGTTGCTCTGGACCCTGACCACCTCGCTGCGCACGCCGGCGGAGGCGTTCACCAACCCGCCGCAGTGGATCCCGACCAACCCCGACTTCAGCAACTACGCCGCCGTGTTCAACCAGATCCCGATCGGGCAGTTCTTCCTGAACAGCGTCGTCGTGACGGTGCTCATCGTGGTGGGCCAGACGATCACCTGCACCCTCTCCGGGTACGCGTTCGCGATGGTGTCGTTCCCCGGAAAGAACACGATCTTCGGCATCTTCCTGGCCACCATGATGGTGCCGCTGCAGACGATCATCATCCCGGTCTTCGTCATCGTGAAGACGATGGGCATCAGCGACTCGCTCGCATCGCTCATCATCCCGGCACTGGGGAGCGCGTTCGGAACGTTCCTGATGCGGCAGTACTTCATGCAGATGCCGAGGGAGCTCGGCGAGGCGGCCCGCATCGACGGGGCGTCGCAGTGGGGTGTCTTCCGGCACGTCTACGCGCGAATGGCGTCACCGGCGATCGCGACCCTGGCCATCCTCAACTTCTCGGGATTCTGGGCCGAGTTCTACCGGCCGTTGATCTTCCTCCAGTCGCAGGGCAACTTCACGCTGCCGCTGGGGCTCGTCGGGCTCCAGGGCAACCTGGGCACCGGGTCGATCTCCGTGGTCCTGGCCGGAGTCATCCTCGCGATGATCCCCAGCGTTCTGCTCTTCATCTTCGCTCAGCGCTACTTCATCGAGGGCGTCACGGCCGGTTCGTTCCGGTGAGCCTCCGCACCGGCCTCATCGAGACGGCCGTCGAACAGAGAGACATGTGAACTCATGCACGACCACCACCTTCCCCAATTCCACGTGCGCCTGCCGCGCGGCTACCTCAACGACCCCAACGGACCGGTGGAGCTCGGCGGAACGACGCACCTGTACTTCCAGTCCCGCTCCTACGCCGAGATCGCGGTGCCGGTCGAATGGGGCCACGCGACGAGCGAGGACCTCGTGCACTGGACGCTGCAGCGGCCGGCCATGAGCCCCGTGCCGGGGGGCCTCGACTCGGACGGCTGCTGGTCGGGCAACACGGTGGTGGACGGAGAGAGCGTGCGGGCGTTCTACTCCGGGAAAGTGGAGCAGCGTCCCTATCAATCGGTGCTGACGGCGGTGTCGGACCGGGACGGCGCGAATTTCGGACCACCGGTCCAGGTGGTCGATGACCCGGCGCCCGAGGAGGGCGTCACGATGTTCCGCGATCCGTTCGTCTGGCGTGACGGCTCGAGGTGGCGAATGGTGGTCGGGGCGGCGGGCCCCGACAACACGGCGAGCATGCGTCAGTACTGCTCCGCGGACGGGTCCTCCTGGGTGTTCGAGGGGGACCTGGCGCGGCTTCCGAGGACCGAGTTCGACGGCATCGACACGGGCGAAGGGTGGGAGTGCCCGCAGCTGATCGCGGTTGACGGTCGCGAGATCGCGATCGTCTCATCGTGGTCGCACGAGCACGGTCCGGGGGCCGTCCTGGCCTTCCCGATCGATGCGAGTCCGGCTCCTCGCCGGGTTGACGACGGTCACAACTTCTACGCAGCATCCGTGATGCGTGAGAGCTCGTACGGGCAGGTGCTCTTCGGCTGGATCACCGAGGGGAGAGGCGCAGCGGAGTGGCAGACGGCCGGCTGGGCCGGAGCGATATCGCTCCCGCGTCGCGCCTGGCTCGACGGCGACCAACTGTGCAGCGAGCCCCACCCTGCTGTCGCGCGCCTCCGCGCCGACTCCGGTCGTCCCGCGAGCGGTGCGACGGTCGGCGCCCAGGTGGAGATCATGGTCCCTGCCGTCTCGGGAACAGTGCGACTTCAGTATGACGAGGGTCACTGGCTCGACATCGTCGTGGATCTCGACGCAGACACGCTCACACTCGATCGCAGCGCGGCAGGTGGAGAATCCGGCGCCCGTGCGGAGACGGCCATGAGCACGCGAGCGTTCAGCGACCGCACGGACTGGGCAGCGCGGATCTTTCTCGACGGATCGGTCATCGAGGTCTTCACGAGCGCTGGGCGCTCGATCACCAGCCGGGTCTACCCGACGACGCCGCCTCCGTGGCACGTCCACGCGCCGGTCGGTGCGGTCGTCTGGGATCTCGCGAGATCGATCTCCTCTGCGCACGAGCGGGAGATCGTCCGGGTGGAAGCGGTCACGGTCCGCTAGAAGTCGCGTCGGGCTTCGAATCTCTCTCCCGCCGATCGAAACCCCCGGAGATCCCTGAGATCTCCGGGGGTTCTCCTGTGGCGGAAGACAGGCCTGCCCACCTCCGAAGGTCGTGCGTCGAAACACAGTGTCACGCACGCTCGACGTGGGTTGCGATCTCCCGCATCCTGGTGCGCACCCCCGAACCCCAGGAGTCTTCACATGCGTCCACGCCTCGTCCGTCCACTCGGCGCCGTCGCCGTCCTCACCGCAGCCGCGCTCACCTTGTCCGCTTGCGCGGGCGGGTCCGATGCCGCGTCCGGCGGGCAGAAGGTCACCGGCGGCACCATCGTCTACGCGCACCAGCAGGAGCCCGCGTGCGTGTTCGGCGGGTGGATCGAGCAGGCCTACCTGTCCTATCAGGTCCTCGACAACCTGACCTCCCTGGACGAGGACCACAAGGTCGTGCCGTGGCTCGCGACATCGTGGAAGCAGTCCGACGACGGGCTCGTCTGGACCTTCGACCTGAAGAAGGGCGTGAAGTTCACCGACGGCACCCCGCTCACCGCGGCGGCGGTGGCGTACAACTTCGACTACTGGGTGAAGGGCGGCAACAGCACCGCGAAGGTCTGGCTCGACGGCTACTTCGCAGACGCCAAGGCGATCGACGACACGACGCTGCAGATCGACCTCTCCCGGCCGTATCCGCGCCTGGCGGACAACCTGACCCAGGGCTATTTCGGCATCCAGTCGCAGCACGCGCTGGAGACACGCACCCAGGAGCAGAACTGCGAGGCGCCGATCGGCTCCGGCGCGTTCATCGTGGACAAGTGGAACCGCGGGCAGGACATCATCCTGAAGAAGAACAAGGACTACACGTCGCCGCCGGCGAACGCGAAGCACACCGGCCCGGCGTACGTCGACGAGATCGACTGGAAGTTCGTCGCCGACCCGACCACCCGCGTCGCGGCTCTGCAGGGCGGCCAGGTGGATGCGATCTACGATGTACCGGCCGTGCAGTGGGACACGCTGAAGAACGCCGGCTACCAGCTCGAGAAGTACGTGACGGCGGGCCGTCCGCAGCAGATCAGCTTCAACACCCAGAAGGGCCCGTTCACCGACGAGAAGGTGCGGCAGGCGTTCGCCTACAGCCTCGACCGCTCGTCGATCGTCGACACGATCGGCCGCGGAGTCATCCCGGCCGAAGGCAACGGCGGCGTCAGCCAGGCGACGCCGGGCTACAGCACGAAGGCCGCCGACTGGTACTCGCAGGACACCGCGAAGGCCGACCAGCTGCTCGACGCGGCGGGATGGACCCGCAGCGGCAGCACGGGCGTGCGCGAGAAGGACGGCGCGAAGCTGGCCGTGAAGCTGCCGTACGGCGCCGGCTCGATCATCAACGCGGACGGTGCGGCGATCCTGCAGGGCGTGAAGGAGCAGGCCGCGAAGGTCGGCTTCGACGTCGAGCTCGTCCCGGTCCCGCAGAGCGAGTTCTTCTCGGGCAAGTACTCGACGCCCGACTCGTACGACCTCTCGGCCGGCTACTGGACGGCCGTGACCGCGGGCATCCTCTACATCAACTGGCGGCCCTCCACGGCGGACGACCCGAACTACGCGAACTCGGCCTTCTACAACGACGACACCCTCGCGCAGTACATCCTCGACGGCAACTCGGCATCGACCGTGGACGCACAGAACGCCTCCTACGAGAAGGCACAGGAGTACATCGCCGAGCATGCCCTGTCCATCGGCGTCTACGACCGTCTGAGCACGCTCGCCGTCTCCACCAAGCTCCGCGACGTCTGGCAGGAGCACGCACAGGGAGGGCCGACGTTCTATGACGCCTACTTCGTCAAGTGAGCTGACCGCCGCACCCGGCGGACAGACCCCCGCGGGGCCGATCACGCAGAACGCGGTCCGGCCCCGCCGGGGACGGGCGATCGGCCTCACCCTCCTCACGAAGGTCGGCGCCGCGATCGTCGTGCTGTG
The DNA here is from genome assembly GCF_019924635.1 of Leifsonia sp. ZF2019. Classification (NCBI taxonomy): domain Bacteria; kingdom Bacillati; phylum Actinomycetota; class Actinomycetes; order Micrococcales; family Microbacteriaceae; genus Leifsonia; species Leifsonia sp. ZF2019. The sequence continues at coordinate 369,379 of NZ_CP065037.1, forward strand.
GGGTGCCGCCACCGTCGCCTTCTTCGCGCAGCTCGCCCTCCCGGGCGACCGTGCCACCACCATCCTCAACATCCGGGCGGGTCAGGCCCAGGTGCGCACTCCGGCGGAGCTGGCGCAGATCAACGAGCAGTACGGCCTGACCCGGCCGGTCATCGTCCAGTACGTCGACTACCTGCGCGGACTGGTCTCGGGTGACTTCGGCAACTCGTATCAGCAGTATCGCCCCGTGACCGCGATCATCGGCGAGCAGATCGGCAACACGCTGACCCTCTCGATGATCGCGATCGCGTTCGCCTGGCTGATCATGGTCGTCTGGGTGACGCTCACCGCCGGTCGCGGCCCGCGTCTGGGAGCGGTCGGGTCGACCGTCGACGTCGTCACCGCGGGGCTTCCCGCGTACTGGCTGGGCATCATCCTGCTCCTCGTCTTCGGCCTCGGTCTGCACTGGTTCCCGATCATCAGCGGGACCTCGGCCGCCGGCATCGTGCTCCCGGCGCTGACGCTCGCCATCCCGCTCGCCGGATTCATGGCCCAAAGCGTCCGGACCGAGTTCGAGCGTTCGCTCGATCAGCCCCTCGTCCTCTCGGCCCGGATGCGAGGGATGGGCGAGTGGGGCATCCGCCTGCGCCACGTGCTCCGCCACGCTGTCATCCCGGCGGTGACGCTGTCGGGGTGGGCGCTCGGCGCGACCCTCTCCGGCGCGGTCATCGTCGAATCGATCTACTCCCGACCAGGGATCGGGACGGTGCTCGTGAGCGCCGTCAACTCGCAGGACCTGCCGGTCGTCACCGGAATCGTCACCCTCGTGGCCGTCGTCTATGTGATCGCCAACCTCATCGTGGACGTCGTCTACACCGTCATCGACCCCCGCCTGGAGCTGTCATGACCACCCTCACCAGTGCTCCCGGGCGCACGACGGTCGCCTCGCGGCTCGCGCGCGTCCCCTGGGGGCTCGCCGTCGCGATCGCGTTCGCCGTGCTCCTGGTCGTCGCGGTCGTCGCGCCGGAAGCGCTGACCACGCACCTGCCGACGGCGATCGACTACCAGGCCGCGCTGCAACCGCCGAGCCTGGCCCACCCCTTCGGGACGGACGAATCCGGCCGGGATCTGTACACGCGTGTCGTCTGGGGCGCGCGCGACTCGCTCACGATCGGGGTCGGAGCCGCCGCGCTCGGAGTCGGCCTCGCCCTGGTGCTCGGTTCGCTCGCGGCACTCGGGGTCAAGCCGGTCGCCGTCGTGATCGACCGGCTCGTGGAGGTGCTCTTCGCCTTCCCTGCGCTGCTGCTGGCGTTGCTGCTCATCGCGATCGCAGGGCCGAGCGCCGCGACCCAGGTGCTCGCCGTCGGCATCGGAACCGCACCCGGTTACGCCCGGATGATCCGCGGGCAGATCCTCGCGGCGCGCGGGTCCGGATATGTCGAGGCCGCGACGGCCCTCGGCCACTCGCGGTGGCGGATCATCCGCGCCCACATCCTGCCGAACGCCCTGCGCCCGCTGGTCGCCGTGTTCGCCCTGTCGATCGGGCAGTCGATCGTCTGGGCGTCGAGTCTGTCGTTCCTCGGGCTCGGTGTCGCCCCGCCGGCGTCCGAGTGGGGAGCGCTGCTCGATGCCGGCCGGCAGTACGTCACGACGGCGTGGTGGCTCATCGTCATCCCCGGCCTGGTCATCGTCGCCGTGGCGCTGGCCGCGACCACGATCGGGCGGCATATCCAGGCACGGCTCGAGAAGGGAGAGCGGTCATGAGCATCGTCGAGCGCGAGAGCGAAGACGTGGTGGACGAGCTGGACTGGCCCGCGACCCGGCTGAGCGTCCGCAACCTGCGGACGGGTTTCGTCGTCGACGGCACGTATCGCCCGATCGTGCGGGGGGTGAGCTTCGATCTCCTTCCTGGCCGCTGCGTGGCGATCGTCGGGGAATCGGGCTCGGGCAAGTCGGTCACCGCACGCTCCCTCGTCGGGCTCGCGGGCCGGGGCGCCGTCGTCGAGGCCGACGAGCTGACCATCCACCACGAGGATGTGCGGTCGTTCACCGCGAAGCAGTGGCGACGCATCCGGGGCAGTGATGTCGGGTTCGTGCTCCAGGACGCCCTGGTGTCCCTCGACCCGCTGCGCCCGGTCGGCCGCGAGATCGAGGAGGCGCTGCGACTGCACGGGTGGGGATCGCGACGCACGCGCCGCGAGCGCGTCCTGGAGCTGCTCGGCCGGGTCGGTGTGCCCTACCCCGAGGTGCGGGCGAAGCAGCGACCGGATCAGCTGTCCGGAGGTCTGCGACAGCGGGCGCTCATCGCCTCGGCCATCGCGCTCGACCCGGACATCGTGATCGCGGACGAGCCGACCACGGCTCTCGATGTCACGGTGCAGGCGCAGGTGCTCGCCCAGCTGGAGGAGATGAAGGCGCGCGGTGCGTCCATCATCCTGATCAGTCATGACCTCTCCGTCGTCGCGCGGCTCGCCGATCACCTCCTGGTGATGCGCGGAGGCGACGTGCTCGAGCAGGGTGCGGCGGCCGCAGTCCTGGGCGACCCGCAGCACGAGTACACGCGTGCGCTGATCGCGGCGGTGCCGAGCGAAGCCACCCGCGGGCATGCGCTGACGCCGGGTGCCACGGCGTCGCCCGCGAAACCGGCGCCGGGGGAGGTCGTCCTCGAGGCGACCGACCTCGTCAAGCGGTTCCACACCTCCGACGGCACCGTCACGACAGCGGTGGACCACGTCTCGTTCCAGCTGCGTGCCGGCGAGACCCTCGGCATCGTCGGCGAATCCGGCTCCGGCAAGAGCACGACGGCGCGCCTCGCGCTCGCCCTCGAACCCCTCGACGGCGGCCGCGTGCAGCTGCACGGCGAGCAGTGGGCGCCGCAGCCGGAGAAACGTCGCCGCCGCCTCCGTGGCCGCATCTCCGTCGTCTATCAGGACCCGCTCAGCTCGTTCGACCCGCGCTGGACGGTGGAGCGCATCCTGAACGACGCACTGCGCTCCGAGCGGTTCGACTCCGCGGACGGGAAGGCGGCGCGGGTGCGTGAGCTGCTCGCACAGGTCGGCCTCCCGGAGGCCGTCCTTCCCCGCTTCCCGCTGCGACTCTCCGGCGGCCAGCGTCAGCGCGTCGCCATCGCGCGCGCTCTCGCCCCGCGGCCGGATGTCATCGTCCTCGATGAAGCCGTGTCTGCGCTCGACGTCACGATCCAGGCGCAGATCCTCGACCTCCTCGCCGTGCTGCAGCGGGAGTCCGGCGTCGCGTACCTCTTCATCTCGCACGACCTCGGCGTCATCAGCCACATCAGCGACCGGGTGCTCGTGATGAAGGACGGAGCCGTCGTCGAAGAAGGCACGGCCACGGACGTCTTCGAGAACCCCACCCATCCGTACACGCAGGCCCTGATCGCGGCGATCCCCGAGTTCGACCCCGCCGTCGTCGCAACTCCCGCGAACTGAGAACAGGAACGACATGCCCCGCCCCCTCCGCTTCAACGCCTTCGTGATGCACACCAACTCGCACATCCACCACGGGCAGTGGCGGCGCCCCGACGCCGGCCAAGTGGACTTCGAGGACATCGCGCTGTGGATCGACCTCGCCAAGCTGCTGGAGGCGGCCAAGTTCGACGCGATCTTCCTCGCCGACGTCAGCGGGGTCTACGGCGACGCGGATGCCGACTTCGACGTCTACATCCGGGAGGGTCTGCAGATCCCCAGCCATGACCCGCTCACCCTGGTCGCGGCGATCGCGACGCACACCGAGCACCTGGGTCTCGCGCTCACCTCGAACGTGGTCCAGAACCACCCCTTCAACTTCGCCCGGCAGATCTCGACCCTGGACCACATCTCCAAGGGACGGGTGGCGTGGAACATCGTCACCGGCACCCAGGACAACGGGGCCCGCAACTTCGGCCTGCCCCGTCTCGTCGACCACGCCGAGCGATACGCCTGGGCCGAGGAGTACGTCGATGTCACCTACAAGCTGTGGGAAGGTTCCTGGGACGACGGCGCCCTGGTGAAGGACCGCGAACGCGGGATCTACTCGGACGCTTCCAAGATCCACACCATCGACCATGTCGGCGAGCGGTACGCCGTGCAGGGACCGCACCTGCCGTCGCCGTCGCCGCAGCGCACCCCCGTCCTCTACCAGGCCGGCTCGTCGGGCTCCGGGCGCGCCTTCGCGGCCCGCAACGCCGAGGCGACGTTCATCATCGCTCCGTCGCCGGCCCTGGCGCGGGAGCAGATCGCGGAGACGCGTCGACTCGCTGTCGAGGCCGGCCGGCGCGCCGACGACATCACCTTCTATCAAGGGCTCAGCTTCGTGATCGGCGACACGGAGGAGGAGGCCCGCGACAAGGCGGCCGAGTACGAGAAGTACGTGAGCATCGACGGCTACCTCGCGCACAGTGCGCTGGTCGACGCGGAGGGGCGCGCGTACGACCCCGACACCCCCCTCAGCGAGGTCCGGACGGACACCATGCGCGGGTTCAGCGAGTGGGTCCGCAAGGCGGTCACCGACCGTGAACCCACCATCAGGGATGTCGCCCTGGTGATCTCCCGCCAGACCCGCGTCGTCGGCACCCCCGAGCAGATCGCCGACGTGCTCGTCGAGTGGCAGGACGCCGGGGTGGACGGCATCAACGTCATCAACTGGGTCATCCCCGGATCCTTCGAGGAGTTCGCCGAGAAGGTCCTGCCGGTGCTGCGCGAACGCGGGCTCGCCCAGAGCGAGTACGCTCCGGGGCCGCTGCGCCAGAAACTGTTCGGCGAACCGCTGCTGAACGACCGGCATCCTGCCGCGCGGTACCGTGGAGCCTTCTCCGGCACGGCGGCGGACACCGAGCCGGCTCTCGTGCAGGAAGGCGTCTGACATGGCCGAACCGAAGCAGCTCTTCGTCAACCTGTTCGAGATGGCGTGCGTGAGCCACATCACCCACGGCCTCTGGCCGTTGCCGGGCAACAACCGCGAGCGGTTCGCCGACCTCGACTACTGGCTCGAGCTCGCGCAGCTCCTGGAGCACGGCGGTTTCGACGGGATCTTCCTGGCCGACGTGATCGGAGCCTACGACGTCTTCCGCGGTGGACCGGAGACGGCGCTGCGGGAGGGGCTCCAGAGCCCCAACATCGACCCGCTGCTCCTCGTCCCGGCGATGGCCGCGGTGACGGAGCGGCTCGGCTTCGGGGTCACCTTCTCGACGACCTACGAGCCGCCGTTCGCCTTCGCACGGCGCATGTCGACGCTCGACCACCTGACCAAGGGCCGCATCGGCTGGAACGTCGTCACCTCCTACCTTCCGAACGCCGCCCGCAACTTCGGACTCGACGAGGAGCTCCCGCACGACGAGCGGTACCGGCGCGCCGACGAATACCTCGACGTCCTCTACAAGCTCTGGGAGGGGTCGTGGGACGATGACGCGGTGATCGCGGACCGGGAGGCGCGCGTCTTCACGGACCCGTCGAAGGTGCGCTACATCGACCACATCGGCGAACACCACCGCGTCGCCGGTCCGCACATCGTGCACCCGTCTGTGCAGCGCACTCCGGTGCTGTTCCAGGCGACGGGGTCACCCGCCGGTATCGAGTTCGCCGGACGGCACGCCGAAGCGGTGTTCACGGGAGGCCGGACCAGCGAGCAGTTCCGGGCCAACGCCGAGGGGATGCGCGACTCCGCCGAGCGTCACGGCCGCGCCCGCGACGACCTCCGTTTCATCGCGATGGCGGGCGTCATCGTCGGCCGCACGCAAGAGGAGGCCGAGGACAAATGGCGGCTGTATCAGCAGCACTCGAGCCTCGACGGCATCCTCGCGCACTCCAGTCTGCCCGTCGACCTCACCGCGTTCCCGCGGGATATCACCGTGCGCGAGGCGCTCGCTCGCGCCGAGTTCCCCGCGGAGAAGGTCCCGTACCTGCCGCTCGACCGCACGGTCGGAGAGGCGCTCGACTTCGTCAAGGGAAGCCGTGACGATCGCTTCCTCGTCGTCGGCGACCCCACGACGGTGGCCGACGAGATCGAGCGCTGGCTCGACGAGGACGGCCTGGACGGCATCAACCTCCGCCAGTACCACTCGTTCGACACGGCGCGCGACTTCGCCGAGCTGGTCGTTCCCGAACTCCGTCGCCGGGGCCGCCTCCCGCGCGAGGGCGAGCGGTCCGGCACGTTGCGTGAACGGTTGTTCGGCGCAGGCAACGCCCGGCTGCCGGAACGGCACACGGCCGCCCGGTACCGGGGCGGGGCGAACCTGGATGTGCCCGTCGAACCCCTGCGTCTCGATTTCGCCGACGCACCGTCGTTCTGATCGCCGCCGTCCTGCGAGGATTCTCCGCTGCTCCCATCGTCCCTTGAGCGCCGGGCAGCCGCCGCCGGATACTCTGGCACGTCCCCGTCCGTCTCCGGAGGTCGCTCGTGTCGCACGCCCATGTCCGTTCCCCTGGTGTCTCGGGTACGCCGCGTGCAGGCCGCACGCTGCGCACCGTCGTGGTCGCCATCCTCATCGCGGCCGGGCTGGCCACGGTCGCCGGGCTCGCTCTGCTCTGGCCTGATGGCGGGGCGGTCGCGCACGCGCGGTCCAGCATCCAGTTCGCGGCGCCGGGGACGACCTTCCCGACGGGACGGATCACCGCCCTGTCGAAGGACTGCCCCGGATACTTCTCGTCGGACGCGAGTGCCACGGGATCGGCACCCGGCGACACCCGAGTGTGCCGGATGGCGACGGTGAGGCTGCTCGACGGAGCGCACGCGGGGAAAGCCGTCTCGCTGCCGCTGCTGTGGCCGTGGGCGAGCGCGGGCCTGAACGTCGGGGATGAGCTGGAGCTGGTCGTCCCGCCCACCTCGGCCTCGTCCGCAGCCGGGTCCGGCTCGGCGGATCCCTCGACGGTGCAGGGGGTCACCGTCAACGGCGTCGTGCGCGACCACTCCCTCCTGGTGTGGGTGATCGTCTTCGTCGTGATCGTGGTGGTCGTCGGGCTGCTGCGCGGGCTGATGTCGTTGATCGCCCTGGGCTTCAGCGCGTTCGTGCTGGTCCAGTTCGTGCTGCCCGCCGTCATCTCGGGCAGGCCCGGGCTGGCGGTCGCCGTGGTGGGCGCGTCCGCCATCATGTTCGTCGTCCTGTACCTCGCGCACGGCCTCTCGATACGGACGAGCGCCGCGCTCCTCGGCACCCTGTTCGGGATCGCGGTCACGGCGGGAATCGCGCAGCTCGCCGTCACGACCACGCACCTGACCGGCGTGACGGGAGATGTGGGCGGTCTGCTGGCCGGGGTCACCCAGATCGATTTCCGCGGCCTCCTGACGTGCGCCATCGTCATCGCCGGGCTCGGGGTCCTGAACGATGTCACGGTGACACAGGCGTCGGCGGTCTGGGAGCTGCGTGCGGCGTCGCCAGGGCTGACCCGCCGTCAGCTGTACCTCCGCGCGATGCGCATCGGCCGCGACCACATCGCCTCCACGATCTACACGATCGCGTTCGCCTACGCGGGCGCAGCGATGGTGGTCCTGATCGTCCTCTACCTCTACGATCGCCCCGCTCTCAGCCTCCTGTCGCAGGAGGACCTCGCAGCCGAGGTGGTCCGCACCCTGTGCAGCGGCATCGGTCTGGTGCTCGCGGTGCCCGCGACCACCGCGATCGCAGCGCTGCTGGTGCCGAGGGAGGTCGTGGTGAGCGATCGGAGCGCGTGGGATGCTCTTCGCCTGCGCTGGTACGCCTTCATGCCCCGGCCGGCCGTCCCGGAGGCTCCGCGCCGCGAGTACTGAACGGGGCGGTCCGTGGCGCCGCGGTCACGGCAGGAGTGCTGCCGCGGCAGGGTCGGCGTACACCACCGCGTCCTCGTGCAGACGCAGGAACGAGGCCGGGCACGCCGCGTCGATCGGTCCGGCCACCGCGGCGGCGACGGCCTCCGCCTTCGTGGACCCGGTGGCCACGGCGATGATCGAGCGCGCCCGCAGGATCGTTCCGACGCCCTGCGTGATCGCCTGGTGCGGAACCTCGTCGGGGTGATCGAAGAATCGTGCATTGTCGCTCCGGGTCCGCGCTGCGAGGTCGACCACGCGGGTCACGGAGTCGGCTGGGGAGCCCGGCTCGTTGAAGGCGAGGTGCCCGTTGGCGCCGAAGCCGGCGAGCTGGATGTCGACTCCGCCGGCATCGGCGATGGCACGCTCGTAGTCGGCGCAGGCCTCGTCGAGGTCGGGGCGAGTACCATCCGGGACGTGCAGTGCGGAGGGGGAGAGGCCGAGCGGGCGGGCGAAGGCCGTGCGCAGCGTCGCGGCGTAGCTGCGGGGATCGTCGGGCGATATGCCCACGTACTCGTCGAGAGCGAATGCCCGCAGGTTCGCGACGTCGAGGCCGCCCGCGACACGACGGGCGAGAGCACGATACACCCCCAGCGGACTCGATCCGGTCGCGACCCCGAGCACCGTGGCGGGAGCCGACGCGATGGTGGCGGCGATGCGGTCCGCGATGCTCTCGGCGAGCGTCTCCGGGTCCGCGACGACGATCAGTTCCATGTGTCTTCATTCCTTGTATGATGTGTGACTTGACAGGTTGAGAACCGGAGGAAGCAGTGCCAGCGAAGGCGCAGACGAACGACGACGGATCCCGCCCGGGGGGGCAGAAGCGCGTGCTCCGATACCAGTACGTCTACGATCTGGTGATCGACCTGATCCAGGACCAGAACCTCCAGCCCGGGGACCAGCTGCCGAGCACGGCGGAGCTCGCCGAGCTGGCGGGGGTGAGCGTGATCTCGGTCCGGCGCGCTCTCGACGAGCTCACCCACCGGGGCAAGATCGTGCGGCACCAGGGCGTCGGCACCTTCGTCGCCCCGCGACGCATCGTCAGCGAGCCTTCGCGACCGGGTGCCCTGCTGCAGACGCTGCGCGGACCGTCGGGGGACGACGTGCACCTCGAGACCGAGCTGGTGAGCATGCTCGTCGGCATCCCGAGCGACCAGCACGCGACCGCGCTCGGCATCGAGCCTGGTGCTCCGGTGTGGGAGGTCGCCCGCCTGCGTCGTCTGGGGAGCACCCCCAAGGTCCTCGAGACCGCCGTGCTCCCGCTGTCTCTCGTGCCGTCGCTCGACGAGGCCCATCTGGCCGCGGGCGGCTCGCTCTACGAGCTGCTCGCCGACCGGTACGGCTACACCGACGAGTTCGTCGAGCAGGCGATCGAGGTCGACGAGCCCACCTCCTGGGAGCGCGGTCATCTGGGCCTCTCGGCCAAGGACAACGTGGTCCGCATCCGCGGTGTCAGCCTCGGGGCCGACGGGGTCGCGTTCGACAGCTTCCGCCAGACCTACCCTGCGCACGACTTCGTGTTCTACGTCTCGGGGACGTCTCGGCAGCGCCTGGTCGAGCCGCACCGCGACGGGAGCTGGGCGGTGCGCCCGCTCGGAGCGCCGGCGACCGCCGGCGCCGACTGATCGGCCCGGCCGCTCACGACGCATTGCGCCGCAGCGGGTCCGGGCTCGGAACGCTTTCGAGCAGCCTCCGCGTGTACGGCTCTCGCGGATCGTTCACGATCTGCCACGGGTCGCCCTGTTCGACGATCCTCCCGGCGCGCATCACCACGATCCGGTCCGCGTAGGCGGCCGCCGTGGAGAGGTCGTGGGTGATCATCAGGATGCCCATCCGGTGCTCGCGTCGCAGCCGGTCGAGCAGCTGGAGCACGCCCGTGCGCACCGACACGTCGAGCATCGACACCGGCTCGTCGGCGAGCAGGAGGCGCGGCCGCAGCACGAGGCTGGCGGCGATCGCCACCCGCTGCCGCTGGCCGCCCGACAGCTCGTGCGGGAAGCGCGTCGCGTACACCTCCGGGTCCAGGCCGACGTCGGAGAGGGCCTCTGCGATGAGCGCCCGGCGCTCCGCGTTCGAGGAGCCGATGCGGTGCACCTGCAGAGGCTCCATGACGAGGTCCTGGATGCGGAGGTGCGCGTCGAGCGCCTCGTACGGGTCCTGGTAGATGAGCTGGACGTCTCGGCGCAGGGGCCGCCACTGCCGTGGTGACAGACCGGTCACTTCCGTGCCGTCGATGCGGATGGAGCCGGATGTCGCCGGCTGCATCCCCACCACGGCTTGCAGGGTGGTGGTCTTGCCGCAGCCCGACTGCCCGACGAGGGCGACGAGCTCGCCCTCGCGCACGACGAGGTCGATCCCGTCGACGGCCGGGGACGACGCGGTCGTGGCGCTCTCGTCGGCGTCGGCGATGGCGGTCTCGTCCGACGACAGCCGCCCGGTGGCGATGCTCTCGGTCGGAGTCTCGATCGGCGCCGGGGACGGGGCGGCGAAGTCGATCGCGCCGGGGGCGGCTCCACGTCGCGATCGGCGGGCCTTCTGCCCGTAGACGACACGGAGGTCGCTCACCCGCAGCAGGTCACCTCCGTCGGAGGTGCGCTCGGTCTGCGTTACGTCGTAGAGGTTGGGCGTCGCCTCGAAGAGCTCGCGCGTGTAGGGGTGCGTCGGGCGACGGTAGAGGTCGTCGACGTCTCCCTCCTCGACGATCTCGCCCGCCCGCATGACGGCGGCCCGGGTGCAGGCCTGTGCGACCACGCCGAGGTCGTGGGTCACCAGCACGAGTGCGAGGTTGAGGTCGCGCGAGAGCCGGACCAGGAGCTGGAGGATCTGATCCTGCACCACCACATCGAGCGCGGTCGTGGGCTCGTCGGCGAGCAGCACCCGCGGCTCGCAGGAGAGGGCCATTGCGATCACGGCGCGCTGCTTCATGCCGCCCGACAGCTGGTGCGGGTAGCGTGCATCGGTGCCGTCCGGCAGGCCGACCTGGCGCAGCAGTTCCCGCGTGCGTGCGACCGCCGCCTTGCCCGTGGCGACCTTGTGCACCTCGAGCGCTTCGCGGATCTGCCAGCCGACCGTGCGCACCGGGTTGAAGGCGCTCATCGCGCCCTGGAAGACCATCGCGATGTCCGTCCATCGGTGGGCGCGCATCCCGGCCTCGCCGCGGGCGATCACATCCTCGCCGCCCACGAGCACGGAGCCCGAGACCGTCGCCGAGGCGGGCAGCAGGCCCATCGCCGCGAGGATGGTCGTCGTCTTCCCGCAGCCGGACTCGCCTACGAGGCCCACCCGCTCGCCGGGGGCGAGGGAGAGGTCGATGCCGCGGAGGGTGTGGATGGGCTCGCCGCCGCGGCCGTCGCGCGGGTCGAACCACACGTTGAGATCCCGGATCTCGAGCGCGTCGCCCGTCATAGTGCGTCCTTCCCGCGACCGACGAGTGGTCGCAAGCGCCAGGTCCTGACCGACAGATACGAGGAGCGCAGCCGCGGGTTGAGGGCGTCCTCGATGGCGCTGCCCAGGAGGTAGCAGCCCATGATCAGCAGGGCGACGGCGATCCCCGCCGGCACGATCGCCCACCACGCGCCGGTGCTGATCGCGTCGCGTTCGAACGCGTGCTCCATGATCGTCCCCCAGGTGACCGCGGTCGGGTCGGAGAGCCCGAGGAAGGCGAGGGCCGTCTCGTTGAAGATCGCGAGCGTCACGGCGAGCACGGCGTTCGCGATGAGCAGCGGCCCGAGCTGCGGCAGGATGTGCCGCAGGATCACGCGGGGGCTGCTCGCCCCGATCGACTCCGCCCGGCGGATCGACACCCGCTCCCGCAGCGTCTTGACCTGCGCCCGCACGATGCGCGCGGTGCTCGTCCACATCAGGAAGCCGATCACCAGCACCACGTGCCAGAGGCTCGGCCCCCAGACGGTGGCGACGACGATCATCAGGACGATCTGCGGGATGACGATGAAGTAGTCGGTGATGCGCATCAGGATCACGTCGGTGATGCCGCCGAAGTATCCGGACAGGATGCCGAACAGCGCGCCGATCACGATCGCGATGACGGCGGCCGTGAACCCGACGATCATCGAGATGCGGCCACCCAGGAGCACCAGGCTCAGGACGTCGACCCCGCCGTCGTCGCAGCCGAGCCAGTGCTCGAACGAGGGAGGCGCGAACACCGCGCAGCTCGGCTCGGTGGTGCTGTACGGCGCGAGGAGGTCCGCCCCGACCGCGAGCACGACGAAGAGCGCGATGATCGCGATGCCGACGATCGCGGGGGCGGTGGTCAGGGAGCGCGCCATTTCGGCCCAGACGCCTCCGCGCGAACGCGTCCGGATCGTGCGCGGAGTGGTGCCGGTCGGAGTTCCCATCGTCGTCTCCTTGGTCATCGCTGCCTCCGCGTCATCGTGACACCCGGGGGTCGAGGCGGAAATACACGAGGTCGGCGAGGTAGTTCAGGAGCACCACCGTCACCGTGATGAAGAGGAAGCCGCCCTGCAGCATCGGGTAGTCGCGTTGCAGGACGGCGTTGTAGAGGGCGCGGCCGATGCCGGGCCACGAGAAGATGACCTCGACCAGGATGGAGCCGCTCACGATCGCGCCGAGCGAGAGCGCGATCTGGGTGATGGTCGGCAGCGCGGCGTTACGGAGTGCGTAGGACGAGATGATGCGCCGTCGCGGCAGGCCCTTCGCCCGGGCCGTCAGGACGTAGTCCGCGCCGAGCGTCTCGAGCATCGCGGAACGGACGATGAGCGCGTTCTCCGCGTAGAGGGTGAGCACCAGCGTCAGCACCGGCAGGATCATGTGCCGCAGGGTGTCGACGAACTGCTCGCCCGGTGACAACGCGATCGCGAACGGGTCGTTCATCCCGACGGAGGGCAGCACGCCCGCGAACAGGATGAGGATCATCATGCCGAGGAACTGGGTGGGGAACGCGTAGAAGACCACCGCGAGGTTGGTGGAGAGATGATCGCCGATCGTGCCCCGCCGCACCGCCGAGAACACGCCGACGCCGATGCCGAGGACGATCGCGATGACGGTGCCCGCGGTGACCATCGGAAGTGTGTTCGCGAACGCCTGCCAGAGGTTCTCCGCCACCGGCTGACGGTTGGCGAACGAGACGCCGAGGTTGCCCTGGAACAGCTGCTGCAGGTAGAGGAGGTACTGCCGCCAGATCGGCTGGTCCAGCCCGAACTCCACTTCGAGTGCGTGCTTGAGCGCCGGGGACGCGTTGGGGACGCGCGAGATCCGGGTGACGGCGTCGCCCGGCAACACGCGGAACAGGACGAAATTGATCGTCAACGCGACGAAGATCGTCACGACGGCGAAGAGCGAGCGTTTCCAGACGTACCCTCGCATCCGGTCTCCTTCCGAGCTTGACCTCTCGCGGTGGTGGTCATCATACTAAGCGCAATAAGAGTGTGAAACCGAGCACCGGAATCGAAAAAGCGATCTCACGAGGGAAGGTTTACATGAAGGTAATACGCGCCCTGGCCGCGGCCGCCGCTCTGGCGGCGACCGCGGGGCTGATGACGGCCTGCTCCCCGTCCGGATCCAGCGACACGGTCCTGCGCATCGGCGCCAGCGCCACGATCGACTCGCTGAACCCGTTCGTGTCGAGCTCGGACTACAGCAGCGTCGTCTACGAGTACGTCTATCCGCACCTCACCGAGTACGACACGAAGGACCTCTCCCTCGTCCCGTCGTTCGCGACCTCGTGGTCGACCTCCGCGGACGGCAAGACCTGGACCTTCGACACCGTCACCGGCGCGTCCTGGTCGGACGGCAAGCCGTTGACCGCCGAGGACGCCGCCTTCACGATGTCGATGATCATCGCGCACAAGGACGGTCCGACCGGCCAGCTCGCCGGCTTCGTCAACCACATGACGTCCGCCGTCGCCACCGACGACCACACCCTCGCGGTCACCTACGATCAGCCGGTCGGGAACGTGCTCGCGCAGCTCCAGCAGCTGCCGATCCTCCCCGAGCACGTCTGGAAGAAGCTCGCCGCCGGCGACGGCAAGGAGATCACCTCCTTCCAGAACGGTGCACCGATGGTCTCGGGCGGCCCGTTCGAGCTCACGCAGTACAAGAAGGACCAGCTCGCGCTCTTCCAGGCCAACCCGAAGTGGTGGGGGAAGACGAAGCCTACGATCACCGGCTTCGGCCTGCAGTTCTTCGCCAACGACGACGCCATGGTCACCGCCCTCAAGACGGGGCAGGTCGACATGATCGGGGAGTCCACGCCGGCGACGGCGGTCGCGTCGCTGAAGAAGGCCGGCATGGTCGTCGACACGGCGCCGTCGGTCGGGTTCTACGACTTCATCATCAACACGAACCCGAAGAAGAAGAACCACCCCGAGCTGCTCGACCCGAAGGTGCGGGAGGCGTTCGAGTACGCGATGGACCGGGAGTCGATGGTCAAGACCGCCTGGCTCGGCCTGGCCACACCGGGGTCGACGATCGTCTCGCCGGCCAGCGGCTGGCACGACGACTCCATCCAGGGGCTTCCGTTCGACCTCACCAAGGCCAACGCCATCCTCGACTCGCTCGGCTACACCAAGGGATCGGACGGGATCCGCGTCGCCGACGGCCACCCGATGGCCTACGACGTCATCTTCCCGACCGAGATCAACGGGGCGGGGGACCGCATGTTCCAGATCATCCAGAACGACCTCCAGCAGGCCGGGGTGAAGCTGACCATGCGCAAGATGGACACCGACGCGGCCACCACCGCGATCAACGGTCCCGGCAACACCTACGACGAGTTCGACCTCGCGATGTGGGACTGGATCCCGCCGGTCGACCCCGACTTCCAGCTGAGCGTGCTGACGTGCGCGCAGTGGGGGAACAACAACGACAGCGGCTACTGCAACCCCGCCTACGACGCCCTCTACGCCCAGCAGGCGGTCGCCCCCGACCGGGAGGCCCGGCAGGCGATCATCGACCAGATGCAGAAGATCGCGTTCGACGACCGGCCCTACATCGCGCTCGTCAATCAGAACGTCGTCGAGGCGCACTCCCCGAAGTGGACGGGCTTCCTGCTCTCGCCGCTGGTCGGCTCCGTCAACAACCTGTCGACGCAGACGCTCCTCGGCGTCCACCGGGTCAAGTGATGGCGACGACGATCGCGGCGATCGACGTCGATGGCATCGCCGCGACGCTCGCCGCCCGGCCGGAGGCTGCCCTCGCGGTCGCGGTGCGCCGCGCGGAAGGGGGGCTCGCGGGAGGGGCGGGTGCGGCGGCCGCCGCGCGCCTGCTCGGCGTCGACGTGGTCGCGCTCGCCGGGGCGGCGCTTCCGCGGGAGCATTCGATCTTCACGACGGGCGTGGTCGCCGTGCCGTCGGCGGACGCCGTGCGCCGGGTCGTGGTCGTCGACATCGGCGAGCTCCCGCCCGGGCGGGTTCTGTCCGGCGACGCCCTGTTCGGGGCGGCGCTCGCCGCGTCCCGCGCGGCCGACGGCGCGATCGTCTCGCTGCTCGGCCTCGAGGTGGCGGACGCCGCCGGCCTCCGGCTGGTCGCTGAGGGGCACGCAGCGGGAGCCTGGCGCTATCGGCGGGAGGGCGCGCCCCTCGTCGCGCGTGCCGAGGCGGAGTGCGTGATCGCGACCACGGGCATCGCCGACGCCGCACGCATCCTCCACCGGGCACGGATCGCGGCCGACGCCGTCGCCTGGGTGCGCACGGTGGTGGAGACGCCGCCCAACCTCCTGGGACCCCGGGCGTTCGCCGACGCCGTCGCGTCCTTCGCGGCCGACTGCGCGGGGGACGCGGTCTCGATCGCCGTGTGGGACGAGGCGACGCTCGCCGAGCGCGGGTTCGGCGGGACCCTGGGAGTGGGGAGCGGGAGCGTGAATCCGCCCCTCGTGATCGAACTGCGCGTGAACGGCTCCGGCCTCGTCACCGCTCTCGCTGGCAAGGGGATCACGTTCGATTCCGGCGGTCTCAACCTGAAGCGCGATCTCGGCGAGATCTCGTGGATGAAGACCGACATGGCCGCCGCCGCCGCGGTCGCCGCCGCGGTCATCGCCGCGGCCGCGCTCGGCGGATCCGGCCCTCTGCACGCTGTGCTCCCGGTGGCGGAGAACATGCCGGGCGGCCGGGCGCAGCGCCCGGGAGACGTCGTGCGGCACCCGGACGGGCGCACGACCGAGGTGGTCGACACCGACTGCGAGGGGCGGCTGGTGCTCGCCGACGCTCTGGCCTGGCTCGTCGCCGCACGGCCCGCGCGCGTGATCGATGTCGGGACCCTGACCGACTCGGGGGCGGTCGGCACGGCCTTCTGGGGGTGCTGGGGGACGTCGGCGGTCCTCGCGGAGGAGGTGCTCGCTGCGGGGAGGGCGGCCGCCGACCCCGGTTGGTCGCTTCCGCTCCACGAGTCGTATGCCGAGCTGCTGACATCCCGGGTGGCGGACATCGCCAACACGTCGGTCGAGGGGCCGGACACGGGTCAGCTGGCCGCGACCTACCTGCGCGCATTCGTCGGGGACGTGCCGTGGGTGCACATCGACAACGGCTCCTCCGCGTGGCTCGAACGGGACGCCGCGCCGTGGCCGGCCGGTCCGACGGCGACTCCCGTGCGTGCCTTGATCGAGCTGCTCGTCTCCGCGGGGGAGTGACCCCGAGGCGGGTGGCTATTCTCCGAGGCATGTCTATATACTCTGTATAACAAGTAGCTTCCAGAGGAAGGTCGGAGATGACGTTCACCACTGCGTTCGCCGAGCGCACCACCGCGACGAAGGCGCTCTTCGAGCGAGCCAAGGTCACCATCCCGGGAGGCGCGGGCAGCACCGCCCGCCTCCCGCGCAACGGCTGGAAGCCGTACCCGCTCTTCATGGCGGAGGGGCAGGGGTCGCGCCTGCGCGATGTCGACGGCAACGAGTACATCGACTACCTGCTCGGCCTCGGCCCGATGATCCTCGGCCACCGCCACCCGCAGGTCACCCAGGCGGTGACCGACGCGATCGCCGAGCTCGGAACGTGCTTCGGCCTGCCGTACGAGCTCGAGATCGAAGCGGCGGAGAAGGTCGTCGCCGCCGTTCCGGGGATCGACCAGGTGCGCTTCACCAACTCCGGCTCGGAGGCGGTGGGGACGGCGGTGCGCCTGGCCCGCGCCACCACCGGTCGGCGGCTCATCGTCCGTTTCGAGGGCCACTACCACGGCTGGCAGGACACGGTGTACTGGTCCAACCACGTCGACCCCGCGCTCGCCGGCCCGATCGACCACCCCCGCCCGGTCGCGATGGGCGGCGGCGTGCCCGCCGAACTGCAGGACACTCTCGTCGTGCTCAGCTGGAACGACCCGGAGAGCTTCATCGCCCTGATGGAGACCCGCGGGCACGAAGTCGCCGCCGTGCTCACGGAGCCCGCCGTCTTCAACACCGGCTGCATCCTCCCGGAGCCGGGCTACCTCGAACTCCTGCGCGAGCAGACGAAGAAGCACGGCGCATTGCTCATCTTCGACGAGGTCATCACCGGATTCCGGTTCGCCCGAGGCGGCGCCCAGGAGTGGTTCGGCGTCAACGCCGACCTGGTCACCTTCGCCAAAGGCATCGGCGGCGGGTTCCCGGTCGCAGCGATCGGGGGGACCACCGAGGCGATGCGCCTCATCGCCGACGGCACCTACTCGCACTCCGGAACCTACAACGCCAACGTCGTCCAGTGCGCCGCCGTCTCGGCGACGATGGACGTGCTCTCCGAGCCGGGCCTCTATGAGCGCCAGCGCGCCCTCGGCAACCGCCTGGCCCGGGGGCTGGAGACCATCGCCACGGCGAAGGGCGTTGACGCCTACGTCGAGGGAATCGGGACCGTTTTCCAGCTCTGGTTCGCCGATCGGCCCATCCGCAACTGGCGTGACGCGGCGGCGCACGCGCGCGAAGACATCTTCACCCGCTGGTACGAGGAGATGGTGGTGCGAGGCGTGCTGTTCCACCCGCTCCAGTTCGAGAACCTGTTCGTCTCGCTGGTGCACTCGGACGAGGACATCGACGCGACGCTGAACGCCGCGGAGGACGCCCTGAGCGTGGTCGCGCGCGAGTTCTAGAGTGGGCGCACCGGGAGACGACGGCGAAAGGACACGAGTGACGGACCAGGGCGAGCTGTCCATCGGACTCGACTTCGGCACGAGCGGCGCCAAAGCGCTGGCCGTCTCCCGCGATGGCGGAGTGGTCGCCCGCTCCGCCATGCCCTACCCGACCCGCCGCCCCGAGCCGGACGCCGCCGAGCAGGATCCCGGCGACTGGATCCGCGCCCGCGACGGCGTGCTGGCGGACCTCGCGGCACAGACCGACCCGACCCGGTGGGGGGCACTCGCCCTCTCGGCGATGCTCCCCACCCTGGTCGAGCTCGACCCGGCAGGCCGGCCGATCGCCCCCGCCATCACCTGGGAGGACGGCCGGGCCGATCCGGAAGGTCGACGCATCGCGGCGGCAGCGGGGGAGGCCGCCGTCTACCGGACGACGGGACAGCGTCTCGACGGCCGGTACCTGCTGCCGATGCACGCCCGACTCGCGCGCGGGGGCGTCCACGAGGACACGACGATCGCGGGGGCCAAGGACTTCCTGTTCTCGTCACTCACCGGGCGCCTCCTCACCGATCCCAGCACTGCGGCGGGTACGGGCGGCTGGGCGCTCCGCGGTGGCTGGAACGCCGCCGTGCTCGCTGCCGCCGGCGTCGCCGCCGATCGGCTCCCGGAGGTCGCCGCGGCGATCAGCGCGGTGCCGCTGCGACCCGAGCTCGCCGCGCTCTGGGGCTGCCGGCCCGGGCTCCCGGTCGTGCTGGGAGCCGCCGACTCGGTCCTCGGCGCCTACGGGCTCGGCGTGCGCTCGCCGGGGACCGTCGCCTACATCGCCGGGACGAGCACGGTGATCCTCGGCTGGTCGGCCTCCCCCGATCCCGACCCCCAGGGACGGTATCTCGTCACGCCGATGGCCGACGACGGCTACGGTCTCGAGATGGATCTGATGGCCACGGGCTCCGCGTTGTCCTGGCTAGCGGGGCTGCTCGGGGTCAGCGGCGGCGCACCCGCCGTCATGGCCCTCGCCGACGAGGGTTCCCTGCTCGACGCGCCCCTGGTGCTCCCGTACCTGTCGCCCGGAGAGCAGGGCGCCCTCTGGGATCCCACGCTGTTCGGCGCCGTGGAGGGCCTCACCCTGCGGACCACCGGCGCCGATATCGCCCGCGGCCTGATCGCCGGGATCGTCGCCGAGTCCCGGCGCTGTCTGGCGGCCCTCGCCGAGACGGAGGGCGCCGGCGCCGGGCCCGTCGTCGTCAGCGGACGGGGCGGCTCCTCCCGCGCGTTTCGCCAGGCGCTCGCCGACGCGAGCGGCCGCACGGTGCTCCACGACCCCGGAGAGCAGGACCACTCCGCACTCGGGGCCGCCCTGCTGGCCGGGCGCTCCGCGCTCGGCTGGCCGGACGAATCCGCCGTGCGCCGTGACGCCTTCGTCGCCGTGCGCCCGGAGCCGTCCGGCGTGGCCGCCTGGACCGAACGCTACGAACGCCACGAACGCGCACGACTCGCCCAGCGCGCCCGCCTCGCCTGACCCTGCGGAGGAGACCATGAACGACACCCTCACCCCGGCCGACATCGACCTGACCCTGTACCCGGAGGGCACCCGACTCGACGACGACGGGCGGCTCCTCATCGGCGGGTGCGCCGTCGCGGATCTCGCGGACCGGTACGGCACACCCGCCTACCTCATCGACGAAGGCGCATTGCGGCGGCGTGCCCGAGCGTACGTGCAGGCGTTCCGCGACCGGCACCCCGCATCCCTGGTGCTGTTCGCCTCGAAGAGCTTCCCCTCCGCCTCGGTCATCGGGGTCGTCGCCGAAGAAGGCTGCGGCACCGACACCGCGGCCGCCGGGGAGCTGCGGCTCGCGCTCGCCGCCGGCGCCGACCCGGCTCTCGCGGTCTTCCACGGCAACGCCAAGACCGACGACGACATCCGCACGGCCGTGGACGCCCGCGTGCGCTACATCGTGATCGACAACCTGGACGACGTGGAACGCATCGCGCGCATCGCCACCGAGCCGGTGCCGGTCCTGCTGCGGGTCAGCCCGTCGCTGGAGGCGCACACCCATGCGGCGATGATGACCGGGCACGACACCTCCAAATTCGGAGTCCCGCCGGAGCAGGTCGCCGACACGATCGCCGCGATCCGTCGCGAGCCGATGCTCGATCTGCGCGGCCTGCACGCCCACGTGGGCTCCCAGCTGCTCGACCTCGACCAGTTCGAGGCCGAGGTGCAGGCACTGGCCGCGTTCGAACGGTTCGGCGTGTACGACCTCGGCGGCGGGCTCGGCGTGCGTTACGTGTCGGACGACGTCGCGCCGTCGGTGGAGGAGTACGCCGACCGTGTGGTGGCAGCGGTGCACCGGCACCTGGGTCGGGACGTCGAACTGCTCGTCGAGCCCGGGCGGTCGATGGTGGCCCGCAGCGGGGTGACGGCGTATCGCATCGTCACGGTCAAGCACGGTGGACGGGTGCACGCCGCCGTCGACGGCGGCATGGGCGACAACCTCGAGGTCTCGCTCTACGGCCAGGCGTTCACCCCCTCCGTCATCGACCGCTCCGGACCCGCCGAGACGGTGGACGTCGTCGGACGGCACTGCGAGTCGGGCGACTATCTCGCCAACGACGTCCGCGTGGTGAGCCCCCGGGTCGGCGACCTCCTCACCGTCCCGGTCACGGGGGCGTACTGCTACACGATGTCCAACAACTACAACGCCGCGCTGCGACCGCCGGTCGTATTCTGCGACGACGGGCGATCGCGGCTGGCGGTCCGCCGCGAGACGTTCGACGACCTGCTGCGGCGCGAGCAACTGCTCGGGGCCGGCGAGTGACCGGGCGGCGCGGAGGCCGGCCGGCTCCCGCAGCTGCGGCAGCCGGCGCCGTCGTCGAGCGCATCGCACGC
The DNA here is from genome assembly GCF_019924635.1 of Leifsonia sp. ZF2019. Lineage (NCBI taxonomy): Bacteria > Bacillati > Actinomycetota > Actinomycetes > Micrococcales > Microbacteriaceae > Leifsonia > Leifsonia sp. ZF2019. The sequence goes on from NZ_CP065037.1 coordinate 390,032, forward strand.
GAGTGGGCGGTTCCCGGGGTGGTCATCGCCGTCACGGACCGCAAGCGCGTCGTGTGGCAGCATGTCACCGGCTACGCCGACCTCGCGCGCGGCGTCCCGCTGCGGACCGACCATCTGCTCGAGATCGGGTCGATCAGCAAGATCGCGACCGCCATGGTCGTGCTCCAGACCATCGCCGCGGGAGGACTCCGGCTCGAGCAGCCGATCGGGGAGGCGCTGCCCTGGGTGCCTGCGCCGCTGCGCGACCCGGCGATCACGCTGCGCACCCTGCTCACTCATACGGCCGGCCTGGTGGGCAGCGTCGACGCGCTGCCCGACGAGCGCGCACAGATCGCGGCATACGCGGAGGCGTCCCCGGTGCCGCCGGGCGCTCCCGGTTCGCGCTTCCACTATTCGAACGTCGGCTATCTCCTCCTCGGCCTGGCGGCGTCCTCCGCGGCCGGCCGCCCGTTGCCCGAGCTGGTGCGGGAGCAGGTCTTCCGGCCGGCGGGGATGGTCGACGCTGCTCCGGTCATCACCTCCGCCGATGCCGGCCGGCTCGCCTCCGGTCACCAGCCGCTCGCCGAGGACCTGCCGTGGCGTCCGGGCGATCCGCTGGTGGCCGCACCCCTGATCGAGACCGCGGGAAGCGACGGCAGCATCGCCGCCACGGTCGCGGATCTCGCGGCGCTGGCCCGCGTCCTCCTCCGCGAGGGCGAGGGCGACGCGGGCGTCGTCCTCGATCGGTCGTCGTTCGCCGCCATGACCGGCACGCTCGCTCCGGAGGGCGAGGAGGTGCTCGTCCTCCCTGGAACGGCTGCTCCGGAGTGGAGCCGCTACGGTCTCGGGATCAATGTCGAGCAGACGCCCCGCGGTCCCGTGCTCAGCCACGGCGGAGGGATGGTGGGCTTCGCGTCGTTCCTGCTCGCCGACCCCGCCGCGGGCAGGGCCGTCGTCGTCCTGACCAACGCCGACGGGGACAGCCCGGTCGCGGAGGCCCTCGCGCGCTCGGTCGACGCGGTGTTCGAGCGCGGTGGCCCGGGAGCGGAGCAGCAGGGGCTCTCAGGAGTGCGGTGGGCGCGTCCGTCGAGCGGCCGCGGTCCCGGCCCCCACGTGAGCGTGCGGCCGCCCGCTCTCCCCGCCGCGGCCCTCGGGGTGTTCCACGGCACCGACGGGAGGCGGCTCGAGGTCCTGGCGGCCGGCGACGGCCACGACGTCGTCCTCGACGGCCGTTCGGCAGCGCTGCGGTGGACGTGGAGCGACCGGTGTCTCACGACCCTGCCGGAGCTGCGACGCTTCGCGCTGGTGTTCGACGGCACGGCGTGGACCTGGGGTGCGGAGGAGTTCCGGCCGGAGCACGGGGCCGGGGGCGCACCCGACCCCGCGGCTGGTCCTGCGCTCCCCAGCGGGCATGACATCGCGGCGGTGCCCGGTCACTACCGCTCGTACACCCCCTGGTACCCCCATCTGAGAATCGTGCGGCGCCGATCCGGGCTCGTCCTCATCGCTCCGAGAGGCGTGGAGGCTCCCGCGGAGGACCACGCGCTCGTCCCGCTGGGCGGTGGGGCGTTCCGCATCGGCGAAGACCCGGCCGCACCCGAGATCCTGCGTGTCGGACCGGTGATCGACGGCGGCTGCGCCTGGATCGACCGCGACGGATGCCGGTACTCCCGGTCGTTCACCGCCTGAGAGATCTCTCAGGTCCCCCGAACCGGGGCCACTCCAACTGGGGCATACTCCCCGCACCGCCGGTATCGATAACGTCGGAGCAGGGAATCGCACACACTGTCACGTCCGGCGCATCTCGCGCGCCGTCGTGACCCGCGCATCCCCTCCTGCCCGCACCCGACACGGCTGAGATCGAGATGACACCAGACATTTCCGTACCCGAACCTGCCCGAATCCCCACTCGTTCGTCCTCCCGCCCGAGACACGCCCGCATCGGCCGGCGCCTGCTCGCGGGTCTCGGCGCGGCAGCGCTGATGGCGTCCGCGTGGCCGCTCGCCGCCGCAGCCGCCCCGGTCGTGGGCGGCTCCGGCACGCCCATCTCCTACACCGAGCAGGGAGCACCCGTCCCGATCGGCCAGAACGTGACGATCACGAGCGACTCGGGAAGCCCCTCCACATACGGCGGCGGATACATCGACTTCCAGATCAACGGCGACCCGGCGTCGGCGCTCCTCTCGCTGCAGAGCGATGCGTCGCCCAGCACGGTGGACGGCGCGATCTCGATCGTGGACGGCATCGCCTATCGGGGCAACGGCACCACCGCCGACATCATCGGCTCGGTCGACGAGAAGCTCGATGGGACGAACGGTCACCTCCGGGTGAACTTCACGAGCCCGTTCTCCAACTCGAGCTTCGAGGACGGCATCACCGGCTGGACGCCCGTCACTCAGCAGGTCGACCTCGGCGTCACCCCGATCGCGGGCTATCCGTCGCTCGAGACGGGCACCTACCCGTCCGGCAGCGTCGCCGCACCGCAGGGGCCGCCGACGAACCAGGACAACAACGTGCCGTCCCGGCTCGGCACGCTCGCGGTGAAGCGCGACACCACCCAGTTCACCGATGGGAAGGCGAGCCTCTCGCTGTCGTCGGTGGGAATGACGACCCTGGCCGGCTGCGACGTCGTGCACGGGCCGGCGGTCTACAGCGACCCGTTCCCCGCCTCGAAGGGCGACCAGATCTACTTCGACTGGCGCGCGTTCCACGGTGACGACGCCTATGACGTCCTGGGCTACATCCTGAACTCCGACACCGGCGCCACGACGCCGGTGCTCGACGCGACCGGTGTCGGCACCGGCGACACCGCGTGGGCGACCGTGAACGCCTCCATCCCTGCGGACGGCGACTACCGTTTCGTGTTCGTCGCGGGCACGTTCGACTTCACGTGCGGCAAGGCCGCCGGCGCGTCGCTGTTCATCGACAACGTGCGGGTCTACGGCAAGAAGGCGACCGATGCCGCCGCTCAGGAGATCGCGCACCGCTTGCTCTACAAGAACACGTCCACGAACCCGCCGACGACTCCGCAGACCCTCACGGTGACGGTCAAGGACACCACCGGGACCACCGCGACCGACACGCAGCCCGGCGTCCAGATCCAGCCGGTCGACGATCCGCCGACGCTCGCCTCCCCGACTGCCGTCGCCTACACCAACACCGCAGCTGCGCCGGAGACCTTCGCGGTGCAGAACGGAACCCTCACCGGCACCGACCCCGACAGCACCGGCCTCGTCTACGGCATCGCCGGCGGCGTGGCGAACTCCGCCGTGGCGGGCTTCGACACCGCACGCGCCGGTGCCTTCGGCACGCTCTACCTGAACTCGGCCACCGGCGCTTACCGCTTCGTCCCGGACGCGACCGCGATCGACTCGACGATGGTGAGCGCGGCCGACGCGTTCACCCTGACGGTGACCGCGGACGGCAAGTCCGACGCGAAGCAGCTCGCCGTCGACATCACCGTCCCGGTGTCCGGTGTCGCTCACGCGCCCACCGGGCTGCAAGCGGAGCCGGGCGCCGCATCCGCCGTCCTCACCTGGACCGCACCTGACTGGACGGGCGGGACCGCCCTCACCGGCTACCGGATCGAGTGGTCGCTCGACGGCGGCCTCACCTGGACGAGCGCGGACACCGGGTCGACGGACACCGCCTATACGGTGACCGGCCTGGCCAACGGCGTGGACACCCGCTTCCGGGTCAGCGCGATCACCGGCGCCGGTGCCGGAGCGGCGAGCTCGCCGTCGTCCGCGACCCCACGCACCGCGCCCGGGGCGCCGACCGGCCTCGCCGCCCAGCCGGGCGACACTCAGGTGGCCCTGTCGTGGCAGGCTCCGGCCGACGACGGCGGCGCACCGGTCACGGGGTACCGTATCGAGATGCTTGCGACCGGCGGATGGACGACCCTCGTCGCCGACACCGCATCGACCGCGACGACCTATACGGCCACCGGGCTCACGAACGGCACGCGCTCCTCGTTCCGGGTCACCGCGATCAATGTCGGCGGCGCCAGCGTGGCGAGCGATGTCGCCGTCGCGACGCCGCGGACCGTCCCGGGGGCGCCGACCGGCCTCGCCGTCCAGCCCGGCGACGGGCAGGCGGTGCTCTCCTGGACCGCCCCGTCGGACGACGGCGGTGCACCGGTCACCGGCTACGGCATCGAGATGTCGTCGGACGGCACGACGTGGACCGGTGTCGTCGCCGACACCGGCAGCACCGCCACCACCTTCACGGTCGGCTCGCTCGTCAACGGCACCGCGACGCAGTTCCGCGTGAGCGCGGTCAACGTGGCAGGCGCGGGTGCGCCGGGTGCGGTCGTCTCCACCACGCCGCGGACCGTACCCGGTCTCCCCACCGGCCTGACCGCGGCGCCCGGCGACCACCAGGTCGTCCTGGCGTGGACCGCGCCCGCCGCCGACGGCGGGGCGCCGATCAGCGGATACCGCATCGAGAAGTCCACGGACGGCGGAAAGACCTGGACGGTCCAGGTCGCCGACACGGGCTCGACCGCGACCGGTTACATCGCCGACGACGTGGTGAACGGCACGGAGACGGCGTTCCGCGTGAGCGCGATCAACGCGGCCGGCGTCGGAGCTCCCGGCGACCCGGCGTCCACGACGCCGCGGACCACGGCCACCGGGCTCGCCATCACCTCGATCACGCCGGGCAACCACACCCTCACCGTCGCGTTCACTCCTCCGTCGGACGACGGCGGCGCCCCGGTGACCGGCTACGAGTACTCGCTGGACGGCGGCACGACGTGGGTGCCGTTCGATGCGAGCGTGAGCCCGCTGGTGATCGGCGGTCTCGACAACGGCGTGGACTACGCCTTCACGATGCGGGCGGTGAACGCGGCCGGGCCCGGGCCGTCCACCGCTGTCCGATCGGTGCGCGCCGAGGTCTCCCCGGTGGCGGTCCCCGGGAGCACGGGAACGGCCCTCCCCGAGCTGAACCCGGGCGAGACCCGGATGTACATCGACGGGAAGGAGGTCACCGTGACCGTCACACGCGCCGACGGCGTCCTGACCTTCCAGGGCGACGGCTACACCATCCGAATCAGCGCGGACGACAAGGGTGCCGTGCAGCTCGACGCCCAGGGCCGCATCGTGATCACCCACGGCGGCACCGTCCACGTCTCCGGCACCGGCTTCAAGCCCGGCTCGACCGCCGATGTGTGGCTCTTCAGCGCGCCGGTCCTCCTCGGCCAGCCGGTCGTCGACGGCACGGGGGACTTCGCGGCCTCGTACCAGATCCCGGCGAGCACCCCCGCCGGGGCGCACACCCTCCAGATCAACGGCCTCTCGGCGGACGGGAAGCTCCGCACCGCCGTCACCGGTGTGATCCTGGAGGCGGAGACGGGTCTGGCGTCCACGGGATCGAGTGCGGCCGGCGCGATGGTCGCGGGAGGCTTCGCGGTCGCCCTCGTCCTCGCCGGCGCCCTGCTCGGAGCCCGCAACCGCCGCCGTCGGACGGCCTGATCGGAGTCGGCCCGGATGCGCTCCGCACTCGCGAGCGCATCCGGGCACGCTCGATCCCCTGATCGATCGCCCGGCGGCTACGCGGCCGGCGTTGCCGCTCCCCGCGCCTGCCGGTCGCACTCCGCGCGGAGCAGCGCCCAGCTGTCGACGCTCGTCCACTCATCCTTGAACCAGTCGGCCTCCACCGCGCGTCCCTCGTGGCGGAATCCGAGCCGGGTGAACAGGCGGGCGGCCGCCGTGTTGCGTGCGTCGGTCGTCGCGCACACGCGGTGCGCGCCGAGCGCGCCGAAGAGGGCTGCGATGAGGCCGCGGAGCGCTTCTGCGGCTGCTCCCGTCCCCTGCATCGCGGGAGCGATGGTGACTCCCAGCTCGTACGAGTCCGGCTGGTCGGGCAGGGCGTGCACCGCGACGTCGCCGACGAGCGCACCCGTCGAGCGGTCGCGGACCGCCACCTGGAGCCAGAGACCCGACTGCGGGACGATCGCATCGGGCTGGGAGGCGAGCAGTTCGTCGGCGTCGTCGGTCGAATAGGTCGGCGTCCACGACTGCCACCGGGCCACATCCGGCACCCGGCGGTAGTCGACGAAGGCATCGCGATCCTGCTGCGCCAGCGGGCTCAGCGCGAACCGCTCCGTCGTGATCGGGAACATGGGCATGAGGATCACGCTAGCCGAGCGTCCAGGTGGCAGGCCTCCGTGCCCATGCCACAATGCCCCATGCCCACCGTCCTCGCCCGCCTCCGCTCCGCGGTCACCGACGCGGCCTCCCTGCGCTCGTGGACGGTCGACGCGAACGACGGGATCATCGCGACCGCGGGTGTGCTGGAGGGTTTCGCGGGTGCCGGAGCGAGCGATGCGACCCTGCTGACCGCTGCGGTGGTCGCGACCATCGCGGGCGGACTCAGCCTGGGCGGGGCGAAGTGGTCGGAGGAGGCTGCGGAGCGGGAGGCGCAGCTGCGGGTGGCGCGGGAGGAGGCTGCGCAGCTGGAGCTGAGCCCGGAGGAGGAGGTCGTCGAGCTGGCCGGGTACTACGAGCGCAAGGGAGTGAGCGCCGCGGTGGCGCGGCAGGTGGCCGAGGAGCTGACGGCGGCGGACGCTCTGGGCGCGCAGCTCGAGGCGGAGCACGGGATCCGGGAGGTCATGGCGCGCGCGGCGCCGGTCTGGGCCGGGGTGAGCGCGAGCGCCGCGTTCGTGCTGGGGGCGCTCGTCCCGCTGCTGATCACCGTCCTCGTGCCGGGCAAGCTGGAGGCGTGGGCGGTGCTGGTCGCGGTGATCGCATCGCTGGTGCTGACGTCCGTCGTCAGCGCGCGCAGCGGGCGCACCGGTGTGCTGCGGACGATGACGCGGTCTCTCACGGTGGGCGTGGGGACGCTGGGGATCAGCTTCCTCGCGGGGCTGCTGATCTTCTGAGGGTCCGCGCGGGCGCGGCCGGCCGGCGCGCCTTCTCGCCCAGCCGGTCGAGCGGCACGAACGCGTTCAGCGTCACCAGAGCGATGCCGCCGGCCGCGGCGATCGCCCCCGGGATCCAGAACAGGTGCGGCAGGCCCAGCCAGGCCGTCCCGATGCTGCCGACGAATCCTCCGACGGCCGCGTTGATCGCGTACGAGCTGAGGAAGACGCTGGAGGCCATCCCGACCCGCGCGGGCTGGAACCGCTGCGCGACCGTGACGCCGAGCACGCCGAACGTCGCGATCACGCCGGCCATCAGCATCTGTCCGGCGATGAGGGGCAGCAGGTGGGGCTCGATCGCGTCGGCGGACGCGTAGCAGGCGTGCGCGCCGACGGCCATCACCGCACCAGCGAGGAGCACGCGGGCGATGCCCACCCGGTCGGCGATCAGCGCCGCGAGCGGCATGAGCGCGACCTCGACGAGCGGCTGGAAGCCGATGATCGCACCGCGCACGGCCGCACTGACATGCAGGTCGCCGTCCATGTAGAGAGGGAGGTAGGCGAGCTTCACGGTCTCGCCGCACATGATGAGCACGTAGATGCCGGTGAAGAGCAGCAGCGGGACCATCGAGTGGGTCCGTGGCGCGCCGGTCGGGATGGGCGCGGTGCGCGTGAGCGCCGGGGCGGGCGGTAGACCGGCATCGGGCTCCGGCTCGGCCGCCGCCACCAGGGCTGCGCCCGGGACCGGCGCCGCCCGGCCCGCACCGATCAGCGGGACGATCGACAGGAGGAGGCTGACGCCGGTCGCGAGCAGCAGCGGCCGCAGTCCGAGCACGGCGCCGAGCGTCGCGCCGATCACCGGCCCGATGATCCACCCGAACGCCATCGCCATGCGCGTCAGCGCGACGACCTGGTTGTCGACCGGGGTGGGGTGCCGGTCCAGCTCGTCGCGTACGGCCGCCTGGAGCTGCGCCGCACCCGCGCCCGCCACGCTGAGCAGCAGGATGTTGATGGCGAACGGCATCCACGTCTGGGTGGCGAACGCCATCAGCACCCAGCCCGCGAAGCCGGCGAGAGCCGACAGCCGGAACACCAGCAGCCGCGACCCCGCCCGATCGGACAGCGAGCCCACCACGTAGCCGGCGATCGGCGCGGCGAGGTTGGTCAGGTAGTACAGGCCGGCCAGGGCATCCGTGAGGTGCAGCTCCCGCACCAGGAACAGTGTCATCTGCGGCGCGGTGACCGAGATGCCGATGCCCGAGATGACAAGGCTGATGAACGCGCCGCGGAGGAGGCGCGAGCGGAGGATGTAGCGCGCGGCTGCGGCGCGGGTGGGCGGCACCGACAGATGGTATCAGAGTGGTCGCATAGTGGACTACTCGGTCGGCGTCGACGCCGCCGCCGGCTTCCGCATCGCCCGCTACTGCGCCGACCGCTCCGCAGCCGGTCGCCGACGCAGGGTCGCGTCGCCGACCTCCGGCCCGCGGTAGACCATGTCCATCGCGCCGATGCTCTCGCCGGGCGGGACGATCGCGTCGATCCGGTCGAGGATCTCGTCCGAGAGGGCGACATCGACGCCTGCCAGCGTGTCCTCGAGCTGCTCCATCGTGCGGGGGCCGGCGATGGCGGAGGTGACACCCGGGTGGGCGATGACGAAGGCCATCGCGAGGTGGGTCAGTTTCACGCCGGCGTCTTCGGAGAGCGCGACGAGCTCCTCCACCGCCGCGAGACGGCGCTCGTCGCGGAAGTGGCGCATGCCGGTGCGGGCGGAGCGGAAATTGTCGTTCTCCTGGCCCGCGCGGTAGCGGCCGGTGAGGGTGCCGCCGGCGAGCGGGCTGTAGACGAGGGTGCCCATCCCGTACCGCTGCGCGACGGGGAGGATCTCGCGCTCGATCTCGCGGTCGAGGAGGGAGTAGTTCGGCTGCTCGGTGCGGAAGCGCTCGAAGCCGCGCCGCTCCGACATCCACTGCGCCTCGACGATCTCGGAGCCGCGCATCGACGAGCTGCCGATCGCGCGCACCTTGCCCTGACGCACGAGGTCGGTGAGCGCGGAGAGCGTCTCGTCGATGTCCGTCGCCGGATCGGGGCGGTGCAGCTGGTAGAGGTCGATGTGGTCGGTCTGCAGGCGGCGCAGCGAGCGCTCGACGGCCTGCACGATCCACCGGCGGGAGGCACCGCGGTGGTTGACGTCGTCGTCGACCGGGCCCCAGAACTTGGTGGCGAGCACGACGTCGTCGCGGCGGCCTTTGAGTGCCTCGCCGACCACCTCCTCCGAGTCGCCGTAGCGGTCGGCCGTGTCGACGAAGTTGATGCCGGCGTCGAGCGCGCGGTGGATGATGCGGACCCCCTCCGCGCGGTCGGGGTTGCCCAGCGAGCCGAGCATCATCGCGCCGAGCGCGTACGGGGTGACCTGGATGCCGGTGCGGCCGAGGGTTCGATACTGCATGCTGTCCTGCTCCTGACGGTTCGAGATCGCGGCACCGGGCGAGGCCGGGGTGTCGTAGGATCGGAGAATCGGAACGGCGCTCCGGTTGAGCTCCCGCTCTAACCGGAACAATGTTCCGCTTACGTGACGACTGTACACGGGCTGCGTCCCGTCCGCCAGAGGGAGCCCGCCATGACCGACTCGGCCGTCCGCCCGCAGCGGTCCGACGCGCGCCAGAACGTCGCGTCCCTGGTGGAGGCGGCGAAGGCCGTGTTCGCCGAGTCGGGGGTGGATGCGCCCGTCCGCACGATCGCGGCGAAGGCCGGCGTGGGCGTGGGGACGCTCTACCGCCACTTCCCGTTGCGCTCCGATCTGATCTCCGCCGTCTTCCGGCACGAGATCGATGCGTGCGTGGACGCCGCCCCCGCGATCGAGGCCGCCTACGCTCCCGGCGAGGCCCTGGATCGCTGGATCATGCGCTACACGCAGTTCGTCGCCGCCAAGCGCGGGCTGGCCGCCGCCCTCCACTCCGGCGACCCGGCCTACGAACCGCTCGCCGACTACTTCGCCACCCACCTCGCCCCGACGCTCGAGCGGCTCCTCGCCGCCGCAGTCGAATCGGGTGACGTGGTGCAGACGGTCGATGCGGTTGAGTTCCTCGGCGCGGTGGCGAACCTCTGCCACGGCGGGGAGGCCGGAGGGCCCGGCGGGCCGAACGGCGCCGGCATGTCACCGCGTGCCGAGCGGATGGTGCGCTTGCTGCTGGCAGGATTGCGGGCGCCCAGTCCGGCGTGAGGCCCCCGGTTCTTCTGGTCAGAGCGGTCTCGAAGACCCCACCCCGCCCGCGACCGTCCCCGGTGCCAGCCCCAGTGTCCACTCGGTCACATCGGCGACGAAGTTGGCCTGCACGGGGGTGCTGAGGTCGGCGGTGCTGTTGACGTAGGAGCCGCTCCCGTCGACGGCGATGAGGATGCGGATGCTGGCGGCCTCGGGGTCGACGTCGGCGAAGTCGCCGGTGGCGATGCCGGCGGCGATGATCTCACGGAGGCGGGCGCGGTCGAGGGCGTCCTGCTCCCGCAGGGTCGCCTCGAGCGTGGGCGTGAAGCGGGAGAGGTGGCGGGCGTTGAGCCAGAGGCGGGCCAGCGGCGTGGAGGTGCCGGTCTGGATGTGGGTGATGAAGTGCGAGAGGCGGGCCAGCGGAGTGCCCTCGGTGGGGAAGAAGCGTTCGCGCTCGATCTCGGCGGCGCGGGCGAAGGCCTCGTCGACGAGATCCTCGGCGGCGGGGAAGTAGTGCGAGATGAGGCCGGGCCGCACGCCGAGACGCGTCGCGACGGCACGCAGGGTGATGCGTTCCAGGCCCTCGTCGATGGCGATCTCGGCAGCCGCGGAGAGGATCTCTTCGCGCCGCTCCTCCGGTCGCTTCCGCACCCGGGGAGTTCCTGCTCTTGACTCCATGCGTCCCATGCTATTGAATGACTGACCAACAGTCTATTGGGCACATGACCAACAGCGAGGGAGCTGGGTCGGGAAGGAACGCATGTCCGGAGAGCGGATCAGCGCCGAAGAGTTCGTGGATGTCTCCACCCAGCCCGAGACGCGGGGCATCGAGGTCATCTCGGACGCCGAGCGGCACGGTCGTGCGCGGGACCTCTTCTTCGTGTGGGCGGCGCCCGGCGTCAGCATCCTCAACTTCACGGTGGGGGCGACCCTCATCCTCCTCGGCCTGGAGATCTGGCAGGCGGTCCTGGTGATCCTGGCGGCGGCACTCCTGTGGGTGTTCCCGGGGATGATCGCGATCAGCGGGCCCGCCTCCGGCACTTCCGGCTCGGTCGTCACGCGCGCGATGTACGGCGTCATCGGCAACAAGCTGTTCGTCGCGTTCGTCGGCTGGTTCATCGGGGCCGTGTTCCTGTCGCTGACCTGGCTCGCGTCGTCGTTCATGGGCGCCGATCTGCTGCGCCGCGTCGGCCTGACGGACCCGGTGTGGGTGCCGATCGGCGTGACGATCGTCGTGTCGGCGATCACGATCGCGGTCGCGATCTTCGGGCACGCGCTGATCCTGCGGATCTTCCCCGTGATGGCCGTCGCGCTGTTCGTCATCTTCGTCGCGGTTTCGCTCTTCATCCTCCCGACGGTCGACTGGGGCTACACCGCCGCGAACCCCCTGAGCGGCGTGCACCTGTGGTCGGCCATCTCGGTCGGGTTCACCATCCTCGCCTCGACCCCGCTGTCGTTCATCAACAGCCCGGACCTCGCCCGGTACCTGCCGCGCTCCACGAAGCCAACGCACATCGCCACCGCGACCGCGCTCGGAGGCGCGCTGCCCTTCATCGTCTTCACGAGCATGGGCGTGCTGCTGGCGACCGGGCTGAAGGCCGGGGCGTTCGACGCCGGGATCGACGTGGCGCTGTTCGACCTGCTGCCGGGCTGGATGGGCCCGTTGCTCGTCGTCGGCGTGATCATCAACACCATCGCGCTCAACGCGATGACCGCCTACTCGTCGAGCATGTCGCTGCAGGCCATCGGCTTCAGACTCAAGCGCATCCCGGCCGCGATCATCGTCGGACTGGTCGGTACCGCGCTCACCATCTACCTGGTGCTGTCGTCGAGCCTGCTGGAGGCCGCCAATCTGCTGCTGCAGTTCCTCGTGGTCGTGTCCGGCCCGGCGATGGCGATCTTCGCCGTCGACATCGTGCGCCGCCGCAACGTCTACGACGGCACCGACCTCTTCGACGACAGCCGGACCAGCCGCTTCTGGTACACCGGAGGCTGGAGCATCCCGGGCGTCGCGGCCCTGCTGATCGGCGGTCTCACCACCGCGCTCTGCCTCTCGACCGACGTCTGGGCCGGCCCGATCGCCCAGGCCCTCGGCCACGTGGACCTCTCCGTGCCGCTCGGGATGATCGTCAGCGCCGCCGTCTACGCACTGTTGGGCCGCACCCGGCTCGGAAAGGAGGGCCGGCTGTGACCGCCGACGCCCCGCGCACGCCCGCGCAGAACACCACCACCCTCTACCGGAACGCCCGCGTCTTCACCGCCGCCGCCGACGAGGCAGACCGCTGGGCCGACGCCTTCGCCGTCGCCGGCGACACGATCGTGTGGGTCGGGAGGGCGGGCGAGGAGCCTCCCGCGGCCGACTCCACGGTCGACCTCGAGGGGCGTCTGGTGCTCCCCGGCTTCACCGACGCGCACACCCATGTGCTGATGATGGGCGCCGCGCTCGGCCAGGTGTACCTGACGGAGGCGCGCGACCTCCACGACATCCGCAGCCTCCTGCTCGCCGCTCGGGAGGCCGACCCGTCGGCGACCGTGCTGCGCGGTCGCGGCTGGCTCTTCGACGCGGTGCCCGGCGGCGCGCCCACGGCGGCCATGATCGACGAGGCGATCGCCGACATCCCCGTCTACCTCGACGCGAACGACTACCACTCGTGCTGGGTGAACACGGCCGCGCTCGCCGAGCTCGGTATCACCCGCGACACACCCGACCCCATCGGCGGCGAGATCGTGCGCGACGCGTCGGGCGAGCCGACCGGGATGCTGCTGGAGACGGCAGCGACCCAGTACGCCTGGGCGCAACGCGACGAGGCCACGACCGACGCCGATCGCGACGAGCAGGTGCAGCGCACCCTCGACGCCTACCTCGCGACCGGTGTGACCGGTGTCGTCGACATGGCGATGGACGAGTTCGGTCTCGCCGCCCTGCAGCGCGCGCAGGAGCGCCACGGCGGCGAACTGCCCCTCCGGGTGGCGGCGCACTGGCTCGTCACCAACACCGGCGACGACGCCCGCAACCTCGCCCAGGTCGAGCACGCCGCGCGCCTGGCCGCCGACCCCGCGACACCGTGGCTGCGCGTGGTCGGCATCAAGCTCATCCTCGACGGCGTGATCGACGCCTGCACCGCGGCGATGCGCCACCCCTATGCGGACGGCAGCAACGCCGACCCGATCTGGCCGCTCGAGCGCCTCGCGCCGGTGGTGCGCGCCGCCGACGCCGCCGGCCTGCAGATCGCCCAGCACGCCATCGGCGACTATGCCAGCCAGATCGCGCTCGACGCCCTCGAGCAGGCCGTCGCCGCCAACGGCGACCGGCCCCGCCGTCACCGCATCGAGCACCTCGAGTACGCGGCTCCCGGCACCGCCGAGCGCATGGCCTCCCTCGGTGTGACCGCCTCCATGCAGCCGGTCCACTCGGACCCGGCCATCTTCGACAACTGGATGGCGATGCTCGGCGACGACCGGGTGGAGCGCGCCTTCCCGTGGCCGGAGTACGAGGAGGCCGGCGCCCTGCTCGCGTTCTCCACCGACTCGCCGACGGCGCCCCACCTGGCCCTCGCCAACATGTACGTCGCCTCCACCCGCGCCTCCGCCCTCGACCCCGCGATCGCGGCCGTACAGCCGCAGCACGCGCTGCCGCTGCAGCACGCGGTGGCGCACGCGACCCGCGACGCCGCAGCCTCCGTCGGCGACGGAGAGTGGCGCGGACGCATCGCCGAAGGCTGTGCGGCGGACTTCGTGGTGCTGGACACCGACGTGTTCGCGGAAGACCCGCGCGCGCTGCTGCGGGCCGAGATCGTACGGACGGTGGTCGCAGGGCGGGTGCGGTTCGAGCGGTAGAACTGCTTCGAGCGGTAGATCTGCTTCGAGCGGTAGATCTGCTTCGAGCGGTGAATGTGCAGGGACGCTTGACCTCAAGCGCTTGAGGTCTGTTCTGATGGGGACATGATCACGTTGGCCATCCAGGACGTCTCCCGGCAGAGCGGGCTCAGCGAGCCCACGTTGCGGTACTACGAGGAGGTCGGCCTGCTCGGGCCGATCGCCCGGGACGCGAGCAGCGGGCACCGGCGCTACAGCGAGAGCGATCTCGACGAGGCGCAGGTGCTCGCCTGCCTGCGGGCGATGGGCATCGGCATCGACGACATGCGCACGTACCAGCTGAACCGGCGGCGGGGGCGAGAGGCGGCGGGGCAGCAACGCGACATCCTGCTCCGTCATGCCGACCGGGTCGAGGAGCAGATCGCGACCCTCCGCGTGCACCTCGACTACCTGCGGGTGAAGGCGTCGCTCTGGGATGCCCGTGATCGTGACGACGTCGCCGCGGAGGCGGAGGCGCACGTCGAACTGGAATCCATCCTTCCCCGACTCGAGGAGACCCTCCGATGACCGATTCGCCCACCATCCTCGTCACCGGCGGTACCGGCTACCTCGCCACCCGCCTGCTCGCCGACCTGCTCGCGGGCGGCGCCGACGTGCGCACGACCGTGCGCTCCGCCGACCGGGCGGACGAGGTCCGTGCGGCCGTCCGCCGGGCCGGCGCCGACGACGCCGGACTGTCGTTCGCGACGGCCTCCCTCACCGACGACGACGGGTGGGCGGCGGCTCTCGCGGGAATCTCCGACGTCTACCACGTGGCCTCGCCGATGATCCAGACGGCGGACCCGGCCGAGGTCGTCGTGCCCGCCCGCGACGGAGCGCTCCGCGCGCTGCGGGCGGCCCGCGATGCCGGTGCCCGCCGGGTCGTGCTGACCTCGTCCTTCGCGGCGGTCGGCTACTCGCCCAAGCCGGTGCGCGACTACGACGAGAGCGACTGGACCGACCCCGCCACTCCCGGCCTCCCGGCGTACCCGCTGTCGAAGGCGGTCGCCGAGCGCGCCGCCTGGGACTTCGTCGAGCAGGAGGGCGGCGGACTCGAACTGGCCGTGATCAACCCGACCTGGATCGCCGGCCCGACGCTCACCGCCTCCGCCCGTTCGTCGCTGGCGCTTTTCACCGGGATGCTCGACGGCACGATCCCGGCCGTTCCCCGCCAGCGCTTCGGGATCGCGGACGTGCGGGACGTCTCGGCGGCGCACCGCGCGGCGATGGACACGCCGGCCGCCGCGGGCAAGCGCTACCTGGTGCTCGCCGACGGCCCGACGATGACCTTCCTCGACGTGGCGAACGTGCTCCGCGCCGAACTCGGCGACCTCGCCGCGCGTGTGCCGACCACCGAACTGCCGGGCGACGAACCGGCGCCCCTCACCATCCGCAACGACCGCGCGAAGGCCGAACTCGGCCTCCACCCGCGACCGGCCGTCGAGACGATCGTGGAGACGGCGACCAGCCTGCGGGACCTGGGGTTGCTAGGGCGGTCGGACTAGCGGCGCCGCCTACGCCCGTCCCGCCCACGGGCCGTAGTCCGCGACCAGCGCTTCCTGCTCCGGCCGCTGCGCTTCGGGCACGTGCTGCAGGTTCACCCGCACGCGGTACCACTGCGAGCTCGACCCCCGCATGCCGTCGACCAGCACGTCGGCGGGATGGAGGAGGGCTGCGGCGTCGGGATGGGCGGCCTTCCACTGCTCCAGTGCGTCCAGTGCCTCGGGCTTGGTCTTGGTGCGGGCGACCTCGATGAGCGGCATCTGCGAGACGCGGCGCCCCGACGCGGAGGCTGACCCCGCCGACCCCGATCCGCGCGGCGCATTCTCCGGCGGCCCGAGCTGGGCGGCCAGCGCCAGCAGACCCTCCAGCGAGCCGGCCTGCCCGTCGATCCCCGCGTGCGGATCGCCCCGCTCCGCGAAGCGCTCCAGCACCGTGGGCACGGTGAACTCCTCCGGTCGGCGTGAGCGCACCTCCTCCCAGTCGAGCGGCGTCGAGACGCGGGCGTCGGGGAGAGGACGGATGGAGTATGCGGAGGCGACGGTGCGGTCCTTGGCGTTCTGGTTGAAGTCGACGAAGACGCTCTCTCCGCGCTCCTCCTTCCACCAGTGCGCGGAGGCGAGGCCCGGGGCGCGGTTCTCGACCTCGCGGGCGAGCGTCTCGGCGGCGAGGCGCACGTCGGCGAATCCCCAGTGCGGCGCGATGCGCACCAGGATGTGGAGGCCGCGGGAACCGCTGGTCTTCGGCCAGCCGACGAGACCGGTGTCGGCGAGCACGTCGCGGGCGATGAATGCGACGTCGACGATCTGCGCCCAGTCGACGCCCGGCATCGGGTCGAGGTCGACCCGCAGCTCGTCCGGGTGGTCGAGGTCCTCGGCGCGGACGGCGTGCGGGTTCAGGTCGAGGCAGCCCAGGTTCGACACCCAGGCGAGGCCGGCGGCGTCCCGCAGCACGGCCTCCTCGGCCGACGTGCCGCTGGCGTAGTGGAGGGTCGCGGTGTCGATGAAGTCGGGGTGGCCCTCGGGCACGCGCTTCTGGAAAAACGGCTCCTGCGAGAGACCTTTCACGAAACGCTTGAGCACCATCGGGCGGCCCCCGGCTCCACGCAGCGCTCCCTCGGCCACGGCGACGTAGTAGCGGGCGAGGTCGAGCTTCGTGAGCCCGGGCTCCGGGAAGACGACCTTCTCCGGGCTCGAGATGCGGACCTCCCTCCCGGCGGCCTCCAGGGTGGCCTCGGACTTCGATGACGGCGACACGCCCGCCACGGTAGTGCCGAGCGGGCCGGTGGGGTAGCCCCGTCCCGGATCACCGGGATGCCCGCCCGCTCTTGCCGCGGGAAGGACGCCGGGTCTACGGTTCGCGCAGACGCAGCTCCGACGCAATTCGGGAGGTCACCATGTCCCCTTCGACCGACAAGCCGTCAGCCGACATCACCGCATCCGACGCCAAGCCCGACGAGCCGGAGGCGGCCCGCGCGCTGGACGTCGCGTTCGACCGGCAGCTCCGGCAGTCGCGCGTCGCGCACCTGCGCGCCTCCCGTCGAGCCGAACTGGTGGGCCGTGCGCTCGCCGACGTCGACGACCGCTTCGTCGAGCTCACGTCGGCGGTCGGACGGTTGGAGGCGCCCCTCCTGGTCCCCCGGGAGGTCCGGCCGTCGCCGGGCGAGCTGCACACCATGAGCCTGGTCACCACGAACAGCAGCGACCGGCTCTTCTTCGCGACCCCGCCGTACGACCTCACCTGGACGACGTTCCAGCCACCGGGCGCAGCGGGCACGCAGGCGCACGGGCCGAGCGTGTAAAAGCAGCAGGCGAGCATGTTCGTCGACCTGGTCGAGACGTACGTCGACCGCCCGGTCGCCGAGGGCGGCTGGATGTACGCGGGCGCCGGCCTCGGCCTGTGGTTCAAGCCGAAGTCGCCCTCGACGTACGTCCGGGTCTCGGGACTCGTCGACTACGAGTACGACTGGGCGGACAGCTCCAGCCTCCAGGTCGCCCATAACCGCGCCCAGCTGTGCGTGATGGTGCAGCACCGTCGCGGCCCCGGCGACATGGAGACCATCCTCGACACCCGCGACCAGCTGTGGTCCGACGGCACCTCCTGGTACGAGGACCACAGCGACAGCGGGGGAGGCTACTGGCCCAACCAGAACTACTTCTTCGCCACCAGCAGCGACTGGTACCTCGTCTGGATCTGGATGAACGGCGGCATCGACTTCTCCACCAAGGACACCTTCGGCTCGAGCAAGGCGTTCCAGACCTGGCACGCGAAAGTGCCGTTCATCGTGTTCGAGCAGTGGGCGTGAGCCGGCTCGTCCCGCTGCTTCCGTGCCGGGTCGGCGTAGACCTCCCCGGCACGGGAAGCGGCGTCAGATGAGTCCCGCTAGAGGATGTTCACGTAGTACCCGTCGGATGCGCTCCCTTTGTTCCAGGTTGCCGAGCCGCCTGGTGCAACGGTGAAGGTAGCGCTGCCGGTGGTCTGATTCTTCGCGTTGAACGAAACGATCTGATATCGACCCGAGAGGTTCGTGCACGGATTCTTCACCGTGGCAGCGGTGCGCGATGCGTTCACCGAAAGGTTGACCTTCGTGCAGGTTCCAGCGGCTTGGGCCGGAGCAGCGGCGGCCAGGCCGACGCCGGTGAGTGCGGCGATCGTGAGCGCGGCGCTGGCGAGTTTGAGCATGGTCATCGTGTGTCCTCCATTGGATACTCATGACGTCGACCGAGAAGACTCCGGCGGAGCAGAAGTCGACGACTCATGAACAGGAGCCTCTGAAGGCGAGCCACCGAAATGCGTAGGTCCGGAGCGGATAGGCGAAAGCCGCTAGGCGATGTCAGCGTCAGTTCCGGGTGAATCGACCAGAATCCCGCGCCGACGCTTGAGGCTCGTCCGTAGTCGCCGAGGGAAGTTCAGTGGTGGTCGGGCAGGCTGCCGGCGGTAACATCAAGAATGTGACCGACAGCACTGCCCCCACCCGCCCGCGCCGTTCCGCTCGCAAGTCGGGGTGGAAGTCGCTGCTGCGGGATGTCGTCGTCATCTTCGTGGTCGCGGTGCTCGTCTCGTTCCTGATCAAGACGTTCGTCGCGCGCTCGTTCTACATCCCGTCCGGATCGATGGAGAACACCCTCCAGATCAACGATCGGATCATCGTCAACGAGCTGCAGCCGAAGCTGTTCCCGCTCCAGCGCGGCGACGTGGTCGTGTTCAAGGATCCGGGCGGCTGGCTGCCCGCGCCCGCACCGAGCACCGGCAACGCGCTGCAGCAGGGCGTCGGCGCGGTGCTCGACTTCGTGGGCCTGGGCGCCTCCGACAGCGACCAGCACCTCGTCAAGCGGCTCATCGGCCTGCCCGGGGACAAGATCAGCTGCTGCAACGCGCTCGGTCAGATGAGCGTGAACGGGGTGCCGCTCAAGGAGCCCTACGTGCTGCTCCCCGCCGGCGTCGATTCCGTCTCCGCCGTCTCCTTCACGAAAACAGTTCCGGCGGGCAGGGTGTGGGTGATGGGCGACAACCGCTACAACTCGGCCGACTCCCGGTACCACATGGACGACCCGGGCGGCGGCTTCGTGCCGCTGGACGACGTGGTCGGCAAAGCCTTCGTGATCAGCTGGCCGCTGAGCCACTGGTCCTGGCTGAGCGACTACCCCGAGACCTTCGCCGGAGTCGAGGATGCCGAGAAGAAGTGATGGCGGTGAGCCGGCTCACTGCAGGCAGAACTCGTTGCCCTCCGGGTCGCGCATCATGATCACGAACTCCTCGAACGGCCCCCAGTAGCCGGCGAGCGTCTTCTCTTCTGTCGCGCCCAGGGCGAGGAGGCGGTCGCGCTCGGCCGCCAGCTCCTCGCGGGTCGCCCGGCGGTCGTCGAACGGCGTGATGTCGAGGTGCACCCGATTGCGCTGGCGCTTCTCGTGCCGGTAGCGCGAGAAGTAGAGCCGCTGGTGCCGCGGATCCCCGTCCCACGCCTCGGCGCGTTCGGCGAGCATGTCGTCGTCGAAGCCGGACTCGCGCAGCGCGACGACGTCCTCCTCCGGCCAGCCGCTCCAGGCGGGGTACCCGAGCACGGCGCACCAGAAGGTGGCCAGGGCGGCGGGGTCGTCGGCGTGGAAGGTGACGTTGGCGATGCGCGCGGTCATACCGGAAGGGTAGCGCCGGAGTCCTGCGTCGACACGCCGCTCAGCTCGCCGTTCGAACGGAGATCCGGGCGGGTGCCGGCAAGATCTCCGGAATTGTCGGGTTGGGGACGCGCCGCTCACTGGCCGGAGAAGTCGAGCGCGTCGTCGGCGACGGCGATGACGGACCAGGTTCCGCCGTCCGCATCGGTCAGCTCGTAGGCGGGGACCAGGAGCACGCTCCCGTCGGGCTGCCACTGGCTGGCGAGGCCGAGGCGGGCGCTGACGATGTGGACGCGGTGCACCGGCCACGCGAGCGGGGTGCCGGCCGAGGGGGCCGCGGGCGGCTGTGTGGCCGGAGCGGTCGCGCCGTCGGTCGCGCCGTCCGCCGGGACCGGTGACATGGCGGGCGCGCCGTCCTGTACGGCGCGCGCGGCGAGCGGCATCGCGGTCTGCGTCGGGCCGAACCGCGGGTCGGAGAGACGCTCGAACGCCTTCTGGGCGCTGACGACCGGGTAGTCGCCGGCGCTGACGACCGGGGCGAGGAAGCCCGAGGCGCTGACGATCCCGCTCTCGGCGAGCTCGAGCGACCAGGACTGGTCCACCCGCTGGCCGTCGACCACGAGCCACGCTTGGGCCGTGCGGGTGACGGCGCCGTCGTAGGTCTCGGAGGTGAACTCGAACGAGCCGGGGTCGCGCCCCGCCGACGAGATGAGCGAGCGCAGGGCGGAGATCGCCGCGTCCGCCGAGGGGAGGGGTGCGGTGGGCGTGCAGGAAGGGGAGGCGCCGCTGCTGTCGTCGCCCGCACCTCCCGGGTCGGTCGTGCACGCGGCGGGGGAGAGCGCCCAGTCCGAGTAGAAGAAGCTCAGGGTGCCGTCGAGGCCGACGCTGAGGGAGGGCGCGGTGCCGTCCTGCGGGCCGGTCGTCCACGCGCCGTCCTTCAGCTCGGGGGTCGCGCTGAGGCCGAGCGCCGCGGCGAGGGCGGTGACGGTCTTCGTGTCGGAGGCGGACCGCGGGTCGAACCCGTACGCCTTCGCCGTGCCTGCGGAGGTGGAGAGCCCAGAGGCGGTGAAGCTGTTGCGGCCGAAGCCGAAGCGGTAGGCGAGGTCGGAGGCGGACCCGGATGCGGCCCGCGGCGCGATGCTGCCCTCGGTGGCCGAGCCTCCCGTCGCCCCGCCGCCCGCCCCGTTGCCCGAACCGCCCAGCGAGATCGGTGCGGCCGCACCACCCGCGAGCGTCGTGCCCGCCGTCGTCGTGCCGACCGCGAAGCCCGCGCCGCCGATGATCGCGATGGATGCGGCGACCGCGGCGATCGGGCGCCACAGCGAGCGGCGACGGGAGCGGGCCGCGTCGAGGTCGGCGAGGGGTGCGGCTGTGTCGTCCTCGCCTCCTGCGCCGCCCGCGTCCGCGTTCGCCCGCGCGATCGCGTCCTCCACGAAACCGGCCGAGGGCTCCACCCCCGCCGCCGGGTCGGTGGCGCGCAGTCGCGCCAGCGGGTCGAGCTCGTTGTCGTCGGTCATGTCGATCACCCTCCGTGGGAAGCCTTCATCCCTGTCTCTGTCCGCGCGGGCGCGGATCTTGCACGTCAGAAGGCGTGCCTCTCCCCCCACGCCTCGCGCAGGCGCTTGCGGGCGCGGGAGAGCGCCGAGTCCGCTCCCGACCGCGAGACTCCGAGGACCGCGGCCAGCTCGGCGCCGTCGAGACCCTCCCAGGCGTGCAGCAGCAGGATGCGACGGTCGCGGTCGCCGACGCTCATCAGCGCCCCGCGCAGTTCCGCGTCGACGAGGGCGCTCAGCTCAGGATCCTCGCCGACACGGGCCTCGCCGGCCTCGGGTACCTCCGCCACCGGAAGGTCGACGGCTTTGCGGCGATGGTTGGCGAGGGTGAACCCCGCCGTGCGGTAGAGCCAGGGGAGCACAGCCGCGTCGGGCACGTCGTCGCGGCGCCGCCACGTGGTCGCGAACACGTCGGCGGCGAGATCCTCGGCATCCTGACGCGGGCCGCGCCGCGCGAAGTACCGGACGAGCGCGCCCGAATGCTCGCGCACCACGGCGGTGAACCAGTCGGCGTCGTGCGCGGGCGCGCGGGAATCGTCGTCGGGCATCGCCACCCCCTCGATGGTGTCGGTGTCACGGTCGGTGTCGTCGTCGGCTGCGGTCCTGGCGATCCTCACACTCCGGTTGTGTCGAGTATCCCGTGGATCTTGCAGGCGGGGAGGTCATCCGTTCCCGTTCCCTCTTGACGCTCCACTTGCTTTTTGCAAGTATGACTTCCGTCAGGAGTTCAGAACCGTCGAAGGAGACCACGATGACTGCGATGTTCGTCAACCTGCCCGTCACCGACCTGGAGCGCGCGAAGGCGTTCTACACGGCGATCGGCTTCCGCATCAATCCGCTGTTCTCCGATCACAATGCGGCGTGCGTCGTGGTGGAGGAGGACCACAGCTACTTCATGATCCTGGTGCGGGAGTTCTTCCAGACCTTCACCGACCTCCCCATCGGCGATCCCGCGACGAACCCCTCGGTGTCGACGGCGATCTTCCTCGACAGCCGCGAAGCGGTGGACAAGGCCACCGCAGACGGGCTGGCGGCGGGCGGCTCGGAGGCGCGACCCGCAGCCGACTACGGCTTCATGTACCAGCGCCAGCTGACCGACCCGGACGGCAACATCCTCGAGTTCGGGTGGATGGACCCGGTCGCCGCCCAGCAGGGCCCCGAGGCCGTGGCGAATCAGCAGGCCTGAGGTCGATGGCCGCACGCGACTACGGGCAGTACTGCGGGGTCACCCGGGCTCTCGAGCTGGTGGGCGAACGCTGGGCGCTGCTCATCATCCGCGACCTGCTCGTCGGGCCGCGCCGCTATGGGGAGCTCGCCGCGGGTCTGCCGCGCATCCCGAGCAACATCCTGGCGGCGCGGCTCAAGGAGCTGCAGGAGGCGGGCATCATCCGCCGCGCTCCGCGCTCCCGCATCATCGTCTACGAGCTGACCCCGTACGGCCGGGAGCTCGAACCGGTGGTGCTCGCGCTCGGCGCGTGGGGCTTCAAGGCCATGGGGGAGCCACGCGAGGAGCAGATCGTCACCCCCGACTCGATGACGATGGCGTTGCGCACGGCGTTCCGCTCCGAGGTCGCCGCGGAGCTGCCCGCCACGGTGTACGGCGCGCACTTCGGGGCGGCCGAGCTGCTCATCCGGGTCGATGGTGCCGCGCTCGACGTGGCGCGCGGCGACGGTCCGGCCGATCTGGCCTTCGCCGCCGGGCCCGGCATCCGCCGGCTGATCTCGGGTGAACTCGCCCCGGGCGCGGCGATCGCGTCCGGAGTGGTCGAGGTGCTGAACGGGCGCGGCGAACTGCTCGACCGGTTCGCCGACACGTTCCACTTGGCGGCCTGAGGGGCGCGGGCCGCACCGGCGCCGAGCTCTGTTCGCCCGCATCCGGCACACTGGACGCGGGAGGTCGTCATGGAGAGCCGTGGAACGTCGTGGCCGTCGCTCGAGGTCGAGGCCTGGGGGTCGACGCGCGAGACGCTGCACATGTGGCTGCAGATCGTCGGCAAGCTGCGGATGGTGGGCTCGCCGTTCGTCAACCACTGGTGGCATGTGACGTTCTCGCTGAGCGCCCGAGGACTGACGACCGGCGCGATCCCCGTCGACGGCGGGGTGCTCGACATCGAGTTCGACCTGCTCGACCACCGCCTGGTGCTGCGCACGAGCGACGGCGGCCGCGAAGAGTTCGCGTTGACAGCGATGACCGTCGCCGAGTTCTACCGCCGCACCTTCGACGCCCTCGGCCGTCTCGGCATCGCGCTGGAGATCGTCCCGACGCCGAACGAGGTCGTCCCGGCGATCCCGTTCGCCATCGACGAGGAGCACTGCACGTACGACCCCGGGCAGGTCCACGCGTTCTGGCAGCAGCTCATCCGCGCGGACGGGGTTCTGCGACGCCTGCGCGCGGAGTTCCGGGGCAAGGCGAGCCCCGTCCACTTCTTCTGGGGCGCCCTCGACCTCGCGACCACGCGCTTCTCCGGCCGCCCGGCTCCCGTGCATCCCGGCGGCGTGCCGAACTGCCCCGACCGCGTGATGGTGGAGGGGTACAGCGACGAGATCAGCAGCTCGGGGTTCTGGCCGGGCGGAGGCCGTGAGGGCGCCTTCTACTCCTACGCGTACCCGGAGCCGGCCGGCTACGCGGAGACGCCGGTGCCGGAGGGCGCGTACTACGACCCGGCGCTGGGCGAGTTCCTTCTGCCGTACGAGGTCGTTCGCCTGGCGGAGGACCCGGAGGCGCTGGCGCTGGAGTTCCTACGGGTCACGTCGGCGGCGGCAGCGCGGCTGGGGGAGTGGCCGGCGATCGGCTGACCTGCCGAATCGCTCCGCCAGCACCCGCACCGCCGCCTCCCGGTCGGCCGTGCCGCCGGCTTCGTGCCCGGCGCCCGGCCACTCGTGGAAGACGACCGGCGCCGCATAGGCCGCCACTGCTGCCTGCGCCGTCTCCGGTGGGCAGATGTCGTCGGCGAGCCCGTCGGAGATCCAGCCGGGTGCGATGGCATGGCGGGCGGAGGTGACGCCGTCCACGTATGCGAGGGTGCGGGCGACGGCGGCTGCTTGGGCGGGATGCTCGGTCAGATAGGCGCGCAGCTCCGTCCACGGGCCCGCTGCCGCCTGCTGCAGCGCGAGCGGTGCCGCCGTCAGGAACGGGGCCTGCGCGAGCACCGCGACCAGGTCGGGCACGAGCGCGCCCACGCCGAGCGCGATGCCGCCGCCCTGGCTGTTGCCGATCATCGCGACCCGGGAGGCGTCGACCTCGTCGAGCGCGCGCACGGCTTCCACGGCGCGGACGGCGTCGACGAAGACTCCTCGGTAGTAGGACCGGCGGGGGTCGTCGATGCCGTCGAGGAGGTGGCCGGTGCTGCCTCCCCCCTGCGCGTGCGTGCCGACGGTGAGGTGGGCGTGCCCCGCGGCGGACCAGGTGAGATCGTCGATCGGCGAGAGCCGTCCGGCCCCGTAGCCGTTGGCGTGCACCACGGCCGCCAGGGGACCGCTGCGCTGGCGCGGGACCCGCAGCCACGCGCTGACGGGCCGGCCGCCGGCGCCGCGGAACGAGAGGTCGAAGACGTCGACCGTGGTCAGGCCCGTGTCGACCGGGGTTCGGCGGAGGTCGAGGGGGTGGCGATGCGCGGACTCCAGGGCTTCGTCCCAGTACGCGCGGTAGTCATCGGGCGTCGGCAGGAGGTCGTGGCCCAGAGGAGCGGGGAACGGCGACGTCACGAGGCGTAGGCCTCCAGCCGGGCTCCGGCAGCAAGCGCGTCCTCGTGCCAGCGCGCCGCCAGATCGAGGGCGCGATCGCCCGAGACGCCGGCATCGAGCACGCAGACGCCGGCATCGAGCACGCAGACGCCGTCGGGAGCTCCGGGCCGCCCGGCGAGGGCGTCCGCCGGCAGGCGGCCGTACCCCTCGCCGAGCGACGCAGGGTCGCTCCGATCGCGGTCGCCGTCGGTGGTCGAGTCACCGACGAACACGGATCGGGCGGGGTGGGACATGGTGCTCCTCCTGGTGGATGCGGTGCTACGGCTTCTTCACGGTGTACTGGAAGACGTCGTGCCGCAGCACGTCACCGGACACCTTCACGACCGTGATGCGGTGGTCGCCGTCGCGCAGCCCGTCCACGCTGAAGAGCGTCCGGCCGGTGCGTCGGGCATCCGACCGCGTGTCGACGGTCTTCGCGAGCCGCCCGTCGATGTAGACGGCGGCCTTCCCCTGGTCGGGTCCGGTGTCGCCGATCCAGGAGACGCCGGTGCCGCGGAAGGCGAGGTCCACACGGTCACCGTCCTTCGTGGTGGCGTGGACGTCGTCGTGCGCGTCGCCGCGGAACTGGAACCCGAGCGCGGTGGTGCCGTCCGGCAGACCCGCGAGGTACTGCGCCCGCAGCGTGACGGTGCTGCCGGAGACGGTGTAGTCGGCCCCCTTCTTCAGCGCCGTGCCGTCGCGGACGATCCCGGCGAGCTCGCCGCCGTCGCGGAGCAGCGTGACCGGCACGTCCGCCGGGGCCGCCTTGTCGAAGACCGCCACGTCGGGCTGCAGCAGGCTCTCCAGCGTGACATCGAGCTTGTCGAGCAGCATGAACGCGCCCGACTTCTTGACGACCCGGAGGGTGTGCGAGCCGTTCGGGAGGCCGTCGACGCTCCACGCGACCTGTTGCGCCAGGCGGGGCTGGCCCGCGTCGCGCCCTGTGCTCACCGTCTTCTGGAACTGACCGTCGAGGTACACGTCGACGTCGCCCTGCGACGGGTCGAGCTCGGTCACGTAGTCGATGCCGGTGCCGGTGAAGGTGTACTGGAACGACGAGCCGTCGGCCTCGACGTAGTGCACGTCGTCCCGGAAGTCACCGAACCCGCGACCCCCGCTCTGGCCCCAGGAGCCCGAGTAGACGATCCCGGCGTCACCGTCGTTCACCGCGACGACGCGGCTCGACGCGGGAGGCGTCGGCACCTGCCCGGCGGAGGAGTCGCCCACCGCGACCGGGAGCTGCTGCGTGGTCGCCGGGACCTCGAGGCCGCCGTTGCGCGTCCACGCGCCGGTGTACCGGACGCGCTGCGCGTCGTCGTTCAGGGCGACGGCGGTGCCCTTCTTCGGAGTGACTTTCAGCAGGCGCGCGCCGTGGATCGGGACGGTCTGCCCGGTGAACGTCGTGTCGAACGTTCCGAGGTCCTTGCCCGCCCAGAGGTCGCGGACGCTCGCGGCGCCGGTCAGCCCCAGGTCGGACCAGTTCGCCGTGACGTCGGCGTCGGTGCGGCCGAGGTTGAACAGGGCCACGGTGTAGCTGCCGTCGGCGTTCGGGGCGTACCAGACCTGCTTGTCGGTGGCGGTCGAGACCGGCTGCGCGGGCGTGCCGGTCTGATTCACGGCCACGACCTCCTTGTTCGTCAGGAGGTCGACGCCGTACTGGTCGAGCTTCGTCAGGTCGTTGCCGACATACATCGGCGCGGCGGAGATCGCCCACAGGGTGGTCGCGGTGCGGCGCTCGTCCTTCGTCAGGCCGTCCATCGTCCCGTTGCCGACGTCGAGCGAGTCGAAGTCGTTCCATCCGCCGGGCCCGGCGTGCCGCCACCAGTCGGCGGCACGCGGGAAGAGGCGCGCGATGTTGTCCCATTGCGTGAGAGCGACTCCCGCGCAGTAGCACTCGACGTCCCACTCCACGCGCCAGCCGTTCGCGTACTGCTTCCACGTGTCCGCGTAGTCGATGTCCAGCGCCCACGACAGCTCGAACCAGATGCTCTTCGCCTTCAGCGCCTTCGACCAGGCGGCGACGTCGTCGCGGGCGTCCAGCGACAGGTCGCTGACACCCGAGCCCGGGGTCACACTGTCGAACTTGACGAAGTTCACGCCCCACGCCGCGAGCTGGTCGACGATCGAGTCCACGTACTTCTGAGCGCACGGGTTCGCGAAGTCGATGCGGTAGCCGATCTTCCAGTAGTCGGCCTGCTGCAGCGGCTGCTTCACGATGTCGTGCGTGGTGCAGCCGGGGGCGTTCGCGATCGGGTACGCCTTCTCGTACACGTCCGGCGAGATGCCCGGGATGAAGTACAGCCCGAACTTCTGGCCGTTCGCGTGTACGTGGTCGATCACCTTCTTCAGCCCCTGCGGGTAGAGGGTCGCGCTCGGCGTCGGCCGTCCGTTGGCGTCGACGCCGTCGTTCCATCCGGAGTCGACGTTGATGCGGTCGTAGCCCGCCGTGCCCAGCTTCGTCTTCATGGCGTCGGACTGGGCGATGATCTGGTCCGCCGTGATCCACTTCGAGTCGCCGCTGTAGACCTGCATGCTGTAGCTGCTCCAGCCCAGGTAGGGCTTCGTGGCCCAGCTGTCGACCGCGGGCGCGGTCGGCGCCGCGATCGTGGGCGCGGGGGAGGACCCGCGAGCGGTGGAGGGGGCGGTGGTCGGAGCCGGGGTGGGAGCGGTCGAGGGGTCTGCCGTCGCCGACGCCTCCGGGCCGGGGGTCGACGTGCTGGTCGCGGTCGGCGTGGGCTGCGATGCGGATGGTTGCGGCGTGGACGGATCGGTCGGGGCCGGCGCGCTCGTCGACGGCGAGCCCGTCGGTGACCCCGTCGGTGCGGCGCCGGCCGGAACGGCGGCCGTGGCCACCAGTCCCAGGGCCGCGATCGACACGACGAGGGCCTGCAGGCTCCGTCGCGCGCGTGTCTGGCGTGTCATGCGGTCTTCCTCTCTGAAGCGCTCGGACGCGTCGGTGCGCCCGGGCGGTTATTGCGGTGGGCCGTCTGGGGGGCGGTGCCGCTCTCCGGTGCGCGGCGGCATCACGCCACCCGCTCCAGGTCGAACAGCATCGCCTGCTGCGGGTTGAGGGTCGGCAGCGGGACGCCCGCGACGCCGAGCACGGCGCTCGGGAGGACGATCCCGTCGGCGGCGAGCGCGGCCGTCACCCACGAGGGGTCGGCGGCCTCGTGCCGGCTCGCGAGCCCGAAATCGTCGCGCACCCGCACGCGGTAGCGTGCGCCGTCGTCGAGTCCCGGGAATCGGACGCGTCCGGACTGGCCGGGCTCCGAGGTCGCGAGCCGCGCCCAGGTGAAGAGCGCGCGGCTTCCGTCGTGGGCGACGATCCCGGTCAGGGCGGCGGTCGTGTCGGACAGGTCCGCGTTGACGATGCGGCCGCTGTGGATCAGCCCGCGCAGCTCGCGGTAGGCCGCACCCCAGCGCGCGATCCGCTCGAGGTCGTCGTCGTCGGCCTCCTGGAGGTCCCACTCGATGCCGGCGTGCGCGGTGAGGGCGACGACCAGTCGGAACGACAGGTCGGTGCGGCGGGAGGTCGTGTGGGAGCGCTCGGCGCCGAGGTGCGAGCCGATCAGCTCCGGCGGCACCAGCATGCGGGTCCAGCGCTCGATCTGCAGGCGCTCCACGGGGTCGTTGCAGTCGGAGGCCCAGACACGGTCCGTCCGGTCGAGGATGCCGAGGTCGACGCGGCCGCCGCCGCCCGAGCAGGTCTCGATCTCGAGGCCGGGGTGCCGCTCGCGGAGTGTGTCGAGCATCCGGTAGAGGGCGAGGGTCTGCGCGTGCACGGCGGGACGGTCGGTGCCCGACCGGCCGCTCACGGCCTCCGAGAGGTCGCGGTTGTGGTCCCACTTGATGTAGTCGACCGCGTACTCGTCGACGATCGCGCTGATCCGGTCGAGCACGAGCGCGTACGCTTCGGGTCGGGTCAGGTCGAGCACGTACTGGTTGCGTGCCGTCGCCCCGAGGCCCCGGCTCGGGCCGAGCACCCAGTCGGGATGCCGGCGTGCGAGGTCCGAGTCGAGGTTGATCATCTCGGGCTCGAACCAGATGCCGAACTGCATGCCGTGCGAGCGGACCCGGTCGACGAGCGGCGCCAGCCCGTCGCGCCACACGGCACGGTCGACCACCCAGTCGCCGAGCCCGGCGTTCGCATCCCGCCGGCCGTGGAACCAGCCGTCGTCGAGCACGAAACGCTCCACGCCGACACGCGCGCCGCGCTCGACGAGAGCGGAGAGCCGCTCGACATCGTGGTCGAAGTAGACGGCCTCCCACGAATTGAGCGTGAGTGGACGGGGAGACGACGGATGCGTCGCCCGGGCGCGCAGCCGACGGTGGAGGCGGTCGGCGACGCCGTCGAGGCCGGCGCCCGACCAGACGAACAGCGCGGTGGGCGCGTCGTAGCGCTCGCCGTCGGCGAGCAGGATCTCGCCCGGCCGCAGCCCTTCGCCCGCGCCGAGGACGGCGGCGAACGGGCCGGGGCTCTCGGGCAGCTTCTCGACGACGTACTCGACGTCGCCGCTCCACGCGAGGTGCGCCGCCCAGGCCTCGCCGCGCCCGAACCCGAGGTCGTCCGTGCCCGCGACCACAAGGAACGGGGAGTCGTGTCCCGGCTTGCCGCGCCGGCTGCGGCGCACGTGGCTGCCGTAGAGCAGCGCGCCGCGCTGGGGGGCCCGCTCGCGGCACCACTTGCCGCTGAAATCGAGCACGTCGGTCGCGCGGTCGGGGAGGGGGAGGAGGATGCGGAGGGCGTCGAGCGCGTACGGGGCTGTGGCGCCGACGCCGTCCGCCGCGCCCAGGAGGGTGGTGTCCCGCACCACGGAGACGTCGGCGGCGAGCACGCCGAACGGGTCGAGGGCGAGCGAGACGGTCGAGCGGAGACCGGTCACCGTGTCGGCGAGCTCGACCTCGATGCGTCCGCCTGCCGGGGCGTCGGGGGTGCCGTCGGTGCGGTGCCGCACGGCGACCGTCTCGGGCCGCGGGGTGGTGGCCGACCCGGCGGCGTGCCCCTCCTGCGCCGGTGTCCCCGCCCAGCCTTCGAGCTCCGTGGGCCACAGGCTGAAGACACGGGCGACATCCGGCGAATTGTTGAGCACGGCCGGCCCGGCGGTCGCGCGGAGACCCTCCAGCGCCGCCTCGTCCAGAGGGCCGAGGTCGCTGCCCCAGTGCAGGATGCGCGGCACCCGCCCGGCGGCGTCGAGGACGAGGGAGGCGCCTGCGGCGCGCAGCGAGAGCGCGCTGCCGTGGCTGTCGGGCATGGATGGGCTCCTAGCGGCTGAGTTACTTGACAGTGTCAATTAACCATGCCTACTGTGACTCCTGCAACCCCGAGAAGGAAGACCGATGTCGATCTCCACCGTCACCACCCCCGACCGGCCGAAGCCGTCGGCCGGCCCTGCGCGACGCCGGCGCCGCGGCGCGGTCAACGCCGCAGCCCCCTCCCACCGCGGCGACGCGCGGCTGGCCTGGCTGCTCATCGCTCCGGCGCTGCTCGGCTTCCTGGTCTTCGCGCTGTACCCGACCGTTCGCGGCATCTACCTCAGCTTCACGGACTTCCGCCTGCTGAGCGCCCCGACCTGGATCGGGGTGCAGAACTTCGTCGACCTGTTCCAGGACGACACCTTCTGGCAGTCGCTCGGAATCACCCTCTACTTCGTGCTCATCGCCGTGGTGCTCACGCTCGCCGTCTCGATCGTCACTGCCGCCGTGCTCCACCGGGTCACGACGTCGACGGTGCTGCGGGGGCTCATCATCCTGCCCTTCCTGATCTCGGGCGTCGTCGCGGCCACGGTCTGGTCGTGGATGCTCGATGCGCAGCTGGGCATCGTCAACCAGGTGGTGCACGCGCTCGGAGGAGAGGGCATCAAGTTCCTGACGTCGCGCGAATGGGCGATCCCGTCGCTCGCACTCATCCACGTCTGGAAGAACATGGGCTACACGTCGATCATCATCTTCGCCGGGATGCAGACGATCCCGCCCTCGATCTACGAGGCGGGGCGGATCGACGGCGCCAGCGAGCCGAAGATGTTCTTCCGCCTCACCCTGCCGCTGCTGCGGCCCATCCTGGCGCTCGTCGTCGTGCTGAACGTCATCGGGGCGTTCCAGGTGTTCGACATCGTCTCGGTCGCCACGAAGGGCGGACCGGCGCACGCGTCGAACGTGCTGCAGATGTACATCTACCAGAAGGCCTTCGGGCAGTTCGACTTCGGCTACGCATCGGCGATGTCGCTCGCGCTCTTCGCCATCCTCATCGTGATCACCTTCGTGCAGATGCGTCTGCTGCGCGCGAGCGAATCGGACAACGCCTGATGACCGCAACCACCGCTCCGGCCCCTGCGCCGGCCGCCGCCCGTCCGACCCTCGCCGCACAGCCTCGCCGCCGTCGGCGCCGTGCGGGTGTCGGACGCACCGTCGCCTGGATCTACCTCGCGGTGATCGTCGTCGTGACGATCTTCCCCTTCTACTGGATGCTGCGCTCGGCGTTGTCCAACAACTACGCCATGATCGCGAACCCGTCGTCGCCCCTCCCGGTCGGCTTCACCTTCGGACCCTTCCTGCGGGTGCTCGGCCTCGAGGACCCGCAGGAGGCGGTCGCCCAGGGCGGATCGGGCGCCACCGTCGAGATCCTGCACTACCTGCTCAACTCCGTCGTCTACGCGACCGTGTCGACGGTGCTGATCGTGTTCTTCTCGCTCATCGCCGCCTACGCGTTCGCGCGTCTGGAGTGGCGCGGCCGGGAACTCATGTTCTCCCTGTTCCTCGCGGCGCTGATGGTGCCGGGCATCCTGACGCTGCTCCCGAACTTCGTGCTGATCAAGGAGCTCGGCCTGCTGAACACGTTCGCCGGCATGATCCTGCCCGGCGCGCTGTTCTCGGCGTTCAACATCTTCTTCCTGCGGCAGTTCATGCTCGGCCTCTCGACCGAGATCGAGGAGGCCGCGCTGCTCGACGGTGCGGGCAAGCTCCGCATCCTGTTCCGACTGACCATCCCGATGACGAGCGGCCCGATCATCACGCTGTTCATCCTCGGCTTCATCGGGATGTGGAACGACTACTTCTGGCCGCTGCTGGTGACCACCGACTCCAGCGTGCAGCCGCTGACGCTCGGCCTCGCCGTGTTCAAGCAGTCGTCGCCGCAGACGATGCCCGACTGGGCCGGCCTGATGGCCGCCACCCTGGTCGCGGCGTTGCCGATGCTCGTCCTCTTCATGGTGTTCGGCAAGCGCATCGTGAACTCGATCGGGTTCTCGGGGCTCAAATGAGCGCGCAGACGCTCCAGCTCGCCTGGCGGTCCCCGGCGGAGAACTGGGAGGAGGCCCTCCCCCTGGGCGACGGCCGTCTCGGTGCGATGGTGTTCGGCGGCGCCGACGGCCGCTACCAGGTCAACGACGCCACCGTCTGGTCGGGCACGCCGGCGCTCGCCGCAGGCGAGCTGCGACGCGTGGTCGCGGGCGGCGCAGGCCCCGAGCGGCTCGCGGAGGTGCGGGAGCTGCTGGCCGCCGGGGACCTCGACCGCGCGGAGGCCGTGCTCATGACCTTCGAGGGCCGATACTCCCAGGAGTTCCTGCCCTTCGTGGACCTGCACGTGCGCATCCCGGAGGCCGTCGTCGCCGCGGGGGAGCCCGCCCGTGTGCTCGACCTCGACGGCGCGTACGTCGAGGAGGCGCTCTCGGTCGGAGGCGCCCGTGTCCGCAGGACCTCCCGTGTGGAGGAGCACGCGCTCGTGATCGAGATCGACGCCGACGAGCCGCTGCCGGAGGTTCGCGTCGCGCTCTCGACGCCGCTGCGCGAGCTCGGCCGGGCGATCCGCGGCGACGGCGGCGCACTGACGCTCGACGTCACGGTCCCGGTCGACGGGGCACCGCTGCACGAGCCCTCCGTCGTCCCGCCGTTGCGTTACGCGGAGGCGGACGACGACTGGGATGGCTTCGCGACGGCGGCCCTCGCCGTGCGGAGCGACGGCACGACGGAGGCGGACGACTCCGGTCTCACGATCCGTCATGCCCGTCGGCTGCTGATCGCCCTCTCGTCGTCGACCCGCGCTGAGTCGTGGTGGGCCGGCGCGGACGACGAGGGCCGGAGCGTCTCCCGCGAGACGATCCGGGACCGCGCCCGGGCGCGTGCCGCCGAAGCACTCGGTGCGCACGTCGCCCGTCACACCGGGAGCGCCCTGACGCGTCACCCGGCGGCGGCGCGGTTCGCGATCGGCGGTCGGCGCGAGGGCCGGTGGGAGGTAGAGGGCGACGTGCTCCACGGCGACGACGACATGCTGCGCGCCACGGTCGCCGCCGAGTACGGCCGCTACCTCCTCACTGCGTCCTCGCGGGCCGGGGGCCCGGCGGCCAACCTCCAGGGCATCTGGAACGGATTGCTGCGACCGGCGTGGTCGTCCAACTACACGCTCAACATCAACACCCAGATGAACTACTGGGCGGCCGGTCCGCTCGGCCTCCCGGAGGCCGCGGAGCCGCAGCTCGCGCTGGTCGAGCGGATCGCCCGCACCGGGCGTGACGTCGCCCGCGAGCTCTACGGCGCCCGCGGCTGGGTCGCCCACCACAACAGCGACCTGTGGGGGTGGAGCCTGCCCGTCGGCATGGGGCACGGCGCCCCGAGCTGGGCGATCTGGATGATGGGCGGCGTCTGGCTCTGCCACTCCCTCTGGGATCAGTACGAATTCGGCGGTGACGTCGCGCTCCTGCGCGACCGCATCTGGCCGCTGCTGCGGGGCGCGACGGAGTTCTGCCTCGACTGGCTGCAGAGGGATGCGGACGACACGGCGTTCCTCTCCCCGTCGACCTCCCCCGAGAACATGTACCGGGACGCGGATGGCACTCCCCGCGCGCTCGGCCTCACCGCGACGATGGACCGGGAGCTCATCCGCGCGCTCTTCCAGCGCGCGCTCCGGGCCATCGACACCGTCGACCCCGGCGACCAACTCCGGGGAGAGATCACGGCTGCGCTCGCTACGATTCCGCGTCCCGGCATCGGCCGGGACGGACGCCTCCTCGAATGGTCGGTGGAGGTCCCGGAGCACGAGCCGGCGCACCGCCACCTCTCGCCCCTGGTCGGACTGCATCCGCTCGATCTGGTGACGCCCCAGGCGACGCCGGAACTGGCCGAGGCGTCCCGGAGCTTCCTGGACGCCCGTGGCCCTGGCGCGATGGGATGGTCGTGGGCGTGGAAGATCGCGCTGCGCGCCCGGCTCGGCGACGGCGACGCCGCCCACGCCCTCCTCACCGAAGCGCTCGCCCCCTACAGCGGGGACGCGCGGAGGCACGGACCGGTCGACGGCTCGGAGTGGGGCGGACTCCTGCCGAACCTGTTCAGCACCCACCCTCCGTTCCAGATCGACGGCAACCTGGGCTTCCCCGCCGGCATCGCCGAACTGCTGCTGCAGAGCCACGGCGGTGTCGTCCACCTGCTCCCGGCGCTGCCCGCGGCGTGGCCGCACGGCCGCGTGGACGGCCTGCGCGCCCGCGGTGGCATCGCCGTCGACCTGGAGTGGGCGGACGGAGGCCTCGTACGGGCGGTCCTGCACAACCTGCGACCGGAAGCCGTCGCCGTGCGCGTCCGGCACTCCGGTGCCGATTTCGACGTCGAGCTGGCTGCGAATTGTCGCTCCGTCGTCACGAACCCACCACATCCATCCCCCTCCGGCACCGACGACGGTGTCCGGGCACACACAGTGAGGAACTCATGAAGAAGCTCCGCATCATCGCCGGCATCGTCGCCGCCGGGCTCGCCGCCGCAGGACTCGCGGCCTGCTCGACCGACGGCGGGTCGGGCGGCAAGGTCACCGTCAACTGGTGGACGTGGGACGACAAGCAGGCCGCCAACTACAAGCTCTGCATCCCGGGGTTCGAGAAGGAGAACCCCGACATCACGGTGAAGATCTCGCAGTACAACGTGAACGACTACTTCACGAAGCTCACCGCCGGGTTCGTCTCGGGCACGGCCCCGGATGCGTTCCAGAACAGCGTGCCGCTGCTCGGCCAGTACGCGGGCCAGAAGCAGATCATGCCCCTCGACGACCTCATCAAGAAATCGGACTTCGACCTGTCGAAGTTCGACATCGGGGTCGACTCGTGGAAGTACACCGACGGCAAGCAGTACGGCATCCCGCTCGACTGGGCCGGCGCCGCGATCTACTTCAACGAGGACCTGGTGAAGGCGGCCGGTCTGACCGACGACGACATCACGACGATGACGTGGAACCCGGACGACGGCGGCACCTTCGACAAGGTCGTCTCGCGTCTGACGGTCGACGTCAACGGCAAGCGCGGCGACGAGCCGGGCTTCGACAAGGACCACGTGAAGACCTACGGCATCGGGACGCTCGCCGCGAGCGACTTCAACGGCCAGACCTCGTGGAACCCGTTCGTCACCACACTCGGCTGGAAGCTCGGCGGCGACGCCACGGCGTGGCCGAAGGTCCTCCCGTACGACGACCCGCGCATGACCAAGACGCTCGACTACATCCGCGGCCTCGGCGACCGCGGGCTGATGCCGAAGTTCGGCCAGTTCACGATCTCCGCCGCCGAGCAGATGGGCGCCGGGCAGGTCGCGATGGCGCAGGACGGCACCTGGAGCGCGACCTCCATCACGAAGGTCCCCGGCGTGAAGGTGGGCATCGCCCCGACCGTCCAGGGGCCGGACGGCACCCGCGGCATGATCAGCAACTCCAACGCGAACAACATCTTCGCCGGCACGAAGCACGTCGATCAGACCTGGAAGTGGGTGTCGTACATGGGCACGGCCGAGTGCCAGACCATCGCGGGCAAGACGGCGACCTTCCTGCCGTCGATCGCGTCGGCCCTCCAGTCGACGGTGGACGCGCAGAAGGCGGACGGCGTGGACATCTCGAGCTTCATCGACGCGCTGAAGAAGAAGGAGCTCTACCCGGCTCCGCCGATCGCGAACGGTCAGGAGATCACCGACACCCTGCAGCCGATGTTCGAGGCGTTCTTCAGCGGTGAGGGCGACGCGTCGTTCCTGAAGTCCGCGCAGGAGAAGTCGAAGGCCATCCTCGCCAAGAAATAGCACGGACGGCGCGGCGGGCGGGATCCCACGGTCCCGCCCGCCCCGCGTGTCCGGGTAGCATCCTCGAAAGGGGGAGCAGCACATGGACGACGAGACGCTGACGCGGACGGCACTGCTCCAGTCGTCGTCCGACGCGGCCACGCGCGTGTTCAGCACCATCCTGACCCGCAGCCCGATCAGCCGCATCGACGTCGCCCGGCTCACGGGGCTGTCGCAGGCCGCCGTGACGAAGGCGGTCGCACCCCTGGTCGCCGCGGGGCTCCTCGACGACTCGCTCGACCCGACCATCACCGGGCTGCCTGGCCGCCCGGTCAGTCCGGTCGCCGTCGTGCCCGACGCCGTGGTGGCGCTCGGCGTGAAGGTCAACGCGGAGGAGCTCATCGGTGTCGCCACCGACCTGACGAACCGCACCATCGCCTCCCGCCGGGTGTCACTCACCTCGCACGAGCCGGCCGCGGTCGTCGATGCCATCGTCGCCCTGTGCGGGAGCCTCCGCGACGCGATCGGCGGGCTCGGCTCCCGGCTCGCCGCGATCGGCGTGGCCGTCTCCGGCGACGTCGACACCGCGTCCGGGTTCGTCCGCGACTCCGCCCTCATGGGCTGGCGGGGCGTCCTGCTCGGCCCCGAGCTCGCAGAGCGCCTCGGACAGACCGTCGTGGTGGAGAACGACGTGCGCGCCCTCACCATCGGCGAGCACTGGTTCGGTGTCGGTCTCGGCACCGGGTCCTTCGCCATCGTCACGATCGGCCGCGGCATCGGCAGCGGACTCCACCTCAACGGGGAGGTCGTCGAGGGCGCCTACGGCGTGGCCGGTGAGATCGGTCACCTGCCGCTCGCCGCACCGGATCGCGTCTGCGCCTGCGGCCGCCGCGGCTGCGTGGAGGCGGTCGCGGCGACGAGCGCGATCGTCGCCGCCGTCTCCACCGCTCACGGCCGCGACGTGCCGATCGACGAGGCCGTCGAACTCGGGCGCGCCGGCGATCCCGCGGCCGTCGAGGCGTTCGCGGACGCGGGACGCGTGATCGGCGCGGCCATCGCCACCCTCGTCAACCTCGTCGGCCCCGAGCTCGTCATCATCGGGGGTGAGGGAGTGGCCGACTTCGACCTCCTCGAGCCCGCACTCCGCACCTCCTACGCCGAGCACGTCTTCGCCTCCGCCGACCGCTGCCGCATCGCGGTGCGCCCGCACTCGTTCGAGGACTGGGCACGCGGAGCGGCAGCGGCGGCGATCCGGGCGCTGGTGGTCTAGGGGTCCTCCAGCGCCCGGTCGTGGGTGGGCGGCGTCGCCGTGCGCCGCTACGCCGTGTGCCGCTACACGCTGTGCTCTTGGATGAAGGCCAGCGCCTCATCGGCGACCTCGCGCCAGCCCGAGTCGATGACGAGGGAGTGGCCACGGCCCGGGATGACGACGAGTTCGGTGACGCCGGGGTTCTTCTGCTGGATGCGGTACTCGTTCTCGACAACGGACTGCGGCACCGTGTGGTCGTCGGCGCCCGCTATCAGGAGCAGCGGGCCGCGGTCGTGGTTCTCGGTGTCGACCTTCGTCTCGGCGAACGGGTTGAAGTTCGCCGTGGCGGCCTGGAAGATCGGCACGCTGGAGGCCGGGACGTGGAACGTCTCGTACAGTTCGCGTCCTTCCTCCTCCGAGAGGGCGTTCGTCCAGCCGTAGGCGAACTGCTCGTAGGTGAGCGTGACCCCGTGCTTGGTGTGATCGAAGCGCAGCAGGGCCGGGGCTCCGGCCTTGAGCGCGGACGCCGGCAGCGCCGTCACGCCTTTGAACTGCGCAGGGTCGATCGCGACGGTCACCGCGTTCCTCGACTCCCCGGCCAGCTTCTGCGCGATCAGCCCGCCGAAGCTGTGGCCGA
Organism: Leifsonia sp. ZF2019; assembly: GCF_019924635.1. Taxonomy (NCBI): domain Bacteria; kingdom Bacillati; phylum Actinomycetota; class Actinomycetes; order Micrococcales; family Microbacteriaceae; genus Leifsonia; species Leifsonia sp. ZF2019. Next base: position 427,717 of record NZ_CP065037.1, read on the forward strand.
TGACGACCGGCGCCTGGTCGAGCGCGTCGATGGCCTCCGCGTAGTGGTCGGTCACCTGCCGCACCATCTTGCCCGCGAACGCGTCGGGATCGGCCTTGGCCTGCTCCACCGTCTCGGGGTCGTCGGGCCAGCCGGGCGCGAGCGTCGCGTACCCCTGGTCCTCGAACAGGTCCCGCCACGGCTGCCAGCTGCTCGAGAGCAGCCACAATCCGTGGACGAAGACGACGGGCGTGCGCCCGCTGGCGTTAGCGGCGTCGACTTCGGCGCGCTCGGTCGTGGTCAAGGGCATGATGCGACTCCGTTCGTGGATGGGACAGGGGTGGGCGCCCAGTGGATCGGTGCGCCTGCGCGAACGGTATCGGGTGGGGAGGGGCTGTGGGGAGGGGTGATGTCGGCGAGCGGACGGCGACCGATCCCCACGAGCCGGCCGCCGCCGTTCGGTTCAGCCGCGCACGACGGTCCAGGCCAGGTGCGCGAGCTTCGCCATCGTCACGACGACGAGGCACACGCATCGGAGGACCTTCTCCGCGTCGACCTTGCGCTTGCCGTTCTCGGCAGACACATGGTCTCCTTCCTGCACGCGGGGGCAGAGAGGAAGCCGGCTGACCGGGAGGCCCAGTCATATGCCATACGTGAACTGCTCAGGTAAACCGTTTGCCTTTCTGTAGGGCGACTGGGATACTCGAAGCGAGTGATCGCTAGGAATCGTTCTCCCGGCAACACCAGCCTCTTTCGAAGGCGGACTGACCCCCAGCTGCTACTGGGGGTTTCGTCTTTAACCCTCTCCGTCGACCCCACCCGCTGTCGGGCCAACGCTGTCCAGCGTACCTGATGTTCGATATTCGCAACCGATATACCATCGTGCAGTCGAACCCCGCCGATCCTCACCCCCGCAGCGCCTCCCGCACCGCGGCGACCTCCGCCTCGGTCGCCCCTCCGGACCGCAGGTATCCGGCGGCGTCGCCGTGATTCGCCTCCACCCAATCGAGGGCTGCCGTGATGGCCGAGGCCGGGGCCTTCGTCGCGAGGGTCTCGAGGCGGGGGACGAGGGGGATGCCGAGCTGGGTGATGAGGCCGGTCAGGGCGTCGGCGAAGGCGCCGGCGAGGTTGGCCTGGGTGAGCTCGTAGTCGGCGACGATCGCGGCGCGCTCGGCGCCCGCGACGGCGAGCAGGAGGGCGGCGGCGAGCCCGGTGCGGTCCTTGCCGGCGGTGCAGTGGAAGAGGACGCCGGGGCGCTCCGTACCAGTCGAAGCGGCGACGATACGGGCGATGCGCGCGAACTGCGGGGCGCTGCTCTGCAGGATGGCGACGTACAGCTCTTCGAGCGTGGGAATCTGCTCGACGAGCGCGGCGACCTGCTGGTCGTCGAGGGCCGCCTGGCCGCCAGAGGGCAGCAGCTGCGCGACGAGCTCGTCCATGGCGCCGCCGAGGATGGGGAGGTCGACCAGCTGGACGTCATCGCCCGTCGGCAGCACATCCGGGGCGCGGAGGCGTTCGCCGTCCGTGCGGAGGTCGATGACGGTCCCGATGCGGAGGTCGACGATGCCCTGGACGCCGGACGGGGTCAGTGTCGCGAGGGCGTCGGAGCGGAACGCCCGCCCGGAGGCCACCATCGCGCCGCCGTCGAGGGCGATCCCGCCGAGATCCCGCGCGTTGTGCGTGCCGTCGAGCACCGATGTCAGTTCCATGCGTCCTCCCGACCGGTTACGCGACGAGACTATCGGCCTCCGGCGCGGCGGCCGAAGCCCCGATCGGAGGCCGCACGGAGGCGGATGTGACCAAAGGTGTATTCACCTCGGCAACGGATCGCGGTTAGCGTTTTCGTGCGCGCCATTGGGGGATAGCGCTGGCGGTGGCGGGCAACGGGGGTTCCTGCCACCGCCGCTCCCGTTCGGGGTCGCCCCTAGCTGAGCAGCCCCAGCCGTGCAGCCTTGCGCACCGCGTCGATGCGGGAGGTCGCACCGAGCTTCTCGTACATGTTCGTGGTGTGCCGCTTGACCGTGCCCTCGGCGATCGAGAGCATCGTCGCGATGTCGCGGTTGGAGTACGCCTGCGCGATCATCCGGAGCACCTCCTGCTCACGGACGGTGAGGATGGTCGCACCGATCTCGTCGTCCGCCGTGATGTCTCCGGGCACGCCGAGCGGCGGCGTGGCGCGGGCGATGACCGCGATCAGCTGCTCGCTGTCGACATTCTTGGTGACGAACTCCGCCGCTCCTGCCCGGAGCAACTGGCGTTCGAGCACGGCGTCGCTGTGCATCGTCAGGATCACGATGGCCGTCTCCGGATGGTGGCGGCGCAGGCGCGAGACCGTCTGCTCGGCGGCCACGCCCGGGATCTCGACGTCGAGGAGCAGCACGTCGGGTGCGTGGACCGCGACGAGCTGCCAGGCGTCGTCGCTGGTACCGCCCTCCCCGACGATGTCGAAGCGGCCTTCGATGAGGGCACGGATGCCCTGGCGGAACACGCTGTGGTCGTCGATGAGGACGACGGTTCGCGACGTGTCGGTCATGGATTGGGTGTGCCTCTCGGAATCGTCAGGCTGAGGGTGGTCCCGGTGCCCAGGCCCGGGACGATGTCGAGGTCGGCGCCGATCAGCTCGGCCCGTTCCTGTGCGATGACGAGGCCGAGCGCCCCGGAGCGCACGGTCTCGTGGGCGAAGCCGCGCCCGTTGTCGATCACGGCGATGGTGAGGCTGCGGCGGTCCCAGTGCGAGTGGACGCGGATCTTCTCGGCGTGCGAGTGCCGGCGCGCGTTGTGGACGGCCTCCCGGATGATGATGAACGCTTCCTCCTGCACACCCGTTGACAGCCGGTACGGCGTGCCGACGACGGTGGTGACGACCGGCGGCCCGGAGTCGTCGAGGTCGTCGACGTAGTCGCGGATGGCCTCGTCGAGCATCTTCTCCCCGACGGCGTGCCGCAGGTCGAGGGCGATGGCGCGGGTCTCGTCGAGCGCGGCTCCGAAGAGGTCGAGGCCCTCGCGCAGCTGCGGGTTCGCGTCGATGGCCATGCCGCCGAGCTCCACCCGCTGCAGTCCGGCGGCGATGCTGTGGGCGACACGGTCGTGCAGCTCGCGGGAGATGCTGAGCCGTTCCTCGCTGTGCGCGACCGCGAGCCGCTCGAGCAGCACATTGACGTAGCCGACGGAGGCCGGCACCACGGCGCTCATGATCGACGCGTTGAGGGCGCGGGCGAGCTCGCCGACGTCGACGTCGATGTCCGGATCCGCGCTGATGCAGGAGAGGGCGACGTCGAAGAGTTCGGTGGCGGCGATGAGGCTGTCGACGGGGTGGATGTTCTGCCGTGCCCGGGTCTCGCCGACACCGGAGCCGTGGCGCGGGGGTGCGGAGAAGCGGGCCATGCCGTCCGGCCGTCCGAGCCGGTCGACGGTGCGGTCGAGGATCCAGTCGACCTGGGCCGCGAGCTGCTCGCTCACCTCCGGGTCGGCGGTCAGCGAGCTCTCCGAGGCGCGGAGGCGGTCCAGCAGGATCCGCAGGATGCGGTCGCGCAGCGCGGTGCCCTGGTCATCGCCTATCGTCATCGAGCTCATCCCCCCGTCGCGACCACGATCGCCGCGATGTTCAGAGCGTACTGGCCGACCATGAAGGTCCGGTAGGGACGCTTCTGCCGGCGCCGGTCGCCGCCACGGGCCTGGACGATCGCGAGGATCACGAGCGGGCCGGCGATCCCGAGCGCGAGCAGGGTCCGGAGGTTGTCGACCACGACGGCGCACACGAGCGCCGCGACCGAGACCACGCCGGTCCCGGCGGCGACCAGCAGCCGGGCGCGACCCTCACCGAGAGCGACGGGCAGCGTGCGGCGTCCGGCGGAGGCGTCTCCGGCGACGTCTCCGAAGTCCTTGGTGTGGCCGACGACGGCGATCCACGCCGCGCCGAACAGGGCGAAGACGTATGTCGACGGCGGCACCGACCCCGTGGCCACGTGCGCGGCGGCGACGTAGGTGAGGAACGTGCCGGCGGCGGCCACACCGAGCGCGGCGGCCCCGATGTTCTTGGCCGCCCACGGGCCGAGGGAGTACAGCAGCCCGAGCGCGATGAACGCCACGACGGCGGCCAGGAACGGAATGTCGATCAGCGTCCCGATCAGCAGAGACACCGTGAGCAGCGTCACGACGAAGCCCACGGCGAAGCGCATGCTCAGCCGGCCTGTCGCGAGCGGGCGGGCGGACCCGTTGAGCCGGTCGCCCTCCACGTCGCTGATCCCGTTGACGAGGTAGACGCCCCACACGGCCAGCAGCCAGGAGACGCCCGCGGCCCACAGCAGCGGCTCCGACCAGTCGGCCCCCGCGATCAGCGCGCTCCCGACGATGAACCGCAGCGCGAAGACGCCGATGACGACCGGTCGGCCCTCCTGGAACGCCAATCGGACCTGCGTCGCGCTGTTCGGGTGCGCGCGCCGGCGTGGTCGCGCCACACTGGTCATGCCCCGATTGTCGAGGCCGCCTCACCATTTGGCAGCGCTGCGGGACTACAACGAAAGTCACATCTCTGAGAGCGCGATCATCCGTGCCCCCGCGCGGTCAGGGCCTCGCGGTCCCGACGACGAACAGCCTTCGGAACGGGAACAGCGTCGCTCCGGAGACGGTCGGATACGCCGCACGCAACCGGGGGCGCAGCTCCTCGACGAACTCGTCCGCTCGCGCACCGAGAGCGGCCAGGTAGGGCCGCAGGCGTGTGCCGGAGAGCCAGCCCAGTACCGCGTCCTCGCCGGGCAGGACGTGCTGGTAGGTGGTCTCCCAGGCTTCCACACGGTGTCCGCCGTCGAGGAACACGTCGACGTAGTCGCGCATCGTGCCCACGCGGAGGATCGCGGAGCCGGCGCCGGCGAGGGCGTCCGCCCAGCGCGGTTCCGCGGCGAGCTCGCGCACCAGCACCTGCGAGGCGGAGTCCTCGTTGCCGGGAACCTGCACGGCGATCGTCGCGCCGGGTCGCAGCCGGGTGAGCCACCCGCGCATCAGCTCGCGGTGGGTCGGGACCCACTGGAGCGCGGCATTGCTCACGACGAGGTCCACGTCCGGATCGGGCTCCCAGCCCTCGATCGCCTGCTCCTGGAAGGCGAGCCGGGGATGCTCTGCCGCGAGCGGGCCGGTGGCGGCCAGCATGTCGGGGGAGGAGTCGATCCCCAGCACGTCCGCGTCCGGCCAGCGGTCGGCGAGGGTCGCGGTGAGCTCTCCGGTGCCGCACCCGAGGTCGACGATCCGGCTGGGCGTGAGCCCGTCCAGCCGCGAGGTCAGGTCGAGGAACGGGCGCGCCCGCTCTTCGGCGAACGCCCGATACCGTTCAGGATCCCAGCGCACCACATGTGCATCGTACGTCGGCCCGTCCACGGGGTCGAGCGCGATCGCGACCACTCGATTTGACGCTGCCTCCCCGCTTCGCCACGATCGACCCATGCCCTCCGCCGAGCAGACCGCCGCACGCGACCCCGTCGGCTGGATCGTGGGAGGGGCGCTCGCGCTGGTCGTGCTGACGATCGCGCTCCTCGTCGCCGTCGTCCCGTTCGTGAGCGCCGGGTTCGACGGCTTCCGGCCGCACCACACGGCGTCGTCGACGGCAGAGCAGGTGCTCGACGGCGTGACCGTGCGCTACTCCGGCGAGGGGTGGACGTTCGTTCTCGACTCGCCGCAGGACTGTCCCGCGGCGAAGGTGGTCGTCGGCTTCGCGGATCGGGCGGGAGGCGAGTCCATCGACGTGCTGACGGACACGGCGCCGCTCGTCGCCGGCATCCCGTACCGGTACGCGCCGGCGCCGGGTTCGTCCGAGCACCCGTTCGCGCACATCGACGAGATCGTCTGCCACGCGATGTGAGCGCGGCCACCGTCACGCGAACCGGCAGTCGCGGCGAGGTCGTGCGGCGGCCTGGCGAGCACTACCCGCATCGCACCCCGTCGGAGCGGACGGCTCGGGAGACGGCGCGATTCCTGAGCAAAACCCGCTGATCGGCAGGTCGGGTCTCGCCCGGAGCCGCTCAGCGCGGTAGCGTGGCCCGACACGAGGGGGACTCGCCTATCGGGGCGACTCGTCTGGTTCGATTTCCAGAGTCCTCCACTCAGACCCGCACCGACATCGCGGGAGGCGACCGCATGGGCATCGCGACGGCCGCGCGCAAAGCAGGCGTCGTCCTCGTCGATTACGCCTATGCGGCCGGAGAACAGCTCCGCGGGATGCTCGACCGCCGCCGGCTTCGCAGAGCGCTCGCGCCAGCCGGAGGGCCGGACCGCCTGCCGGTGCTGCTCCTGCCCGGCGTCTACGAGACCTGGCGGTTCCTGCGGCCGCTGGCCCGCCACCTGGCCGGCCGGGGACACGACGTGCACGTCGTCGACGGTCTGCGCTGGAACATCGCGTCGGTCGAGGACGGCGCGCGCGAGGTCGCCCGCTTCCTCGTCGCGAGCGGGATCCCGCGCGTCGCCATCGTCGCCCACAGCAAAGGCGGCCTCATCGCGAAGCGCGTCCTCGAGCTGGAGAGCGAGCGGATCGCGGTCGTGCTCGCCATCGCGACACCGTTCGCCGGGTCGCCGCTGGCGCGCCTCGTCCCGCTGGCGGGCGTCCGAGCGCTCGGACCGGCGGGAGCGGACATCGTCGGACTGGCCGCGCGCCCCGCCGCGAACGATCGCATCGTCTCGATCGCGCCCTGGTTCGACCCGCACATCCCCGGGGGCAGCGAGCTCGCCGGCGCCCGGTCCGTCCGGCTGCGGACCGGAGGCCACTTCCGCATCCTCTCGAGCCGCGAGCTGTTCCTGGTCGTCGACGAGGAGCTCGCGCGTACGTCCCGGCGGCCTCCGGCCGCGACCTGAGAGAACCCGAACGCCGCGCCGCGCGGTTCGCCGGTCGCGCCCAGATTCGCCCGCCTAGTCTCGAATGGGTCGGGGTCCGGTCAGCGCCGGGAATCATACTCACGGGGTGGACGCGGAAGGAGCGGGATGGCCACGGGCAGACCAGCGCGCCATCGAGTCGACGCCGGCACGGAGCGATCGCCCGGGCGCGTGTCCGGCAGGCGGCGAGCAGAGCCGGTCCGGTCCGGGCGCCGGGTCGAGCGCGCAGCGGAGCGTCGTGCCCTCCGCCGGGTCGCCGGCCGGCAGACCGGCCGGGCCGCCGCGTTCACCGCCTCGGCCGCCGCGCTCGCGCTCATCGGCGTGGTCGCCGTCGTCCCGCCGGCGGATGCCGCCTCTTCGGGCACCGCCCTGCTCGACGCGGCACTGCGCGCGGACTCCTCCAGCGCCAACGCGTCGTCGGACGGCCAGCATCTCGCGCTCGCCCGCTTCGCGGCCTCCACCGTCAGCCGCGACACCCCCGTCGCCTCGGCTCTGGCCGGGGTGGTGCAGTCCGAGGGCGGCGCGGCGGGCGATCAGGCCGCCTCGGCGATCATGGATGCGCTGGCCGCCGGAGGCGCCCGTGCCGCCATCGTGAACACCGCGCTCTCCTACCTCGGCACGCCGTACGTCCTGGGCGGAGCATCCCGCTCCGGCATCGACTGCTCCGGGCTCGTGATGGTCGCGTATGCCGCTGCCGGAATATCCCTCGGGCACCTCGTCCACCTGCAGGACGACGCCGGGACCGTCATCCCCGAATCGGAGGCCGAGCCGGGCGACCTGGTCGTGTTCGACGACGAAGAGCACATCGGCATCTACCTCGGACACGGCACCCTCATCCACGCCCCCGACGTCGGCCGTGACGTGTCCATCACGACCGTGTGGCAGGGCGTCCCGCACCACTTCACCCGCATCCTGCCCGGCTGATCCGACCTGATCCCGCGGCGTCGACGCGTCGCGACACGAACGGAGGAACGATGTCCGCCCGCACCGTCCGCGCCCTCTGGGCGGTCGTCCCCTTCGCACTCGTCGTCGCGGTCGTCGCCTTCGCGCTGGTGGGCGCGCCCGGCATCGACCACGGCCTCGCCACCACGAAGGTCCCCACCCACTCCGTGCTGACGCGTCGCGACTGGGTCGACATCGCCGTCGGGTCCCTCTTCGTGATCGTCGCCGTCGGCATCGCCGGTCGGCTCCTGCTGAGGCGCAGGGTCGCCTCGGCCGGGGCGACGACCGCCGCTCCTCCCGGTCTCGACTGAGACGCGCACCGTGATCCCGTGCGGCGGATCACCCCGCGACGGCGCGGGATCCCGGTGGTAGGTTCGTGATCCGGTGATCTGTGCGGGAGGTCGCCGGGATCGCACGATACCCGCGCGGAGGCAGGGGACATGAAGCGCAGGGGAGAATCGGACGGCGGCGCGACGGTGACCGCGGGGCCGGGCGCAGCAGAAGGCGGCACGCGGTGGGGCGCGCTGGGCCGCATCAACCCGTTCACCTTCGGACTGGTCGGCGCCTTGGGCGTGCTGCTCGCCCTGTTGATCGGCGCGATGATCGGCCAGCTCTCGACCGTGCTCGTCTACATCGGGCTGGCGCTCTTCCTGGCCCTCGGGCTCGACCCGATCGTCTCGTTCATCGAGCGCAAGCTGCCGCGCGGCGCGGCGATCAGCATCGTGGTGGCCGTCGTGATCATCGTCTTCGCGGGCATCATCCTGGCGATCGTGCCCGTGCTCGTGCAGCAGATCTCGCACCTCGTCCAGACCCTTCCGACCACGATCGACGACATCACTAAGAGCGGCTGGTACAAAGACGTCACCCGCCAGTACGGCGACAGTATCCAGCAGGGCCTCGACGGCGTGCTGAAGTTCTTCAAGGACCCGGGCAACCTCGCGACGATCGGCGGCGGCCTCATCGCGGTCGGTGCCGGGATCGCCGGCGGACTCACCGGCGTGACGATCGTGCTGATCCTGACGCTCTACTTCATGGCGTCGCTGCGTTCGATCAAGCGCATCGCCGCCCGCTTCGTGCCCGAGTACCGCCGCGAGCGGTTCTCCGAGCTCGTGGACGACGTCTCCGGGGCCGTCGGCCGCTATGTCATCGGCCAGGCGAGTCTGGCGCTCATCAACGGAATCCTGAGCCTCATCTTCCTGACGATCATCGGGGCGCCGATGCCGGCGCTGCTCGCCCTCATCGCCTTCCTCGGCTCGCTCATCCCGCTCGTCGGAACCCTCATCGGCGCGATCGTCAACTCGCTGATCTGCCTGCTCGCCTCGCCGCTCACTGCGCTCGTCGCGTTCATCTACTACCTCGTGTACATGCAGGTGGAGGCGTACATCATCAGCCCGCGCATCATGAACAAGGCCGTCGCCGTCCCGGGCGCCATCGTCGTGATCGCGGCCGTCGGAGGCGGCACCATCGGCGGGATCCTCGGAGCGCTCGTGGCCATCCCGGTCGCGGCAAGCGCGATCATCATCATCCAGAAGGTCGTCTTCCCGGCGCAGGACCGCAAGACCGTGCCGCCGAAGGTGCCCGCCGCGTAGCCCCGCCCGCCTCGACGCCGCCGACCCGCCTCCACAGGGGTCGCGAACTGCCGGAATAGGCGCGGCAGAGCGGCAGAATGCGACCCCGCTGTGCGCGGTCTTTGCCGTTTCGGCAAGTTTGTCCGACATTTGGACATTTGCTGTTAGCGTTGTCGGCATGCCCCGCCTCGCACCCAGCGTCCCGCTCTCCGAACGCATCGCCCTGCAACTCCGGCAACGGATAGCGGTCGGCGAGTTCCCGGTCGGAAGCCGCCTGCCCACCGAGGTCGAGCTGGCCGAGGAGTTCGACGTCAGCCGCGGCTGCGTGCGGGAGGCCGTGCGGTCGCTCGTGCACGCCGGGATGCTCGGTGCCCGCGCGGGTTACGGCACGTTCGTCGTCGCGACCAGCGACCTTGCCCCCGCCCTCGCCCGCCGCCTCGAGCACGACCGGCTCGCCGACGTGCTGGAGGTGCGCCTTCTGCTCGAGCGCGAGGGCGCCCGGCTCGCCGCGCTCCGTGCCACTCCGGGGCAGCGCGAGGTGCTCGCGGCCGCACTCGCCGGCCGTGCGGCCGCACTCGCCACCGGGGACGCGCCGGCATACGCCGAGGCCGACCGCCGGTTCCACCGCGCGGTCTTCGAGGCCTCCGGAAACGTGCTCCTCGCCGAGCTCTACCGCGGCGCAGGGGGCAACGACCAGGCGCTCCTCCACCTCGACTCGCCCGACGTCGACCTGGCGGCGCTCGCCGACGACATCGCCCGCATCGACGAGACGCACGCCGAACTGGTCGCGGCGATCGACGCACGCGACCCGGAGGCCGCGGCGCTGGCCGCCGAGCGGATGGTGCACGCCGCCCACGAGCAGGCCGGGTTCGAACCCGCGACCCCGGAACACGACACCGAGCCGGTCGCACCCGGCCACGCACAGGAGAACGCCCGATGAGCACAGAGACCCGACCCACGCCGGCGCAGGCCGCGCCCGCGACACCCGCCAGCCGCACGTCTGCCGCCGGTACCGACGGCCTCCGCCCCCTCCGCCCGGCCCTCGTGATCGCCGGCCTGCTGCTGGTCGCCGGCAACCTCCGTGCGGGCATCACGACCGTCGGCCCCGTGCTCGCCGAGCTGCAGCACGACCTCGGGCTGTCGTCGCTGACCGCGTCGATCCTGATCAGCCTGCCGTTGCTCGCCTTCGCCTTCGTGTCGCCCGTCGCGCCTGCTTTCGCCCGTCGGCTCGGCCTGGAGCGCGCGTTGGGCGCCGCCCTGGCCGGCCTGGCGGTCGGACTGGTGGTGCGGTCGCTGCCCGGCCTGCCGCTGTTGTGGATCGGGACCGCCCTCCTCGGCATCGCCATCGCCGTCCTGAACGTCGTGCTCCCGGCCCTGGTCAAACGCGACTTCCCGACGCGCATCGGCCAGGTCACGGGCGCGTACTCGGCCGTTCAGGCGTCGTTCGCCGCTCTCGCCGCCGGCGCCGCCGTGCCCGTCGCCGCGCTGACGGCGTGGGGCTGGCGCCTCCCGCTCGGGATGTGGGCGGGTCTCGCGCTCATCGCGCTCGCAGTGATGCTGCCCCAGTTCCGTCGCCGCACGGTCGTGCCGCCCGCGGAAGACGACCTGACCCTCGACGACCTGCGTCACCCGCGCACGGGCGCGACGGCGGCGGTGCCCGTCGCAGCGACCGCCGCCCGCACGCCGGCCACGGGCCGGTCTCCGTGGGGCACCGCGCTGGGCTGGCAGGTCACCGCGTTCATGGGCCTGCAGTCCGTCGGCTTCTACGTGTTCATCACGTGGCTGCCGTCCATCGAGGGCTCGGCCGGGGTGGACGCGGCGGCGGCGGGAGTGCATCAGCTGCTCCTCAATGCCTTCGGCATCGGCGGGAGTCTGCTCGCATCCACGCTCATCCCGCGGTTCCGCGACCAGCGTCTTCCCGCGGTCGCCGGTCCCTCCCTCTTCGCCCTCGCCGCGCTCGGTGTGCTGCTCGCGCCGCAGCTCGGCGGGGTGTGGGCGAGCATGGCCGGCCTGGCGGGAGGCTCGAGCATCGTCCTCGCGCTGTCGTTCTTCGGGCTCCGCACCGGCAACCACCACCAGGCCGCCGCACTGTCCGGGATGGCCCAGTCGGTCGGCTACGTGCTCGCCGCCGCAGGGCCGGTCGCCGCCGGAGCGCTGCACGACGCGACCGGATCGTGGACGCCGGCGCTCGCCGTCCTGGTGGGGCTGCTCGCCGTGCTCGCCGTGTTCGGCTACCTCGCCGGGCGGGCGCGTGTGATCGGCGAGTGACCGGAGCGTCAGGCCGGCGGGGCCGCCGCAGCCTCCAGTTCGCGCAGCGCCCCGGAGGTGAGCTTGTCGAGCGACTGATGCATGCCCGCGTAGGCGAAGACCGACATCAGGCTCCTGCGCCAGCCGTGCTCGGTGATCGTGAGCTCGGTGAGGCCGCGGACGTCGCGGAACTCCACGACCGTGCGGATGCCCTGGGAGAAGCCGTCGGGGAGCTGGTCGTCGGGGAGCGGTGTGCCGTCCTCATCCGTGATGCTCTGCGTGAACTCGAGCCGCTCGTGCGGAACGATCGCTGAGTAGACGCCGCCGGTGAAGCTCACGGCCCCGCCCTGATACTCGGGCGCTCGCATCCCGAAGACATACGCACCGCCCACGCGGAGGTCGATCGTCGCCGACTCGGAGGTGTAGTCCTCCGGGCCCCACCACTCGGTCACCAGCTCGGGGTCTGTCCACAGTCCCCACACGGTCGCCACGGGAGCGTCGAGGATTCGGCGCACCACCACGTTCGTGGTCTCGTCATTCGTCATCTGCTGTCTTCCTGTCTCGTGTCGTGTCGAGGTAGGCGGCCATCCGGTCGAGGCGCGCGTTCCACTGACGGCTCCGTTCGGCGAGCCAGGCCTCGACGTCGCCGATGGCCCGGGCGTCGAGGCGGTAGATGCGTTGCTGTGCGCGCTTCTCCACCAGCACCAGCCCGGACTCGCGGAGCACCTTGAGGTGCTGCGAGATCGCGGAGGCGCTGCTCGGGAAGGCGCCCGAGATGTCGCCGGCCGCGAGCTCCCCCCGGCGTGCCAGCAGGTCGACGATGGTCGATCGGGTCGGATCGGCCAGGGCGGCGAAGGCGGCGGTCGGAGCGGGGTTCACGGTCCTCAAATTACAGCAATCGCTTAATTAACACAACACTGAATTACAGGTGCCGCAGTGCGCACGTCGGTTCGCGGGCTTCCGCGTCATGATCCCCGGCCCGCCGGGTCTCTCGGGCATGACAGCGTCCGTGCACCATCTCCGTTCCTTCCGGCCGCCGACCGGCGTCGCCGTCGTCGCGGCTGTGCTCGACGAGCTGGTCCGGATGCTCGAGCACCACGGCCTCACGGTGTGGGCAGACGAGCTCGGCGACGCCACACGCGCGCTTCGGGCGGGGCGCGCCGAAGGCCGATCCCGCGTCCGGGCCCTGCTGGACGACCCGGACGGGCCGCGCATCGTCGGCCTCGGCTTCGGCTCGCCGGCCGCCATCACACGGTGGGTGTCGCTCTGCGACCGGCTGAACGAGCTGCTCGACCCCGACGACGTCGCCGCGCGAGGGGCCCCCGCGGGAGCGGAATCCCGTAGGCTCTGCTCACCATGAGCGAGGGCCCGTCCATTCAGGAGCCGGCGCCGGCGGGCTTCGGCTTCCGTCGCCGGTCGGCCGGTGACGCCGTGGAGACGTGGGATGTCACGCTCGACGGCGTCGGGTTCGCCCGCCACCGCCACGAGACCTACGGCATCGGAGTGACACTCTCCGGCGTCCAGCGCTTCTTCTACCGGGGCGAGCATCACGCGGGTCTGGCCGGGGAGTGGCACATCCTCCACCCCGGCGAGCTGCACGACGGCATGCCGGGGGACGCCGCCGGGATCGCCTACCGAATCTTCTACGTCGACCCGGCCGCGATCCGCGAGGCGGGCGGGGTGCGCGCGCTGCCCTTCGTCCGCGACCCGATCGCCCGGCCCGGGATGTTGCCCCTCCCGAGCCCCGCCGCCATCGCCCGCTGGTCGTCGCCGCACGACGACCTCCAGGAGGCGGAGATCGTCGGAGCGCTCGCTCGGATGCTCGTCACCGCCTCGGACGGCCCGTCGCCGACGCGCTCGCGGCATGTGGACCTCCCGGCCGTGCTGCGGGTCGCCCATGCTCTGCGCGACGCTCCGGCCGGCGACTGGGACGCGGCCCGGCTCGAAGCCCTCTCCGGACTCAGCCGGTGGGAGCTCGCCCGCCAGTTCTCCGCTGCACTCGGCACCTCCCCGAGCCGCTACCGCTCGGCGAGCCGAGTACGCGCCGCCCGCCGCCTGCTCGCCGAGGGCCGCTCGCTCGCCGACACCGCAACGGCCGCCGGCTTCAGCGACCAGGCCCACCTCACCCGCGTGTTCCGCGAGACCCACGGCGTCACCCCGGGCCGCTGGCGCTCCGCGCAGCTCGCGCCCCGGAACCCGGTGATTCCGGAGCGCTCCCGCGCTCGGGCGTAGATCTCCGGTTCTGTCCTGAACGGGCGGCGTGTCGGTGCGGAACTCCGTACGGACGGTGGCCCGTCATCGACCCGGCGCGCGCGCCGTCAGCGCGGTGACCACCGCGGCCATGTCGTCGGCGGCGCGACCCGAGGCGGCGGTCTCCGCGAACAGCTCCCGGCAGATCGCGATCAGGGGATGGGCGGAGCCCGCATCCAGGGCAGCGTCCTCGATGAGAGTCGCGTTCTTGAGTACGTCGCCGATGGCGGCCTGGGGTGAGAAGTCGCCGTCGACGAGCTTCGCGGACTTGACCCGGGAGACCGCGGAGGCCATCGGGCCGGCATCCAGCACCTCCCGGAGCACGCGGGTGTCGGCGCCGACGACGTCGGCGAAGTGGAACGCCTCGGCGAGGCCGGTGACCATCGTGATGAGGAAGGTGTTGACCGCGAGCTTCATCGTGAGGGCGGCGGGCACGGGACCGCAGGCGAAGCGCTGGGCGCACATCGCGTCGACGAGGGGCGCGACCTCGGCGAGGGCGTCGTCCGGGCCGGCGAGCATGGCGACGAGCGTGCCCTCGACCGCCGGCCCCCGCGAGCCGGAGACCGGCGCCTCCACGTAGCTGCCGCCCGCCGCGGCGATGTCGGCGGCCAGCGCGCGGGAGTACGCCGGCGTGACCGTGCCCATCTGCACGACGACATGGCCGGCCACCCGCTCCGGGAACGCGTCCCCGTTCCGGTCCAGGGTGGCGTCGATGGCGGCCTCCGTGGCCAGCATGAGGATGACGACGCGGCAGCGGGCGAAGAGGTCGCCGGGGTCGCGGGCGACGGCCGCGCCGAGGGCGGCCAGCTCGGCTGCAGGGCCGTCCGAGCGGTTCCAGACGACGAGGTCCGTGCCGGCGGCCCGCAGATTGGCGGCCATCGGTCGGCCCATGATGCCGAGCCCGGCGAATCCGACGGGGGAGGACGAAGGATGCATCCCCCCAGCATCGCCGGTGCCGCGTCGAAGCGTCTTGAACGGATGTGCGCGGAGGGCGACGGCCGGGTGGGGCTATCGTGGAGGCGCCACAACCCCGTCTTGTGTCTGGAGCCCGATGCGCGCACCCGATCCGGAGAGTCTCCGCCTGCTCGTCGGCGTCGCCGCGACCGGGAGCGTCTCCGGGGCGGCGCGTGCGGCAGGCCTCTCGCAGCAGGCGGCCTCCGCGCGCATGGCGGCACTCGAGCGCGACCTCGGCGTCCCGCTCCTGACCCGCACGTCCCACGGCACCCGGCCGACCGAGGCGGGCGCGCTCGTGGTCGAGTGGGCGGGTGAACTGCTCGCCGCCGTCGACCGGTTCACGTCGGCGGCCTCCGCGCTGCGCCCGCCCGGCCGGGGGAGCGTGCGCGTCGCCGCCAGCATGACGATCGCCGAACAGCTCGCACCCGGCTGGATCACGGGCCTGCGCGCCGCCGAGCCCGGAGTCCGGATCGAGCTCACCGCCGCCAACAGCGTCGCCGTGGTGGAGGCGGTGCGCAGCGGCGCGGCCGACCTCGGCTTCGTCGAGACCCCCGATCTCCCCTCCGGGCTCGAGCACCGCACGATCGCGACCGACGAGCTCGTCGTCGTGGTCGGGCAGGGGCACCCGTGGGCGCGCCGCCGCACGGGGGTGACGGCGGCGGAGCTGGCGGCCGCGCCGCTCGTCGCCCGCGAGAGCGGTTCGGGAACGCGGCTCGCCCTCGAGCGCGCGCTCGCCGACGCCGGTCTCGCCCCCGCCGAACCCGCCCTGGAGCTGTCGACGACCGCCGCCATCCGCTCCACGGTCGCTGCCGGAGCGGGGCCGGCGGCGTTGAGCATCCTCGCGGTCCGCGAGCAGCTGGCCGACGGCTCGCTCGTGCAGGTGCGGGTGCGCGACCTGCGCGTGCTCCGCCCGCTCACCGCGATCTGGCGCGGTGGGGCGGAGCCGTCGAGCGCTGCCGCCGCTCGCCTCCTCCGCCTCGCGTCCCGCTGAGCGCGCCTCGAGGTTCACGTCGTCGCGCTCATTCCGCGCGAATGACGGCAACGACGTGAACCTCGCCAGACCCGAAACGTGCAGGGGCGCCGCATCCCGCCCGAGGGATGCGGCGCCCCGCTGTCACACGGCCGCTGTCACGCGGCCGTCGGCCTCACTCCGCGGTCCGGCGACGGCGCGAGACGAGCACCAGGCCGCCTCCCGCGAGCAGGACCGTCAGCCCGGCGAGCAGCCAGAGGCCGATCGCCGATCCCGTCTCGGCCAGCGCGTCGGAGCCGGACGCCGCAGCGTCGGTCCCCGAGCCGGATCCGGAGCCCGAGCCGCCGGTCGAGGCCGCCGGGGCGACCGTCACCGTGATCGGATCGGACGTCGAGGCGCTCGCCGTGGCGGTGCGGGCGAAGGAGGCGGTGATCACGTGCTCGCCGGCGGTGAGGCCCGCGGGCAGGGTCAGCGTCGCGACGCCGTCCACGATCTCCACCTCGCCGAGCACCGTGGGGGCGTCGGCGGCCGCAGCCGACAGGGCCGTTCCGGCGGTCGCGGGCGCCACCGGCTCGCCGCCGTCGAGGAACGCGACCGTGCCCGCGGTGTCGCGGCCGGTGACCGTGGCGGTGAAGGTGGTCTTCTCGCCCGCCGTCGGCTTCTCGGGGAGGACCGTGAGGGCGGTCTCGGTCGGCGCGAGCACCGACACCGTCACCGTGGCCGTGCGCGCCGAGCCGGAGCCCGTCGCGGTCGCGTCGGCGGGGCCGAGATCGGCGTCCTCCGCGACAGGCACGACCATCGAGGCGGTGCCGTCGGCCGCGGCGACCTGCGTGCCGAGCACGCTGCCGCCGTAGCGGAACGTCACGGTCTCACCGGCGCGGTAACCCGTGGCGCTGAGGGTGAAGGAGCCGCCGGGCGCCACCTCCTCCGCCGAGGTCCCCAGCGGCACCGGGGTGGTCGCCGCCGCGAGCTCGGCGCACACGTCGCCCTGCGCGCCGACGGGTGCGAGCGCGATGGCGGTGCCCGTCACCCCGTCGTCCTCGCGGACGGTGAGGTTGGCGAAGGCG
This sequence comes from Leifsonia sp. ZF2019, assembly GCF_019924635.1. Lineage (NCBI taxonomy): Bacteria > Bacillati > Actinomycetota > Actinomycetes > Micrococcales > Microbacteriaceae > Leifsonia > Leifsonia sp. ZF2019. The sequence continues at coordinate 444,549 of NZ_CP065037.1, forward strand.
CGGGCGCCCATCACGGCGTTCGTGCTGTTGGTCGCACTCACCTTGAAGGCGGAACTCGCCGCCGTCGAGGTCGCGGTGTTGCCGAGGGTCGGCACGGTCACGGACTTGCAGGTCTCACCGGGGGCGAAGGAGACCTTCTCCATGCCGACCCCGACGACGCCCGTCGCCGAACCGAGGACGCTCACGTAGGCGGTGACCGTGGCCTTCTCGGCGCGGTTGAGGTAGACCGCGACGTCGGCGGTGCCGGGCCCGTTCCCCTCTTCGACGATGGTCGGGGCCACGTTCACCGAGGTGCGGGTCTGCACCACGGCGGTCCCGACCGACGGGGTGTCGAACGCGAGGTCGGAGAGGTAGACGCCGCCCGTGCCCGTGCCGTCGGCGCCGACCTTGGCCGCGAAGCGCACCTCGCGCACGTCGGTCAGGTCGATGCCGGTGATGGTGGAGGTCGGGATGGTCAGCTGCTGCAGCACGACCTTGTTGAGCGTCGTGTTGGTGCCGCCCGGCATCCGGTTGATCGCCAGCGGGTTGACGGCGGACGCGGCGACCGCGAACGTCTTGCCCGCGCCGTCCACGACGGTGATCGTGAAGTCGGTGCCGTTCTGCACAGCCTCGTCCGGCGCCGTCTTCAGCGTGAGCTGCGCCTGACGGGAGACGTCGCGGTACTTCGCGGGGACGGTGACGCGCAGCTCGCCCGTGCTGGGCACGGCCGGGTCGGTCGTCGAGGCGCCGGTCCAGAGGAAGCGCGTCACGGGGAACTCGGGGACGTTCGGTGCGAACGATCCGGGCGTCCAGTGCGGCACCTGGGCCGATGCCTTGGTCGTCGCGCAGAACGGGAGCGACTGCGGCACGGTACGGCCGGTCAGGTTGGTGCAGACCGCGGCGGTCGCGCCTCCCGAGACCCGCACGAGCGAGCTGGTCTCGGTGAAGTCGTTGACCAGGGCGGTCTTGGAGGCGGGCTGCGAGGCCATCGTGCGCACATCGGCATAGGAGGTCGCGGTGGTGGACGGCTTGACCGACCCGTCGAACAGCGACTGGAACTGCGTCTCCCCGCCCATGGTCAGACGGAAGAACCCGGTCATGTAGCTGACGCCGACCTGGTACTGCTGGGCGGCCGTCATGCGCGTCGGGTCGCTCGTCGCGCAGGTCGACGTGGTGTCGCTCGTGCGCCAGTCGTCGCCGGTCGCCGCCGGGTAGAGGCCGGGCGTCCACACCGTGTTGAAGAAGTTGTGGTTGGCGCCCATCACCCAGACGGCCGAGCGGAGCACGTTGTCGTCGAACGCGTGACGCGAGTCGTCGATGAAGTGCTGGCCCTGCTGGTTGGAGACGTCGCCGTCGCAGTAGGGGAGGAACACTGCGGTCGGCACGTCGGGCAGCGTCATCCGGCCGAAGTCGACCGGGGCGAGCGGGAGGACCGACTCGATGCCGTAGGGCTTCGCGAGCGCCTGGTTGAGGGTCGCCGCCGAGACCACGCCCTCGCCGCCGCGCGAGTGTCCCATGATGCCGACGTGTCCGAGGTCGAAGCGGCCCTTCAACGCGGAGGCCGTGACGCCCGACGACGCCGCCGGCTGGTCGGTGCGGGTGGTCGCGCGCACCAGCGCCTCGTCGAGGGTGCGGGTCGTCGTCGTGCTCGGGACGGTGTCCGTCGCCGTGGTGATGTCGTCGTAGGCGACCGTCTCTCCGGCGTTCGCCTTCGCGAGCATCCCGAGGGTGTCGAGGATGAGCTGACCGCGCGCCTGCGCGCCGTAGTCGAGGGCGAGCTGGTTGTCGTTCGAGTTGACCGAGTTGGCGGCGATCGACAGAACGTTGTAGCCGTGGGAGGCGAGCGCGCGCGCCGTGCCCTCGTAGCCGAGGTACGAGCGGATGTTCATCTGCGTCGGGCCGCACGGCCAGCGCAGCGGGTTGGCGCCGCTTCCGGAGCAGGAGGTGTGGCGACCGTGCAGCAGGACGATGGTCGGGCGGGCGCCGGTGGCGCTCGACAGGTACATCTTGCCGGTGAGCTCGCCGCGGATTCCGCCGATGGCCGCCAGCGGGACGGCCTGGTCGCCGAAGTCGTACTCGGCCTCCGTCACGCTGTACGAGCCGAGGTCGGACGGGTCCTCGACGGCGGCGGCGGCCGCCAGCGACTTCATCTGCTTGGTGAGGGTGGTGTTCTCGGGCACGGCCGGGGTCTGCGCGGCCTCCGGCGTCTCGGCGGCCTTGTCCTCCTCGCCGCTCGACCACCCCTTGGTGACCGAGGAGGCGTGGGCGACGGCCGGGTCCGTGGTGATGATGCCGAGCGAGAGGCCGTCGGTGGCCTCGGTGGCGAGGCCCAGGGGCTCGCCGTCCACGATCAGCGTGGGGGCGTCGTCGACGATCGGCAACGGCTCGTCGAGCGTCAGCGTGACGAGGTATCCGCCGGGGGTGGTGGTGACGGCCCAGTCGGGGCCGGACGCGACGACGGGATCGGGTGCGGGGGCCGCGAGTGCGGCGGGCGCGGTCGTCAGGGCGACGACCGGGATGAGTGCTGCGGCGACGGTGAGGGCGATCCGCCGGCGCACGGACATGCGTGCAGGCAAGGTTCTCCTAGCTCGAGAGCGGGTGGGGGAGTCGCCCGCGCGGGGTGCAGGAATCGGCGCGGGCGGCGAGGGGGAGCGCGAGGGACAGAGCTGAACGGTCTCTCAGAAAGGAGGCTAGGGGTGCCGACCGGGGTCGCAGGGGCGCGGAAACGGACTGGTAACACAACGTTTACGGCGGGCAAATAAACCAGCCGGCAGTGATCAGAATCGACCTGTTCGTGTCAAGAGCGCCGCCTCCCCAGTCCGGGGGTGTGACGTGCGGAGGACTGGACACGACGTTCTACGCACCCGACGGTGAGCAGTACTGAATGTCGCCCCGTGCCATGCGTAAGTGTCGCCGACGGTCGACGGCGGGCGCGGACCTCCTCCTAGATTCGCGTGTGGGCGACTCCGCCCGATCCCACCTCACCAGTCAGGGAGTTCCATGCTTTCCACCACCAAGGTGCGCGCCGCGTCCGTTCTCGGTGCCGTCGCCGTCGCCGGTGCTCTGTCTCTCGCGGCCGTCCCCGCCAACGCGGCCGGCGCCGAGATCCAGGTCGCCTCGACCACGTTCACGTTCGAGGACTGGGGCTCCGGCCTCGCGGTCACGGGCTCCGGCTTCGATGCCGACGCCGACGTGACCGTCTCTCTTGTGGACGTCGAGCCGAGCGGCACCACCGCGCTCGACAGCACCATCGTCTCGAGCGACGACGCCGGCGCCATCGCGACCGACTGGACGCCCGGCGTGCGCGCGTGGCTTCCGGACGGTGCGGATCTCGACAACGGCTACCTCGCCGTCGTCGCCACCGACGGCTCCGGCAACACGGCAGCCGAGGTGCCGCTGACGCTCCTCGCGCCGACCGGCATCTGGACCGACGCGCCCACCATCACGACCGCCGACTTCGTGGACGAGAACGCCGGTGTGGTGCTCTGGGCGGGCGGCTACACGCCGGGCGAGGTCGTCGACGTGACCGTCGTCTACAACGGCCACACGTTCACCGCCACCGACACGGCCGACCGGTTCGGGTCCGTGGCCGCGAACTGGTACATGGTCGCGGGCACCGTCGACGCGGGCACCGTCGACTTCACGCTCGTCGGCGCGACGTCGGGACTCTCGCAGTCGATCAGCGTCACCGTGACCGGCGACACCATCGACCTGGGCGGGGACATCGAGGGCGAGACCGCTCCTGCCGTCGTCACGCCTGCCGGTGTCTCGGTCACCAGCCCGCGCGTCGCCGGCTGATCTGCCGCACCTCCGGCCGGCGGCGCCCTCGGGTGCCGCCGGCCGTTCTTCGTTCCGCCACCCCCTCCCTGGAGCGCCCATGTCGACATTCCCCAGCACGGCCCGCGTCATCCGTCGCACCACCCGCGCCGCCCGTGCCGTCGCTGCCGCCGTGGCGGTGCTCTGCATGACGGCCTGCGCGCAGCCTGAGCCCGCAGCCTCCACGAGTCCGCCCGCGACGCCCACACCCGCCCCGTCGACCCCGGCGTCCGCGCCGCCCGTCCCCGCGCTGACCCGTTCCGACATCGCCGCGCTTCCCGCGGCGGTCTACGACGCCGTCATTCCCGGCCTGCAGCCCGCTCCCGCCGGCCCGCTCACCGCGTCGACAGCGCACTCGGTCATGTTCGACACTCCGCTGTTCGCCGCCGACCGGGTCACGCCCGTCGCCCGCATCCCCGCCACCGACTTCCGTGGACAGCGCACCGTTGTCGTTCCCATCCGGACGGACGGGCCGTGGGCGCTCGTCCTCACCCCGGCGCGCCAGGTGCTGCCGTCGCAGGTCGCCCCCGGAGACGCGGCGGCCCCGGCTCAGACGGTCGCGTGGATGCCCACTGCGAACCTGGCCGGCTCGACCGCGCTCGGGAAGACCGTGCGCATCTCGGTCGTCGCCCAGAAGCTCAGCATCCTCGACACGTCGGGCGGCGTGACGGCCTCCTGGAGCGTGGGCGTCGGCACCGAGGAGACGCCGACCCCGACCGGGGTGACCGGCTATCTGCAGGCTCGCTACACCGACCCGGAGCAGGGTCAGAGCGTCCACCCCATCCAGCTCACCACGCTGCACGCGACCGCCGCCGACGAGCCCTTCGGAGGCGCCGACGGCGGCCTGATCGGCATCCACTTCTTCGAGCAGAACACCGGCGCCGTCTCCCACGGCTGCGTGCGCGTCTCGGCCGAGGCGATCGACGCGCTGAACGCGCTGCCCCTGGGCACACTGGTCACCGTCGAGAACTGAGAGCATCGAGACGGCGAATAGTTCGCCGTCTCGATGCTTTTCACGCGATTTCTAGCCGTTTCGATGACGCCTGCTCGGGCGTGGCGACCAGCGCCCGGCGGGAGGCGGCGAACAGGGTCGCTCCGAGCGCGAGCACCAGCAGCTCGGTGACGGTCATGGCCCAGATGACGCCGGTCATCCCGAACACGGCGTTGCCGACGAGGACCACCGGGATGAAGAGGATGCCCTGCGCGACCGACATGATCGTCGCGTTGCGCATCTGCTCGGTGGCCTGGAAGACGGCGATGATGAGGCCGGTGAAGCCGTTGAACAGGGTCGAGACGAGCATGGCGGTGAGGATGAGCATCCCGTCGTCGATCACCGACGGGTCGGCGCTGAAGAGCGTGAACACCTGGTCGCGGAACACGAACACGAGCGTCGAGAAGACCAGCACGATCCCGGCGATGGCGACCGCGCTGCCGATGATCGCCGCGCGGAGGCGGGCCGTGTTGCGGGCGCCGAACGCGTATGCGAAGAGCGGGATGGCGCCCATGAAGACGCCCATCCCGATCATCTCGGGCAGCTGCACGATGCGCAGGGCCACGCCCATCGCGGCGAGCAGGGAGGCGCCGTAGCCGATCGCGATCCAGTTCATCACGAGCGTGGTCACGATGAGGAACGACGACATCAGCAGCTCCGAGGCGCCGACGCCGAAGACGGTGGTGAGCATCTCGCGGTCTGCGCGGAAGAAGCGCGGCGCGAGCGAGAGGGACTCGCTGCGGCGCGCGATCCACCACAGGTAGTAGCCGACGGTGACGATGTTCGACAGCCCCAGCGCGATGCCTGCACCGAGCACGCCCCAGCCGAAGCCGAGGATGAAGACGACGTCGAAGAGGAGGTTCGCGACGGTGGAGGCGATCAGCCCGGTCATCGACGCGACCGCGGCACCCTCGGCGCGTACCAGCTGCTCGAGTGCGAATGCGGCGACGTAGATCGGCGTGAAGGCGAACATCGCGCCGATGTACAGCGCGGTGGGCTCGAGGGAGGCGCCGGATGCGCCGACCGCCGCGGCGAGCGGCGTGGCGAACACGAGCCCGAGCACGCCGATGACGACGCCCCCGGCGAGTGCGCCCCAGAAGGTGAAGGACGAGACCTGCCTGATGCGAGCTCCTGCGGCCTTCACGTCGGCGCCGGGCTCCTCCTGCGATCCGAGGAGGCGCGAGACGAAGGTGCCGCCGCCGACGCCGAACACCCCGCCCACCGCCATGATGAGGGCGAACACCGGGAGGGAGAAGGTCAGGGCCGCGAGCAGCGGAGTGGAGTGGAGCGAGCCCACGAAGCCCGCGTTGATGATGTTGTAGACGGCGCCGATGGAGAAGCCGGCGATCATGGGCACGCAGAGGTGCACGAGCGCTCGCCAGATGGGCGCGGTCGAGAGGGTCGAGCGGTTGGATGAGGACATGACGATGTCTCCGTTCCGGTGAACGGCTGGGAAGCCTGGTGATCGGGGATGCGGCGCCGTGCGGAGAGACGGCGCGGGTGGTCGCGCTAGCGGCGGCGCCGGTTCAGCTCGCTGGCCGACGGCGGCGGCGCGTCGCCCGACGCGACGAGCGCGTCGGCCAGCGGCTGCAGCAGGGCGATGAGCGCGTCCTGGTCGTCGTCCGACAGCACCGAGAAGATGCGGGTCTGGGCGGCGGTCATGGCGTCGTCGAAGCCGGTGACGACCTGGGTGCCCTCCGGGGTGATGCGGATGAGCTTCACGCGCGAGTCCGTCGGCGACGACTCGCGGGTGATGTAGCCGCGCTCCTCCAGCCCCTGCAGGAGGCTGGTGACGCTGGCCGGCGTTGTTCCGGACATCTCGGCCAGTTCGCGGGCGATCACGCCGCGGTCCCGGTTCTCGTCGAGGTAGGCGAGGGTGAACGACTGGGAGCGGCTGAGCCCGCTCGCGCGGATCCACTCCTCTCCGGCGGCCCGCTGCGCGAACAGGATGGTGCGCAGCTGGTCGGCGAGTCGCTCGGTCCTCGATGTCATAGTTAGAACTCTAATCATTAGAACTCTAACTGTCAATGGGGGAAGGTTTCGTCGAGGCGGCCCATTCTTCGCCGCCTCGACGCATTCGGCGCGACTTCGAGTCGTCTCGGCGGGGCGGAGGGCGGGGTGGAGGGCGGGGCGGCTCAGGCGCGCAGAACGACCGCCATGCCCTGACCGACGCCGATGCAGATCGCAGCCAGCCCCACGCCGCCGCCCCGCGCGGCCAGCGCGTGCGCCAGGTGCCCCACGATGCGCGCACCCGATGCGCCCAGGGGATGCCCGATCGCGATGGCCCCGCCGTGCACGTTGACCTTCGCCGGGTCGAGCTCGGGCCACAGGCGCAGGCAGGCGAGAGACTGCGCCGCGAACGCCTCGTTGAGCTCGACGAGGTCGACGTCGTCCCAGCTCAGTCCGGCACGCTCCAGCGCTCGCGTCGCCGCGGCGACCGGCGCGATCCCGAACGCGTCCGGCTCGTTGCCGACGACCGCACGGGAGACGATTCGGGCGAGCGGCGCGGAGTCGACCGCGCCCTCGGCTCCCAGCAGCAGCATCCCCGCGCCGTCGTTGAGCGGTGACGAGTTGCCGGCCGTCACCGTGCCGCCCGACGGGCGGAAAGCGGGCGCGAGCGCTGCCAGGGCCTCCGGCGTCGTGTCGCTGCGGATGCTCTCGTCCCGCTCGAGCGCGACCCCCGGCACCGCCACGGTCTCCGCGGCATATGCTCCCGACTCCCACGCGGCGGCTGCCCGGCGGTGCGAGCCGAGGGCGAACGCGTCCTGCTCCTCGCGCGGGATGCCGAAGCGCTCGGCGAGCAGCTCGGCCGTCTCGCCGAGGGAGACGGTCCACGCCGGCGGCATCGCGGGGTTCACCAGCCGCCAGCCCAGCGTGGTCGACACGAGCGTGGCATCGGTGGCGGGATACGGCCGGTCGGCCTTCGGGAGCACCCAGGGCGCCCGCGACATCGATTCGACGCCGCCAGCGACGACGAGGGAGGCGTCTCCGGTCTCGACCACGCGGCTCGCCTGCACCACGGCCTCCACCCCGGACCCGCAGAGCCGGTTCACGGTGGCGCCCGGCACGGTCACCGGCAGACCCGCGAGGAGCACGGCCATCCGCGCGACGTTGCGGTTGTCCTCGCCCGCCTGGTTGGCGTCGCCGAGCAGCACGTCGTCGATCGCTGCGGGGTCGAGCGCGGGATGCCGGTCCACCAGCGCCCGCAACGTCGAGGCCGCGAGGTCGTCGGGGCGCACGGCGGCCAGCGCCTTGCCGTAGCGCCCGAAGGGCGTGCGGACGGCGTCGTAGACGAACGCGGCGGTCATGCTGCCTCCTCCGGCCGCGCGCGTCGTCGCGCCCGGCCCGACGCCAGCCTAGGCGCAGTTCGCGCCGCAGGGGACAGCGGAGCTGCGGCTACCCGCGCTCCATCGTGAGCACGCAGGCTCCCGCCTCGCCGGTCGGGGTGATCCCCGTCACGGCCAGCGGTCCCTCCACCCGGGCGAGGACGCTGCAGACGACGCGGCGGTCGACCGTGCAGAGCGACTCGGAGAGTTCGGAGCGCATCCCCTCGAACGGGCAGGAGAGCCGGATCTCGAGAGCGTCGCGGTCGACCTGCGGGTCGAACCCGCAGCGGTCGAGGTAGTCCTCGAGCACGTCGAGCTGTGCGTCGGCGGCGCTCTCGGCGGCGGGGCCGACCTCGCCCGGTCCCGCGGCCTCGCGGGGCCCCTGTGGAAAGCTCCGCCGGTATGCGCGCCCCAGCTCGATCGCCCGGCCCGTCTGGGCGCGTGCGCTGGCGCTGGCGCCATCCAGGCCGCGCGCGGCCGAGTAGAGCACCTGGGGTCGGCCGCGCACCGTGCGGTGCTCGGTCGTGCGGACGACGAGCCCGTCGTCGACGAGCCGATCGAGGTGCTCGCGCACGGTGTTGTGGTGGAGGCCGACGCTCGCCGCGAGCCGCGGAGCCGTCTGCGGGCTCTCCGCCTGCAGCCGTTCCAGCAGGCGCAGACGCGGGGCCGACACCAGAGTGCGCCGCAGGTGCGACACCTCGTGACGACTCATGCGGACCTCCCGTTGCTCTGCCTCCGCGCGCAGCCGTCCGGATCGTCGACGCCTGTTCTACGCATTGTAGAAGCGATGGCGGCGGCTTCTCAACCGCGGGATTATTTCCGGGATTCCGGCCGACACGACCGAGCGCCGGCCCGCGAGGATCGAGCGGTGACCGCCACCCTCAGTCCCCAGCAGCAGCGCGCCGTCCCCCGGCAGACCCGCAAGGGCAACATCGTGGTCAGCTGGATCACCTCCACCGACCACAAGACCATCGGCTACATGTACATGGTCGCGTCGGGCGTCTTCTTCGCGATCGGCGGGATCATGGCGCTCCTGATCCGCGCGCAGCTCATGGAGCCGGGCCTGCACATCCTGTCGGGCGAGCAGTACAACCAGATGTTCACGATGCACGGCACGATCATGCTGCTGCTGTACGCGATGCCGTTCTTCACCGGCGCGGCCAACGTCATCATCCCGCTGCAGCTCGGCGCCCCGGATGTGGCGTTCCCCCGGTTGAACGCGTTCTCGTTCTGGTGCTTCCTGTTCGGCGGCCTGATCGCCGCAGGCGGCCTCCTCACGCCGCAGGGCGCCGCGGACTTCGGCTGGTTCGCCTACCAGCCGCTCGCCGCGGAGACGTTCTCGCCGGGGCTCGGCAACACCCTGTGGTTCGCCGGGGCGATCCTCCTCGGCTTCGCCACGATCTTCTCGTCGGTCAACTTCGTCACCACGATCATGACCATGCGTGCACCCGGCATGACCATGTTCCGGATGTCGATCTTCTCCTGGAACACGCTCATCACGTCGATCCTCGCCCTGATGGCGTTCCCCGTCCTGGCCGCGGCGCTCGTCGCGGCGATGGCGGACCGCGTCTTCGGTGCGCACATCTTCGATGCCGCGAACGGGGGAGCGCTGCTCTGGCAGCACCTGTTCTGGTTCTGGGGCCACCCCGAGGTGTACGTGATCGTGCTGCCGTTCTTCGGCATCGTCTCGGAGGTCTTCCCGGTCTTCAGCCGCAAGCCCATCTTCGGCTACAAGACTCTCGTCTACGCCACGGTCGCGATCGCCGCCCTGTCGATCACGGTGTGGGCGCACCACATGTACGTCACGGGCAGCGTCCTGCTGCCCTGGTTCTCGCTCATGACGATGTTGATCGCGGTGCCGACCGGCGTGAAGATCTTCAACTGGGTCGGGACGATGTGGCGGGGGTCGCTGACCTTCGAGTCCCCGATGCTCTTCGCGATCGGCTTCCTGATCAACTTCACCTTCGGCGGCCTGACCGGCGTCATCCTCGCCTCTCCGCCGCTCGACTTCCACGTCTCGGACACCTACTTCGTCGTCGCCCACTTCCACTACGTGCTCATCGGTGCCGTGATCTTCGCGACCTTCTCCGGCATCTACTACTGGTGGCCGAAGTGGACAGGGCGGATGCTCAACGAGACGCTCGCGAAGTGGAACTTCTGGCTGCTGTTCATCGGGTTCCACATGACCTTCCTCATCCAGCACTGGCTCGGGGTGATCGGGATGCCGCGCCGCTACGCGACGTACCTGCCCGAGGACGGCTTCACCTGGATGAACCAGCTCTCGACGGTCGGCTCGGCCGTGATGGCGGCGTCGATGATCCCCTTCGTCATCAACGTCTATCTCACCTGGCGACGCGCGCCGAAGGTCACCTCGAACGACCCGTGGGGCACGGGACGCTCGCTGGAGTGGGCGACGAGCTGCCCGCCGCCGCGCCACAACTTCACGTCCATCCCGCGCATCCGGTCGGAGTCGCCTGCGTTCGACCTGCACCACGGTCCGGCGGCGACGCTGCCCCGGCTGTCGACCGCGACCGCGCCCGTCGGCGCCGGCGCCGCTGCGGACGCGACCGCCGAGGTGACGCAATGAGCAGGGCGATCCCCATGACCGCCGAGGAGGCCGCCCTCATCCGCCAGCAGGCACGGCGCGGCGCGCTCGACCTCGACCTCCCGGGAACCGAGCGGATCCTGCGCGACGCCGAGCGCACCTGCGCCCGCGCCGACCTCTGGGGCCGCACGCCGGCCGCGCGCCGCCAGTCGGCCGGGGTCGCCCTGGCCATCACCGCGGCGTCGGTCTTCGTGGTCGGCATCTGCATGCTGCCGCTGCCGGTGTAGCGATGGCCGACTCCGTCCTCGCCGTGCGCAGCACCCGCCGCCCGCGCCTGCTCGCCGCCTGGCTCATCGTCGCGGGGGCGATCGGCCTCGCCGCCGCGTTCCTGCTCACGCTCGACAAGCTCCAGATGCTGCGCGACCCGAACGCGCATCTCACCTGCAGCTTCAACGTCCTGATCGGATGCGCGACGAACCTCGCGTCGTGGCAGGGCTCCCTGCTCGGGTTCCCGAACCCGCTGCTCGGGCTCGTCGGCTGGACGGCGACCATCGCGATGGGCGTGGCGATCCTCGCGAGCCGCGACGGGTTCGCCCGCTGGTTCTGGCTGGCGTTCAACGCGGGCGTGGTGCTCGCGATGGCGTTGGTCGTGTTCCTGATCACCGCATCGCTGACCGTCCTGAACGTGCTGTGCCCGTGGTGCATGGTCACCTGGTCCGTCACCATCCCGACCTTCTGGGCGGTGACGCTCTACAACCTGAAGACCGGGGTCATCCCGGTGCCGGAGCGGGTGCGGCGGGTGTGCTCGGCGCTCTACGGGTGGGTGCCGCTGATCACGGTGGGCTGCTACGCCGTCGTCGCGGTTCTGGCGCAGATCCAGCTGGACTGGATCCACCGCGCCTTCGTCTGAGACGCGGGCGACTACTCGAGCTCGAGCTCGCGCCGCCAGTGGGCGAGGAACTCCGCGCCCGCTTCGTCGTGGATCCGGTCGCCGATGGTGATGACGTCGTACGGCCGGTCCAGGACGCCGTCCGCCGGCCGCACATCCACGTGTGCCACCTCGAAGCCGGCGTCGTGCACGTAATCGGCCATCTTGTAGTCGCTGCGGGAGTCGCCCACCGAGCGCCAGCGCCGGGGGAGCGGCCCGCGCTCGGCGAAGTACTCGAACGCGCGCTGGGCGCCGCGGTCCTTGTCGAGGAGCACCGACTCGATGTCGGTCGAGATGATCGTCGGGTCGACGCGGAAGGGCACAGCGCCCGACGCGTCCGGCGTCGAGCGCTCGCCGTACCGGAGGCCGACGCCGAGTCCGGTGAGGAGATCGAAGGCGGCGCTCTCGAACCGCGGTTGTGCTTCCTTGTACGTCTCCGCGTCGACGTCGGTGCGCTGTTCGACGGAGATCATCGCGCGCTTGGTCTCGTCGAAGAACATCGTGTCCGCGAAGCGCTCGCGCACGAGCGCGCGAACGGCGTCCACGGCCTCCGGCGAGAATGCGACGGACTCGTCCACCGTGACCTCGCCCATCCCCGCGCCGGTGATCGCGGCCCACGCGCCGCCCTTCTCGAACACGCCGAACATCCGCGCGCCCTGCTTCTCCAGGGCCTCCCCGAGCCCGGCGTCGCAGAGCGGTTCCACCACCTGGTTGCGGATGAAGTCGCCCGAACGCCCCGTGATGAAGGCGATCGGGACGCCCGCCGCAGCCATCGCCACGAGGTCGGTGACGATGCTGCGCACGTTGATCGTGCGGGTCACGGGGCTGGCGATGGGGCCGTCGACGTCGAAGAGGAGTCCGAGATTGTGCACACCCCATTCTCGCGGATGGCGAGCGGGCACATTCGTCACGAATGTCGCGGAGCCGGCGCCCGCAGTCGACATTCGTGACGAATGTGCAGAGGGCTAGCGAGCCGGGGCCGCCTCGACGGGGGTGCCGTCGAGGTGGTGCTTGCGCTCGAGGCGGGCGCCCTCCACATCGACGTTCGGGAGGATCCGGTCGAGCCAGCGCGGCAGCCACCAGGCTCCACGCCCGACGAGGTGCATGAGCGCGGGCATGAGCAGCATGCGCACCACGAACGCGTCGAGCAGCACGCCGAACGCGAGACCGAAGCCGAGCGAGCGGATGATCGTCGAGTCCGAGAAGATGAACCCGCCGAACACCGACACCATGATGATGCCCGCCGCGATCACGACCGGGCGGCCGGCCCGGAAGCCCTGCATCACCGCGAGGCGGGCGGGGGAGCCGTGCACGTACGCCTCCCGCATCCCGGTCGAGAGGAACAGCTGGTAGTCCATCGCGAGCCCGAACAGGATCCCGACCAGGATGACCGGCAGGAAGCTCAGGATGGGCCCGGTCGTGTGGATGCCGAACAGCGCGCCGAACCAGCCCCACTGGAACACCGCGACGATCGCCCCGTAGGTCGCGAACAGCGAGAGCACGAAGCCTCCCGTCGCGATCAGCGGCACCACGAACGAACGGAACACGACGATCATGATGAGCAGCGACAGTCCCACGACCACCACGAGGTAGAGCGGCAGGATGCCGACGATCTTCTCGGAGATGTCGATGTTGCTCGCGGCCTGGCCGGCGACGCCGAGGGTGATGCCGTCGCCGATGGCGGGCAGCTCGCGCAGGTCGCGCACCAACTGCTCCGTCGAGGCGCTGCTGGGGCCGTCCTTCGGCACGACCTGGAAGGCGGTCAGGCGGTGGTCGTCCGACACCGCGATGGGTGCGACGGCGGCGACGTCGGCCTGGTCGGCGAGCTTCTTCGCGATGGTGAGCTGGGTCGCCGTGACCTGGTCGTCGTCGAGGCCGGCGGGCAGGGTGGCCGAGACGAGCAGGGTGCCGTTCGCGCCGGCGCCGAAGGAGTCCTCGACGACCTGGTAGGCGCGCTGGGTGGTCGACCCGGCCGGCTCCTGGGCGCCGTCGGGCAGCCCGACGCGCATCGTCAGCACGGGCGCGGCGATCACGAGCAGCGCGGCGATGGCGCCGACGGTGGTGATGACGGCCCGCCAGGTGTTCATCGGCTTCGCCGGCTTCTGCGCCTTGTGCTCGCGCTTCTCGGCGCGGGCCCGGGCGCGACGGCTCAGGATGCGCATCCCGACGAGCCCGAGCAGGGCGGGCGTCAGGGTGATGGAGATCAGCACGGCGATCGCCACCGCGATGGCGCCGGCGGTGCCCATGAGGCCGAGGAACGGGATGCCCGTGATGTTGAGTGCGAGCAGAGCGATGACCACGGTCGTGCCGGCGAACACGACCGCATTGCCCGCGGTGCCGTTCGCGAGCCCGATCGATTCCCGCACCTCGGCGCCCTGGAGCAGCTGCTTGCGGTGCCGGTTGATGATGAACAGCGCGTAGTCGATCCCGACCGCGAGCCCCAGCATCACGCCGAGCACCGGCGTCACCGACGCCATCTGCACGACACCGGAGAAGGCGAGGGTGCCGACGGCGGCGATCCCCACGCCGAGGATGGCGGTGACGAGCGGGAGGGCGGCGGCGATGACCGAGCCGAGCATCACGAGCAGCACGATCGCCGCGATGATGACGCCGACGAGCTCGCCGACGCCGAGCACCTCCGAAACCCCCTGGGCGAGCTCGGTCGAGAAGTCGGCCGTGACGCCGTCGACCGGGTTCTTCTCGAAGTGGTCGATCACGGCCTGCTTCGATTCCTCCGGCAGCTCCAGGCGCGGCTTGTCGAAGGAGACGCTGACGAGGGCCGTGGAGCCGTCGGACGAGACGAGCCGGATATCCTTCGCGAGGGAGAGCAGCTCGGCGCCCTGGTCGAGCTTCGCGGTCTGCGTCGTCAGCTCGGTGCGACCGTCGGCGATCTTCTTCCGCTGCTCGGCGAGCTGCGCTGTGCCGGCGTCGAGCTGCGCCTGCTGGGCGTCGAGCGCGGTGGTCGGCCGGCCAGCGGCGACCAGCTGCGCCTTCGCGGCGTCGAGCTGCTGCTGCGAGGCCTCCAGCTGAGCGGTCGCCGCATCCAGCTGGGTCTGGCCGGCGTCGAGCTGCTGTCGGGCCGCGGCGATCTGCGCGCGACCGTCGGTGATCTGCTGCTCCTGATCTGCGCGCTGCTTCTCGGTCGCGAACGGGTCGGTGACCCCCGTGACGTCCGGGAGGTCCTTCGCGCTCTCGATCCGGTCTGCGATCGCGGTCTTCTGCGCGTCGGTGAACGCCGAGCCGTCCGTCGTGGTGAGCACGACCATTCCCGAGGCGCCGCTGAACTTCGGCAGCTTCTTCGCGAGCTCGTCGGTGACAGCGCCGGAGGCGGTGCCCGGGATGTCGAAGCTCGAGCTGAGGCCTTTGTAGCCGATGAGGAATCCGGCGCCCGCGATCGCGAGCACCACGATCCACGCGCCGATGACGACCCAGGCGCGCTTGGCTGATCCTTTACCCAGACGGTACAGCAGCTCGGCCATCTCATCCTCTCCATGGCGTCCACGCGCCGACTCGGTCGATGATACGCACCGTCTCGTATCGAAAGATGAAAGTAGGATGTGAAGATGTCGGGTCGCAGCGGACGTTGTCGCAGCGAGGAGGCGCGCGTCGCCATCCTCGCGGCCACCGCGCGAATCTTCGCGGCCCGCGGCTACGACCACCTCACCATCGAGGGAGTGGCCGCAGAGGCCGGCGTCGGCAAGCAGACCATCTACCGCTGGTGGAAGTCCAAGAGCGTGCTCGTCGTCGATTGTCTGGTCGAGGGCGTCCTCATCCCCGAGCCCCTCGACCCGCCGGACACGGGCGACCTCCGAGCCGATCTCGAGGCCTGGCTCGAGGACGTCTTCCGGCTGCTGCAGCGCACCGACGGCGAGGACCTCATCCGCTCGTTCGCCGCCGCGGCCGCCGAGAACGCCGAGGTCACCCGCCGCATCCGCGACAAGCTCGGCGCCGGCTCCGCGCTCTCCGCGCGACTGGAGTCCGCTGTCGAGGCCGGACAGCTGGCGCCGACCGTCCCGATGGCCGAGTTCGGCGAGATGCTCGTGGGCGCGATCATCCTGCGCGGCCTCGCCCGTGCGGAGGTCGACGACGGCGCGGTGCAGCGGCTGATCGCGGTCGTGCTCGACGGTCCCGCGCTGCGCTGAGACGCGACCCGAGTAGATCCGGAGCGGAAGCGCGACACGCCGCTCAGGACCCCGTTCGTACGGCGGAGGGGCGTCCGGACCGGTAGATCTCCGGAATCGATCGGGCGGGGAAATTCGTGCATAGACGGAAATTTTGCAGAAAATGCAGCTTATTGGTTGATTTAGGTCACCTAAGTATATATGGTTGCTTTCAGTCAACCAATTGTGTGAAGGAAACACATGTCAACAGCACTCTCCAGGGACGGATCGCCGGTCGCCATGTCGCACCGACAGGTGCTCGAATCCCTGTCCGGGCTCCTGCTCGGAATGTTCGTCTCGATCCTCGCGGGCACGGTCGTGTCGACCTCGATGCCGCGGATCATCTCCGAGCTCGGCGGCGACCAGACGGCCTACACGTGGGTCGTCACGAGCACCCTGCTCGCGACCACCGTCTCCACGCCCATCTGGGGCAAGCTGGCCGATCTCTTCAACCGCAAGCTGCTCATCCAGCTGGCGCTGGTGGTCTTCGTGCTCGGCTCGGCCCTCGCCGGGTTCTCGCAGGACACGAGCATGCTGATCGGCTTCCGCGTCGTCCAAGGGCTCGGCGCCGGTGGACTCACCGCGCTCAGCCAGATCATCCTGGCCGACATCATCAGCCCGCGTGAGCGCGGGCGCTACATGGGCCTCTTCGGCGGCGTCATGGCGGTCGGCACGGTCGGCGGCCCGCTGATCGGCGGCCTGCTCACCGACTCGATCGGCTGGCGCTGGAACTTCTTCGTGGGCGTCCCGGTCGCGATCGTGGCGATCATCCTGCTGCAGGTCACGCTGCGACTCCCGAAGCGCCCCGTGCGCACCGTGCGCATCGACTACCTCGGCGCGATCTTCCTCGCCGCCGGCATCTCGCTCCTCCTCATCTGGGTCTCGCTCGCCGGCAACGACTTCGAGTGGTGGGGCCCGGAGACCTTCTGGATGGTCGGCGGATGGATCGCGCTGCTCGTCGCGGCTGTCATCACCGAACTGGTCGTGAAGGAGCCGATCATCCCGCTGGCGATGTTCAGGAACCGGACCTTCACCCTCGCGGTGATCGCGTCGATCTCGGTCGGCGTCGCGATGTTCGGCACCTCGGTGTTCCTCGGCCAGTACATGCAGGTCGCCCGCGGGGCCACACCGACCCAGTCGGGTCTGCTGACGCTGCCGATGATCCTGGGCCTTCTGCTGTCGTCGACCATCGTCGGCAACCTGATCAGCCGGTTCGGCAGATGGAAGAGCTTCATGGTCGTCGGGTCGATCCTGCTGACCGTCGGGCTCTATCTGATGAGCACCATCGAATACGACACCGACTATGTGCTCGTCTCCCTCTACATGCTCATCCTCGGCGCGGGCGTCGGCATGGTCATGCAGAACCTCGTCCTGATCGTGCAGAACACGGTCCGGCCCGAGCAGCTGGGAGCGGCGAGCTCCAACGTCGCCTTCTTCCGCAGCCTCGGCGGCACCATCGGTGTCTCGGTGATGGGCAGCATCCTCGGCACCAAGGTCGCCGACGGGATGGCCGCGCACGGCACGCAGTTGCAGGGCATCCTCGCCACGCTGGGCGCGCAGGGCCGGGAGATCGCGCAGCTGCTGCAGAGCGGCACGCTCCCCGAGGTCAACACCCTGCCGCCCGCCGTCCGCGCGATCGTCGAGTCGGTCTACGGTCAGGGCGTGGCGGACGTCTTCCTGGTCGCCGTCCCGCTCGCGATCGTCACCATCGTGGCCATCGCCTTCCTGCCGAACGTGAAACTCGGCACCAAGACGGCGGTCGAGCTGATGGAGGAGAAGACCCCCGAGACGGCCGTCGAAGCAGCCGAGGAGAACCTCGTGGAGGTCGCCGACGCGATGATCGCCGCGCCCGTCACCGGCTCGGTGGGAGCAGTGCGGGGCGCCCCGTCGGACGGCGAGCGGAACGCTCAGGAAGACCGCTGACCGGACCCGTTATGATCGCGGCCATGGACAACACGGACCGGGCGGCTGCGCACGACGCCGCCGCCCGCCCCGCTGCCACCGGAGGAGATGTCGACCAGGCGATCGCCGCGGTCGAGGAGCAGTTCACCATCCTCTTCAGCCAGGTGAGCGCCGGGATGCGCGATCGCGCTGCGAAGGTCCACCCCGACCTGCAGCCGGTCGGGTTCCGTCTCCTCAGCACCCTGGTCCGCACGGGTCCGCTGCACGCGGGAGCGCTCGCCGGGATGCTCGCGACAGACAAGAGCGTGGTCAGCCGCCAGGTGCGCATCCTCGAAGACCTCGGACTGATCGAACGCCAGGTCGACCCCTCCGACCGCCGCGCCAGCTTCCTCGTCGCGACGCCTCCGGCGATCGAGAAAGTCAACGAGGCCCGCGCCGCCGACCAGGCCAAGCTCTACCGCGGCCTGCGGCAGTGGGGCGCAGAGGATGTCGGGCGGCTCGCCGACCTGCTGGCGCGGCTCAACGAGACGACCAGGAACTAGGCGCCATGCGCGGTCCCCAGGCGTTGCGCGCAGTGCGTGGGCCTCGCGTGCGCCCTCGCACCTCGCGGTGCGTCTGCCGGTGCCGACGAACGTCCTAGACACCGGTCTTGCACTGCTCGGGCGTCCAGGGCTAGCGTCTCTTTTCGGGAACCAATGTTTAGGAGCGTCAGCTCCGAAGGGGCCATGATCCGGCCCTCCGACGATCCTTCCATGTCGTCTCGCAGGATTCTCGCCGGCCGCGTCCGCGTGCCGGTTCCTGCTACGGAAGGACTCGACATGAGCGCTCCCACCTACGCCGACGAGACGGCGGTTCGCGACCTCTACCAGCGCATGCTCGACGCCTGGGGCGACTCCGAGGCGTACGCCGCCTTCTTCACCCCGGACGCCGACTACATCTACGGCGCCGGCGGCGTGCAACACGGCTGGAAGGAGATCATCGACGGTCACGACGTGGCGTTCTCCGCCTGGGCCCGGAACAGCCGTCTCGAGGGCCGCATCGAACGGCTGCGGTTCCTCAGCCCGGACGTCGCCGTTCTCCTCTGCTACGGCCACGTGGTCTACCTCGACCAGCGATCGAGCGACCAGAACAAGCGCACCGTCTACACTCTCGTCGCGCAGCGCATCGCGGGTGGGTGGGTCTTCGTGTCGTACCAGAACACTCCGCTGGGGCGCCAGAAGTGAGGGCCTCCGGGCTCGACGATCGGCGGCGCGGAATGAACGCCTTCACTCTCCGTCGTCACCGCGGGAACACCGCGCGCGATGACTCTCCTTCGTCATGCACGCGAGCGAGGCGGCTCACCCTCAGCGCTCCCGTAACCCAGAGCCGACCAGGAGACATCGATGATGACGGGGCGTGCCGTTTCGACGGTCGCCTCGGCTTCGTATGTCAGGGCGAGCGTCACGAGCACACCGAGGGCTCCGGTCACGCGTGCCCGGCGCACCAGGGCGGTGTACTGGTCGAGCCGGAACATGTCCGACACGAGGTCGCCGATCTGCGCGAGACCCGGTCGCAGCCGTTCGTCTCTGATCGGCGGGATGGATGCCAGCATCACCTGAGCCCAGCCCGGGTGACTGAGCGCGAGATCGACCAGTCCGGCGATCGATGCGGAATCCTGGTCGCGGTCGGTCCCGTGAGTCCCCACGAGCCGATGCACGCCTTCGGTCAGCCGCACGCACTGCTCCAGCGACGCGTCGATGAGGACGTCTTTCGACGGGAACCGCCGGAGGAGTCCCGTCTTCGAGAAGCCGGTCGCGTCCGCCACGGCTTGAACCGATGTCTCCCGGGCACCGCGCCGGGCGACGAGGGCGGCGGTCGCGTCGAGCACCGCCTCGTCGATCTCCGCCGACGAGGGGCGGATGGGCCGGGGCGGTCGCGCCGGTGCCGTCACGCTGGCACCGCGGGGCGACGGCTCGGGGTGGCGAGAGCCGTGATGCCGGCGAGGAGCTCCCAGGCCAGGATCGTATAGACGGCCATGCGCTCCCACACCCCGTCGGGCAGCAGGTCGATGGTGCTCGAGGTGGAGTCGACGAGCAGCATCACGAGGCCCACGATGCCGACGACTCCGAGCGCGATCGATGTCGAGCCGAGCCAGCGCGGCCCCTGTCGCAGCAGCGTGACTCCGGCGACCACCACGGCGGCGTTGCCGCCGATGATGGCCATCGCCGCGCCGAGGACGTGGAACACGATGAGGCCGCTGTCTGCGTTGGCCTGACTGCCCGGGAACAGACCGACCAGGATGATGCCGACCGCGTGCACGCCCGCAAGTGCGACGAACCAGCGGCGCGCCGTCGTGCGCCAGGCATCGCCCCGGGCGGTGAGAATCGCCGCCACAGCGAACAGGACGCCGTGCAGGACGAATGCGACGTTCATCATGAGGTGCAGCGGGGAATCCATCGACCGCCCCTGGAACGTGCCGACGTCCGGCACCCCCAGGTCGCTGATGTAGTTCGTCGCGTACGAGTAGCCGGGGAAGGCCAGCGCACTGACCGCCTCTGCGACGAGGTACACCCCCGCGGCGACGATCCAGAGCGTGGCGCTGGTGGACTGAATTGGTCGCATGCAGACCATATTAGTCCAGAACTGCTTCGGGCGTGCCCCGGCGACGGGATGGAGATCGCCCTCGCTCCCGAATCCACGCTGGTGGGAGAATCTGCGTCGTGCGATACGTGCTGACCGCCGATCATGACATCCCGGAGCGTGCCCCACTGGTGATCAGGCCCGGCGACGTCGTTCAGGTCGGCGACCGGGACACCGAATGGCCCGCTTTCGTGTTCGTGACGGCCTCGGAGGGAACGGGTTGGGTACCCGCGCGCCACCTTGATATCGATGGTTCGGCGGGCGTCGTCCGTGTCGGGTATGACACCACCGAGCTTCCCGCAGTTGCGGGTGAGAGCGTCGAGGTCCTTGAGGAGGACGCAGAGAGCGGCTGGTCCTGGTGCCGGAACGCCGGTGGCCGCGAGGGATGGATTCCTCATCGTGTGCTCGCGGTCGCGTGATCGACCGTCAAACGCAGATGGTGGGGTTCTCCGGTCGCCGCGCCCCTGCGCTCACGTGTTGTCGAGCACCCAGCCGAGCACGTGGGGGAACGCGAGCATCGCCGCCACCGCGGCGGCGATGGCCATCGCGACCCAGACCCCGGAGCGCCGCCGGAGCCGTCGCCCGGCCGCTGCGACCTGCGTGCGCGGCTCGCGGGCCCGCGGGTCCGTGTACGTGGACGCCTGGTGGCCGAGCTCCGCGCCGATCAGCTCGGCGAACCGCAGGAGCGCCGGGATCTCGGTGCGGTCCGAGCGGCGGCGGGAGCGGGTGGAGGCGACGAAGACCCGATCCTCCACCACCTCCACGTCCCACCGGCGGCCGTGGTCGAGGAGGCAGACCAGCACGTCCGGCGTGAGCAGCTGGAGTGCGTCGCGCTCGTAACCGGCCGGGACGTAGACGGCGAAGTGACGGTCGACGTCCCCCTCCAGCGAGAGGCGCTGCGTTCCCGGCAGGACGGCACGGAGGCGCCCGTTGCGCAGCGAGTCGATCATCAGGTGCGGCAGCGGGCGCGGCATCCGGGTCGCCAGATACCGGAACGCGCCCCGCGGCCCTTTCGGATCGTTCTTGCCGCCCGTGTAGGTGGCCACCGCGAGCTGGAGGCCCGGGTCGCCGAACGTCCCGCCGTCCGTCAGGGCGAACTCGGCGCGGAACCGGGAGGTGACCGTGGGCTGCAGCCGGCCCGTCCGCGTCCCACGGCGTCTCGCGGATGGTGTGGCGACCGGGCCCTCGGCGAACAGGATGCCTGTCGGGGGCGGTGCGGCGCCGAGGCGCTGGAACGCGAGGCCGTGACGGTCCCCGAAGCGTCGGATCGCGATCGCCCGCCGTGTGTCGGCGGGGAGCGACAACAACGCCACTGCGAAGATCCACAGCAGGAGGGCGGTGAACAGCAGGGCGACGACCAGCAGGCCGCGCAGCCCGTCGATCCAGCCCGGCAGCGTCACGGCGACGGGGATCTCGACGGTCAGGCTCGTCCAGGCGACGGTGGCGAGGATCGCGAGCGGAAGCAGCAGCGCGCCGCGGGCAGCGGAACGGAACGCCTCCGGGTCCTGCTCCCGCACCTCGGTCCATCGGATCCGGGCCGGGAAGTCGGCGCGGAGCTGCGCGAGCCGACCGTCGACAGTGCCCGTGTCCGCCCAGTGCTCCACGGGTTCACGATAGCGCGGGCTCAGCCGGCGGGAGCCTCCGCAGCGACCTCGTCCGTCGCACGTCCGTGCCGTCGGGCGATGCTCCTCCAGGTGTGCAGGATGTCGCCGGGAGCGCCCGGGCCGTACCGGAACAGCCGCACGGCGACGAAGGGCCCGACCGACGCGACCAGCCACACCGCCAGCACGATGTACGGCTCGAGATGGAGGTCGTCGGGGAAGTAGGTGAGGTCGCGCACCGCCCGCACGGTCGCGCCCGTCGGCAGCCAGCGGCCCATGAACTGGTAGAACGGCGGCAGCAGCTCGGGCGCGACCGCGCCGCCGGACGACGGGTTGCTGATGAGCACGAACACGATCCAGGTCGGCAGCATCGCCCACCTCGCGCCGATGAGGACGCGCCAGAAGCTGTAGGTCGCGCCCGCGATCAGCATCGTCAGCGCGAGCACACCCCAGACGGCGAAGAACGGGATGGGCAGCACGCCCAGCAGCGGACCGACCGTGAACGCGATGGCGAAGCCGCCCAGCACCGACCGCACCACATCCCAGAACAGCTCGCCCGCCAGGGTCAGCCGCGCGGCGTTGACACGGGTCTGGATCGCGCCGACGAAGCCGATGACGACGGCCGCGAGGGCGACGTAGAAGAGCACGAGCCCGTTGGGGTCCTTCTCGGCGAGGGGATGCGCGTCGACCACGGTGACGGGCTGGCCGATCGACTGCTCCAGGCGCGGCGCATCCCCCTCCAGCAGGCGGGCGACGGAGGCTCCGGAGGCGCTGGAGACGTAGAGCCGCACCGAGCCGTTCAGCTGTTCGACCAGGGCACCATAGACGACCTGCTCGCGGATGGCCGCCTCGGCGTCGGTCTCCGTCGCGTACGGGCGGACGACGAAGGTGGTTCCGGTGCGCGCCTCCAGTTCGGTCGCCAGCTCGCCGGGTGAGTGTGTCGTCGAGACGAGACCGATCGGGACGTCGTGCGGCTGCGGGTCACCCATCGCCCACGCGTAGGTGCCGGCGAACAGTCCGGCGATCACCGTCACGATCAGGGTGACGACGAGCGCGGGCAGGTGGGGACCCTCCCGGAACCGCATCGCCGTTGGCGTCTCACCGGGTTCCGCCGTGGTGTCGCTCGAAGTCATGGTGCACCCCTCTCCCGGTTCCATTCCAGCACGGCTTTGGTACTCTCGGTCGGGTATGCAGCCCGCGTCCGCAACCCCCCGCGCTCACGGCCGCCGCTCGGCGGGCCGTGCTGCCGACGCGCCCGCGCCCGCACTGCGGCCGGTGCGCCGGATGCCGCTGCACCACCGGCTGGGTGTCACACTCGCGCTCGTCGCCCTGGTGGCCGGGTTCTCGATCGTCCCCACCGATGCCGCCCTCGCGGCCACCGTGCTGGCCGCGCCGGTCTCGACGGTCGCGCCGGGCCAGACTCCCGTGGACGGCGGCACAGCCGGTCCCGAGCAGCACCTCGCCGTCGACGCGACGATCGCCGCGCCGGTCATCGACCGCGACAGCCTGAGCGCCACCGACGGCCTCCAGACCCTCGCGCGCGTCGGCACCAACGAGGCCTGGGCGAAGCTGGTCCTGCTGTTCGGCGGCTGGCCGCAGACGGACGCCAACGTGACCGTCATGCTGCGCTGGATGCGCCAGGAGAACGGCCCGCCCGACTGGTGGAACCGGAACAATCCCCTCAACAACGGCTATGGCTCGGGAGGCGGCGCCGGCCTGGGCAGCTATCCCGACCTGGTGAGCGCCGCCGAGTACTGCGCCAAGAACCTCCAGCGCGGCTACCCCGGCATCGTCGCGGGCCTCCAGGCCGGCACGAGTGCGGACGCGACCGCCGCCGCGATCTGGGCGTCCCCGTGGGCGACCAGCCACTACGCCAACGGCGCCCACTGGAGCACCCGGCCGGTGGAGATCGTGCAGGCGCCGGCGTCGGCATGGGGGCTGTAGACCCCCTCCGTACCCTCCCGAAGTTCACGTCGTTGCGGTCATTTCGGAGGTGAAAGGGCAACGACGTGAACCTCGCGGGTGTTAGCCCTTCGCCAGCCACTCCCGCAGCCGGTCCAGCGGCCATGTGGTGACGATCCGCTCCGCCGGGACGCCGTTCGCGGCCGCCCGCGCCGCGCCGTAGGAGAGGAAGTCCAGCTGCCCCGGCGCGTGCGCATCGGTGTCGATCGAGAAGACGCAGCCGGCATCGAGGGCGAGGCGGAGGAGGTCGTCCGGCGGGTCCTGACGTTCGGGGCGGGAGTTGATCTCGACCGCGACGTCGTTCTGCGCGCACGCCGCGAAGACCGCCTCCGCGTCGAACTCCGAGGGCGGTCGGGTGCCGCGCGAACCCTGGACCAGCCGGCCCGTGCAGTGGCCGAGCACGTTCGTGCGAGGGTCCCGGACGCCGCCGAGCATCCGCGCGGTCATCGTGCGACGGTCGGAGCGGAGCTTGGAGTGCACGCTCGCGACCACCACGTCCAGTCGGTCGAGCAGCGCCGGCTCCTGGTCGAGCGTGCCGTCCTCGAGGATGTCGACCTCGATCCCGGTGAGGAGGGTGACGGGTCCGGTGTCGAGACCGGCGATCGCCTCCAGCTGCTCGGCCAGTCGCTCGGGGCTGAGGCCGTTCGCGACGGTGAGGTTGGGCGAGTGATCGGTGATCGCCTGGTACTCGCGGCCGAGGGTCGCGGCGGCGGCGGCCATGACCGCGATGGGCGTCGTGCCGTCGGACCAGTCGGTGTGGGCGTGCAGATCGCCGCGCAGCTGCGCGAGGAGGTCGGCGCCGCCGGGGTCGAGCGGCTCGGAGTTCTTCGCGCGCAGATCGGCGAGGTAGTCCGGCACCGCGCCGGCGACCGCCTGCGAGATCACCTGGAAGGTGCGGTCCCCGATCCCCTTCGTGCGCTTCAGCCGGCCGTCTGCCACCCGGGCGGCCAGCTCGTCGCGCGTCAGCGGGGCGATGATCGCCGCCGCCGTGCGGAAGGCCTTCACCTTGAACGTCGGCGCGAGCTCCCGCTCGAGCCAGAAGGCGATCTCGTCCAGCGCGTCGACGGCATCCATGCGCTCATGCTCCCACCCCGCGGTGTCGGACGTCACCGGTAGCGTGCGGCGCATGGGAAAGATCGTCTTCGACACGGCCACGACCATCAACGGCTGGATCGCCGACGAGCAGAACTCGCTGGCCTGGCTGTTCGCGGTCCCGGGAGGCGACGAACCGGCGGAGGGTCTGCTCCCCGCGGAGGCGTCGGTCATGGTCGAAGGGTCGACGACGTACGAGTGGGTGCTCGCCGAGAGCGACATCCTCGCCCATCCCGAGCGGTGGCAGGAGTTCCACGGCGAGCGGCCGACCTTCGTGTTCACCCACCGCGCGCTTCCGGTTCCGGAGGGCGCCGACATCCGCTTCGTCTCCGGCGCGGTGGCGGATGCCCTGCCCGCGATCCGTGAGGCGGCGGGCGACGGCGACATCTGGGTGGTCGGCGGCGGCGAACTCGCCGGGCAGTTCCTCGACATCGGCGCTCTGGATGAGCTGGCGATCTCGATCGCGCCCGTCGCACTGACGGGAGGCGCCCCGCTGCTGCCGCGCCGCGTGGAGTCCGACCGCCTGACGCTGGAGTCGGCGGAGGCTGTGGGGCAGTTCGCACGGCTGCGGTACCGGGTGCGGAGCTCATCAGGCGTTCGTCACGGATTATGAGCTCCGGGTCGAGCTCATAATCCCGCCTCACTCCCGATTACGCTTCGTTTCGCCCCCGCCGACCCACGTCCCGCCCCTCCGCTACCGTCGAATCGTGACCGCCCCCATAGAGAACCTCGGCCGTGAGAGTCGGCTCTACGAGCCGTCTCCGGAGTTCGCCGGGCAGGCGAACGTCGACGCGAGCGTCTTCCTCGACGCGGCGGATCCGGTGGCGTTCTGGGAGCGGCAGGCCGCGCGGCTGGACTGGGCGGAGCCGTGGCGCACGGCCCACACCTGGGAGCCCGCGACCCGGGGCGCGGACGGCGAGCTGAGCATCCCGCGCGCCGAGTGGTTCGCCGGCGGCCGGCTCAACGCCGCGGTGAACTGCGTCGACCGGCACGTGGAGGCGGGCAACGGCGATCGGGTCGCCCTGCATTTCGAGGGCGAGCCCGGCGACACCGAGACGATCACGTACGCCGAGCTGCAGCGCCGCGTGGCGCAGGCGGCGAACGCGCTCACCGCGCTCGGGATCGGGAAGGGCGACCGGGTGGTCGTCTACCTGCCGGTGATCCCGGAGACCGTGGTCATCACCCTCGCCATCGCGCGCGTAGGCGCCATCCACTCGCTCGTGTTCGGCGGGTTCTCGGCGGAGGCGCTGCGGTTCCGGGTGGAGGACACGGGCGCGAAACTGCTGGTCACCTCCGACGGCCAGTTCCGCCGCGGGGCCGCCGTGCCGGTGAAGGCGAACGCCGACGCCGCCGTCGCGGGGGACAACGCGATCGAGCACGTGCTCGTCGTGCGGCGGACCGGCGACCTGACGCCCGGCATCCCCTGGACCGACGGCCGCGACCTGTGGTGGCACGACGTGGTCGAGACCGCCCCAGACGTGCACGAGCCCGAGTTCTTCGACGCGGAGACACCCCTCTTCATCATCTACACGTCGGGCACGACCGGGCGGCCGAAAGGCGTCGTCCACTCCACGGGTGGCTACCTGACCCAGGCGTCCTGGAGCCACTGGGCGCTGTTCGACGCGAAGGAGTCGGACGTCTATTGGTGCACCGCCGACCTCGCCTGGGTCACGGCGCACACCTATGTGCTCTACGGCCCGCTCTCCAACGGCACGACCTCCGTCATCTACGAGGGCACGCCGAAGACGCCGACCACGGGCCGCCACTTCGAGATCATCGAGCGCTACGGAGTCACCACCTATTACACGGCGCCCACCCTCATCCGCACCTTCATGACCTGGTTCCCGGACGGGCTCGGCGACCGCTGGGACCTCTCCAGCGTCCGCCTGCTCGGAACCGTCGGCGAGGCGATCAACCCGGAGGCGTGGGTCTGGTTCCGCGAGCAGATCGGCGGCGGCCACGCGCCCATCGTCGACACGTGGTGGCAGTCGGAGTCGGGCGCGGCGATCGTCGCGCCGCTCCCGGGTGTCACGGCGCTCAAGCCCGGCTCGGCGACGGTCGCAGTGCCCGGCGTGACCGTGCGCGTCGTCGACGAGCGCGGCGACGACGTGCCGCGCGGCTCCGGGGGCTCGATCGTGATCGACGGCACCTGGCCCGCGATGTCGCGCACCGTCTGGGGGGACCCCGAACGGTACCGCGACTCGTACTGGGCGCCGTTCGCGGAACGCGGCTACTTCCTCGCCGGGGACGGGGCGGCCGTGGACGCGGACGGTTACGTGTGGCTGCTCGGCCGCCTCGATGACGTCATCAACGTGTCCGGGCACCGCCTGTCGACCATCGAGATCGAGTCGGCGCTCGTCGCGCATCCCGGAGTGTCGGAGGCCGCGGTCGTCGGCGTCGACGACGGCACGACCGGTCAGGCAGTCGCCGCGTTCGTGGTGCCGTCCGGTTCCGCGCCCGGCGACGGCGAGCTGCGTGACCAGGTGACGCGCGAGATCGGGGCGATCGCGAAGCCGCGGCACATCGTCATCGTCGACGACCTCCCCAAGACCCGCTCGGGGAAGATCATGCGCCGCCTGCTCGTCGACATCTTCGACGGGCGCCCGCTCGGCGACACGACCTCCCTCCAAGACGAGACGGTGCCCGCCCGCATCGTCGCGGCCGTGCGCCCCGCCGCTCTGCGTACGCAGCAGTAATTCCGGAGATCGTCCGCGCCACCGCCCCGAATCACCGTCCGGACGGCGAGTTGAGCGGCGCGTCGCGGCGGAGTTCCGGAGTTCCGGATCTGGAGGCGCGGTGCCGGTCGGTGTCTCGCCGCTTGTGTGGGTGCAATTCCGGAGATCGTCCGCTCCAACGCCCCGAATCACCGTTCGGACGGCGAGTTGAGCGGCGCGTCGCGGCGGAGTTCCGGAGTTCCGGACCCCCGCGCTCCCCGACCCGGCGTCCCTCACACGCGGGCGCGGGAGGCCGCGATCACCGCCTCGCGCAGGGCGGGGGTCAGCTGCTCGGCGGTCGGACGAGCGGCGGGGTCACGGGCGGTCATGGCGCGCAGCAGCTCCGGCCAGCCGTCCGGGAGGCCGTCCGGGATCGGCGGGTCGTGCTCCAGGCGGCCGAGGGCGGAGGAGACCGGGTCGCCCGGGAAGGCCACGTTGCGCGTGAAGCACTCGAGCAGCACCAGCCCCAACGAGTAGATGTCGCTCGCCGGGGTCGCGGGCTCGCGCGACGCCTGCTCGGGGCTGAGGTAGGCGGCGGTGCCGGTGGTGCGGCCCTCCTCCTCGTGGGCGGGAGCCCCGGCGATGCCGCTCGCGATGCCGAAGTCGGTGAGGCGGGCACGGGCGCGGAACGTGGTGGTGCCGTAGGTGACGAGCATGACGTTCGACGGCTTGATGTCCCGGTGGACGACGCCGTTGGCATGCACGTACTCCAGCGCCTCCGAGATGTCGTAGCCGATCTCGGCGATCTCCTCCACGGTCAGTTCCCGCTTCGCCAGGGTGGAGGCGAGGTCACTGCCCGAGACGAGCTCCATCACCAGGAACGGGCGCGGGTCCTCGGGCGCCGAATAGTCGATGCCCGCGTCGATCAGGGACACGATGCCGTGGTGCGACAGCCGGGCCAGTGCGGACTGCTCGGTGCGGTACTGCGTCATCTCCTCTTCGCCGCCGGAGCGGTAGAGCTTGATCGCGACCTCCCGGCCGAGGATCTCGTCGGTCGCGCGGAAGACACTCGCCTCCCCGCCACGGCCGATCACCGTCTGCGGGCGGTAGCGGCCGAGCAGGGCCGGGATCTCGGGGGCGCTCATGCGTGTTCCTCGGGGTGGCTCGCGGTGTCGCCGGTCGTGCGTCGTGAGCGCAGGAGGGCGAAGGAGCTCTCGCCGACGATCACGTTCGCCACGTCGGGGGCGACGACGAGCTCGGGGTCGCTGGAGAGCTCCAGTTCCCACGCGCCGCCCGCGGCCTCCGGAAGAGTGAAGTCGACACCGTTGCCGGCCGCGTTGAGCATCAGCAGGAAGGTGTCCGCCCCTTCGTGGCGCAGCTCGAACGCGATCGACCGCGCCTCCGGGTCCGCCCAGTCGTCGTCGGCGAACGGCCGGCCGTCGGCGCGGAGGATGCAGACGACGTCCGGTCCGCCGACCTCCGGCGCGTGCCGATACCACTCGGGCCGCAGGGCGGGTTCTGTGCGGCGCAGGTGGATGAGCTTCGACGTGAAGGCGTGGAGGTCCCAGTCGGCGTTCGCCCAGTCGAACCACGAGATCTCGTTGTCCTGGCAGTAGGCGTTGTTGTTGCCCTGCTGCGTGCGGCCGATCTCGTCACCGCCGAGGATCATCGGGACGCCCGCGGAGAGCAGCACCGTGGCGAGGAAGTTCTTGCGCTGCCGCACGCGGAACGCGTTCACGCCCTCGTCGTCCGTCGGGCCCTCCACGCCGTAGTTGCTGGAGCGGTTGTCGGACTCCCCGTCGCGGTTGTCCTCGCCGTTGGCCTCGTTGTGCTTCTCGTTGTAGCTGGTGAGGTCGGCGAGCGTGAAGCCGTCGTGCGCGGTGACGAAGTTGACGCTCGAGAGCGGTGCGCGGCGCGACTCCTCGTAGATGTCGGGGCTGCCCAGCACGCGCTGCGAGAGCGTGGCGAGAACGCCGGGTTCGCCGCGCCAGTAGTCGCGCACGTCGTCGCGGAACTTGCCGTTCCACTCGGACCAGTCGGCCGGGAACCCGCCCAGCTGGTAGCCGGCGACGTCCCACGGCTCCGCGATCAGCTTCACCTCGGCGAGCGTCGGGTCCTGCTGGATCAGGGTGAGGAATGCGCTGTGCAGGCTCGCGTCGCCGCCCTGCCGCGTGAGCGTCGTCGCGAGGTCGAAGCGGAACCCGTCGATGTGCATGTCCTCGACCCAGTAGCGGAGGGAGTCCATGATCAGCTGCAGGGCGGCCGGGTGGCTCACGTTGACGCTGTTGCCGGTGCCGGTCGTGTCGAAGTAGTGGGCGGCGTCCCCCTCCACCAGCCGGTAGTAGGACGGGTTGTCGATGCCCTTGAAGCTGTAGGTCGGCCCGAGGTCGTTGCCCTCCGCGGTGTGGTTGTAGACCACGTCGAGGATCACCTCGATGCCGGCCGCGTGCAGGGCCTTCACCATGCCCTTGAACTCGTCGACCTGGTGGCCGGTGTCGCCGGTGGCCGCGTACTCGTTGTGCGGGGCGAAGAAGCCGATGGAGTTGTAGCCCCAGTAGTTGCGCAAGCCCTTCTCGAGCAGGTGCGCATCCTGGACGAACTGGTGGACGGGCAGCAGCTCGACCGCGGTGACCCCGAGGTTCTTGAGGTATTCGACGGCGGCGGGATGCGCCAGGCCTGCGTAGGTGCCGCGGAACTCCTCGGGCACCCACTCCATCAGCTTCGTGAAGCCCTTCACGTGCAGCTCGTAGATGACCGTCTCGCTCAGCGGTGTGTGCGGCCGCTGGTGGTCGCCCCAGTCGAACTCGCGCTGGTCGACGGCGACCCCGAGCGCCACGTGACGGGCGCCGTTGGTGTCGCTGCGCCGCTTGGGGCGTCCGAGCTGGTGACCGAACACGGCCTGCGTGTTGTCCCACGACCCGGTGACCGCGCGGGCGCGCGGCGGCAGCAGCACCTTGGCGGGGGAGAACCGGAGGCCGTTCGCCGGATCCCACGGGCCGTTGACCCGGAGTCCGTAGCGCGTCCCTGCGACGAGGCCGGGCACGAATCCGTGGAAGACGTGGCCGGTGCGCTCGGGCAACGTCGTCCGGGTCTCGCGTCCCCGCGCGTCGAACAGGGAAACGATCACCGAGTCGGCGTTCTCGCTGTAGACGGCGACGTTCGCGCCGCCCTCCTCGAGCGTGACGCCGAGCGGGTAGGGGCGGGAGCGGTCGCCGCTCACGCGCTGGCCCCTGCGGAGTGCGTCGTCGCTCGGGCTACGGCTGGTGCGGATGGTGCTGCTGGTGCGTCGTCGCGGGGGTGGGACGGGCTGGGCTCGATCACGGCGCCTCCGATTCATGGAACCGCCACAGTACCGGCGCTCGGCCCCGCATCGCCAGCGGTTGACAGGGCGCTGCGCGGCCGTTAGCGCACGGCGTGCGTCGGCGAAGTTCGCGTCGTTGTCGTCATTCCGCCGGAATGAGCGCAACGTCGTGAACCTCGCGAGGGCGTTAGCCGCCCAGTCGGGTGACGCGCACCGCGTCCGTGAACGTGGCGACCACCCCGCCGGGCACCGCGCCGTGCGTCGCCAGCCCGCTCCCGCTCAGCGCCGCCTCCACCCGCAGGCCGCCGCGGGTGAACGCGAACACCCCATCGAGCACGCCCACGTCGGTCGCGCGCGCCGTCGCCGGAACGTCGCGGCGCAGCGCGGTCAGCGTGCGGTACCACTCCAGGAGGCGCGCGTTCTCGGGTCGCGCGGGCTCCGACCAGTCCAGCTTCGAGCGGAGGAAGGTCTGCGGGTCCTGCGGGTCGGGAACGGCGGCCGGGTCCCAGCCCATGCGGGCGAACTCGGCGATGCGGCCGCGGGCGGTGGCCTCGCCGAGCTCCTTCTCGGGGTGGGAGGTGAAGAACTGCCACGGGGTGGTGGCGCCCCACTCCTCGCCCATGAAGAGCATCGGCGTGAACGGGCCGAGGAGGGTGAGGGCGGCGGCGACGGCGAGCGACCCGGGCGAGAGCGTCGCCGTGAGGCGGTCCCCGGCGGCGCGGTTGCCGATCTGATCGTGATCCTGGCTGAAGGCGACGAGGCGCGTGAACGGGAGGTCGGCGTCGAGCGGGCGGCCGTGGTGGCGCTCGCGGAAGCTGGACCAGCTGCCGTCGTGGAAGAAGCCGCGTTCGAACACCTTCACCAGCGCGGCCGGGTCGCCGAAATCGGCGTAGTAGCCGGTGACCTCCCCGGTCAGGTTGGCGTGGAGGGCGTGATGCACGTCGTCGTCCCACTGGGCGTCGAGGCCGTAGCCGTGGCGCGCACGGGAGCGGATCAGCTTCGGGTCGTTGAGGTCGCTCTCGGCGATCAGGGTCGCGGGGCGGCCGGTCTGCTCGGAGACCGCGGCGGCCTCCCGCGCCATCGCCTCCAGGATGTGCTCGGCGCGGGAGTCGTGCAGCGCGTGCACCGCGTCGAGCCGCAGCCCGTCGACGTGCATGTCGTCCAGCCAGTAGCGCACGTTGTCGAGGATGTAGCGGCGCACCTCGTCCGAGTCGGGCCCGTCGAGGTTGAGGGAGGCGCCCCACGTGCTCTGCGCGTCGCCGAGATACGGGCCGAACACGGGCAGGTAGTTGCCGCTCGGCCCGAGGTGGTTGTAGACGACGTCCTGGATGACGGCGACCCCGCGCGCATGGCAGGCGTCGACGAACCGCTGGTACGCCTCCGGACCGCCGTACGGCTCGTGGACCGCGTACCAGAGCACGCCGTCGTACCCCCAGTTGTGCGTCCCGTTGAACGCGTTGACGGGCAGCAGCTCCACGGCCTCCACGCCGAGCCCGACGAGATGGTCGAGGCGCCCGGCCGCCGCGTCGAGCGTCCCCTCGGGGGTGAACGTCCCCAGGTGGAGCTCGTAGACGACGGCGCCGGTGAGGTCGCGCCCGCGCCACGCCGTGTCCGCCCAGTCGTGCAGCGACGGGTCGAACTCGCGGCCGGGCGCGTGCACGCCGGCGGGCTGGCGGCGGGAACGCGGGTCGGGATGCGGTTCGCCGCCGTTCACCGCGAACGCGTAATCGAGCGGGTCGGGGGAGGCGTCGAGCGGCTCCGGGAGGCTCCACCATCCGCGCTCGCCGCGGGTCAGCGCCAGGGGCGCCCGGCCGGTGACCACGAGGTCGACGGCGTCGGCGTGCGGCGCCCAGACGGGGAACGTGCGGTCGAGGCTCATCGGCCCTCCTCGGTCTCGGATGCGCGGGCGGTTCCGACCGGCGCCAGCAGGGCCACCGGATACTGCGCGAACACGTCGGCGAGGCGTGCGTGCCCCTCGTGCTCGCGGCCGCTGAGCGCGTCGCGCAGCATGCCGCCGCTGACGCCGAGGTCGACGGTCGTGTCACCCCAGCCTCCCGCCGCCGCGAGACCGTAGGGCAGGCGCGTCGCGAGGGTGACCGCTCCGCCGCGGTCGAAGGCGACGAGATGCCCGGCGGCGGGGCCGTCGGCGGTGAGCCCGCGATACGACACGAAGAGGTCCGGCCGGTCGCGGCGCAGCCGCAGCGCGCGGGAGACGACCAGCACCTTGGCGGCCCCGGAGGAGTCGATCGGCGGCAGCCAGCCGTCGTCGACGCGGGCGAGCAGAGCCTCTGCCGCATCGAACTCGACGGGACGGCGGTTGTCGGGATCGACCAGAGAACGGTCCCAGCGCTCCGTGCCCTGGTACACGTCCGGGACGCCCGGGACGGTGAGCTGGATCAGCTTGGCGGCGAGCCCGTTGCTCGCGCCGGGCCCCTCGACGACCGCGGCGATCGCCTCCACCTCGCTGCGGACGCGGTCGTCGTCGAAGGCGGCGTCGACCAGGGCGGCCATCCGCTCCTCGAAGGCGACGTCGGGGTCGATCCAGGAGGTGGAGTCGCCGGCCTCCCGTGCGGCCTTGAGGGCGTACGCCTGCAGCCGCTCGCGCGACGCGGGCCACG
This sequence comes from Leifsonia sp. ZF2019, assembly GCF_019924635.1. Lineage (NCBI taxonomy): Bacteria > Bacillati > Actinomycetota > Actinomycetes > Micrococcales > Microbacteriaceae > Leifsonia > Leifsonia sp. ZF2019. The sequence goes on from NZ_CP065037.1 coordinate 478,043, forward strand.
CGCCCACGATCGACTGCCAGAGCAGGTCCTCGAGCGGCCCGTCGCCGAGCGTCACGCGATCGCTCACCGCGCCGAGGAAAGCCGCCCAGCGTGCGGGGAGTTCGGCCAGCACGGCGACCCGCGCACGTGTGTCCTCGCTGCGTTTGGTGTCGTGGGTGGTCAAGGCGGTCAGCGAGTGCGGCAGGGAGGCGAGCCGCGCCTCCTGGCGCCGGTGGAACGCGTCGACCGGCAGCGCGAAGACGTCCGGCTCGCCGCCCACCTCCGTCAGGGAGACCAGGCGGGGGTAGCGGTAGAAGGCGTTGTCCTCGACGCCCTTCGCCATGATCGCCCCGGTCGTCTGCTCGAAGCGCCGAGTGGGGGAGGAGGGCCCGGTCTCGCTCACGCGCTCGGCGACCCTCGCGAGCGCGTCGGCCAGGTCGGGTCGGGAGGCTGTGGCTGCGTCGAGCGCCTCCCGGAGGTGCTCGACGCCGAACGGGAGGTAGCTGCGATAGACGGGGAAGGCGGCGGCGAGCTCGGCCACCGCGTCGGCGAGGCGTCCGGCATCGACGCTCTCGCCCGCCTCCGTCCCGGCGGTCAGCTCGCGCACGACTCGCAGCACCTCCGACCGCAGGATGCCGTCGGCGACGGCCCGCTTGCGCTCCCGCACGAGCGCTCCCCACTCGGGGGCATCCGCCAGCGCGGTCAGCTCACGCTCTCCGGCGGGGTCGGTGAGCACACGGTCGACGAGGCCGAGGGCGTCGTATCCGGTCGTCCCGTCGATGGGCCAATCGGGTGTGCGCTCGTCGCCCTCCAGGATCTTCTCGACCCACACCGGGGCCCCGTCGGCGAGCCGGGCGAGGCGTTCGAGGTACTCGCCGGGTTCGCGCAGGCCGTCGGGGTGATCGACCCGCAGTCCGTCGACGAGACCCTCCCGCAGCCAGCGGCCGATCTCGGCGTGCGTCGCGTCGAACACCCGCTCGTCCTCGACGCGCAGGCCCGCGAGCGTGTTGACGGCGAAGAAGCGGCGGTAGTTCAGCTCGTCGTCGGCCCGTCGCCACGACATCAGCTCGTAGTGCTGGCGGTCGTGCACCTCGCGGGCGCTGCCGCCCGCCGTGCCGGGGGCGAGCGGGAAGCGGTGGTCGTAGTAGCGCAGCTCGCCGTCCTCGACGCGCAGCGCGTCCAGCTCGGCCGGGTCGTCGCCGAGGATCGGGAGGCGAAGCCGGCCGCCGCCGAACGCCCAGTCGATGTCGAAGAACGGCGCGTGCTCGGCCTCCGCGCCGTGGGTGAGCACGTCCCACCACCACGCGTTGTCCCGCGGGGTCGCGACGCCCATGTGGTTCGGGACGATGTCCACCAGCACCCGCAGCCCGCGTTCGTGCGCCGCCGCCGAGAAGTCGCGCAGCGCCTCCGGCCCGCCGCGCTCGGCGTCGACGGTGCTGTGGTCGATCACGTCGTACCCGTGCATCGACCCGTGCTCGGCCTGCAGCAGCGGGGAGAGGTACACCCAGTCCGCGCCGAGACGGTGCACGTGGTCGAGCACCTGGGCGGCGTCGCGCAGGGTGAAGGCGGGCGAGATCTGGAGGCGGTAGGTGCTGGAGGGGGGCGGCGTGCTCACAGGCATTCATTCTGTCCGTCGCGGCGGGACAGGTGAAGAGGCGCGCGCCGAGCCCGGAGGGGGTTGATTTCCCAGGAGAGCCGTGCGGCTGGACGGGGCGGCGACCCGGTGGCAGAGTCCGTGCTGACCCGAACACCGACGAAAGGGGACGGCAATGGGACTCGACGACAAGATCGAGAACGCAGGGGAGAAGCTGGGCGGTCAGGCCAAGGAGGCCACCGGCAAGGCGACCGGCGACGAGCGCCTCGAAGCCGAAGGCAAGGGCGACCAGATCAAGGCCGACATCAAGCAGGCCGCCGAGAAGGTCAAGGACGCGTTCAAGCACTGACCCTCGCCCACGACGACGCCCCCGGGACCGCGCCAGCGACCGGGGGCGTTCTGCGCGCGGGGGCACCGCGGATTCACTGCGCGTTCATCTGGTCTTCACCGGGTGCGAGGGGTAGCTTTCGGCGCATGGGAGACCGTGCGGAGCGCGCCAGGGCGTGGCGCAGGGTGAGCGTCGGAGCCGCGCTCGCCCTCGTGACGCTCGTCGCCACGGCGGCGCTCGCCGTGGCGATCCCGACGCAGGGAGAGAACCCGCGCGCCTGGGGCGTCATCGTGTGCGGAGTCGTGACCGCGGGGGTGTGCGCGTCGATCGCCCGGCGCAACTGGCTGCTGCTGCGGCACTTCCGCGGCGACGACCTGCCGAGGGCCGCCGCCGCGCGGGTGCCGCACCGCTGAGGGCCCGCGGCCGGATCAGTACCGGTAGAAGCCCTCGCCGGTCGCGATGCCCAGCTTGCCCTTGTCGATGTAGTTCTCCTTGAGGTACGCGGCGAACTCGCGCTGCTTCGGACCGGCGACGGACGAGATGTTGTACGCGGTCGTCAGCCCGACGATGTCGAAGATCTCGAACGGGCCCTTGGGTGCCCCGGTGCCGATGCGCCACGTCTTGTCGATCGTCTCGGGGTCGGCGATCCCGTCGACCAGCAGCTCGGCCGCCGCATCGAGCAGCGGCACGAGCAGGGAGTTCAGCACGTAGCCGGCCTTCTCCTTCTTCAGCTCGATCGGCACCATCCCGATCGCCGACGCGAAGTCGACGACCTGCTGGTACACCTCGGGATCGGTCTGCTTCGTGCCCATGACCTCGGCGGTGTTGTTGACCCACACGTGGTTCGCGAAGTGGAGGGCGAGGAAGCGCTTCGGGCGCCCGGTGTAGCCGACGAGGTCGCTCGGGAGCAGGGTGGAGGAGTTGGTGGCGAAGATCGTCTCCGCCGGCGCCAGTTCGCCCAGCTTGGTGTAGATGTCGCGCTTGAGTTCGAGGTTCTCGGGAACCGCCTCGATCACGAGGTCGGCCTCCTTGACGGCCTGCGCGAGGTCGTCGGCGTAGCGGATGCCCGCGAGAGCCTTCTGCGCTGCGCCGTCACCGGCTCCCGCGACCTCCTTCTCGTAGAGCGCGGCGAGGCCTTCGAAGCGCTTCTTCGCCGCGTCGAGTGCGTCGGTGCTGATGTCGTACGCGGTGACGGCGAAGCCGTGGAACGCCGTCTGGAACGCGATCTGCGATCCGAGCACGCCGGTTCCGAGAACGGTGACATTGGTGATGCCGGTCATTTCTCTCCCTGTTCTGTGTGGTCTGAATCTTCTGAGGTGGTCGGGTGGGTCTCGTAACCGCGGACGATCACCTCGAAGTCCGCGGCGAGGTCGGTGAGCAGCTCGGCAGTCGGGCGGCCGTGGGCTGCGGCGTCAGCGATGGTGAAGTGCAGCGCGGCCGAGAGGGCGCGGGAGGCTGCGGCCGGGTCGGGCGCGGCCGCTTCGGGTGCGGCCGCGACGGCCCGGCGCTCCCAGGTGTCGACGAGCACGGCACCCATCCGTTCCCGCAGCTCGCCGAACAGCGCGAGTCCCTCCTCGCGGTAGCGCTCGCCCGCATCGCCGAAGAGGAGCTCGCGCTGATAGGCCAGCGTGTTCTCGTCGTTGTCGCGACCGGCGAGCACGAGCGGAGTGACCAGGGCGAGCAGCCGGGACGCCGCGGGCGACTCCGGGTCGTCCGCCGCGGCGCCGGCCCTGATGCGGTCTCGGCTGCGCTCATTGCTCACCATCAGCAGCAGCTCGGCCTTCGTGGCGGCATAGCGGAACACGGTGCCGGCCGCGACGTCCGCCTCGTCGGCGATGCGCTGGGTCGTGACGCCCGCGAAGCCCAGTTCGTCGAAGAGGCGCTCGGCGGCATCGAAGATGCGCGCCTGCTTCTCCTCCTTGTTGCGCTCCCGCCGTCCTGTCGGCATCCTCATCGCCTCCTCGCGCGCCCGGATCGATTAGTGAGTTCGCTCATTTATGAGTGTACTCACTTTACGAGCCGAGTGCCAGACCCGAGCCCGACGGCTAGGCTCGGGGCATGGGCTCCCATCGGATCTTCGCCATGACGTTCGCGAGCATCCACCCGCTGTACGTCGCCAAAGTCGAGCGCAAAGGACGCGACGCCGCCGACGTCGACCGCGTCATCTCCTGGCTCACGGGCTACGACGAAGCCGGACTCGCACGTGCCATCGCCGACGGCGTGACCCTGGAGGAGTTCTTCGCCCGCGCTCCGGCCATGAATCCCGCCGCAGAGCTCATCACCGGCGTCATCTGCGGCGTGCGGGTCGAGGAGATCGACGACCCGCTCATGCAGCGCATCCGTCACATGGACAAGCTCGTCGACGAGGTCGCGCGCGGCAAGAAGATGCAGAGCATCCTGCGCGCACCCGCCACCGCCTGAGCTGCGCCGGGCGCGCGCGACGCACCGTCGGTCACGGCAGCAGGATCACCTTGCCGCCCGGATGCCCGGACTCGACGAGCCGCGCCGCCTCCGCCGCCTCGGCGAGGGGGAACGTGCGCGCGATGTCGACCTCGAACTCCCTGCGCGCGATCAGGTCGAGCGCCAACGGGTACGCCTCCTCGCGGAGTGCGGTCTGCTCCGCCGTGAGTGGCACGGGATTGCCGCCCGCCCACGCCTGGATGCCCAGGTCGGCGGCCCGGCCGCCCACGACGACGGTTCCGATGCGTGACCGATCGTCGACCAGCGCGAACGACGTCTCCAGCGCCTCGTCGGAGCCGACCGCGTCGAGGATGCGGTCGTAGCCCTGCGGCGCGGCCTCCCGCAGCCGCTCCAGCAGCCCGTCCCCGTAGGCGACCGGGATCGCCCCGAGCTCGCGCAGACGGTCGTGCGCGGCGGGGGAGCCCGTGGCCACCACCCTCGCCCCGGTGCGGCGCGCGAACTGGACGGCGGCGCGGCCGACCGCCCCGGAGCCGCCGTGGACGAGCAGCGTCTCCCCGTCCGCGAGACCCAGCGACCTCAGCGCCTGATGCGCGGTGCTCACCGGGATGCCGATCGCGGCGGCCTGCTCCCAGGTCACGCCCGCGGGCTTGCGCACGAGCTGCGCGGCATCCGCCACCAGGTGCGATGCATAGCCGCCGCGGGCCCCGCGGACCACCACCTCGTCGCCGACGGCCCAGTCGTCCACGCCATCGCCGACCTCCACGACCGTGCCGGCGGCGTCACTGCCCGGAACCCGGGGTCCCGTGAACGGCCCGCTCGGACGGCCGCCGCTCCGCAGCTTGCCGTCGATCGGGTTGACGCCCGCCGCACGCACCCGCACCACCACGCCGCCCGCGGGCGCCGACGGATCCGGCACCTCCACGACCTCCAGGACCTCCGGTCCGCCCAGCCGCTCGTACTGCACCACGGTCGCCATCGTGCTCCCTCCGCCGGCCGGCATCTCCGGCCCCGCACCAGGATGAAGCCGCGGGCGCTGCTCCCGCATTCCCGTGTGACGGCTGGAGGCGACGCGGGATCGTCGTCGCGAGTCAGCCCGCCGCGACCGGCTGGGCCTCCCGCTGCGCGAATGCCGCCCGGTAGCGGGTCGGCGGCACTCCGACTTCCTGGTCGAAGTGGTGCCGCAGGAGCGTCGCGCTGCCGAAGCCGCACTGGCGGGCGACCTCGTCGATCGGGAGCGCGGTGGTCTCGAGCAGGAGGCGCGCGTGCAGGACGCGCTGGGTCGTGAGCCACTGCATCGGCGAGACCCCCGTCTCGGCGACGAACTTGCGCGAGAAGCTGCGGGTGGACATGTGGGTGCGGGCGGCGAGGGCGCCGACCGTGTGGTTCTCGTCGAGGCGGTCCGTGAGGTAGTCGATCAGCTCGCTGAAGGTGTCGTCCGCGCAGTCGGAGACCGGCTTGTCGATGTACTGGCGCTGTCCGCCGTCGCGCTGCGGCGGGACGACCATGTTGCGCGCGATCGTGTTGGCGGTGGCGCTGCCGAGCTCGCGGCGCACGAGGTGCAGGCAGGCATCGATGCCGGCGGAGGTGCCGGCGCTCGTGATCACGTCGCCGTCGTCGATGAAGAGCACGTCCGGGTCGACCTCGGCGAGCGGGAAGCGGCTCTGCAGCGCGTCGGCGTAGCGCCAGTGGGTCGTGCACTCGCGCCCGTCGAGCAGGCCGGCCTCGCCGAGCACGAACGCGCCGGAGCAGACGCTGAGCAGCGTGGCGCCGCGGGCGGAAGCGCGACGCAGGGCCTCCAGGAGCTCCTCCGGGTAGCTGTCGCGGATGGTGGCGGCGGGCACGGCGATGAGATCCGCATCCTCCATCGCGCTCAGGTCGTACGGGGCGAGCAGGCGGACCCCGGTGGGGCTGTCGAGGGGATTCTGCGGCTCGATGGCGCAGACACGGAAGTCGAACGGCTCCAGCCCGGCGTAACTGCGGTCGAGGCCGAACACCTCGCACACCACCCCGAACTCGAACATCGCGAAGTCGTCGAGCAGCGGAACCGCGACGGATCTCAACATCCCCCCATGATACTGGCCGAATCTTTGCGAAGATAGACCCAAGGCCATCTCGTGGCCGATTCTTTACGCTCGTAACGTCTGTGACATGGCAAACACGACATGGGCCCAGGGAATGGAACACGGCTGGATCGGGCATCCGACCCGCACCGTGGATGGAGGACAGCCTCGGCGCCGCCGCCGCTTCGTGCTGAGCGACTGGCTCCCCTCCGCCATCGCCGCCCGCGGTGGCACCCCGTCCCGCGAGACCGACAGGGCGCTCTCGGACCTCCGCGCCGCACAGGACGCGCAGCGGCGGTGAACGTCGCCCTAGGGTGAGGGGGTGGATGTGACGGCGCGCGGATTCCTGTTCGACATGGATGGCACCCTCGTGGACTCGACCCCGGTGGTCGAGCACGTGTGGGGCGAGCTCAGCGCCCGCCACGGGCTGGACCCGGCGGAGGTGCTGGAGTTCGCGCACGGGCGCCCCGCTCCGGACACGGTGGGCCACTTCCTCCCGGGCCTGACGGACGCGGAACGCCAGAGCATCCTGGAGCACCTCGTGCGCGAGGAGGTCACGCGGACCGACGGCATCGTCGAGATCCCGGGAGCCGCCGCGCTGGTCGAGGGCCTGGTCGGCGCCGGCGCACGGGTCGCGCTGGTGACGAGCGCGCCGCGCGAGCTCGCGGAGGCGCGCATGGCGGCGGCGGGCATCCCCCTGCCCGACGTCGTCGTGACCCCCGCCGACGTCGGCAACGGCAAGCCCGCCCCCGACCCGTACCTGCTGGGTGCCCGGCTGCTGGGCGTGCCCATCGCGGACTGCGTCGTGTTCGAGGACGTCGAGGCGGGCCTGCGCGCCGGCATCGCTGCGGGCGCGGAGACGATCGTGGTCGGGCCATACGCGTCGGCGACGACGGAGGGGCTGACCCGGGTGCCCGACCATCGCGACGTGAGCATCACCGCCGTCGGCGACGGCGCCTTCCGCCTCTGCCGCGCGTAGCCCTTGCCGACATTCGTCACGAATGTCCGGAATCGACGCAGATTTCGCGACATTCGTGACGAACGTTCGGGGTGGGCGGCGTGGAGGGGAGGCGAGGCGACGCGGTGGGGCCGGTCCCGTGGCGTTGGTAGGTTGAGGGGCGTGACTCATCTCGCCGACCCGAACCGCTACGACCGCATCCCGTACCGCCGAGCCGGCCGCAGCGGCCTCGTGCTGCCCGAGCTCTCCCTCGGCCTCTGGCAGAACTTCGGCCACGCCCGCGCCTACGAGGTGCAGCGCGCCATCGTGCTGCGCGCCTTCGACCTCGGCATCACGCACTTCGATCTCGCCAACAATTACGGGCCGCCGCCCGGAGCGGCGGAGGAGGTCTTCGGCCGCATCCTCGCCACCGACCTCAAGGCCTACCGGGACGAGATCGTCGTCTCCACCAAAGCCGGTTACGAGATGTGGCCCGGGCCGTACGGCGACGGAGGCTCGCGCAAGTACCTCCTGTCGTCGCTCGATCAGTCGCTGAAGCGTCTCGGCCTCGACTACGTCGACGTCTTCTACCACCACCGCCCCGACCGGGAGACGCCGCTCGAGGAGAGCATGGGCGCCCTCGTCACGGCGGTCACGTCAGGCAAGGCGCTGTACCCCGCGATCTCGAACTACGACGCCGTGCATACGGAGGAGGCGGCGACCCTCCTCGCCGCCGCCGGAGCCCCACTGCTGCTGCATCAGCCGCGCTACTCCCTGTTCGACCGCACCGTCGAGGGCGGTATCCTCGACGCCGTCGACCGGGTCGGCGCGGCAGCGATCGTCTTCTCACCGCTCGCCCAGGGGATGCTGACCGACCGCTACCTGAACGGCGTGCCCGAAGGCTCCCGCGCCGTGACCAGCGTCTTCCTCCACGCATCCGACATCACGGACACGTATCTCGAGCGCGCCCGCGCGCTCAACGAGATCGCCGCCGGCCGCGGGCAGAGCCTCGCGCAGCTCGCGCTGCAGTGGGTGCTCCGCCGCCGCACGGTCGCCTCGGCGATCATCGGCGCGAGCAGCGTCGCTCAACTGGAGCAGAACATCGGCGCCCTCGCCGGTGCCCCGCTCACCGACGCTGAGCTCGCCGCGATCGACGAGTACGCCGTGCACGGCACACTCGGATAGCCCGCGCGCACCTCCACCGAGACGGCGAAAAATCGCACGAATCGCGCCGAGGCGGCCGATAATCCGCCGCCTCGGCGCGCTCGCTGTACTCGGCCCGCTCGGGATGGTCAGAAGGCGAAGAGCTGCCCCAGCACCACGAGCAGGATCAGCAGGATCACCACCACCGCGCCGATCACGGTGATCGTGCGGGCTGAGAGCTTCGCGATCCCGTACCCGACGATGAACGGCAGGGCGAGGCACGCGAGGGCCATCACCCACCAGAACGCCTGGAAGCCGAACTGCGACGCCGACTCCAGCCGCCCGCCGAACAGGCGCTGCGTCGCGGGATGCGTCGCGAAGGCGATGCTCGCCGACAGCGGGTAGGCGATCAGCACCGCCGTGATCAGCCCGGCCAGCGCTCCCCACAGTCCGCGGTGGTCGCGGATGTCGAGCGTGGTCTCCGGATGCGGCCCCTGGCGGCTCTTGGTGCTCATGCGGCACAGCATATCCAGGAGGGCCGCGCGGACGGGAGGGGGACATCCGGAGTTGACTGCACCGTCTACTCCACCGTTACGCTGGAGGGGTCAGCCGTTCCGTGCAGTGCGCGCTAGGGGGCGTCTCGAACGGACCGGTGGCTTACCCGAATGCCCGTATGGGAGTGGAGTCCCGCTCCCATACGGTCGAGGGTGGCCCAGCGCTCAGGCCGCGAGCACGACCTTCCGCCCGGGCGCCACGTGCTCGGCCGCGCGGTTCGCCTCCCACACGTCGTCGAAGGCGTGCACCTCGGGCGTCGGCGGCTGCAGCCGCCCGGAGTCGACCGCGGAGAGAAGGCCGCGCAGCAGTGCGCGATAGTGCGGGCGGCGGGTGAGCACGAAGTACGGGATGCTGCAGACGCGTTCGCGCGGGTGGCCGTGGCGACGCAGGGCAGCCTCCGCAGCGCCCTGCAGGGAGTCCGAGCGTTCGTGGCCCTCCCGGCCGGCGAAGGCGGTGCGGACGAGGGTCCCTCCCGGCGCGAGCGCGTCGCGCACCCGCGGGGCGCCGGTGTGGTCGATGGCGCCGTCGAAGGGGCCGCCGGCCGCGCGGCGGGCGGCGCCTGTCCAGTCGGCGGTGTGGTAGTCCACGACGGGGATGCCGAGAGACTCCGCGAAGGCGCGCGTGCGGGCGGAGGCGGTGCCCACGACGGTACGGCCCTCGTGGGTTGCGAGCTGCACGGCGAACGCGCCGACCGCTCCGGAGGCGCCCTGGACCAGGAGCCGGCGGTCCGGGCCGGTGCCGGGCCCGGTCAGGCGCAGGGCGGCGGCGGCGGTCACCGCGTCCAGGGGGAACGTCGCCGCGACAGCGGAGTCGAGCGCGTCGGGGACCGCGACCAGGAACGTCGGCGACAGGGTCAGCCGGGTGGCGTGCGCGCCCATCCGTGGCAGCACGCCCGCGACGCGCGCGCCGGTACGCAGGCCGAGCGCCACGGAGACCGCCGACTCGGTCTCCAGCACGCCCACGAAATCGTAGCCGGGCGTGAAACCGGGGAGCGGCTGGAACACGTAGCCGCCGCGTCGCGCCAGCAGGTCGGTCGCTCCGACCGACGCGTGGGTGACCCGCACGACGACATCGTTGCCGAGCGGGCGGGGCAACGCTTCGTCCGCGATCCCGAGCGCCGACGCGTCCCCGAACCGCGAGACGCGTACCGCCCGTCTGTCCGCCATCGCGCTCAGCCCGCGTCGCGTTGCTGCAGCAGACCGGCGCGCTCGGGGTGGGCGTCGAACCATTCGGCGACATACCAGCACATCGGGACGATCCGCAGGTCGCCTGCGCGCTCGATCTCGTCGACGGCGTACTCCACCAACTGGGCCGCGTAGCCCTTGCCGCGCTGCGCAGGCACCGTGAACGCTCGGGTGAGGGAGATCGAGCTGCCCAGGATGCGGTAGTCGAGCACGCCGACCAGCTCCCCGTCCCGGTGCATCGCGTACCGGCTCGCGTCCGTCTCGTTGCTGAACTCGGTGGCCATGCGCCCATGGTACGACCGTCCGCCGCGCGGGGGAGGGCGTCGCGTCGCCGAGGCCGGCGAGGTAGGGTGTCGCTGTGGGACCCGACCCGCACCGGGGTCCTCGCGCAATCCGCGACCAGTCACAGCAGGCCAGGCCGCCGGCGACGTCCGTCGCCCGCGACGATGCGACCTCAGGAGAACACCCCGTGACGCTCGCCCGCCCGTCGACCGCCCATCCCGCCCTGCTCTCGCCCGCGCACGAGGCGCTGTTGGCGCACGTGCCGGTCGGCGAGCACTCCGTCATCGAGACGGAGACGGTGGCGTACGACCACGAGGGTCTGCCGCTGGAGGGGTACCTCGCCTGGGATGCGCAGGCCGACGAGCGCAGGCCCGCCGTGCTGGTCCTGCACGACTGGTACGGCGTCGGCGACACGGTGCGGATGCGCGCCCAGATGCTCGCCCGTCGCGGCTACGTCGCATTCGCGGCCGACCTCTACGGCGCGGATGTGCGGCCGGAGGGCGACGAGGCGCAGAAGGTCGCCGGAGCCTTCTACCGCGACCTCGGCCTGATGCGCGCCCGCGTCGCCGCCGGGTTCAGCTGGCTGCGGCAGCATCCAGCGGTCGATCCCGCCCGGCTCGCCGTCATCGGCTACTGCTTCGGCGGGACCGCGGCGCTCGAGTTCGCCCGCACCGGCGCGCCCGCCCGCGGGGTCGTCTCGTTCCACGGCGGGCTCATCGCGCACGATCCGCCGGACGCCGCCGCGATCGCCGCCTCCCTCCTCGTGCTCACGGGCGGGGACGACCCGGTCGTGCCCGACTCCGCCATCGCCGCCTTCCAGGACGAGCTGCGCGGCGCTCCGCACGTCGACTGGCAGGTGACCACCTACTCCGGCGCACCGCACGCCTTCACCATCCCCGGCCGCGACAGCTACCGGCCCGTCGCCGACGCCCGCAGCTGGCGCGCACTGGTCTGTTTTCTCGACGAGATCTTCGCCTGATGGAGCACCCCCGCCTGTTCGACGCCGACGACGAGCTCGTCGCCCGCGTGCGCGCCCGCAGCCTGCGCCTCCCGGAGGCCGTGGAGATCCTGACCCATGGCCGCCCGGCGTTCAAGACCGGCGAGAAGGGCAAGATCTTCGCCCTCGTCGGCGCCATGATGGACCGCACCGACTCCGTCGTCTTCAAACCCGACCCCGCAGAGGACCCGGCCCTCCGGCAGGACCCGCGCATCTTCGTCCCGAAGTACTGGGGTGCGATCGGCTGGCTCGGCATCGACGTCGACCGCGCCTGGCCGGACGACGCGGACGCCTGGACGGAGATCGGCGAACTCATCGAGACCTCCTACCGCCAGGTCGCCCTCCGCCGCCAATTGGCGGTCTTGGATGCGGTCATGTAAGCTCTAATCCGGCCCGCGCGAGAGCGGATGGGTCATGCGCCACTAGCTCAACGGATAGAGCATCTGACTACGGATCAGAAGGTTGGGGGTTCGAATCCCTCGTGGCGCACCAGATGCACGGTCCTAGTGTGGACCAAGGTGAGGACAACGCCAAGAAACCGCTGGATCTCCGGCGGTTTTCTTGTTTGCGGGGCGGGCGAATTGTCGTCCGCTTGGCGTACGTTCACGGCATGGAGAAGAACCCATGTCCGAAGTGTGGCCGTGATCGTGGAACCGGTCGACGGTTCATGGGCGTCGACCGATTCGGTGAACCCGCGTTTGGACCCGATGAAGCCGTGGAGTTCTGCGAGCCATGCGAACAAGGGTTCGCAGTTGACGCTGAGTGGCCGCCGCGTCTGAAGCCCGAGTATGAGGGCCTGCCGACGACAGCTTGTGGATTCGCCATACTCCCGGACGGCACTCTCGTGTCCCCGAGGGACATGTACCTCTAGGACACTCGGGCTCGCTTGTCTGCTCGCTTTACTGCGAGTCTTCTGAGCCGGTGTACGAGCATGGGGTGCTCGGCTTCGGCGCCTTGCCTGCCGATCAGGTGATGCAACTGGGAGTAGTACCGGGTGGCGGATAACCCGAACGTGTGTCGGATCTGTTCTTCCTTGGCCGGGTTGTCAGGGTGGGTGTCCTCGAAGTCGAGGAGGAGACGTTCACGAGGGGTCAGCATAGGTGGAGTCTGGGGTCAACCACCGACATCGCCTTGAGCGAACGGGATTGCATTTGTCGCCTGCCCGTTCGTATAGTGCAATTAGTGCCCCGGACGAGATTCGAACTCGCAACTGCCACTTAGCCAAAGAGGTGCTCAATCCGTTGAGCTACCGGGGCCAGCATGAGACCCGTCCTTTCGCAGAGGGCGGGTCTTGCTGTATCTAAACGGTAACGTTCGCCACCGCATCTGGATTGGTCTGTTCGCCGTGGGCGTGACGAGAGAGTGATCGTGCCGCCTTTGTCGGGGCCGCGTCGTAGCCTGTCGGGGTGCCCGACTGGTCCCCCACCGCCTACGCTCGTCCCACCGAGTGGTTGTTGCGTGTATCGGAGTCTCAGCCGCCATATGCAGTGGTCAGACGGATGCTTCTGGGTGACCCGAACCGGCCTGATGAGTGGTTCCGGGTCGTCACCTATGCGCCGACGTCGGATGGTCGAGAGTTGGTCGGGTGGGTGCGCACCCTCGATGACGCCTGCCTGTTGGGGTGGGACTACAAGGTTGCGTTCGAGTCCTGGCGGCACGACCTCGCAGCACGACGGGTGGAAGCGAAGGACATGGTTCAGCCACCCGCCGGCGAGCTCGTGAAGTTCTGGCGGCAACACAGGACTTTATCCGATCGTCCTAAAGCGCCCTAAACCCAGAAAATCACCCCCAGTCCAGACCGAAGCCTGAACCGGGGGGTGCTGGGTGATCGAACCCGAACCTCACGGTACGGGGTACAACATCGGGTAGACCAGAGCGGTCACGCTGTGAGGCGAATCCACCCACCACCACGAACCACGATCTCGGGACTGTCCGTGACGCGGACCTTCACATCGGTGTCTGTGGTGACGACGACAGCGCCTGTCGGGTCAGCATCCGGTCCAGCGAGGAGGATGCTACCGACATTGCCGGTGACGTCGAGGGCATGCCACTCATCTCCGAGCTTTACCTCTACTGCTCCGTGATCACCTGGCAAGCCCGTGAATGTCCACTTGATGAACTCCCGGCCGCCTCTATCGAGATACATGTGGCTCCTCTCGTGAACCCCTCAGGGGGCGATCAAACCGCTGATGGCAAGTGCGACAAAGCGCAACGTAGTGATCCGGGTTCAGGCTAAAGGCCATGTTCAAATCGGCGTCAATGCGCTCGTTTGGGTCGCCGTGGTCATAGGCCCAGTCGTAGGCTCGATCTCCGCAGTGTGCGCAGCGCTGTAGCTTCGCAGAGCCTTTGTGCCGAACGATCCGCTTGTGTGCGTTCCCGTAGCACGGATCATCGATGATCAGATGATGCCCCGGACCAGATGGACGTCCGGGGCTGTGGCGGATGAGCGGGTCTCCGTGAAGTCGCCACTGCCGATAGTGATTCGCGCACCACCCTCGCGCCTTGTGCTCCCGGTTGCATCCTGCAATCGAGCAGCTTTCGATAGGAGTCGGCGGATTCCAAGTCGGGTCTCCGTGGGACTTCCAGCGCTTGTAGTGCTTGCGGCAGAGCCCCTTTGCTATGTGTGGCTCGCGGCAGTTGTCGACATCGCATGTCCTGCGGGTAGGCTCCATGCCTAGCCCCTCTCTGCTAGTACCAGATAGTGGGTCAGGCCCCGATGGATGCTTCCAACATCCTTCGGGGCTGCCCTAATTCTACCCGGCCCCGGCGACAATTACTGGAGATAGGTCATCGGGTGCCTCCTGACACACGGAGCGGATTAGGTTGCGCGTACGCATCCCTGAGCGGGTTCCTGGTGGGGCCCGACACGTAGACGGTGATGTCTCGCAGCACAAGGTTCATCTGCGCGGTCACCGCGTCAACGGCGCCGACAGGGTCAGCGAACGTCACGGTGCGGGCCACTGTGACCGTGAGAGTGTCTGTGACCCCAACGGGATCAGATGCCAGCCTCGAGGTGGCTACCGACCATGCGGCGCTGTCTGTCGCACCAACAGGGTCGGCAGGGTTCGCTGTCGGTCCTGCAGAGGTTTGTGCAGCATCGGTGAGGTTCAGCAGGTCCGCGACGGTGACAACACGATCCAGTTGTGCGAGGACGGCATCCGTCAGACCGACACTGTCGGATGGGGTGCCGGTGTAGTCACCACCTCCGGTGATGTTCGCCACCACCGAATCCGACACACTGACCGGGTCGGCCGAGGAGCGCAGAACGTCCACAGAGCCCGCGACAGCGTCGGTCGCGCCCACACCATCGGCTGGCGCCTGTACGACGGCCTCAACGTCAGAGGCGGCGTCCGTGACACCGACGGGGTCGTTGAGGGTGTAGTCGTAGGCGAGAGTGATCGGAGCCCCGGTGTCCGTGACGCCAACAATGTCGCTCACCGTCACCACAATGGCGCGAGCCGTCGCCGCCACATCGGTGACACCTACCGGATCAGACGGTGTCACCTGCGGGCCGAACCCGGCCGTCACACTGTCCGTCACCCCGACAGAGTCGGAGGGAGTTGCCGTGTAGTTCGTACCACCCGCGGACGCCTTGAAAGCGATCTGCACGGCAGCGACGTTCTGCGCCTGCCCCGACCATGATGCGGTCGTCGCCCCCACAGCACCCGCCGTAGCCTGGACCTTCTGACCCACCACCAGGGATGTCTTCGCACCAGACGCCCCGGTGGCAACGAGAGCCTGCAGCAGGGAGGTGAACGAGTTGTTCCAGGAGAACGTGTTCGAGATCGTCCCCGAGTAGCCGTGCTGGGCGTGAGCGACAAGTACGAGATCGTTCGCCGCGGTGGTGGTGATTGTCGACGCTGCCAGGGATGTGGCGTTCGTACCTGACGCTACCGTCCCCACCACATCGAACGGGGTGGAGGTGACGCCGGCGAGCTCGATGATGCCGAGGCTCGCGTACGTGGCCCCACCACCGGGGACGACACCGTAGACGGTGGCATCGGAGGACACGACGGGGCGTGTCCAGATGTAGAACCCTTGGTCGGACACGTAGGAGAACCGTTGCGTCCACCCTGTACCCGTACTTCCCGATGTGGTGTCGAGGGTGAGGGTGGAGTCGGAGTTCGCGATCAGGACAAGCGTGTTCCCCACCGTGGGGACGCTGGCCAGGGTGGCGGTGACGATGGTGGCTGTGGTCGCGTTCGATGCTGACTGCAGTACGGAAGCGGCCACCGTTTCACCTCCACACGCGGATGTAGTCCACCAGCATTGTCGGGTTCGATCCGGGCCACGATTGCCCGGTTCGGGCGGCGAGGTTCAGGATCAGGTACTGGGAACCACCGATCACCTTCGACGATGTTCTCGAGAGTGCACCGTCGATGTAGAACGCCGTTGTCCCGTCCGCTTTCCACCAGGCCCCGTAGGTGTGCCAGGCGGTCAGGTTGGATGGTGCGTTCACGTGCACGGTGTCCTTGTCGGACGTCGTTACGTAGATGTTCTGCTCTGTGCCTGGCCCCATTCCGAACAGCTCGAAATAGTCCGTCTCCGGCGGCCACGTGTTCGTCTGACTATTCGACATCCACGCGGCCGGCCACAGAATGTTCGAAAGCACCGGGATCTGCACTCGAGCCTCGACGAAGCAACCGGGCGATGTCGTGTACGACTTCAGCGACTGCACCATGCCCGACTTGTACGACAACCCCGGGTAGGTGGTGGAGTCCTGCGCCATCGTCAACAGCAGGTTCGATGACCCGTCCAGGGTGGCGTTGTCGTCGTTGTAATAGTTCGCGTTGTCCGTGTTGGTGCGGTTCCCGCCCGGGTTCTGGCTCGTGAAGATGTTCCACGCCGGGTACAACGTGTCCCACTTCAACCTTTCCAGGGTGGTCCCGTTGAACTCATCCGAGAACCTCAACGACCACCCCGACAAGCCGGACGGTTGGACTGCGGAGTCCGACGTGGGGTCAACCAGTTGGAGGGTGGGTGCCGGAAAGTACCCTACCGTGACCGCCAGATTCCGCGGCATACGCTCAGCTTCCGAGGATTGTGTGAAGCCACGTGATCGTCAGGGTATCGCTGGCCCCTTTTGACCCGATGCCCGTGAGCAGTGCACGAGCGATCGTGTTCGCTGCCGTCGACGTCGCGTTCGTGGAGATCGTGTCCGTCGGGATCACAACCTCCGTGATCGGGGACGCGGTCGTCGCAGTACCGGCCGCATAGGTGACCTTGTAGGTCGCCACACCGCCCGACACGGACGGGAACGTGCTGTCGAATGCCTGATTCGACCCAGACAGGTATGTGACCAGGGCAGCACCTGCACCCGTCTTCGCCACCGCCGTCGAACCGGTGCCGAGCTTCATTCCCGTCGGGAGGGCGGACGTGGTCAGGCCGGCGCCGCGGGACGCGTAAAGCTGGTCACCGACGGCGGTGACGAGGTTGTGGGTCTTGCAGTACCCCTTCAGCTTCCCGTCCGGGCCCCACAGTTCAGCAACGACGGTGCCGTGAATGCTGAGCTCGGAAGTGGTGCCACGGGGGCGGTCCATCGTCGCAGAGAGCGTGTCAGCGACGCGAGACGTTTCGTTCATGGATCTACTCCTTCGGGTTGGGGTTAGACGTCCGCAGGACCGTCGGCGACGTGGTCACCCTTGGGTGCGCTCGAGGTGTTCGCCAGAGCAAGACCACCGACCGGGATCGCCAGGTACGTGATGACGCCCTGCGCGCCGATGATGACCTCAGGGACCGTGTGACCGGTGGCGAGGAAGTACGCCCCCGCACCACCCACGACCACACCAGCGACCGCGTAGGCGCCGTAGATGATCTTTCGTGCGAGGTTGCTGCTGATGACGTTGCCAAGGTTCGTGTTCGTGTCGCTCATGGTGTGACTCCTGTCGTTGGTGAGCATGTGTACGTCGGATTGGAGGCGTCGAACGGGTCCGTTCTCACGCACGTGTAGTTCAGGCCCAGTGCGTCCGTGTACGTCCACGACACGGGCGGCTGACCGGGTGCACCATCGGCACCAGCCGGGCCGGTCGCACCTGTTGGGCCGGTCGCTCCCGGTTGTCCCTGCGCGCCGGCCGGGCCGGCATCACCCTGGGCTCCGGTCGCGCCGGCATCTCCGGTCGCTCCTTGTGGGCCGGTCTGACCTGGAAGGCCGATGTCTCCCTTATCTCCTTTGTCGCCCTTGTCGCCGGTTGGGCCTGTGGCACCGGATGCACCAACAGGACCCGCCGACCCGACTGGGCCCGGGATCGCTTCCGGTGCTGGGGCGGTGGGTTCACAGTTCGTCGACTCGGCACAGTCGCCGTAGAGTCGCGAGTACTGGGTGAAGAGGCGGTCGTACTTGGCGGACAGGTTGTCGTACCGGGCCACACCCACATCGATGCGTCCCTGCTGCACCCAGAACGCCATCCCGATCGCAACAGTCGCGAACAGGACGAGGACGGTCGGCCACACCCATTTCCAGGCTCGTCGGATCATCCGCCGATTCCCTTCTGAAAGATGGCCCACAACGCAATCCCCGCCGCTGGCAGGCCGACAACGAAGCCGATGCCCCACCGGATCCAAAGCCCGGTGGCGGCGTTCTTCGCCTGCAGGTCGAGGACGACCTTGTCGCGTGCGTCGCGTTCTTCCTTCACGGCTGCGATCCGCGAGGCACGCTCACGTTCGATGTCCGCTGTTCGGGCGGTGCGCTCCTCTGCGATGTCCTGAATCAGCGAGGCATGCAGTTCATCCCGTCGGCGCCGCTCTGCTTCGAACGCGTCCTGCGAGACGAGCTTGTCGAGCCGTTCGTTCGTTTCCCTGCGGAACGCTGCAATGTCTTCCCGGAGCAGTTGAAACAACGAGGGCTCATCGGGCATCAGTTCCCCCTCTCAGGGATCGAGGGGCTACTTCGTCGCGCGCTTGTTCGTGAACGCCGAGTCGGTACCGAGCGCGAGGTTGATCAGGGTCTGGAACTGCGTAGTACCAATCGCAGCCGCCTTCGCCTGCTCGACGGTGTCGTACGTCTGGGAGTAGAAGTCACGAGCGTTTCGCGCCTGCTGCTCGCCGTCGTTGATGTACAGCACGTTCTTCTCGCCCGGGGTGCGGTCCCAGAAGATGATCACGAACTGCGGCAGGCCCGCCGGCGGCGCCGCGCAGTAGTAGAGGCGCCCGCGGTTCTCTCGCAGGAGCATCTCCTTGATGAGGGCCGTCTGAGCGGCGTTCGATGCGTCCTGCTGGGCGCGGAGCTCGGTGATGGATGCCATGTCGACTTCGTCTCCTTGCGGGATCAGGGTTGCGCCGCCATCAGCGGCCGAGGTGGTGCCTGGGTAGGGCGGTCGGATGTAGCTGAGGATGTAGCCGGCGGATCGGGTGCGGTCGCGCATGTCGTCGCCCGGGTTTGAGTTCGTGCCGCGGGAGGTGACGATCGAACCGCCGGACGAGACTGAGACGACGATCTCGGTGTGGTCGGGGTCGCCGTCGCCGTCCCAGTCGAACGCGAGCACGTCGCCGCGCTGCACTCCGGCGTGGCCGGGATGCCAGACGCCGAGGTTGCGGCCCCAGGTCTGGATCTGCGAGACGTAGCTGTAGAACGGGTTGCCGAGGGAGTTGAGGCCGAAGAGGTAGAAGCTCACGCAGGCGGCGCAGTCGTCGTACGCGCTGATGCCCTTCGGCCACCACGGGTTCGGCCACCTGGTGCCGAACTGTGCCGCCATCGCTGCGAGCATGTCGTCGACACTGCGGTTCAGGAGGTCAGGCATCGGGGTCCTCCTCGCCATAGCTCGAGCTGATCGCCTCCGGTGCTGCCGTCTTGACGGCGTTCATCGGCGGCAGCGGGATCCCGTCCGAGTCGTACGGAATGTTCGGGTCGTACTCGCTGTCCATCACGCCCTCCTAGCCAGCCGCCGAGGACGCGGTCATCTGCTTAGCGGTCCAGTACACAATCCCGGGGATACCCGCAGCGCCCGAGTTGTTCTGTACCTGGATGGTGAGCTGGGTCGTCGATACTGCGGTGACCACAGCCGTAAACCGACCAGACGTTGCCGTTACCTGCGGAATCGGCGGCTGCGTGAACCTTCCCGTCGGAAGGCTGACCGTCACAGACGCCACAGCCTGCGAGGCGACACCAGATGTGAATGCCGGAGTGATACCAGCGGCCTCGGCGAACGCATGATTGATCTGCCAACCATTCGCCGCAATGTACGACTCCGCGCCAATGATCCGGGCCAGCTGACTGGTCGAGGGGTTCAGCCACGCGAAGAGATCCGACTGCGAGCGGAATGGGACTTCCCCACCAGGGGCTGCTGTGAACTGCGCCGTCTGCGTTACAACTACACCGGACGAGTTCGTCGCAGTGGCACCGGCAGGGATCAGAACCGTCGCGAGCTCCACCGCACCTGCTGGAATCGACGGCTTCGTCGGAGAAGCAGCCGCGGTACCCTGTGCAATCGCGATGACTGGAAGATCGTTCGCATCCGGTGTCGTCACCGTCGACGAGGAATCGTTCTGCTTCGCGTACACGACATCGATGCGGCTATTCGCCGCCGGCGCCGCAGCGTGCAGCACGTTCACGGGACCATCATTGGCGAGCAGCACAACACCGTTGTCCCGCACCGCGATCGCACTGAACGCAGCCACCGCGGAGTTCATCGTCGCCGTCGCCGCCACAATGTTCGCCCCCACGGGGGAAGTGACACCACCACGAGGAGAACCGTCAGCGTTGCACACCACCAGGTTGCGGAAGTCGTACCGCGTGTCATTCGTGTCCGTGAGCGCGAGCTTGGCCGGAAGGCCCTTCCGGATCGTCATGAGCCCTCCAAAAGGGTCTTTAAAAGCAGGACAAGGGCGATTAATCTGGGTAGATGAGCAACACTCAGGGGGAAGACAAAGCCGTAAGCGTCCGCGCGAAACTCATCGGAGGTGCGGCCGTCATCACGCTGCTCGCCGCAGCAGGCATCACGGTTGGGGTCAGCGCCCACGCCGCGCAGGTCAAAGCCGACGCGGAGCACGCGATGACCGTCGCGGCACCCGCCTACCAGGGCGCCATCGATCACGGCGGATCCTTGGACACCCTGGGCGCGCAGTCGGTGCAAGCGAAGAAGGACTACGACGCTGAGCAGGCCAGGCTTGCGGCCGAGAAAGCAGCACAGGAAGCAGCGGCAGCTCAAGCCGCTGCAGAAGCGGCTCAGGCGGCAGCGGATGAGGCCGCCCGTCAGGCTGCCGAACAGCAGCAATCAAACACAGGAACCGACGACTCGGATTCCTCTGGAGGATCATCGGGAAGCAGCAAACTCCCCGCCGGTTCACCTGTCCCCTGGATCCCGAATCCTGACCCGCAAGACACTGCTGGTGGGCGCTGGGACACCAGCGCCTGCGCTAGTGGCTCCGCATCAGGAAACCCCGCCGTCTGCGACTGACTGAGCTTCCAGCGCGGCCACCCGTTCCTCGAGCGAAACCCTCAGCGTTCGTTCCCGCTGTACAGCCATCAGGAGCGGAACCACGAGTTCCTCATACCGGACACCGGCGACGAGACCGTCCTCGTCTAACCAGACATTCAGCGGGGCGACTGGTTCTACATCCTCAGCCATGAGCCCCGACTGCCACGGCGCCCCCTCGCCCATCTCGAGCACGTCGGTGTGCCGCTGGAACCTGTACGCCTGCAGGCCGAGGAAAGCATCAAGATCGATCTCCAACGGCACGATGTTCGTCTTTGACCGTCGAGTTGAGGTGTTGCCACC
This sequence comes from Leifsonia sp. ZF2019, assembly GCF_019924635.1. Taxonomy (NCBI): domain Bacteria; kingdom Bacillati; phylum Actinomycetota; class Actinomycetes; order Micrococcales; family Microbacteriaceae; genus Leifsonia; species Leifsonia sp. ZF2019. The sequence continues at coordinate 499,236 of NZ_CP065037.1, forward strand.
CATGTTGCCCGACGAGTCGATGTAGACCGCCGAATAGCCAACAGTGACCGTGTTGGACTTCGTTCCAGGAGAACGCACAATCCCAGCCGAAACCACCTGCCCGGAGGCTGTCACGTTCGCGGCGGAAACGTTCCCTGACGCGTTGACGTCGACCGGGGCGATCGTGCCTGGGCTGGCGACCTTCGAATCGACCTGCGCCTTCGTGTAGGCGTTCGCTGCCATCCATGCGGTGGCGATCGTGTTCACCTGAGCAACGATGTTCGCCAGCGTCTGCTGGACCTGCTGCACTAAGGAACCGATGGATGTCCCCGTGGGGCGCTCGAGCTCGCGGAGGCGTTCTCGCTGATCGGCCATCGCGCCGGTGAGCTGTTCGGTACCATCCCGCGGCGCCTTATAGCCGCCAGCCATCACACCACCTCCGGGACGCACTTGATCTTGATCTGCTGGCCCTCTTCGTCACCGGAGAGGGAAACGATTCGACGGCGGAATGTGCCTCCAGCGGTGAGGTACGGATCCCCCACCCCCGTCGTTGGGTTGTACGGGGCGATGGTGATGTCGCAGAAGTCGCCCACGTTGTAGCTGTTCAGCCAGGGACCTGCAGGGTTGCCCTCATCGTCCGTGGGGCGCGCCTCGACCGTGAATGACCATGTCTCTTCCGCACCCCGGCCGGCCACCGCGTTCAACGCCGCGTACTTGTCCAGGGTGCTTTGCATCGAGACCGTGGAATGCGAAGAGTCGACGAGTTCCATCATCGGGAACCCTTGGTCGATGAGGCTCGAGTCATATGCCCGTGAAACCAGGACGTCGTCTGCCTGACGGCCTCCAGTCGCCCACGCGAACGACCCCATACCCGATGCGTCCTCGCTGATCTCGAAGTCCGATATGGGCGAGTCATCAACGGTCAGATTCCACTGTGGGACCGAGGCGGCATAGATCAACGGCTGCGCTACAGTCCCTGTCTGCATAAACCATTCGACGCCGAGGAAATCGGAGGTGAAGCGTGGCTGGAAGTTGATCTCGACGCCACCCTGCAGCTCGGTCAGCTGTTTCAGCGCCTCGCCTACCGGTTTGAAGTCCACACCGAGATACGTCTTCGTGTGGTCTGACACACCATCGATCTCGTCCGCCTGGAACACGATCGGCAGGTTTCCGCCCGTGCGAGACAGTGCCTGCTGTACGAGACGTTTCGCCATCGTTCCCCACCAGATTCCCGTGTACTGGGTTGTGAGCAGCGGATTCGCGATCGTCTTCGTGTTGTCTGCCGGGTCAGGGATCGTCCATTGGGTGACGTCCAGCGTCTCGGCAAGCAGGGGCAGGATAAGCCGATGATCAAAAAGGGACATGAGCCCCTTGGCGCCGATCTGCAGCGTCCGGTCGGGCTGGTTGTACGTGCGAGTCCAGATCGGCCCGCACGCTTTGATGGTGTCGTCTTCAACGACACCCAGGAACGCTTTCCCCTTCGATGCCGTGTTCCTCAGGTCGAGGGCCTGCACATCGGGGTCTTGCATGTCGACCGTGACCCGGATGGTCTCGGCCGTGTCGAGGGAGTCATCCCACGGCCCCTTCATCACGGGAAGGTCGAGGATGCGCCGGCCGGTGCGGAGGTCACCGATGATGTACCGCGTCATCGGTGACCTCCTAGTGGTTCGCGGGTGCCGCCGTGAAGGTGAACTGTGGGGTACCCGTCACTGCACCCAAGGGCGAGAACTGGATCTGGTGCGTTTCACCTGGCCCGACTTGGAAGAAGTCCCTGACTGTCAGATACCCGGACACGTCATTGCTTGGCGAGTCGATCCACGCACGGCCTGTTCGCTGGTTGATTTGCACAAGCGACCCGTCTGGGATGACCCGCTCGAATCGAACCGTCTGCCCGGTGGTGACGTCGGTCGCGGTGAACCCACCGCTCAACCCGCCAGTGGCCGTCAGCGTCCCCCACGTGGGCGCTGTGCCTGTATTCGTGAACGACACGCGACCGGATGACCCGTCAGCACCGAAGTCCCAGTAGGCGGTAGGCGTTGTTCCCAGCGGGAACAGCAACCCGCCGCCGGACACCGGGACACCCGTCGAAAAGCTCTGGTCGGGCCCGTACATGAGTGGATCGAACGCAACCAGGTCGATCGTGAAGGTGAACTGGTTGCCGCCGTAGTCGGGGTCCAGGATCACCGATCGGACGGAAGCCACTCGCCGCATGGGACCGTCGATGTCAGTCACAAGAACGGTGACCGACTTTCCTCGGGCGATTTTCGTCTTCAACAGTTGCTTTGCCGACTGAACATCGGATCGGGCCTCCCCGAGAAACGCGCCCTTGATCGAGAACGCCAGCGACTTTCGCCAGTCCATCGCGATTGCGAATGAACCGTCCGCTTGAGGTCGTTCCCGGATCTCTGTCTTCGATTCCGAGACCGCATCCCAGTCGCCCAGGAACACAAGAACGAATCCATCTGTACCTGTCTCACCCGGGCCAGCGGGGAGCACCAGACTGTCGATAGCAACTGTCATCAGATGCTCCCCGCTGCCACACGGCCAAACTCGCGCCCCATGATCCGACCCGATACAACCGGGTCATTGTCCGGGGCGACGATCTTCTCGACGTACATGTACGGGGCATCCCGAGTCGACGCCGGCTGACCACTGAGCTCGGACAGAATGCCTGGCTTCAGAGGGATAACAGCCTCCGGGTACCGGCCTTCACCGATGTTGGCCATGATCCCGCCGGGGACAGCCTGGACGATGCCGCCGTCAGCGAGGCGAGGGATCTTCCCGATGGTGAAGTTGATCGCCCCACCTGTCGCATCCTTCACCGCACTGGCGACACCGTTGATGCCACCGATCACACCGTTCACGGCGTCAATAACCGAGTTGATGACGCCCTTCACAATGCCGGTGATGCCGTTCCATATGCCGGTGAAGATCTGCACGATGCCGCCCCAGGCCTGCTTCCAGTTGCCGGAGAACACGCCGGTTATGAATGTGATCACACCGCCGAGGACATCGGTGATTCCCTTGATCACCGGTTGCAGCACGTTGGAGATGATCTGCACAACGGACTGAATCACGGGGATCAGGAAGGCGAATGCACCTTTGAGGACGCCGGCAATGATGTTCGCGAGGAACGTCAGCACAGCCGACAACGGTGGGATGATCGCCGACACCAACTGCAGCAGCGGCTGGATCAGGGCCAGGATCGGCGTCAACAGTTGAATGAACAGATCAAGGATGGGTTGCAGCACTGGCATCAGAGCCGCAACCACCTGAATCAGTGGCGTCAGGATTGCGCTGATCAGCGGCATGAACGCGGTAATCAACTGACTGATCACAGGCGCCAATGCTTGGAAGATCGGTGCCAGCATCGAGATCAGAGTGGTGGCCAGGTTGACCACCATCGAAATCACCGGAGACAGGATCGAGATCAGCTGCGTGAAGATCGGCACCAGAGTGGAGATCAAGCTTGTCGCAAGCTGCAGCACGACCGGGATCAGTGGGGTGATGGCCGAGAGCAACGCCGTCACAAGAGGCGAGATCGCCTGAAAGATAGGCATGAGCGCAGAGGCCAGCATCGACACCAGCGGAACGACGGCGCTGACGATGGTCCCGATAACGGGGCCCAGGGACGACAACGCCGGCACCAACGCCTGCAGCACGGTTCCTATGACGGGAACGATCGCCCCCGCGAAGGCGGAGAAGATGCCCGACAACTGGGTGAGCAGGGTCACCACCGAAGGGAGCACAGCGACCAGAACGCCGCCCAGAATGTTCACGAGCTGGGAAAGGAACGGTGCCACAGTGAGAAGTGCGTTAGCGAGCACACCTCCGATGGTTTGCGCCATCACGGCCAGTGCAGAGCCGATTTGGCCGATCACGGGACCGAGCGTGGTGAGCAGGTTGCCGAACGTCTGAGCGAGCTGACTGCCGATGACGCTGAACGCCGCCTGCAGTTGAGGTGATACGGCGACCAGACCAGCGAACGCTGCTGCCAGAATCCCGAGAGGACCTGTCAGGGCGGTAGCGATCGGGGCGAGACCACCAAGCCCTGGGATCGCAGCAATGATCCCGGTCAGGCCACCTGCCCCCAAAGCTGCGAATGCGCCAGCGAGCGGGCCCAGGAGGGCCGCCAGCGGGGCAAGGTTGGCTTTGAGCGAAGCAAGACCACCATCAGCACCTGTGATGAAGCCGGTGAATGCTTCGATGACAGGGTTGAGGCGCGCTCCGATTGCCTGCCCCACTCCGGCTGCCGCAGTCTCGAGAGGGCTGAGCGCCTGCGTGATCGCCAGGATGGTCGGTGCGATTTCGGGGAAGATCCCACCGAGCGCGCCGGCGCCGATCCGTGATAGGGACGCCTTGAAGTTGTCGAATGCGCCCGGGATGGTCTTGCCCATCTCCTGTGCCACCGTGCCCGACGCCTTCGTCATGGCGGCCTCGAAATCGGAGAACCCGATCTGACCCTGCGAAGCCATGTCGAAGACGGCGTCAGCAGTCGTCCCGAATTGGTCTGCGAGAGCCTGGTAGATCGGGATGCCCCGGTCGGCGACCTGCTGCAGAACGTCGTTCTGCGCCTTACCTGTGGAGGCGACCTTGTTGTAGATGTTGCCCATCTCGGACAGGCTCGAACCCGACGCGGCTGCCGAGTTCGCGACCGACTTCAGGACACTCTCGAGCTGCTCACCCGGCTTGATACCGGCAGCAACAGCGCCCGCTGCCACGGTCGCCGCGTCGCCAAGACCGAACGCCGTGCCCTTCACTGAGGCGAGAGCGTTCTTCATGATCCCGTCGACATCGGCAGCCGAGTTGCCGAGGCCAGTGAGCTTCGCCCGGGCGACATCAATGTTGTTCAGTCGGGCGAAACCGCCGGCGAGAGACGCACCGATACCCGCCGCCGCCGCTGCCACTGTTGCGGTAGCGGCACCTTTGAGGACGCCACCTAGGGCCGCGACGAGACCGCCTCCGACCTGACCGCCGACCTTCTGGCCTGCCGCGTCGCCGCCAAGCTGTTCGACGATAAGCCGCTGTGCCCCAGGAGAAACGGGGATGATCGTTACTTCTGCGACGGCTGCTTCAGTCACAGATCACCTCCGGCGGATGCGCAAAAGTCCAGCGCCTCGGCTGGCCTCTAGTTGGGGTTCGCGGCACCCGAAGATGGGTTGCCGAATGGCGACTCAGACGAGGTAGGTTTGCTGCACCAGACCGAAAGGATTCGGGGGAATGTCCCAGCACCAGAACATCTATTCGCAGCGGGGCTGCATCGACTGCAAGCCCTGCGAAGGTGGCGGGGGAAACATCGGCCGCAACAGCACACTGTGGGCGATCGGAATCTTCACCGCAGGCATAGGCCTGCTGTTCCTCCCGTTTTTCAAGAAGTGTCAGTACTGCGGGCACAACATGTGGTGGAACAAGCACTACGGCCCGGACATGCGCCAGGCCGCATTCGCAGCCACAAACCAGACGGCTTAGCGTCCGGCGTTCTTCCTCAGAAGGTCTATGGCCTCGTCGTAGGTGAGTTCCGTGTACCCGAGACGTTCAGGTCGCTGCCATGGTCTCGGGAGTGGCTTCCATTGGTTCTTCTTCGACCCTTTCGCACCCTGAAGGTCGAGCAGGTCGAGCAGCAGCATCCCTTCACGCGACAGCGGATAATCCCACCCGTGAATCGCGGCATGCAGAGGAGATTCCGGGAGAGAGGCCGCCACGGTGATGTAGGCGGCCGTCTCCTCCGGGATGCGGTAGATGTCCTCGAGGGTCAGTCCGCCTCGTCGTAGTTCGAAGACGAACTCAGCTTCGTGGCTCCGCCAGATCTGTCGGAGCTCGGCGATTTTCCCCAGCCCGACGCCTCCGACCACGCCTCGAACACCTGCGCGACGTCATTGAGGTCCAGGACGGCACGGAAATCCTCAGGGATGACGTTCTCCACGAACGCCGCAATCACGGCGATACCCACCTGCTGTTGGTATGCATCCTTCTGCGACCCGGCCATGACCTTCGGTCGTGGGATCGAGTCCTGCGCATTGATGAGCTCGAGCGGAACTCGCGTCGAGAGGAGAAACTGCTCATCGCCGTAGTTCACCTTGAGAGGTTTCCGGCGTGGAGATGGGGTGATGTCAACGGTTGCCACGATGGCGTCCTTTCAGGTGGGTTCAGGTGAGCAGGTGAGGCGGGGCCGGGAACGCCACCTGAAAACGCCCCCGGTCCCGGTCTGGATCAGGCGTGAGCGCCGGCCGCCCATGCGGTGCCCGACCAGTTGAAGTCGAACGCGCCGATCGAGATCTTCTGACCGGTGGTCCAGGCGGTGGTCGGGTTGGCGACATAGCCGAGGCCTGCGAGCTTGGCCGCATTGGTCGAGTCCGAAGCGGTGATGTTCGAGTCAGCGGGGAACACGTTGCCCGGCGCCGCGGCAGACTTCTTGTTCAGGCTCGGGTCGAAGACGCGCTCGACCTTGCCACTGAGGGTGGCGTTCGCGTAGCCCTTCACGGTGACCCCGTATCCGGTCGCGTCGCCGCTGTCGAAGGTGATGTCTTCGAGCTCGACGACCTCTGCGGCGGGGAGCCACACTCGGCGCACGTTGGTGCCGTCGATGACGTCGAAGACGAAAGACTGACGGCCGCCGGTCTGGGATGGGTCGACGTCGTAGCTGCCGTCAGGACCCGGGGCGACACCGAAGTACAGTGCTACCGAGGCACGGTTCGTCTCGATCAACGTGAACTTGTACGAGATCGCCGCGTCCGTTACCACCGTGCGCACCAGGGCTGCGTTCTGCCATCCCTTGATGTCGTTCGACGACCGGTCTGTGGTCCGCGACGTGCCATCCTCCGACAGGTAGCCAAGGTTCGTGAATGCGGCGTTCAGCGCGTCTGACGCTGAGGTCGGGCCGGTGGTGCCCAGCGGGGCAACGTACCAGGCGCCCGTGGGGGCAACGCGGACGTTGCTGGAATCGGGAGTGCCAGTGGGCATGATTCGTCCTCCTTGCCCATCCGGGCATAGAAAAAGCCGCCTCGAGGGCGGCGCATTAGTTGTGGGTGCTCAGGTGAACTGGATCCCGCGGCGGGTCACATTCGCGACCATGTACCACTGGAAGAACTTCGTATCGTTCGGAACCTCGACCGGTCCCGCCGATACCCGGCAGGCAGTGATCGGGTCGCCGTCGCGAATGCCGAGAGGTGCTGGGGCTTCGAAAATCGCCCGCACCATCAGAGCCAGATCCGCAGCGTCACCCTCATCGAGAGCGCGCACGTTGATCCGCAATGTGGCGTCGTCAAGCGTGTTGAAGGTGCCGGTCCCAGTGCCGAGGTTCACGGTCACCATTCGCGTCTCGCCCTCGATGGCCTTGTTCGACACCGACACACCTTCAGTGAACGGCTCCGCACGGGAATCGAGGAGCGACTGCAGCTTCGAGATCGTCACTGCCGGAAGGTCGGTGAAGATCACGCCAGCAACGTTGCTCATGCTCGCCGCTCCTGCCGCTTCTTCTCACGCACCTTGTACGCACGAGTCCGCTTCGGAGCATGCGCAGACGGCACCACCGACTGCAGCGCAGCCAGAGCAGTACCGTTCGCGGCCTCATCCTCAAGCGGGATGGTCGTCGTCACGACAGCTCGAGCGCGACGGCCACCGCCCTTCACAGTTCGAGAGGTGGTGACTTCGACGGAGCCGCCAGGAAGCTTTCCTGCGACCTGGCTGCCGAGGTTGGCAAGGTACTGCTGCATCTCCGGTCCCGCCATGACCTGGTTACCCCAGGCCGCCTGATTGATCTTCACCTTGATGCCCTTAGCCACGGGTAAGCTCCGTACGCTTGAGAACGATCACGGTTCCGACCACCTCACCGCTCGGTTTCTGCCAGAGCGCTTCGATGCCCTCGGATTCGTAGTCGATTCCGCGCACCTTCCATTTGTCGCCAGAGAGAGAGCCAGCGAGGTCGGGTGCGCGGAAGTAGAGAGTTCCGCCGTCGCTCGAAACAACAGTGTCGACGCCCTCGACATCGTTAGTGACCACGGGGGCAAACGAGTGGGCCGTCAGCGGAGACGTTTGGGGGGCGAGGATTGGCTTTCCGTAGCGGTCCAGTTGGCCCGAGTCGACCATTCGAGTGCGGGTTACAGCCTCGGACATCAGAGCATCCTGGTCTTGACTCGAAACGAGCGAATTCCTGATGAGCCGGGGAAGATGTCGATCAGGTCGCCCGGTGCCAGGTAGAGACCGCCTGCCGAGATGCTGGTATCCAAAGTCTTCGATTCGGTGAAAGGACCCGTTGTCTCGCTGTACTGACGCAGCGCCTCAGGGTTCATGAGTACCCGTTTCACAGCGTTCACGACCGCATCACGGATGGCGTTCGCCAAAAGTGGATCCGTCGCGTACAGCACATCTATATCTCGACGGCGGCGCCGGCCCTTCAGTCGCAGCTTGTTCGAGGCTTGCTCGATAAGGTTCTCCGCGAGAGCCTCTTGCGAGGTGGTGAGGGGCTGCCAGACATTGGCCACATCTTCGGGTGTTGCGAACGTCGTCATGGCAGCCTCCTCGTCACTCGGTGGGAACGCCAGCAGCCTCGAGGGCCGCGATGATGTCCTTGCGCGTTGCGTCGGCACCGACAGAGACCTTGTGCTTCTCCGCGTAGGCGGTCCAGGCATCTACGGTGGCTTTCGGGCCGCTCTTCGCTGGAACGTCGTCCGAATCGGGTGCTTCGGTCGGCTCTGCCACCGGGTGATCTTTCTTGACGGGTTCGATTCCCTCGGACCATGCCTTGGGGTTGGTGATGAGCGCCTTGGCCCACGCGGGCACGGTGACGCCAGGTCCGAAGACATGGACGTCACCGTGCTCGTCGTGAACGTGGACGATGCTCGTGAGCTCGGCCACGGTTCTCCTTCCTAGAGGACGTCAGCGGAGAAGCTGAGGTCCGCGTTGGCGAGGACGGGAAGGGCGATCGCGTCGGACACGACCTCGGCGATCAGCGGGGGCTTCTCGCCGCGGTACACGCCCACCACGAGGCCGGGCTGGTCCGCGTCCTCGAGGGCATAGTCGGGGTCCATCGACGTGAGGGTCTGACCCCAGAACGTCGCACCGAGCTCGGTTCCCTCCCAGTCGTCGGTGGCGACCGGTGCAGGCAGGAGCAGCAGCCGATCATCCGGGACGACCTTCGTTGCCGAGCCTCCGACGCTTACGCGGCGGTCGTAGATGACGATCGGGGGCAGGCCGGCGCCCTCGATGATCGCGTTCACGTCCGCGCGAGTCGCGGGGCGGGCACCGCCGTTGATCAGCTGTGTCTGGAACTCGTTGCCGGCGGCGAGTGCGCGGAGAACTCGAGTGGACATCAGGAACGAGCCAGGTGGAACCCCGTTGTCCGTGATGTAGGTGTCCGTCCAGCTCTGCAGGTCCGCAAGACGGGAGACCGTCTTGTCGCTCCACGGTGTGGCCGCGGTGACAGTGTGTCCGGCCGACCGACCGAAGTCGTCGTCGGATTGGAACTTGCCGCCGAAGTTCGTCGGGTTGATGGTTGCCTTGCCGGTCGCAAGAACGATGCCGCGCAGGCGCTCGACGGAGTCGGAGACCGCGTGCACCACACGGTTTGTGGTGTTGAGGACGGCCTGCAGGATGGTCTCGTCAGACGAGTTGCGGGCGCGGAGCTGCGCGTACTCGCTGACGGGAATGTTCTGCCCGACAGCGGGGAGCTCGAGCGTGACGCGCTTCCCGGTCTGTCCCTTGCCGATCTCCGGCTCAGCGTCGTAGGCGCGCCACTGGGCGATGTCGACCAGGCCAGTCGAACCCTGCATGAATCGCACAACGATGTCGGCGACTTCACGGTTCGGCAGGAACTGGGCGAGGGTGCCCTTCTGTGCTTCGTAGTCGGCGAGCGAGGCTCGCGCGTACCCGGTCAGAGTTGCCGGGTCGATGACGTCAGTCCAAAGTGCCATGTTCGGTCACTCCTTTCAGGCGAAGACGCAGGTCGTGGCGTCTTTGGCGGTGATCGGCTTCACGAACGACGCGTAGGGGACCTTCGCGGTGTTGATGCGGCCATGATCGAGGACAGGGGCACCGAAGTCGGTCGTACCGACGACCTTCTGGTCGGTGAGGATGAAGCCGGCGAGGATGCCGGCTCCCGTGGTGGTGCCGACGGTCACGTCATACGGGACAGCGAGTCCCGAGACGATCGCGATAGGTGTGCCGGCGGGGATGTAGCCGTTCGGGTAGTGGGTGTTCGCGGTGAACGTCGAGATGTCGATCGTCTCGGTCCGCGCGTTGCGGATTCCGTGAGACGAGCCGAGCCACGACAGGTCACCGCCACCGATGGTCTCAGTGCTGAGACGAGGCATGGTGGATCCTTCCTAGGATTCGGTCTTTTTGGATTTGCGTGTTCCGGCGAAGAGATCTGCTCCGGCGCCGACGCCCTTGGCGGGCTGGTTTTGGCCGCGCTTGCCCTGTCCGAGGTCAGGGCCGCCCTTCTTCTGGGCACCACTACTCGCTTCGGTCGAGTGCTCCTGAACCCACGCGGCGATGGCGTCGGTGTCAGCAGCGTCGTCCTTGATGAAACGGCTGCGGTCTAACTCCAGAAGCGCGTTCGCATCCGGGATGCGTCCGTTGAGCGCGGTCGCGAGAGCGTTCTTGACGCGTTCGGCGGCAAGGATGGCTCGGATCTCCGAGCGGCCTTCCTCCTTGGCAGCGTCGAGCGCGTTCTGCTCCGCGGACTGGGTCTTCGTGCGAAGGTCCGCATTGTCCTTCTCGAGCTTCGCGATTTTCTCCGGCGTCCAGTCGCCGAAGGCTTTCACGCGGCCCTCATGCTTGCGGGACTGGTGAAGGTGGTACGCGGCCTGCTGTTCCGGCGTCATGTCCTTGACAGGAGTGTTCGCCGGGAAGCCGGTGTCTCCACCTGAGCTGCCCTTATCGCCTTCGTCACCACCACCGTTGTTCTCTCCATCGTCTGTGACGAATCGGAGTCGCGGGTTGCGGATGAAGATGCCGCCTCGAGTGAACATGCTGTTGTCTCCCATGTCGGGTGTTTCGGATCCCCATGTCGGGGCTACCCACCCGTCCGGGTGGAAGTCTTGGTGGGCCAGATCTGGCTTGGACCCGTGAAATGGTCGGATCGCCAGGCCAGAACCGGCCCGAGCTCGCCGTGCTCATGCGTGACGATCACGTCGAGGTAGTCAGCGACCGGGTTGTTCAGTCCGATGTCGCGGCCTCCCCGGTCGGCTGCGCGACCAGACTTCGCAGCTACCGCTTCATGGGTCTGTTCCAGCAATTTCGGGTCGATTACCTGCTCATCCGGTGCACCGATGAAGCTCTTGATCCCGCAATCACAGCCCGGATGTATCGGCATCAGATCGCCCTTGTAATACCTCTGCGTGGAGGCAATGACGCATAGCGCGCAGTTCTCACGACCCGTCAGTATCCGCTGATACAACTCCACACCCGTGCGTGACATCGCCTGCCGCGCTGAATGCGTCTTCGCCAGTTGCATCCCCGACGAGACCAAGTCAGCCAGTCGTGCAGCACCTGCCGCCGTCGCCGCGGTGAGCGTGTTGCCGTTGCTCAACGACGTGTAGACAGTTGTGAAAGGGCGCTGATAGACCGTGTTGGCATCGACTCCACGCAGTGACTCGGTTGTTGCGTCAGCTACAGCGCCGCGCAAGATTGCCGTCCCAAGTTGCTGTGCCGCGACCCGGGACAGGTATGCATCGGTGAGTTCAGCGACCCGCTTCTGGCCGGCCTCAACTCGAGGGACCAGTTCAGCGATTAGCTGTTCCGCATCAGCATCGCGATACGCGGACAATGACGACCACTTGCGGTACGCGTACGACATGACCTTGCTACGGACCGCCGCCACTTGAGCGTCGTAGTTCTGGTCAAGCCGTGTTACCGCCACCGGTCAGCTCCTCCGCCAGAAGTGCCTCATCGGCCGCTTCAGCCTCAGCTTGGGCGACCTGTTCGGGGCTGAACTGCCAGATCTCCCGCATGATCGTCCGCTTCGCCAGCGACGATGTAGCCTGCGCGGCCGCGGACGCCTTGTCCGTGACCACGTAGCGGGACGCTGGCTTCCAGTCGATGGTGATCTTGGCCTTGTTCGCCCGTTCGGTGTCTCCGCGGGTGAGGAATGCGATGTAGAGCACGTCCACCAGAGCGGCCGTGCAGCGGATCTGCTTGTCCTCAGTGGCGAAGATCAGCCCTTCTACGTTCGCCTGAGCGCCAGCCGCGGACTCGCTGTCAGGTGCGAACATCGAAAGCGGCCGGCGTGTGACAGCGGCGAGCTCTCGAATGTCGTCCTTGATGGCCGACTGAATTCCCTGCATGTCAGCCTGCGCGGTCTGGAACACCTTCGAGTTGTACGGAAGCTGAATCCACGACCCGGGGTCGGTGGTCAGCACGTTGTCTGGGATCGAGTCGATCTCGTTGCCGTCCTCGTCGACCGCGTCTTCCACGTCGACCTGGATGACCATCTGCTTGAACGCCTGGTAGGCGGCGATAACCATCGCGTTGTAGGTCTTGTGGTTGATCCTGTCAAGGATGTCCAGGTGTGGCTCGAATTCGCCGATGCCGCGACGGTTCCGGAACCGGACCACCGGGACAAGATGGTGGTTGAGCTCCTCGCCGTCCTCGCCCCCGCGCGTGTCGTCCCACACGTACGTGGACGGGCTGAAGGAGATGCTCTTTCCGGGTCCGCTGCGCTCCCGGTACGCCACCCAACGACGGGCGTTCGTCCACGTGCCGTCGTCACGGCGCTCGCCGGGAAGATAAAGGTAGACGTAGTCGCGCTTCTCGTCGGCGTCGTGGAACACCTTCATTGCTGCGCGAACCTCGGACTGGCGCGCCGGGTTGTGGAACGTCACCACCTGGCGCGGATCCTCACCCGTGATGATGACCTCGCCGTCCTCGTCCTGGCCGATGATCATGTATGCGTCGGAGAGCGCGAGCATGTTTTCCAGCACATCGGAGAACTCGACGTCGAGGCCGTTATCCTTCCAGATCTGCCATGCGACGTCGTCAACCTGATCAGAGGACACGGCCGTGCGGATCTCGCGGACAGCGCACCGTTCGCGGAGCGAACCGACGATGAGTTCACCGAAGTTGGTGCATGACTTCTTCTGGAACGCGGTGAACGCGGCCGACGCGCCACTTCCGACCGGGACCGGGAGTGGCGGTGTTCCGTCGTGGTATCCGGCGAGCTTCTGCAGCCTCGGGAGCCGCAGGTTCAGCTTCTTCACGCCCTTGACGATCCACGCGCCTGGAGAATTGGGGTCTGCGACGTCAATGGTCACCGTGGCCTCCCTTCCCCCTACTTGAGTCGGCGGATCACCGCCTTGCGTTTCGCCTTCGGCTTGGTGCCGAGCCGGCGCGCATCGGCGCAGGCCTTCCACGACAGGACCGCCGCCATTGCCACGTCGAACTTGAGCTCCTGGTGGCCTTCCTGCTTCGCCATTACGAGCAGCGGCTTGCCCTCGTCGTCTTTCACGCGAAGCTCCTTCACGCCAGCGTTGCCGAGGTGTCGGAGGAAGTCGTCGTGTGGGTCGAAGTCGCCGTCGGGGTTCTCGATGCCGCCGATACGGACGCTCTTGATGTCGATCGCCTCGACATACTCGCGGAGCGTGTACGCCATCCGGACATACTTGTTCGTCCAGAACTCCTCGACCTGATCCGGCCATTTCGCTGACCAGGAGCCCATGGTTTCGGTCCAGTGAGGTGGGTCACCGTACAGCTTCCACACCTCGTAGAACGACATGGCGTGCTCGAGCGTCTGCGTGACCTCATCCTCGGGAACTTCCCACCCCTGGGCTTCGTCAGCGTCCTCCGGTCGCTCCCACAGGCCCAGAAGTTCCTGAACACCGGTCGCGATGTCGGTCGCGACTAATGCAGTCGCGTCCCGGAAGCGGGCGCCGTCGAAGCCGAGCGTGATGAACGCGCCCTTCGGGATCGTCTTCCCCGGGTCGGCGAGGCTCGCGATGATCTTCTGAATGTCGAAGAACTGCGACCCAGACTTTCGCCACCGGTTCAGCCACACGCGCTCGAGGTACGCTTTGTCGGCCTTCGGACGGTCCCACTGCTTCGCGATCGACTCGAACTGGCCCGGACCGTACTCACCAACGGGCCCTGTCGCGTCGGCGATCGCCGCCACACGGTTCTGCAGCGCCTCAGCCGGTGTAATGGCCGGGGAACCCTTCGCCGCAGGACGTGCTTCGAGCTCGTTGTGCTCGTCACCAGCCCACCGGGCGAAGAAGAACAGTGCCGGGTCGTCGATCTCGCCCCGGTTGATCATCTCCGCCTCTGCGCGAACATCCTCCTGGATGCTGCCCTGACCTGGCTTCCCAGCCGTTGACGTGTACAACGCCCACGGGTCCTCGAGCGGCCTCTTCGTGAGGTTCGCGCTCATCGTCTCGTGAGCGTTCTTCGCCGACGGCAGATACAGGCGGTGCGGCTCGTCAAAGTGCTGAAACGTCGTCAGCGCGCCATCACGCGAGCCGGGAGAGTTCGACACCGGGACGACGCGACCGTCAGCAATCCCGCGCGTGTTGATCCGGAGAATCCGCTCGAGCGACGAGTCAAATAGATCAGCGTCGGCGCCCTCCTCGATCACGTACTTCAGCACGCCATACGCGAGCTCTGAGACCTGCTCCTCCGTCACAGCCATCATCGGGATGTACGGGAACGCCACCGGCTTACCGACAGGGTTGCCGAACGCATCGAACCCGTCACCACGGACCGGTGCGTCCGGATGCAGCTCGCAGAACGCGATCCACGCCGCGAACTCCGTCTTCGCCATTCCCTTGCGCCACTCGATCGCGCCGCGCTGGAAGCGTCGACGCCCGGCGAGCCGGTGGCCTTTCGGGTACACCTCGTACAGGCGGTAAAGGGCTGCGCGTTTCTCCGCATCGAGGTGCGCTGGCTGACCAGCGAGCGATCCCGGCCCGAACACGCATCGGTCCTCGATGAAGTCCGCAAGGGCAGGCCCGAGAGTTGGGTACTGAAGATCGAGCGGCGGGACGATCAACGTCGCCATCGCCCGGCCCTCAGCTCACGAGAACGAGACGAGGGTCTTCATCCGGCTTCGGCTGCTCATTGGCCTGCGCGGCGTTCCGCCGGCTCTGACCGCGGTCCTTGGCTTCCTCGGTCGTCTCGATCGTCCACTCCAGACGGCGTCGGTCGTACGGGGTCAGACCGAAAGCGACCCGCTGCAACCGAATCTCTGAAGCCAGCTTCGTCGAGGGCTCACGCCAGAAGTCATCCACCAGCACCGCGAGCAGGAATAACGCGTGACGGTCCGACGAGTGATACTCCGCCGCCATCGGCGACGCCCACATGTCCGCCCACCACTGCAGTGTCTCCTCGTGCCAGTCGATGTCGACATGCCGCTCGTTGCCCTCAGCGTCAACCTCCACACGTGACGGACGCTTTGGCAGATCCGGGACGATTGCCACATGACCGGAAGTCAAAGTCGAGGCTGTCGACGCACGATTCGCGCGTGCTCGAGTCGATGAGTGCTTCTTCGGTGCAGGCATATCGGGACCTCCCATGTCGGGAAACGGAGCCCATGTCGGGCAGGAAACCGCAGAAATCCGCGGCAAAAAACGTTACAATTGACCATGCGCAAGTGCGAATGGTGCGGAACGGCGATCGTCTACAAGAACGCCCAAGCCGTCTACTGCTCAAGCCGATGCCGCGTCTACGCCCACCGAGCTCGCAACAACCCCTTCGCAGCCCTCCGCAACGAGAAGCGATGGGTCCTCTGGGACTCGAATAAGCGACCGATCATGCCATCCGGCGCGCCAGCCAGTTCGACCGACCCCTCAACATGGTCGATGGGGTACGCGGTCAACGGGCACCACAACATCGGCTTCGTCCTCGGCGATGGCTTCGCCTGCATTGACCTCGACCACTGCCTCGATGGCGGACGACCGAATGACGCCGCCTCCGAGTTCCTCAAGAGCTACCCGAAGCACTACATCGAGATATCACCATCCGGCGACGGCCTCCACATCTGGGGAACCGCCGACGAGGGACCAGGAACCCGACGCATCGAGAACGGGCTCTCCGTCGAGCGCTACACCACCGGCCGGTACATCACCGTCACCGGCCGCGTCTTCCAGCCCGGCAACCTCCTGCCGCTGTAACGCTTTTCTCGCTCAGCGCCAATTTGCCGCATCGACCATTCAGCAAGGTTCCAGATTGTCGAGAAGGCACCAATCGGCGTTCTCCGCTTATCCTCGCCGCCCTGGGCCTGAAAACTGGGGGAACCGTAGCCAGCAGAATCTGCAGCAACTCATCGCCCGCCAAGCGGCCCCCAGGGGTGGGGGGTGATGGCCTGGGTGCTTGTCGCCGTGTTTTGTTTGCGTGGTTCGCCTTTGAAGGCACGTACGCGGCCGCGTCGTGATTCTTCGCGCGTCTTGGCTGCATGGCAGGTGCTGCATGCCCCCTGGCCGTTGCTCAGGGTGTACGTGCCGCCTTCAGCGACAGGGATGATGTGGTCTGCTTCGGTTGCTGTGCCTGTGCACTTCGGTCCGTGAATCTCGCATCGTCGGCCGCAGCGTTCGAGTACGGCACGTCTCCACTCGGTGTGGAGTGGGGTGCTGGTTCGGTCTCTGCCGTATCCCCAGTTGATGGGCATGTGTTCGTCGCAGTACCTGGTGCTGGTGATGCGGTTCTCGCAGCCTGGCTTTGGACACTTGCGGGGGGCCCGGGGCATCTTTGCTACCCCCTGGTGTTTAGTCGTACCCCCGGGTGTCTTCGTCGCAGCAGAGGGCTGCAGCGAGTGGGGAGGGGTACTCTGCGCCGCATTGGTCGCAAGCGGTCATGCTGTTCATTCGGGTGGGCTTTTGAAGATGACGTGGTCAGGATCGAAGGTGAGCCGCTGAGTTGGCTTGGTGATGCTGCGGATGATGGCCACCAGGAGTGATACGCCGAGTGCTGAGACGATGAGGATGAGCCAGCCTGCGCTGACCCATCCGAGGATCTCCCACATCATGATGCTTCCCCTGCCGTGGAGTTGATGCTGTGGTCTACAGTGACGCGCTCGTCCGGGATCGTGATTGTGATTGCCGGTACTCCCCGATCGGTGACTTCGATTCGCACGCCATCCTCCGTGACGTGCCAGGGGAATTCTTCACCGTCGATGGTGAGAGCGAAGATCGGGATCGGAATTGCGTTGTTCAGGACCGTACCGCTGGCCAAGTGAGCCTTGACGTCTATGTGTCCTGCGAGCTCTGGCATCAGGCCTCCGGTCGTAGACTGTGGCCCACCAGATGAGGGGAACCAGTGTGGCTGAGAAGTTCGAGACGATGACGTTGAAGTTGAAGACGACGCGTGGGTCGGGTCGCGACAAGAAGAAGGGCGACAAGAAGCTTGAGGCTTTGATCGCTGAGGGTTGGGAGATCGTGTCTGAGCGGCGTAAGGGTGCGCTCGAGTGGGGCAACAAGGACACGTACATCCCGCGCCGGGCGAAGGGCTAATCGATCGAGTGATAGGCGACTATGTCGCCATCAAAGCGCAACAGGATGACTAATTCTCCCGCGGCCGTGATCCCCAGCTCGACAGGCTGTTCAGCCGCGGATGCATCGGTGAATGGGTCAAAGATGATGCCGCTCATAGATCGGCCAAGTTCTTGCGAATCTCGGCGGCGATCGAAGCGATATCTGCCCCTTCATACACATGGTTTCGCTGATCAGGTCGGATGCCTTCACGGACAAAGTCATCGACACACTTCTCGATAGCGAGCATGCGTTCGGCGACTTGCTGTGCGCCTACATGTCCGCGTGCGTGGAGTTCGTATTGCCAGCGTGCTTCGGCGTGGATGATGTCTCTCACGTGGGTGAGGGCGGCGCGGGTTTCATCCTGCATGTTCGGCGCCGCATCCTTGGCAGATCAGGGGCATCTTGTACCCGAAGACGTGGCCTTCACGGTCGATGACGACGGTGGCGTTGAACCATGCTGACCCGCAGCGGCAGAGGAGGCCGTCATAGCCTGCTTCCCCAGGGTTGGGGAAGCTGATCAGGGTGCCCATCATTTGCCCCACAGTCCCGGGGTGAGGATGATGTCGAGCGCCAGGAGTGGATACAGGCCGAAGACTGCTATCCGATAGCGGCGCAGTTGTGGCTGTACCTTCTTGTCGTCCATCATTCCGCCGTCTCAAGGATCGTGAGGGACCATCCGAGGCGGTTCACCATGACGTCGACGTTGTACCCATCGCACAGGTCGGGGTTCATGACCAGCATGGGTTCGCTCGTGAAGCCGAACTGGGTGACTCGTTCGTAGCGACCCATGATGTGGGCTTCGCCGCGAGAGAGCATGATGAGGTCGCCCTCGGTGCAAGTCAGGGCTTCCATCAGTGTTCGCCCGTGGTGAGGTGGATGATCGTGCCGTCTTTGGACACGATCGGGTCGCACCAGCATTCAGGGTCGTTGACCTTGTGCTCGATGTATTCGATGCCGGCCTGGATTCCGGTCTTCGGGATGGGTCCGGCGTCACGTCGGGCCTTGTCCATTGCTTCTTGAACCTGGCCGACGTTAGCGACGAGCTTGACTCGGATGGTCCTGTCTGCGGGGAGGGGCTTGCGGGCAACCGACACAACGTTGTGCAGGTTGAGGTCGAGCACAACCTTGTTCTTGTCGTCCTTGAACGTTGCCCAACCGTCTTCGCGCTGGAAGTACTCCGCCTCGATGTCAAAGGTGTGCTTCTCGGTACCGTCGCTGGTGGTGATCTCCCAAAGCTGCATGATGGTGCTCCCGTTGTGGTTGTGGTGATTGTGGTGGTGCACCTGGTGGGGATGACGAACACCCGATGCGCTCAGCGCAGGTCGTCATCCCATACCAGGGCGGATCCAGCAGTGCTGTGCACGTCCGGATGTTTTGGTTCCGTCCTGGGCCCGACTGTGGTGAACGTTGGGGCTGGTCCGGTCACGCTTGATGCCGTGCGCACGAACGGCATGCTTGGTGAGGATGCTCGGCCCTGTTCTGTGTTGGGGGTTGAGTCGGGTCCAGGAACGGAAGTTGTTAGGCGAGCTTCGGCGGGTTCCAGCTGAAGAGTGCCTTCTTACGGGTGCCGATGTTCAGGCCGATGCAGTGTGTGCATTTCTGGCCGCCCTGTCCACAGGATGCGTCCCTGGCGCAGGATTTGTGGCAGGGTCCGTCGCAGTGGGCGCATGTCCAGGTGTTGGCGCGTCCCTGGGCCATGGCGCCACCGCAGGCGCACATCTGTACTGGCATGGCGTTTCCCTTCGGTGGGAAGAGGTGCCGGGTGTGGGTCGACCCCCTGTGGTTGATGTCACACCCGGACGATGGTCAGGTTTGGTTGCCTGATAGAGGGTGGGTCAGGTTCTATGCCCTGACATGGAGAAAGCCCCGCCGTTTCCGGTCGGGGCTTCTCGCTGTGCTCTTTGTCCGGGAGCATCGACCGGTCGTGCTGGGCTTAGGGACACTAATGCCTTGCGAGGTCAGGATACCGCAGAATGCACTCCGCGTGCCACATCCAAGTGTTGGCGTGTCTTGAACATGTCGGCGACCTTCTCCTCTTGCGTTTTCGGGCGTGTGTACTGGTATGACTGCCCGCTCTGATCGCCGAACTGTGCGACGACCTGAGCAATGTGCGCCGACAGGTCTGAACTCTCGGTGAACCATTCACGGCCACGGGCGAGATCGGGGCTGAATCGTTTGTGCATCTCGCGTTCGAGTTCTATGGTTCCGGGGTGCGCGGCGAGGAGTTGCGCGCTCGGCGGGTAGTTCCGCATCCGCTTCGCCACGTCGGTGGCATAGCCGATCTTGATCAGGTCGCCCATTCGGATGTAGTACACCCAGCCCGGCTCTCGTTTTGGTGTCGGCTCCTCGCGCCAGCCGGTGTCCCCGTGCTTCTTCTGGTGCAGGAAGCGCTCCATGGCCGTTACTTCGGGCATCACGTACTTGTAGCGCAGCTCCGCGTGGATCTGCAGGGCGCAAGTGATGCAGATGAAGTAGTCGCGGACGATCAGCGGCTTGTCGAGGTGATGGATCTCATTCATGCAGATCTTGCAGTACGGCTTCGGCACCTTGACGCGGTTGCTGCGGCGACTCGTCATTCGGCGATCGACTCCTTCGTCCCGAGCTCGTCGTGGTCGGAGTTGGCGCCGATCGTGAAGGCGAGCTTCATCATGCTCTCTTTGCCTTCCCAGTGTGCTCCGCACCTCTGACAATCGACGTGGGGGTCGTGGGTGGGTCGTGCCGTCGCGATGAGGGATGCCTGGCGCTCTTCGTCAGCGGTGTAGAAGTAACGCTCTCCGCACTCGGGGCATGGGGCGGTGATCTCTTTGCGGATGGGCGGGTCGAACATGTTCCAGATCTCGTCTGCCCAGCGGACGAATCCGTTGGTGAGCCCGACGTAGACACTCTCGACGACCTGGTTCGTCACCCAGAGCGCTTCGAGTTCGACGTAGACAGCGCTGAGGAGCGTCTTGAGGTCTGCCTTGTGGTCGAGGTTGAATTCGCGTCCCCACGCTCTCACGATGCTGTCGATGTTCTCGAGCATGGTGAATGCGCGGAGGTCGATAGGGCTGCGGTCGCTCCCACTACCAGGGCCAGCGGTGGTGCGTCCGAGGCTGGACCGCACGGATTCCTCGAGAAGGTCGAGCAGTGGACCGTGCTCGACGTGCTTGTACTCTTCGCCTGGTTCGGCCGGCGCGATGACGTCGGTCCAGGTCTGGGTGAGGCGCTCGACTGCGTAGTCGACGGTTGCCTGGGTCATCGGGTCTCCTTCGTGGTGGGTTTGGTGAGTGCTTCGACCGCTGCCAGGAGCGGGTCAGTGTCGGTCATCAGGGCTCCTGTCGGTAGGGGTTGGGCCGGTTGATGGGGTAGGTCGGGTCTTCGCGTTGCTTCATGTGCTCATGGGCGCAGGCGGTGAATCCGTCATCCCAGAGATCAGCGGGATCCTGTCCGTCAGGAATGATCTGTCCACCCATCTCAAGTTGCACGCCGCGGGCCATGTCGTTGATCAGGCCGCTGTCGATACGGACGTTCCACAGGGCGAGGGATTGGAGCCGTTTCGCGAGCATCGAGGCCCCGGTGGCTGCACCGTCTCGGAAGTCGTCTGATGCGATCCCGCTCACTGTTCTTCTCCTTCCGCGAGGGCATGGACGACGGAGGCGGCCTTGCGGTAGCCGTACTGCCAACATGACAGAGCGTGCTCGTCCTCCGCGTCGATCGCTGCGGCGGCTTCTCGGAGTGCTTCCTTCCGTGCCCACTCAGCGATCGGTTGTGCTGCTGCCTCAACTTGGGTCATCAGGGACGCCCTGAACGACGTAGCGAGGTCATCCCACGCCTTGTCAGGACCAGTCGACTCGATGTCCCAAAGCTGCTGCGCGGCAACCCTCAGCACTTCGTCCGGGATGTTCATCAGTGGGTCACCTCCACCCAACCGCTCGCGTCGTCGTCCCAGATGACGGCAACATTCTCGTCGGTGTACTTGTTCGTGCCGGTGAAGATGTGGGTCATGGGGTCGCCGGCATCGAGGTAGGCCGTCGATGCACCACCCGCCGCCGTGCGGTATCCGACCTTCGCGGGAAGCCATTCGGGTTTCATGAGTCGGTCACCTCATCGATGGCCCTGCGGTTCACACGCGTTTCCCCGGGCAGCTCTACCAGCGTCTTCGCTTGTTGGACACGGGCGGCCCAGTCTTGAATCGTCTGGTATTCCGCCTTCCGGTCAGCGCGATAGGCGGCGTATTCGGTTCTAATCTCGTCATACGCCCGCTGAAGATGGTCGAGTTGTGCCCGTGACGCGTCACGCTCAGCCTCGATATCGCGGATCCGTTTGTGGTCAGTCGCCTGACGAATGATGCCCTCGCTGAACGTGGATGCCTGGTCAAGGCTCATCCCTGTCGCCTGGCTTATTGCGATGGCGTTCATCGCGAGCAGGTTCTCAGCGTTTCGCAGCTTCTCGTTCTTCACCACCAGAGCCTCAACCGCATCCGCCAGGCGATCGATGAGTTCATCCGTAACCACGAGATAAGCCCTGGTGCCTGCGAAGGTTGCGCCTTGATACGTTGCGGCTGCCTTGCGCTGCAGTTCGAGCTGAGCGCGCGCTTCCTCTATCAGCTTCGTGTAGTGGTCGCTCATGAGGGGTTCATCTCCCAATCAGTCGAGCCCTTGCGGCGGCGCACGATCACAGGTGCTCCCCAGGTGGACTTCTGCGCGGTGCGCATGGCTGATTCGGGGGTCTCGAATCCGATGAGGCCGCCGAACGTGTACCACCAGATCGGGTTCGGGCCGGTCTCGGAGTCAAAGAAGCCGTACTCCCACGGCTCGGTGATGGTGTCGCTCATGTCCGGTTCTCCTTCGTGGGTTCGGGTTCGTTTGGGCAGGGGATCGCTGACTTGCCGAAGGGTCCGTAGCATTTCGCGCAACGATGCTCGACCGGTCCTCGTGTGCGTTCCCTTGGGGTTGGTGCCCACTCAGCACGAGGAGACACATCAATACGGGCCCTCACGACGGGTCCCCGGAATCGTGCGATTGGGGGTCGCCGTGCTGCGTCGCCGCCCACGGCACGAGCGGCAGCAGCGCGAGACCTTGTTCGATCGCGTACTCAACGCCCTGCCGGAACGTCAGGCGACGAACCGCGCGTGAGGTGTTCGTGTAGGGGTCGCCGCCCTTGAGGTGCGGCCATCGCTGCTCAGCTTCCTCGTCCACACGGCGCAGCGTCGCATCGTCCAGCATCACGCCTCCGTCCCGGAATCGACCGATTCGAGGCCGTACGACCGCACGATGTCGTCGAGCATCATCGCGCCGTTCGCAACGTCGGCCGTCAGCTCGTGGATCAGCCCTACGTCCTCGGCTTTGATCGCGGCAGCGAGCTTCGCGGCGTGCCACGAGATCTCCTGCCACGCAGTGCGCAGGCTCATTGTTCGCCAACTCGCCTGATCGCCCTTCCGTCCCACCGGTGCGCCTCGATCTCGACAGGCTTCTTGCGGTACTTGGTCATGCGACCTTCTCCTTCGGGTTGGTGTTGAAGTGGGCCCGGAGTGCGATGCGCACATGCTCCGGGGTGAGGTTGTTCTCGAACCGGCGATCCCATGCACGGATCTCCGACAACATGAGCTCGAGTTCGTAGTCACGAATCACGGGCGGGATGCGGTAGTACGCGAACCGGTACGCGTCATGGTCAGCGACCATGCGCCGCCACTCAGCCGACCCAGGCCGTTCAGACGGGCTGGGGTGACCGAATCGTTCCTGCTCGAGACGTTCGGGATCCAGAGAGGCGATGAACGCCTCCCACTCCTCCGTGGCGCCGGTGATCGGGTCAACGTGCTCCATCACGCCACCCCCAAACTGAGCGCGTGCGCACGAGGCTGATGCGCCGAACACGGGGCCGGACTCCCGCACCACATGCAGGTTGGGGACCATGAGCCGACGAACGCGTTCGGTGCATCGTGGTGTAGCGGTTCCCGGTGAGCTGTCTTCGCGGCGGCCGACATGAGCGTGATCGTCAGCTCAACCGGGAGAGGTTCTGGGTTGAGGCGTGGCGCTTTGACCGCGGCACGGAGACCCTTGCCTGACTTCACCATGAGTCCCCACCCCTCCGGCAGTTCGTCCGGCTTCGCGATGTCTCTGCTCGGGACGACCAGCCACCAGTGGTGCATGTACCGCTTGAACGCCTCAGCCTTGGTCGGGTCGCGCAGCTCGGTCAGCCAATCGGAGCGTGAAACTTTCACCTCGTGCCCGTGGAGCGCCAACGAAGACGCGTACTTATCCGCGGCGATGAAGTCAGCGATCCGCATCGGACCGGTGCTGAATCCGTCAAGCGTGGAGCGGACGTGTTCGGCTCGAACCCACCGGTCCGCGTACGTGCCAGGCCGGCGCACCATGTACCGGTCGAGGAGGAGATCGAGCATGTCCCGCTCGGTGTACTTCTCAGGTGCTGGCTTCGGGGCGATTCCTTCGAGCATCGGTTCGTCGGTCATCACGCCACCCCCATGTCTGCTTCGGCGAACCATGCGCGCACCTGATCCGGGTTGGTCTGGCAGGAGGTGACGACATATCCGGTCAGGTTGCCCACTGGGGTGAGGGACAGTTTCCCGATCTCCTGAGCGAACACGACTGCCTCGGTGGATGTGATGGAGTGGCCGAGGGTTCCGGAGAGGACCTTGCGTAGGTCTTCCACGTCTCGGATCCCAACCTCTGCAGCGACCTCATCCAACCCGTCAGATTCGGAATTGCTCGCGCGGTTAAGTAGGTAAGCGACTGACGGGTCGTGAGTAATATCGTTCCCCTGTTCCCCTGTTCCCCTGTTCCCCTGTTCCCCTGTTCCAGGCGCGACCTTTTCAGGAACCCTCGCGAGGACTTCGGGAGCCCTCCTGTAAGCCTCGCGATTCACTGGGTCAGAGTAGTCGAAAGTGCCGTCTGGCCTGGGAAAACGTCCCTTCGCGGGCTTGTCGATGCGCTGCAGGTCTTTCCACTTGTCGATGTAGAGCAATTCCTCGCCCTCGGCCTCGTATCGGGCGATCAAGCCGGCCTGGTGGAGACTGGAAATTGCTTCGGACAGCCTCGCGAGGGTGTCGCGAGGGTGTCGGGAAAGGTCGCGAGGGAACACATCCGCGGCAATGAGCGCGATGTCGTCCTTCCCGACCCCGTTGTCATCGACATACGACTCGAGTCCCTTCAACACCAGGCGCACATCCCACTCGAGTTGCGCGATCGTCTTGGACCGCCAGAACTCCGGCTTCGTCGATCGGATCCTCATGGTCTCCCTCCTTTCGTTGTGTATCCGCCAGCCGCGGTGATCAGGGCGGTCATGCGATACCCCCGTCAGCGGTGAGCATGATCAGCCAGCCCCGGTAGAGGACGGGTGTCAGGTTCGGGTCGAACCCAGTGCGGACGGCCCAGCCGTTCTTGTAGCGAGCGGTGTCGGAGTGGGCGGCGCCGTGGCATCCGGTGTGGTTCCCCCATCCGCACACGTGCAGCAGGTTCTGGACGGTGTCCTGACCGCCGTGTGAACGGTGCAGGCGGTGGTGGATCTCCGTAGCCCGCTTCGTGCCGCAGACCTCACACACGCCGAAGCTGCGCTCCTTGACTCGCTCATACGCCTGACGCGACTGAGCAGCGGTGACCTTCTCGGTCTTCGGGGCGATCATGCCGCCCTCGCGATCGTGCGGAGGAGAACGATGTCGCACCGCTGACAGAGCCCAGTGACGCCGTTCACGAGATGTACGTCAGTTCCATTGACGCACTGGACGTAGGCGGGGGCGATGTCGTCGAAATCGAACGCGAGTTGCATCACACCTCACCGCCTAGCAGTGCGACGAGGTCGCGGACGGTCATGGTGACGTACTGGTCAAGCGCCTGGCCCTTCCCGCGCCGCTTGTGGACGACAGCACCGGCGATGGCGTCAGCGTTGCCACGCTCTACCTCGGCTTCGTCGACCCATGCGGCGAGCTCAAGCCGGTTGTGGTTCTTGCACTCAATGACGACACGGCCGAATGGTGAGCGGACACCACGGATGTCGCCTTCGTCTTTCGCCCCGCGGAGTGGTGCACGGTCGATGCGGTCGTCATCAGGGAATGCGTCTTGCAATGCCCGGGTGATGAGTGTCTCGAATGCGGTCCCTCGAGCCTTGTTCCGGTTCATGCAGCCGCCCCTTTATTGGCCTTCCGCAACTTGCGGCGGTCGTGCTCAGCAAGCTCGCCCCAGATGCCGTAGTGCTCGTCGTTCTGCAATGACCATGTGAGGCACTGCTGTCTGACCTCGCAGCCCGCGCAGATCTTCTTGGCTGCTACTCCTCGGTCACCGCCCTTCTCCGGGAAGAAAAGGTCGGGGTCCGTGGTCGCACATGCGGCTCTGTCTTGCCAGTCGAGTACGGTTTCGTCAGGCAGGATCACAGCGACCAGGTCGAACGGGTCCGGGGTCATGAGGTGGCCCCCTTCGCGTCCTCATACGCCTGCCCCATCACGGCGCGGATTTGAGGGTTGGCGCCGGCCTTCTTCGCTTCTGTGGCGAGGTCCCAGATCGCTTGGGCGCCTCCGTTGGTGCTGGCGAGTTCGGTCAGCCAGTCCCGCCCCGATGTGTCCTTGACCGGTTCGGCAGCGGGTCGTGACTCACGTAGCGGGTTCACAGTGGTGGGTGCACGCTGTCCGCGGCGGACGGTGAGCGCGACCGTGACGGGTTCCGTGATGTCAGAGACGTGCGAGAGTCTGATGCCGCCCACCGGCTGACCGGCCCAGAGGACGGTTGGGTCGCCGTAGAGGGTGACGCGGCGTCCGATGTAGACGCTGGCGTCGGGTCCCCAGCATGCGACCAGGACACGGCGGACGGTCTTGGCAGGACGCCATGGGCGGTCGAACTCCTCGAAGTCGATCTGGATGGGCTGTTCCGCGGACGGCCCCTTCCGGACACCTGTGATGGTGAGGGTCTTGGGGCCGCTGATCAGGTCCTCGTAGTCCATCTGGTCGCTCTTGGGCGCCAGGGTGCTTGAGATATCCATCAGACGGTCTCCCACTCAAAACCGGCTGCCGAGAGGGCCGCTCCGAGGTGCGCGTAGAAGTCCTCGGGGAAGGGCTCTCCCTCTTGATGACCCGCAGGCCATACGTAGATGCTGGGGGTCTCTCCGAATTCGTCCATCAGACCTGGATCTCCTCTTCTTCGTTCTCGTACACAGCCCAGGTCGGTGGGGTCAGAGTTGTCGACTGATATCCGGGCCATGTGTTCGTTTCGGTGCAGCGTCGGTAGAGTTCGCGTGCTTTCGCGGTGCGTTCTTTGGCGAGGTCTTCCCACATGAAGTCGAGGTCGTAGACACCCACCAAGTGCGGCGGGGCAGACTCGACGACGATGAACTTGAAGGACTCGAGCTCGGTGCCTGTGATGGCTTTGTGGGCTTCCCAGTACCAGCGGTCCTGGATGTGGTAGCCGAGGCGGCCGACAGCGGCGTTGAAGGCTCCGGGGGAGGCGTCACGTGCGGTTTTAAGGTCGCCGGCGTTGACGCCGTCATAGATGTCGAACCGGGCGCGCATGGGGACGTCGTCGATCGTGGCGAACAGGCTCACTTCGCGGCCGACGACAGTCTCGAGAACGGTCCGGGCATCCGGGTTAGCGAGGACAGCTTCCGCCATCGCATCGACCCGCCCGACGTCTCCGGGGCTAACGGGGGCGAACCCTTGAGCACGCTTCTCGGCAGCCCATTCCTCGGTTGCCTTCTTGGTCGACACGTTTCCGCTGGGGGTGAGGTGCTCGGGTGGGTACTCAACGAGGCCGGTTCCGACGCCGAGGACTTTCGCGTGGGCGACGAGGCCGACATCGAAAGCTCTCTTCCCAGGCTGGATGGTGTCCTTGTAGTGCCGGTAGATGGCTGGTGCTTCGAGGATCTTCCGGGCGCCGGTGCTGCTGAGTTCGGGGCGGGAGTGGTAGTCGGCGTCGGTCATGTCGACGTAGATGCCGTGGAAGGTGTCAGTCATGGCTGGCCTTCTCGGATTCGTAAGTCTTCTCGACCTCGCGCAGCAGCTCTGAGACGATCTCGTCGACTCGCTGCCATGCACCGAGAGCATCACGAGCACGGCCACGCCACCGCTTCAGCTGTTGAACGTCGACCGTCTTGTGCTTCTCGATGAACTCGGTGAGCATTGACGCCCTGACGGCGTCAACGGCTGCAACCCGAGCTTCCGTTACGAGCTTGTTCCCCCGCTCGTGAAGCTCGTCCTTGGTCATGGCTGGGGCGTCATCTCGGATTACTCTGAGACCGCTCATTCGTGGTCCTCCTGTTCGTGGTCGTATTTGTCCCACCAGTCGCGGTCCATCCAGGGTTCGGCGGGGTCGTGATCAGGGTCAGGGCAGGTGTGGTCGGGCCATTCGTCGGCGGGTACTTCCTGCTCGCACTCGAAACAGGTGGTCATCTCGATCACGACTCGGCCCCACTACCCGGGCGGATGATTACCCAGTCACCGGCTACGCGAGCGAGCAGATCGATCTGCTGCCGCCCGGCGTGCATGGTCTCGATGAGCATGTCGTTCCGCGACGCGTAGTAGAGCGTCGCCTGCGGCGAAGCGAGACCCCACTCCAACTGCATGTCGGCATAGGCTTCGGCAGCTGCGACGACCGCAGCGAAGACTTCCGTGGATGCGTCGCCACCCTTCATGCGTTCCAGCGCCTCGCGCACGTCCTTCGGGTCGATGACGCTCATGCGATGTCCTTCGGGTCGGGTGTCCACTGGTCTCGCAGTTCGTCTCCTGCTGCTTGGAGGTCGTCTCCGTGTGCGTCAGGTGCATGGAAGACCAGACGTGCGGTACCGGTCGGGGAGGGTGTGCGGAGGATCGGGTCAGGGTTCGAGAACTCAGGGGCGGTCATCGGTCGCCCTCCACGTACTCGGCAGTGACGCGGATACGGTCTCCGTCGTCGTTTGTGACGTAGCCGATGACTTTCCCGGACTTCTTGACCTTCGCTTCCGCGTCGGCCTCCCACACGCCGCCGAGATAGACGGATTCGTTGAGGGCAGCGTCAACGATGCGCTGCGGCAAACGGTCCAGGGCGCTCATCGGGCACCTGCCAGGACTTCGAGGGCGATTGTCAGGCCCGCGGTGTGTTCAGCCTCACGGGTGATACCCGTTCTCCTGTCGATCTCGTCTGCGTTCACGATTGCCTGGAAGGCGTGGATGCGCGGCCGGAGTCGCTCGTCCGGGCTGAGGGCGTTGAGTATGGTCCGAAGCTCGCTGTTCGCGGCACGGACACGATCCAGGTTGGTCTTCAACTTGGTGCTCATTCGGGTTCTTCTCCTTCGATGAAGTTGTTCAGTTCGGTGGCTGTGATCCCCAGAAGGGCGCCGCCACCAGCGATCAGGGAGCCGACCATCACGAGGGTCGGCAGGACGGCCAGAACGGCCAGGACGACGACGGCACAACCGCCGAGGATGATGAGGATGAGGAACGCGTTCGCCCGGTTCATGAGCGGCCTCCGAACGCGTAAATAACCCACCAAGCGACTGCGATAGCGGCGAGAACGAGGCCGGTGAGCGCGACGACTTTCGGCATCCAGTCGGGTCCAGACGGCTTGTACCCGTTCCTCACCATGAGGTCACCAGCCAGAGGATCCCGAAGTACGCGGTGCCACCAAGCAGGCCGAGCACGATCGAACCGGCCGCGATCACACCGACCAGAGCACCAACCACGGCACCGTTCACACGGCCGGGTGCGTAGTCTCTCCGCACATCCGAGGCGCTCATGACGCCTCCCCGAGGATCGAACGGGCCAAGAGGAGGCCATGCTCATGACCCGGCTTCGAGGGGAACTCCTCCTCGGACCAGCCGGCGGTTTCAGCGATGTGCAGCAACTCCTTGAGAAGTGCGAGCTGCGCGTCGATGGTGCGATGCAGAGTCACGATCAGGTCAGCGTCTTCACCCGCAACGCTGATGCCCCAAGCGTCATTGCCCCATCCGCACAGGACTGTCTGACCGTTGGCGCCTTCGAGGTTAGGACCGTTGTCGGTCCATCCCTGGTCGATCGCCTCGAGGTTCCACCAGTGCCACGGCCCAGGAACGGACGCGGCCTTGAGCCCTTCGAGCTTCTCGATTGCTGCGGTGATCGTCTCCTGCGCGTTCATTCGGGAACCCCTTCAGTGATGACCGTCTCGATTCGAGTGGTCTTGCGGATCGAATAGCCGCGCTCTCGGTACCATCCGAGATCGCTCTCGTTCAGAGGGCCGTACGTCACGTATGACCCGTCGGCCCACAGCAGCTCTTGTGTAGTGGTCTTGACCTCCGCCAGGGTGTTCACGAGCAGACCTCCATGACTTCGGGTTCCTCCACAGGTTCAGGAGTGACAGGAACAAACGACGACCGCGCAACAGGCGGATGAATCGGAAGAGCATGACGACTCATGAGGTCGCCCCCTTCACCGCAGCACGGAGACGAGCAAGCGCATCTTCGCCGCGGGCAGCATCAGCCGCCTTGAGGACGTCCGCCTTGAACCGGCCCACGCCATAGGTCGTCTCGCGGACGAACCGAGTCGGCCAAACGCCACCGGCGAAGGACTGAGAGAATCCGTGTGGAAGTGCGTAGTTCGGTACGAGCTCCTCACGTTCGGTCGTCTCGTCCGGGTACGCCTCCCGCAGCCCGAGAGCATCAATGACCTTGTTGAGGAGAGCATCCGTGCGATCGCCTTCCCGGCGGGACTCGTCACGGATCTCGAGCAGTCGCTCGTACTCGTCGAGATCGATGCGGATCTTCGCCACGTCAGCTCACCGCCTCAGCCTGCTCAGCGAGGCGCTCCCA
Source organism: Leifsonia sp. ZF2019 (assembly GCF_019924635.1). Lineage (NCBI taxonomy): Bacteria > Bacillati > Actinomycetota > Actinomycetes > Micrococcales > Microbacteriaceae > Leifsonia > Leifsonia sp. ZF2019. The sequence continues at coordinate 529,400 of NZ_CP065037.1, forward strand.
CAACTGACCCGGAGTGACCTTGCGAACCATCACCGCGACATCACCGACGAGGACGTTCGCCCACTCGTCCAGAATGATCGGCGCGGTCACGACGCCACCGCCTTCCCGTCTTTCCACCACGAACCGAGGGAAGCCGTGCCGCGGAGGCCGGCGTTGTAGATGTCGGTGATGGCCGCAGCGACGCACTGGGCGACAGGCTGACCCGTTTGCTCGCGCTTGAGCCCCGCACGGTTGAGCACACCCTTAGTTCCGCCCATGGTGACGTTGAGCTTCTTGATGACGCGCTCCGGGTCGACGCGACCCTCATAGCGGGACCAGAACAGGGCGACGCCCTCGATGATGCTGGATTCGAACCCGCGATCTCCGAATGCTTCCCGGATGATCCAGAGGGTCTTCGCGAGCCCCTGAGGGCCGAACTTGGCGTAGGTGCTTGTGAGGGCGCCGACTGCACGGATCGAACCCGGGACCACGTTGCGTGTCACCTTGAGGCCGAGTGACATGACGATACGGTCGATGTCTGACGGGATCGGGTCCTTGGCAGTGACGCCGGCCTTGAACTTTGCGAATGAGTCAACGGTGAGGACGTCGTTGAACTCGAGGAACTTCTTCGCTTCCTGCGCTTCGGTGAGGCCATGCCAGCACCACGCTTCGATGCAGACGTCTTCCCACCCGTCCCCGAGGAATTCGCGGAGAGCTGCGAGGCGGTGCTGCCCGTCGATGACGTAGTACAACCCGTCGCGGGCCGAGACTGTGAGCGTGCCGAGCTTGTCGAGGTTGAGGTTGTTGAGGATGTACTTCACGCGGGAGCTGTTGAGCTCACGCTGGGCGGTGGGGGAGACGCGGAGGTCTCCGAGCTTGATCGTCTTGAGTCGGTCGGTTCTCGTGACCTTTGCGACGTCGGCGGGCGTAACCATTACTTGATCTCCTTGAGTTCGGTTTGCATCTTTCGAATCGCCCGGAGGGGTTCCGCGAGTCGTTGCAGCCACTCGCTGGCCTGCTCCGGGGTGACGTCCTCGTAACTGACAAGTTCGAGGGACGATTGGGAAACTTCGATCGTCATGACGATCTGCTCGAGAACCTCGAGCGGATTCACGCGCCGAGTGCGACCGACGATCTTGTCGGCGGGGAAGGTGATGGCACGTTTCCTCGCGCTCTCGCGGATGCCCTTTTCGCTCATGCCGACCTCGCGAGCGATCTGATGCGAGGTGAGGCCCTGGGCGGCCATCTCCGCGATGTACTCCCACTTGCTGTCCTGCTGCTCGCGGTAGCTGGTGATCTCGCTCACCTTCGCCACGACGTTTGCCCGTGAAAGGTTCCCTTCGGCTTTCGCGGTCGCGATAACCTCTTCGAATTCGTCCTCTGTCACGGTGTCGGACATCTTGAATGCGTCAGTTCGCTCCGGCTGCGAGCCGAAGAACTGACGAGGGCGAGCGAGGTTATCGCCACGCGATACCCTGGGATCGTTGAGGTTGCCGCCGATGTCTCCAGTTCGCGCGATCTGGCCGGCAGCCTGCCCCTCGCGAATGGCAACTCCGAGCGCGCGCTCGGAACGGCGCACCATCTCGACGGCGTCAAGCTGGATGTCTTCGGAAAGCTTCTTCTGCTTGGCAGCCTCCGCCACCGTGGCGACGAACGCCTTGAACTGCGCGACATCCTGCGCCGGTGCAGTCGACTCCTTCGCGCGGACAAGCCACTGACGGGCCTGATCAAGCATCGACGTGACAGCCACCTCCCGCGCCGCCGAATCGAGCGAGTCGAGCATGGCTACATCCGTGCCGACTGCGGTATCCTGTTGGTCAGACAAAGGTTTGATCTCCTTAGTTCTTTGAATCGCTCCCGGTTGCAGCTGGGGGCGATTCGTTCGTTAGGCGTCGGGCAGGTTGTCGCGGTAGTCGAGGAGTGCGGCGCCGGTGATGATGTACTTCCCGCGGGAGGTTGCTCTCTTGGCGGCGAGGCGCCCGTTGCGGATCTCGGCGTAGACCTTCTGCTGCTCGAATCTCAGCCAGGCCGCCGACTCCTGGACGGTGTAGTTCCCGTCCTTCGTGACGACCGGCGGAGGCGCCGGGTCTGTGGTGGTGGTCATTGGGCTCCTTCGAGTAGGTCGGCCGCCTCGAAACACAGAAAGCCGCCGACCTCACGGAGCACGGAAACCGGGAACGGCCTCTCACCCGAGAGGTACGTTGCAAGGTCCGCGACCGTGACGTCGGCGGCTTGTGCGACACTTTCCTTGGTCGCACCGTTGTCTGCGATCCTCTCGCTGAGGATCGTTCCGAGGCTAGTTCTTCTTGACACACATCAAACTTAGCTTGAACGGGATCAATGTTCAAGCGTTTCGAATGATTTTCTTTGTTCTACGTCGATATTTTCTAGTTACACTGATGTAGTGCCTGACGACCGCTCTACCTCGAAGCCCATCGATCGCGCCCTAGCCGACGTCCTCGTCGCCGCCTACAAAGGCCGGCGCCTCAACCAAGCCGCACTGGTCGAAAAGACCGGGATCAAACCGGCCACGATGCAGAGGCTCATGGCGGGGAAGGCGCAGTTCGACGTCGACCAACTGTTCGCGATCGCTGACGCCATCGGCACGCGCACGGCGGCCGACTACCTACGCGAGGCCGAAGCGAATGTCGACGAGGCATCCATGTCGCAGGCACCCTCTAATGTCACGGACATCACCAGCAAGGGCGACAAGGAGTTCGTATGGCAGGGGGAAGAGAACGCTTACGAGGAGTGGGACGCAGTAGCGAAATCGCAAGACTCGACAATCGAGATCGACCCCGACGTCCACACTCCGTAACCTACGATCCGGAGCAACACGCTGCTGACCTCGGGCTCCGCATCGAACCACGAGCGCTGCGCACAGACATCGCTCTACTTGTCCCTGACGCCCGGCTCATACTCGTGCGACCGCGGCTTTCCCAGACGGTGCGCCGATGCGTGATCGCGCATGAAGTTCAGCATTACCTTGCTGGCGATCGACGTATCCCCACGATTCACGGCACTCTCAAACAGGAGAGCCGGGCGAACCGTGCGGCGGCGCGGCGCCTCATTGACCCAAACGCGCTGTTCCAGTTGCAGCAGGAAACAGAAGACCCCGGCGTTTGGGCTTTCGAGCTCCAAGTCACCGGGGACATTCTGATGGCCTACCTGACGGCCTAAGACACCTCGCGTATGCCGCCGTCGCGGTTCTGGATCTCGATGCGGCGGGCGGCGAACATCTCGGGCAGCGATGTGACAGCCGCGGTGTGGCGTGCTGTGATCGCCTTTGTCTTGTAGTCCTCCGTCATCAGCCAGGACGAATGCCCGACGATATCCTTGATCAACTCCACGGGGACACCAGCCAACAGTAGGAGATCCACGGTCGTGTGGCGGGCGTCGTGAAGACGAACCTGTGGAACGCCGGCGCGCTCCAAGAGGTCATGCCACATCCGGTTGCACTCGCGTGGGTCTATCGGTGCCCCCTTATCGGTGTGCCACACCAGATTGTGGGGGTTTTCATCAGCTCGGGTTCGTTCGATGTGGTTGAGTATCTGCGACTGCAGTGGTTCTACGAGTGGGATGACGCGCCAGCCAGAGCGGGTCTTGGGTCGCGCCAGCCAAAGTCCGCCGACGAGGTTCTCGGCCTCATGGTTTGCGGGGATGTTGATGTGCCGGCGGGGGCAGTCTGTGCCACGCTTACGGCCGCATGCACCGACAGTCTTGCCCTCTTCGTCAACCGTGGGGCTACCGACACATCCGTGTTCCCAGGTGAAGCGCTGGAGCTGCCAGGAGAAGTTGAGCGCGCGCACACGACGGTCTCCCTGCACAAGTTCGAGAATCCGATCTGGTTGCAGTCCCAGCAGCTCGCCTTCACGCGCTCCGGTCAGAATGAACGCTGCCCAGAGCGATGCGTATGGTTCGATCTGTTGTTCGTCGTCGTCGGTGCGGAGGGCGAAGTCGAGGAGTTTCAATCCTTCGTCCAGGGTGAGCGCTCGAAGTCGCTTTGCTGCCTTCTGTGGGGCGTCAACCAGGGTGGCAACGTTGCGGGTAACTCGTCCTTCCCGGACGGCGTACTTGAGCGCGACAGCGAGGATGCGGTGCGCCTGTAGGGCCGTTGTGGAGGACAGACCTGCGTTCAGCATGGCATCGTGCACGTCTCGCACGTCCTGTGTGGTGAGCTTGTCCAGCTTCCGGGCACCAATGACGGGAAGTATCTTCGTGTCGATGAGGTACCGGTAATTTCGCGCAGTGCGGGGCCTAAGCTTCTTTGCCGCAATGCCGCGAAACCATGTGTCCAGCCACGCTTCGACTGTGAGCACTTTTGTCTCGAGGTCGCCAGCGTGCTCGAGGTCCTTCTGGGCTGCTCGCATCAGCTTGATCAGCTTCTGCTTATCCTTAGCCCGGATCCGCTTTCGACGTCGCTTGCCATCCCGCGGCGGCAACTCGATGGATGCTTCCCAGTACTTGAGTGGTCCCTCTTTGGGGACGCGGGAGAGTCCGCCTTCACCCTTGCCGCGTGCCATGGTTGTTCCTTTCGATCAGAGATGCCCTGGGGCGCCGTTGCCCCCGGCAGTCTTCTGTCGTGGGCGCTCCACCGGCCGTCGCTTAGGACTCCGGTGTGCTGCGTTCTTCTCCGGAACGGGGAAGTATGCTTCCTCATGCGACCTGCTCCAATCAGGTTGCGCGGAGGCTCCGAGTTACTGTCCAAGGCGACTCGGGGCCTCCACTTGTTGGTGTGGACAATCGGTGTGGACATTGGGGGATGAAGGATCATTACTCAATATCAACCGATATCTACACTTTATGGAAGCCCATCAAGAAAAGCAAGCCAGACATCAAGATTCCCACTGACTACGGATCAGAAGGTTGGGGGTTCGAATCCCTCGTGGCGCACAGTGTCTTGAGTCGCGACATAGGTCTCACCTGAGTCGCGTCTTAGGTCTCACGTGAAGAAGCCCTCGGCCATCGGCCGGGGGTTTTCTCGTTGTTGCGCCAGTAGCTGCGGGTGGGGTCGATGGTGTGGGTGGAGAGGATTTCGCCGGTGTTCAGGGCGATGACGGTGACGGTGGTGTCGTCGGCGAGGGCGAGGATGCGGGTTCCGCGGTGGTGGTAGCCGATGCCGAGGTGGTGCATTCGGCCGGCGCGGCGGAGGCTGACTTTGCCGCCTGTTCCGACGAGGTCGTAGCGGATGCGGTAGTGGCCGGGGGTGCGGGCCTGGGCGGGGAGCGCTTTCGGGGTGGCGCGGAATGCTTGCCCGGGTGTCTGCCGGTTCAGGGCGCGGTGGGGGCGGTGCTCGTTGTAGTGCTCCCGGAACGCGTCGAGCTGAGTCTGGAGCTCGGTCAGGGTGTCGGCGGCGGGCCGTGCGGTGAGCCAGCGTTTGAGGGTTTGGTGGAAGCGTTCGATCTTGCCTTGAGTTTGCGGGTGGCTGGGTGAGCCGTTCTTCTGGGTGACGCCGAGCAGGGGGAGCAGGTATTCGAAGGCGTTGCGGCCGCCGCCGAACCGGGCGGTGTAGACCCTGCCGTTATCGGTCAGGGTGGAGGCAGGGATGCCGTGCCGTTCGGTCGCGGTCAGGAAGCTGGTGACCACGTCGTCGCCGGTGACCGGGCGGTGTGCGGTGCAGGAGAGCAGGTAGCGGGAGTGGTCGTCCAGCCAGTTCAGGATCTCGATATCGGTGCCATCGGCCAGGCGCCAGTGGGTGAAGTCGGACTGCCAGGTCTCGTTCGGTTGCGCGGCCTGAAACCGGAGGTAGGAGGAGCGGGGCCGTTTCCGGGGTTCCGGGGTGATGAGCCCGGCGGTGTGGAGGGTCCGGCGGATCGTCGAGGTCGACGGAGCCTGCAGGTTCTCCTGTTCGAGGTGCCAGGCGATGGTGACCGGGCCGGCATCCAACCCGTTCCCGATCAGCTCAGCTCGCAATTGCAGGATCCGTTCCCGGACTTCGTCCGCGGTTCGCTGCGGGCTGGTGTGCGGGGCTCGGGAGCGCGGTTCGACCGCGTCCAGGCCGCCGTCTCGGTAGCGTGCGAGCAGCCGATGCAGGTGCCGGCGGGAGAACCCGTACTCGGCAGCTGCCGCCGTCACGGTGAGCTGTTTGGACACGATCTTCATCACGGCGACCCGAGCCTTCGACATGCCACCGACTGTGACGCATGTCCCGACTCACCAGGGACCTATCAACTGAGACCTATGTCGTGAACCCAGACACCTCGTGGCGCACAGTGTTTGCACGAAGGTGCTCGCACAACGAACTGGTTGAGACAGTAGACGAAGGCCCCGGAGCGATCCGGGGCTTTCGTCGTCTCCGGGGCCGTGTCCCCTCGCTAGGCTCGTCCCCATGAGCGATCTCGACCATCTCCGCCGCGCCATCGCCCTCGCCGATGCGGCGCGTGCCCACGGCAATCACCCGTTCGGTGCTGTGCTCGTCGGGCCGGAGGGGTCCATCGTGCTGGAGGCCGAGAACACGGTGAACACGGAGCGGGATATCACCGGCCACGCGGAGACGAACCTTGTGCGTCTTGCCGGCCGCGATATCCCCACCGGGGAGCTGCCCGCGTACACGCTGTACACCTCGTGCGAGCCCTGCGCGATGTGCTCTGGCGCGATCTACTGGGCCGGGATCGGGCGTGTCGTCTACGCGCTGCCCGAGGGTGCCCTGTACGCGATGACCGGCGACCACGCGGACAACCCGACGCTGGCGCTGCCCGCACGCACGGTGCTCGCCGCGGGCAGCCGCTCGATCGAGGTCTCGGGACCGCACCTGGAGGTGGGAGGCCGCGGCCTCCCACCTCGGCTTCTGGGCCTGACCGACCGGCACTCAGGCGAGTGGAGCGGCGGGCGGCTTCAGGCCGTAGGCCGCCTCGCGGTCGACGCGGCCGCGCACGAAGACCAACGGCACCAGAGCGAAGATCATGATCACGACGTTCGCCAGCCCCGCGACGCCGGCGAGCGGTCCCGGGTGCATCGCGCTGCTCGTGGCGTCCACCCCGCCCGTCAGCAGGAAGAGGCTCGGGTCGGTAGAGGCGTGCAGCAGGATGGGCCAGATCAGGTTGCCCGTCACCCGCAGGGCCGCGTACATCACCAGTCCGAAGGCGAACGTGTAGACGACGGTGAACCCGACCGCGAGCAGGTTCTGGCCGGACAGCGCATTGCCCGCGTGCAGGGCGGCGAAGAGGAGCGACGACAGCAGCATCACGCTGCGCTCGCCGTAGCCGGCGCGACGCAGCAGGTTCACCGCGAATCCGCGCGTCAGCACCTCTTCCGCGAAGCCGATCACGAGCCCCGTCACCAGCACGGCGACCACCGCGCCGGCATCCCAGGCGGCGTAGTCGGCGCTCGCGAACCGCAGGATGTCGAACACGACGACGATCCCGACACCGATCCACATCCACCACGATCCGCCGATCGGCTGGCGCCCGAAGAGCTGCTTCAGCCACCCCAGCGACGGGGCGAAGATCACGAGCAGGATGCCGCCGACGACGATGGCGGCGCCGATCCCGAAGAAGACGCTCGCCGCGTTCGCGAACACGTCGTGCTTATCGATCAGGCCGCCGAACGCGAGGAAGACGAGCACTCCGGCGAGCTGGTAGAGACCCCAGTAGACCGCAGCCACCAGCAGGGCCTTCCACCATCCGCCGCGGTTCCAGAACCGCCGCCAGGCCGATTCCGCCGCGGCTCCGTGCTCTCGCTGCTCCGAACTCACGGGGCTCCCTTCGCCTCGTCTTCCGAGCCGGGCGGCTCCGCCCGCACTGTACACGGCCGCCCGCCCGTGCAATATCTCGACTTCTCTTCGGCCGAACCCGGGCGTAATCCGGCGGATTCGCGTATCGTTGTTCACGCGCTTTCCGTAAGCAGCTCCGGAACGGTTCCGGCGGCGTCGGTCATCGCAGATTGAAAGAAGAAAAAACGATGGCAACTGGCACCGTCAAGTGGTTCAACTCCGAGAAGGGCTTCGGCTTCATCGCTCCGGACGACGGTTCGGCCGACGTGTTCGCTCACTACAGCGAGATCACGGGTAACGGCTACCGCAACCTGGAAGAGAACCAGAAGGTCGAGTTCGAGGTGACGCAGGGCAACAAGGGCCCGCAGGCCTCCAACATCCGCGCTCTCTGAGACGCTCTCGAAGCGCCCCGTCCGACGTCGGACGGGGCGCTTCGTGCGTTCGGCGGTGGTGTCGCCGGCACGGTGGATACTGATCCCATGTCCGACACCACTTGTCACATGTCGATCTCGCTCGACGGCTTCGTCGCCGGGCCCAACCAGAGCCTCCAGAACGGGCTGGGGGAGCGCGGCCAGGAGCTGCACCGTTGGCACATGGGCGACCCGCGCGCGAACGACGCCGACGCGACGGCCGCCGGGTGGCTGATGCGGCCGCGCGGCGCCTACGTGATGGGCCGCAACATGTTCGGCCCCATCCGCGGCGAGTGGGATGACGCCTGGGAGGGCTGGTGGGGTGCGGAACCGCCGTACCACGCGCCGGTCTTCGTGCTCACCCACTACGCGCACGACCCGATCGAGATGGAGGGCGGAACCACCTTCCACTTCGTCACCGACGGCTTCGACGCCGCCTACGCGCGCGCCGTCGAGGCGGCCGCCGGCGCCGGCGTCGACATCGCCGGCGGTGCGTCGACGGTCCGCCAGGCGCTCAACGCCGGGGTGATCGACGAGCTCACCCTCGACATCGCGCCCGTCCTGCTCGGCAGCGGCGAGCGGATCTTCGACGACGTCACCGCCTTCGACTTCGAGCCCGTCGAGGTGCTCCACTCTCCGCTGTCGACGCACATCCGCTACCGTCGCGTCAGCGCGGGCTGACCGCCGACACACAGAGGTCGCGAAACGCCGCTCCGGAACCTCCGGAGCGGCGTTTCGCGACCCCGGTGTCGCGGGGTGGTCGGGAGGTCAGGCCCGGGGATCGCCCGGTCCGGCGTCCTCCGCGCCCACGGTCGCAGGCGCGCCTCCCGCGCGTTGCTCGGCTTCCAGACGCTCCGCCTCCTCGCCGCTGATGGCCTCGCCACGGGCGACGAGCCCGGCCTGATCCGAGAGCGGGATCTGCTTGAGGAACAGGGCCAGGATGAGCGCGATCGCGATGAACGGGATGAGGTACCAGAACACCGGGGCGAGCGCGTCGGCGTAGGCGTTCACGACGCCGGTGTGCACGGCCTCCGGGAGCGCGTTGAGCGCCTCCGGGCTGAGCGTCGCCGTCGCCCCGGCCGCGTCGGACGCGGAGGCGCCCGCCTTGGTGAAGACGTCGGTGAGGTTGTCGGTCAGGCGCGTCGTGAACAGCGTGCCGAAGACGGCCGTGCCGAGCGCGGCTCCGACCTCGCGGAAGTAGTTGTTCGTGGAGGTCGCGGTGCCGATCTGCGCGGCCGGGACCGCGTTCTGCACGACGAGCACGACCACCTGCATGATCAGGCCGAGGCCGGCGCCGAACACGAACAGGTACACGCAGATCAGCCATATCGGGGTCGACGCGGCCAGCGTGGTCATGCAGACCATGGTGATGCCGGTGATGATCGCGCCGAGGATCGGATAGAGCTTGTATTTGCCCGTCTTGGTGATCGCCATGCCCGACGCGATCGACGTGCCGATCAGGCCGACCATCATGGGGATCATGAGCAGGCCGGAGGCCGCGGCCGAGGTGCCGGACGACATCTGAAGGAAGGTGGGCACGAAGCCGATCGCGGCGAACATCCCGATGCCGAGCGCCAGGCCGATCGCGGTGGCGTTGACGAAGATCGGGTTCCTGAACAGCGCCAGGGGGATGATCGGGTCCGAGGCCCGCGCCTCGGCGATCACGAAGGCGATCGCCGCGGCGAGCATCCCGATGCCCCACGCCCAGGTCGCGAAGGAGCTCCAGCCGTAGTCCTTGTCGCCCCCGAAGTCGGTGAAGAAGATCAGGCAGGTCGTCGCGATCGAGAGGAAGAGGATGCCCAGGATGTCGATCGGGCGGGTGGCGCGCTTGCTCGGCAGGGTGAGCGCGACGATCGCGATGACGAGGGCGGCGATGCCGACCGGGATGTTGATGTAGAACGCCCACTGCCAGGTCAGGTGGTCGACGAAGAAGCCGCCGAGGAGCGGGCCGGCGACGGCCGAGAGGCCGAAGATGGCGCCGAGCGGGCCGAGGTACTTGCCGCGCTCGTTGGCGGGGACGATGTCGGCGATGATCGCCTGCGAGAGGATCATGAGCCCGCCGCCGCCGAGGCCCTGGATGGCGCGGAACACGACGAACGTCCAGAAGTCGCCCGCGAACGCGCAGCCGATGGACGCCGCGGTGAAGATCGCGATGGCGATGATGAAGAGCCACCGACGGCCCAGCACGTCGCCGAGCTTGCCGTAGACGGGCATCACGATGGTGGTGGCGAGGATGTAGGCGGTGGTGATCCACACCTGGTGCTCGACGCCGCCGAGGTCGCCGACGATCGTCGGCATGGCGGTGGAGACGATCGTCTGGTCGAGGCTGCTCAGCAGCATCCCGGCGATCAGGGCGCTGAAGATGATCCAGATGCGCCGCTTGGTCAGCAGCAGCGGCGCAGGCGCGGTGGCGGTCATGGGGTCCGTTCGTTCTCGGGTGGTGCGTTCGTTCTCGGGTGGTGCGGTGGGATGCGGGGGCGCCGGGTCGGCCGGCCTCAGGCGAAGAGCTCGCGGACCGCGGCGATGCGTCGCCGGATGATGTCCGGGAGGTCGTCGGAGGTCTCGGGGCGGAAGAACTCCTCGGCGCTCGCGCGCAGTAGTCCGCCGGCGAGCTGCACGGCCGCAGCGGCTCGCAGGTCGCCGCGGGGCAGCCCTTCGCGGCGTTCGACGAGCAGGATGTCCTCCCGCTCGCCTTCGCCCGCCATCTTCAGCATGTGGGCGGCGAGCCGCGGCTCGCGGTCGACGGCGCGGAGCAGTTCGTGGATGTCGGCGGCGGTGAGTCCGCCGTAGTCCCAGCGCGCGAGGTGCAGCGCGATCAGGTCGTCCAGCAGGTGCACGATCCCACGCGGCCCCTCGGCCAGGAACCGTTCGGCGGCGCCGGATTCGTCGAGGTCGACCGGGATGCCGATGACCGCGTTCTCCTTGGAGGCGTAGTAGTTGAAGAGGGTGCGGCGGGAGACGCCGACCTCCTCGCACAGCTCCTCGACGGTGAAGCCGGAGAGCCCGCGTTCGATGGTCAGCCTTCGCGCGGCCTCGCGGAGTCCGCGGGCCGTCTCGGCCTTGCGCCGCTCTCGCGTAGAGATTGCACTCTCGTTCACGAAGTGAAAGTTTGCACCTTCAAGCTGAAAGTGCAATGTGAGCGGTCGGCGGACCGAGACCGGCCACGACCGGCACGTTCAGTGCGCGAAAGCGGTCTTCGGGATGCGGGTCGGGTCGCCCGTCCGCAGCTCGGCGCACACCGCGCGCACATCGGCCACCAGGGCGTCGGCGAGCTCGGCGCTGAAGCCGTCGCGCACGACGATCCGGAGCACGGCGACATCCTCCGCGTTCGCCGGCATCGTGTACGCGGGCACCTGCCAGCCGCGGGCTCGCAGCTCGTGCGAGACCTGGAACACCGTGAAGCCCGATCCCGGAGCGACGTCGAAAGCGATGACGGGGATCGCCGTGCCGTCGGTCAGCACCCGCAGGTCGGGCACGGCGGCGAGGCCGGCGGAGATGGTGACGGCGGTGTCCCGCAGCGCCGTCATGATCTCCGTGTACCCGGCCCGCCCGAGTCGGACGAAGTTGTAGTACTGCCCGATGACCTGGTTGCCGGGGCGGGAGAAGTTGAGCGTGAAGGTCGGCATCTCGCCACCGAGGTAGTTCACCTCGAACACGAGCTCGGACGGCAGATGGTCGGGCGACCGCCAGACGACGAAGCCGATGCCCGGGTAGGTGAGGCCGTACTTGTGGCCGCTGACGTTGATGGAGACGACGCGCGGCAGTCGGAAGTCCCACTCGAGGTCGGGGTCGAGGAAGGGGACGACGAACCCTCCGCTCGCCGCGTCCACGTGCACCGGCACATCCGGTCCGCCGCTGTCCGCGAGGGCGTCGAGCACCTGACAGATCTCGGCGATCGGCTCCAGCTCGCCGGTGAAGGTTGTGCCCAGGATGCCGACGACGCCGATCGTGTCCTCGTCGACCGCGTCCCGCACCTGCTCGGGAGTGATGACGTACCGGCCGTGTTCGACGGGCAGATACCGCGGCTCCACCTCGAAGTAGCGGCAGAACTTCTCCCACACCACCTGCACGTTCGATCCCAGCACGAGGTTGGGTGCGCCGCCGCCGCTCAGCCCGCGCCGGGCCCGCCAGCGCCATTTGAGTGCGAGCCCGGCGAGCATCACGGCCTCGCTCGACCCGATGGTGGAGGTGCCGGTCGGCTGTCCGGGCTCGGCGTGGAACAGGTCGGCGACGATCGACACGCAGCGGCGCTCGATCGCGGCGGTCGACGGATACTCGTCCTTGTCGATCATGTTCTTGTCGAACGACTCGGCCATCAGCACCTCGGCCTGCGGCTCCATCCACGTCGTCACGAAGGTGGCGAGGTTGAGCCGGGAGCTGCCGTCGAGCAGCAGCTCGTCGTGGATGAGCCGGTACACGCTGTCTGGGTCCGTCGCCTCGTCGGGCAACCGGTCGGGGGGAGCCTGCCGGGAGAGCCTCCCGGTGTAGGCGGGGGTCGTGGTCCCTTCGTGGACGAAGCGTTCGGACGTCATGGCGTGCCTCCCTCGCGGCCGATGCTAACCGCGGCATCCCGGTGCAGCAAGGCGGCGTCCCGTCACGTCTCACCTCGTGCGGGCGCGCCGGTCGAGTCGCGGCGCACCACCTGGTAGGGGGCGACCGACGTGCGTGTCGGCGCCTCCGGGTCGTCCAGGCGGCGGAGCATGGCGGCGACCGCGAGGCGGGCGAGTTCGTCCATGTCGGGAGCGACGGTGGTGAGGCTGGGCGCGCTGTACGCGGCTTCGGCCGTGTTGTCCCAGCCCACGACGGCGACCTGCTCCGGGACGGCGATCCCGTGTTCCCGGAACGCGCGCAGGGCGCCGATCGCGAGGAGGTCGTTGGCGCACACCAGGCCGTCGATGTCGAGGCCGCGGGCGATGAGCTCCGTCGTGCGGTCGTATCCCTCCTGGCGGGAGTAGTCGCCGTGCGGGTTCACCTGGTCCCATTGGGCGACCGTGACGATCCGCGCCGGACGCAGGCCGGCGTCCTCGAGCGCTCGCGAGAAGCCGGCCAGGCGCAGATCGGCAGGGGCCGCGCCGACCGTGCCCGACTCGACGTCGCCCAGGAAGGCGAGCCGGCTCCGACCCTCATCGATGAGCGCGCGGGTGACGTCGTGCGTGGAGCGGACGTTGTCGACGACCACGCTGTCGATGCGGTCGCTGCGGAAGCGCTCGCCGAGAAGGACGAGCGGCGTCGGGCCGCGCTCGGCCTCGAAGCGCTCCAGATCGATGGTCAGCGGGCTGAAGAGGATCCCGTCGGTGAGGATGGCGCGGAATCCCGCGGCGACGCGCAGCTCGCGCTCGAGCATGCCGCGCGTCTCGTCGATGACGACGTCGTACCCGACTCTCTCGGCCTGGCCGACGACGGCGTGGGCGAGCTGGGCGAAGTACGGGTGCGAGATGAAGGGCACCGAGAGCGTCAGGAGGTTGCTGCGGCCACTGCGGAGCTGACGGGCGGCGAGTTGCGGTCGGTAGTCGAGCTGAGCGATGGCCGCCTCGACCTTCTCGCGGGTGCTCTGACTGATGTAGCGGTGGCCGTTCACGACGTTGGAGACCGTGCGGTATGACACGCCGGCCACCGCAGCGACATCTTTGAGGGTCGGGGCTGCGCCCGATCGCCGTCCGGGCCGGGGGGTCTCGCTACTCACTCTCCCGATCGTAGCGGCTGAAATGTTGCAACGTTGCGAGATCTTAATGTTTCCACGTTGCAAGATCGGCTGAACTCTGCTTGAGTGGCTCCTGCGCGGGCCGTGCAACGTCGATACCCCACCGGCCCGCGAGTCTTCCACAATGACGAGGAGATGGACCATGACCCGATTCCCCCGATCCGGTCGACGAGCGCTCGGAGCGGCCCTCGCCGCTGCTGTCGCGCTGGCCGGGCTGACAGCGTGCGGCTCCGACGAGCGCACGTCCGCACCCGCTGACGGAGGCGGACTCGGCACAGCCGAGAAGCACGTCGCGATCACCATGATGTCGAACGATGCGTTCGCCCAGCAGTGGCAAGAGCAGCTGGTCCCGGAGTTCAACAAGAAGTATCCCTACGTCGACGTCACGATCGATGCGGTCCCCTACACAGAACTGCTCGCCAAGGGCATGCTCAACGGAACCGACACCGATCCGCAGTACGACCTCATCACCCTCGACGACCCGTGGACCCCGCAGCTGGCCCAGGCGGGTGTGCTCCTCGATCTCACGAAGGATGCGGCCCCGTGGACCGAGAAGGGCTACGACTGGTCCGACTTCAACTCGGCGCCGCTGGCCGCGAGCGAATGGGACGGCAAGCAGTATGGCGTCCCATTGCGCTCCAACATGCTCCTCATGTTCTACAACAAGGACCTCTACGCGAAGGCGGGGGTCCCTGAGCCGACGCCGGACCTGACCTGGAGCGAGTACATGAAGCAGGCACCGCGACTCGTCCAGGACACCGACGGGGACGGCAAGCCCGACTCGTGGGCCGTCGGCCTCACCTGGATGAAGGGAGTGCTCTCCCCGCCTTTCTGGCAGGCCGTCCTCAACTCCAACGGCGGAAAGCTGTTCACCGACGAGATGAAGCCCGCCTTCGACACCGCAGCCGGCGCGGCCGCCCTGCAGACCCAGGTGGACCTTCTGAAGTACGCCCCGCCGGGAGCGGAGTCCTATAACTACACCGAGCCCCTCGACGCGTTCCGCCAGGGCAAGATCGCGACGATCTTCACCTGGGGCAGCGCCTACAAGAGCGCCGCCGTCGACCCGGCCGTCACCACGCTCACGCCCGAGCAGGTCGGTATCCAGACGATGCCGGCCGGCTCGGCCGGACCCTCGACCCACCGCGGCATCTGGAGCGGCGCCGTCTTCAAGAACTCGGCACACCCGGAGGCGGCCTGGACCTTCCTGCAGTGGATGAGCTCCCGGGATGGCGAGCGGTTCTGCACCGACACCTTCGGCTCGTTCCCCGCGCGGTCGTCGACCCTCGCATCGACCCCGGCCCAGCCGTGGATGCGACCGGTCTTCGACACCCTGCAGAGCGCTTACGACGTCGCCGCGAAGGGCGAGATGTGGCGGCCGCGTTCGCCGGAGTCGAATGCCATCCAGGAAGTCCTCGCCGACCAGACCAGCGCCGCGGTTCTCGGAGGGATCTCCAGCTCCGACGCGCTGGGCAAGGCGAAGACGCAGATCGAGGAGCTCCTGAAATAGCCCATGTCGGTCGCACTCTCGAAGCAACGCAGCCCGCAACGGAGCGGAGGTCGCTCGCGGGCGTCCGTCCTCGCGCGGGACCTGGTGAGCCGGTGGTCCTTCATGATCCCCGCGACGGTGCTCCTGGCCGCCGTGCTCGCCTACCCGCTGCTGTACACGCTGCAGATCAGCCTCTCGCACTTCGACCTCGCCTCCTTCGGCCCCGGGAGCTGGGTCGGTCTCGAGAACTACACGGATGCCCTGGCCAATGAGTCGTTCCAGAACTCGCTGGCGGTGACGAGCGTCTATCTGCTCCTCGCCCTGCCGCTGCAGATCGTGCTCGGGTTCGCCATCGCCTTCGTGATGAACGCGGAATGGAGAGGGCGCGGAGTCGTCCGCGCCCTCTTCCTCATCCCGATGGTCGTCGCGCCCGTGGTGTCGGGCGGCATCTGGAAGATGCTGCTCGACCCGCTCTGGGGTGTGGTCGGTTGGATGACGAGCCTGGTCGGCCTCCCGCCGGTCAACTGGTTCGGCGACGCGACGATGTCGATGATCAGCGTCGTGATCATCGACACCTGGAGATCGGTGCCGTTCGTCGCCCTCATCGCCTCCGCAGCACTTCTCGCTCTGCCGAAGGACGTTTTCGAGGCTGCCGCGGTCGACGGCGCCAACTGGTGGCAGACCCTCTGGCGGATCAGCCTCCCGATGCTGGCGCCGATCATCGCCGCCACCTTCATCGTTCGCTGGCTCGGCGCGGTCAAGATGTTCGACATCGTTCTCGCCACGACCAACGGCGGTCCCGGCCAGGCCACGAACGTCGTCAACCTGTACATCTATCAGCAGGCGTTCCGGCTCCTCCGGTTCAGCGAGTCGTCGGCCATGGCCGTGATCGTCCTCGTCCTCACCACCCTGCTGACCCTCGCATTCCTGTGGGGGAGCAAGAAGCTGGAGGACCGGCTGTGACCACCGCACTGAAGACACCGCACGCGTCGCCGCCCCGCGACGGCCGACCGGTCGCGCCCCTGCGCCGCCGCTCGTCTCGCGCGTCCGCCGCGCGACGCGGGCGCCGAATCCGCATCTGGTCGGGGGTGATCGTGTGCGGCGTGTTCCTGCTTCCACTCGTGTGGATGCTGATCACCTCGTTCAAATACCAGCGCGACATCTTCACGGTCCCGCCGACCGTCTTCTTCGAGCCCACTCTCAGCCAGTACGTGCAGGCGTGGACGGCGAACGGACTCGGGCCGAAGATGCTCAACACCGTCGTCGTCGCGCTCGGCGCCGGCATCGTATCGCTCGTGGCCGGCGCGATGGCGGGCTACGCCCTCGCCCGGCTGCGCATACGCGGAGCGGCGACGATCGGTGTTCTCATCCTCGCCTCGCGCGGCGTCCCGCCGATCGCCCTCGCCGTGCCGCTGTTCCTCGTCGCACGCACTCTGGGCATCACCGATACCCACATCACGCTCATCCTCGCGTACTGCTCCTTCGTCATCCCGTACGTCATGTGGTTGATGCGAGGGTTCTTCCTGGCGCTGCCGAAAGAGCTGGAGGAGTCGGCGATGCTCGACGGTTGCTCGCGGATGGGTGCGTTCTTCCGCATCATCGTCCCGATCTCGGCGCCCGGCCTCGTCTCGACGTTCATCTTCAGCGTCATCCTCGCCTGGGAGGAACTGCTCTTCGCCCTCGTCCTGACCAATCGCAAGGCCACCACCGTCCCCGTCGCGATCGCCGGTATGGCCGGTGACACCGAGCACGGTGCCAACTGGGGTGCACTCGCGGCGGCGGGGATGCTCACGGTGGTCCCCGTGGTGATCCTCGCGATGCTGGTGCAGAAATGGCTCATCCGCGGCCTCGCAGACGGGGCGACCAAGGGATGATCCACGCCCTCCACCACCGTCGATCAGCCAACCCCACTGACAGAAAGGACGTCTCGTGAGACTTCCCCTGCGCCCCGTCGCCCCCGGCGGCGAGCCTGTCGCCGAGCGTGAGATCGTCCGTCCGGTCGACCTGTGCGCTCCCGGCGGCACCCTCAATCCGGAGGCGGTCGGCTGGACCAGGCACGCTCTGCACCGCACCGCGCTGCCGGGATGGGGGCGCAACAAGCGGTTCGAGTACTGGGCGATCACGACGCCGACCTCGATCGTGACGATGAACATCTCCAACCACGACTACCGTGCCAACGTGTCGGTGACCTTCACCGACCGCGACGGCTATCGTGAGATCCGGCAGGGCGGCAACAGCTGGCTGCCCCGCCTCGGCGGACTGCGCGACGCGCGCAATGCGGAGCCGATGGAGGCCCGCCGTCGCGACGTGCTCGTCCGTCTCACCCCCGACGGAGCCGGCACGGTCCTCCACGCCGAGTCGGAGCGCATCCAGGCCGACATCCGCGTGCTTGCCGCGCCCGACCACGAGTCCATGGGGGTCGTCGTGCCGTGGGGGCCGCGGGTGTTCCAGTACACGAAGAAGGACAACGCGCTCGCGGCGGAGGGTGTCGTCGTGGCGGACGGTGTCACCCATCGGATCGAGCCGGAGACGGCGACCGCCGTGCACGACCGCGGACGCGGTCGCTGGCCCTACTTCACGCTCTGGAACTGGGGAGCCGGCGTCGGCACCACCGCCGAGGGCCGCGCTCTGGGACTCCAGCTCGGCGGAAAGTGGACCGATGGGACCCCGTCGACCGAGAACTGGGTGCGGCTCGACGGTCGACTGCACAAGATCGGCAACCACCTCGACTGGCGCTACGACCGCGCCGACTGGACCGCTCCCTGGACGATCACCGGTCCCGACGTCGACATCGTCTTCCGCCCCCAGCACCACTCCCGGCAGATCTTCGACCGGTGGCTGATCAAGAGCCGTAGTGACACCTGCTTCGGCCACTACGAGGGCCGTATCCGTCTCCCCGATGGCGACACGATCGTCTTCTCCCAGGTGTTCGGCCATGTCGAGGAGGTCGAGCGCCGCTGGTGATCAGACCCTCCGGACGACACGGCGCCGTCCACGCGCCGCCGGAGCCGAGCGGGACGTCGTCCCCACCGATGGCGGCGTCCCGCTCACCCCGTCCTGTCCTTGTCCTGTCATCGAAGGAGAGACCCATGTCCGCCTCTGCACACTCCGAACAGCGCCCGCCCCGGGTGCCCAGCGTCCTCCGGCTCACCGCGGACCAACTGGAGACGACCGCCCCAGCGGCCGCCGTCCCCGACCGCCACTACACCGCTCTCCTCGTCGGTCCCGCGGGCTCCGGCTCACAGCGGTTCGTCTCCGTCCTCGACTCCGAGCGACCGCACGATCTCATCGTCGTGGACTTCGGCGGCGGCCACAGCAGATCCTGGCTCCGCCACGGGTCCTCCGCGACGGAGGTCGTCTACACCTTTCTGGTCGAGACGCCCACGGTCTTTCCCGGGCGGGAGCACGCGCTCGCTCTCTGAGCTCGGGCGAGCAGCGCTCGGGTCCGCCGTCCTGCCCTAAGCTGGTCGGCAGCGGCCGGCCGGCGTCGGTCGCAGGCGGAAGGGGAGGCCATGGGCGCCATCGCAGTGCACGAGTTCGTCTCGCTCGACGGGGTGTTCCAGGATCCGAGCTGGACGTTCGACTACGGCTTCGACCCGGCCATGGGCGACGATCTCGCGCGCATCACGAGCGCCTCGGAGGCCATCCTGCTCGGCCGCACCACGTTCGAGATGTTCGCGCCGGCGTGGTCGACACGCACCGCCGCCGAAGACCCGGGCGCTCCGTTCTTCAACGACTCGACGAAGGCCGTCGTCAGCGGCACTCTCGACGACGCCGGCGCGGAGGCCACCTGGCGCAACTCCCGCTCGCTCGGGGCGTACGACGCCGACCGCATCCGGGAGTTCAAGGAGTCGACCTCCGGCATCTACATCAGCGGCAGCGGCACGCTCGTGCGCTCCCTGCTCGCCGACGGGCTGGTCGACGCACTGCACCTCTTCGTGTATCCGGTCGTGCTCGGGACCGGCGCGCGGCTGTTCCCGGAGGGCACGGCGCGGGCCGCGCTCGAGCTGCGGCACTCCGAGGCCTACGACAACGGTGTGCTGCACCTCCTGTACACGCCGGCCTGACCTCCGCCTTCACCGATCGATCACCATTGCGGTCATAAAGTGACCGCACGTCGGCATAGCGTCGGCTCGTAGACCCCCTCCGGGTTCGGAAGTCGGCGGCCCGCGCTACCGTAGTCGCTGTTCGAGACCACTCAACAGCGGCGTTGTGGCGACGAGCCCGTCGGCGCTGTGCTTCACTGGGGACTCCGCGCCCCGCCGTCCCGGCACCTCACCAGCATCGCGACACTCAGGAACTCTCGTGACACTTCTCCGAATGGCATTCCGCTTCGGCCGGCCCTACTGGCGCTCGGCGCTCGCGGTCGTGCTCCTCCAACTGGTGGCGACCCTCGCCGCCCTCTACCTGCCGACCCTCAACAAGGACATCATCGACAAGGGCATCGTCAACGGCGACACGGATTTCATCTGGTCGACCGGCGGGATGATGCTCCTGGTCTGCTTCGTGCAGGTCATCGCGGCGATCGCCGCGACCTACTTCGGCGCCCGCGCGTCGATGTCGGTCGGCCGCGACATCCGCCGCTCCTTCTACCGCACGGTGGACTCCCTCCCGTCGCTCGACCTCGCCCGCTGGGGCATGCCGACGCTGATCACCCGCAACACGAACGACGTGCAGCAGGTGCAGATGCTCGTGCTGCTGACGCTGAACTTCATGGTGTCGACGCCGATCATGTGCATCGCGGGCATCATCCTCGCGGTGAACGTGGACGCCGGTCTCTCGTGGCTCATCTGGGTCTCGGTGGCCGTGCTGTTCGTGGTCGTCGGCGTCCTGGTCTGGCTGCTCCTCCCGCTGTTCCGTGAGATGCAGGAGCGCATCGACGGCGTCAACGGCGTCATCCGGGAGCAGATCGTCGGCATCCGCGTCATCCGCGCGTTCGTCCGCGAGCGGTTCGAGAGCGTGCGCTACGACGACGCGAACCTCGCGCTGACCCGGGTCTCCGTGCGCGTCGGCAACATCTTCGTGCTGATGTTCCCGGTCATCATGCTGATCCTCAACGCCGCCACCGCCGCCGTCCTGTGGTTCGGCGGCCACCGCGTGGACGCGGGCGACATCCAGATCGGCGCGCTCACCGCGTTCCTGCAGTACCTGCTGCAGATCCTGACCGCGGTGATGATGGGCGTGTTCATGGCCATGATGATCCCGCGCGCGATGGTGTGCGCCGAGCGCATCGACGAGGTGCTCAGCGCGACGCCGTCGCAGCAGAGCAGCGCAGGAGGCGCCCAGCTCCCCGCCGACGGCCGCGTCGAGGTCGAGGGCGTGACCTTCGGCTATCCGGGAGCCGAGAAGCCGGTGCTCAGCGATGTGTCGTTCACGGCGGAGCCCGGGAAGGTGACCGCGATCGTCGGTTCCACCGGCTCCGGCAAGTCGACGCTCGTGTCGGTGATCGCCAACCTGTTCACGCCGCAGAGTGGTCACGTGCGGATCGGCGGTGTCTCCGTCGACACCCTCAGCC
The DNA here is from genome assembly GCF_019924635.1 of Leifsonia sp. ZF2019. Classification (NCBI taxonomy): domain Bacteria; kingdom Bacillati; phylum Actinomycetota; class Actinomycetes; order Micrococcales; family Microbacteriaceae; genus Leifsonia; species Leifsonia sp. ZF2019. Next base: position 550,202 of record NZ_CP065037.1, read on the forward strand.
GGCAGCAGCTGGCCGGTCAGCTGGGGCTCGTCCCGCAGCGTCCCTACCTGTTCTCGGGCACGGTCGCGACGAACCTCCGCTTCGGGCGACCGGACGCGACGGACGACGAGCTGTGGGAGGCGCTGCGCGTCGCCCAGGCCGAGGACTTCGTCCGGGCGAAGGAGCACGGCCTCGACGAGCGGATCTCCCAAGGCGGCACGAACGTCTCCGGCGGTCAGCGTCAGCGCCTCTGCATCGCGCGGGCGCTCGTCGCCCAGCCGAAGGTGTTCCTCTTCGACGACTCGTTCTCAGCGCTCGACGTCGCGACCGACGCGCGGCTGCGCGCCGCGCTCGCGGAGTCCACGGGCGACGCGACCGTGATCGTCGTCGCGCAGCGGGTGTCGACCATCCGCGAGGCCGACACGATCGTCGTGCTCGACGATGGCACGGTCGTCGCACGCGGCACCCACGACGAACTGCTGGAGACGAGCGACACGTACCGCGAGATCGTCGAGTCCCAGCTGAGCCTGGAGGTGGCCTGAGATGGCGCGCGACAAGCTGGCCAGACGGCCGAAGAAGCAGAGCACGGCCGACCGCGCGGCGCACGAGTCCGCCGTCGAGGCGACCCTCGAGGAGGTCGACTACGAGTACGAGCCGTCCGCCTCCGACGGCGATATGTTCGGCGACGCCCCGGCCCGCAAGGCCGAGAACTTCTGGCCGTCGTTCAAGCGCCTGTCTGGGTTCACGACATAGGTCTCAGTTGATAGGTCCCTGGTGAGTCGGGACATGCGTCACAGTCGGTGGCATGTCGAAGGCTCGGGTCGCCGTGATGAAGATCGTGTCCAAACAGCTCACCGTGACGGCGGCAGCTGCCGAGTACGGGTTCTCCCGCCGGCACCTGCATCGGCTGCTCGCACGCTACCGAGACGGCGGCCTGGACGCGGTCGAACCGCGCTCCCGAGCCCCGCACACCAGCCCGCAGCGAACCGCGGACGAAGTCCGGGAACGGATCCTGCAATTGCGAGCTGAGCTGATCGGGAACGGGTTGGATGCCGGCCCGGTCACCATCGCCTGGCACCTCGAACAGGAGAACCTGCAGGCTCCGTCGACCTCGACGATCCGCCGGACCCTCCACACCGCCGGGCTCATCACCCCGGAACCCCGGAAACGGCCCCGCTCCTCCTACCTCCGGTTTCAGGCCGCGCAACCGAACGAGACCTGGCAGTCCGACTTCACCCACTGGCGCCTGGCCGATGGCACCGATATCGAGATCCTGAACTGGCTGGACGACCACTCCCGCTACCTGCTCTCCTGCACCGCACACCGCCCGGTCACCGGCGACGACGTGGTCACCAGCTTCCTGACCGCGACCGAACGGCACGGCATCCCTGCCTCCACCCTGACCGATAACGGCAGGGTCTACACCGCCCGGTTCGGCGGCGGCCGCAACGCCTTCGAATACCTGCTCCCCCTGCTCGGCGTCACCCAGAAGAACGGCTCACCCAGCCACCCGCAAACTCAAGGCAAGATCGAACGCTTCCACCAAACCCTCAAACGCTGGCTCACCGCACGGCCCGCCGCCGACACCCTGACCGAGCTCCAGACTCAGCTCGACGCGTTCCGGGAGCACTACAACGAGCACCGCCCCCACCGCGCCCTGAACCGGCAGACACCCGGGCAAGCATTCCGCGCCACCCCGAAAGCGCTCCCCGCCCAGGCCCGCACCCCCGGCCACTACCGCATCCGCTACGACCTCGTCGGAACAGGCGGCAAAGTCAGCCTCCGCCGCGCCGGCCGAATGCACCACCTCGGCATCGGCTACCACCACCGCGGAACCCGCATCCTCGCCCTCGCCGACGACACCACCGTCACCGTCATCGCCCTGAACACCGGCGAAATCCTCTCCACCCACACCATCGACCCCACCCGCAGCTACTGGCGCAACAACGAGAAAACCCCCGGCCGATGGCCGAGGGCTTCTTCACGTGAGACCTAAGACGCGACTCAGGTGAGACCTATGTCGCGACTCAAGACACGTCGTTCAAGCGCCTGCTCGGACTCCTGAAGACCGAGTGGGTCGGGATGACCTGGGTCACGGTGCTCGTGGTCGTCTCGGTCGCCCTCGTGGTGATCGCGCCCCGCATCCTGGGCAACGCGACCGACGTCATCTTCCAGGGCTCCGTGGGCACCATCGACGCGAAGGGCACCCTGATCCCGGGCACCGGCATCGACTTCGTCGAGCTGGGCCGCCTGCTGATGATCGTCCTCGCCATGTACATCGTCGCCTCGCTGCTGCAGTGGTGGCAGGGCTACATCCTCAACGCCCTCGTGATGCGGGTGGTCTACGGGCTGCGCCGCGACATCGAGGACAAGCTCAACCGCATCCCGCTGCGCTACTTCGATGCCCGCCAGCGCGGCGACCTGATGTCGCGCGTGACGAACGACGTCGACAACATCCAGACCGCGCTGCAGCAGGCGTTCTCTCAACTGATCCAGTCCGTCCTGATGGTCGTCGGCATCGGGATCATGATGTTCATCGTGTCGTGGCAGCTCGCGCTGATCGCGCTCATCGCCATCCCGCTCTCGGGTGTGATCGCGGGTGTGATCGGCAGCCGCTCGCAGAAGCTCTTCAAACAGCAGTGGGCGTCGACGGGCAACCTGAACGGCCACATCGAGGAGTCGTACTCGGGTCTCGACCTCGTGCGCTCGTTCGGCCGCGACGGCGTGATGCTGGAGGAGTTCGACTCCCGCAACCAGAAGCTGTACCGCTCGATGGTCGGTGCGCAGTTCGTGTCGGGCATGATCATGCCGGCGATGAACTTCGTCTCCTACCTGTCGTACGTGCTGATCGCGGTCGTCGGGGCGCTGCGCGTGGTCTCCGGTCAGATGACCATCGGCGACGCGACGGCGTTCATCCAGTACTCGCGGGAGTTCTCGCAGCCGATCGGTCAGATCGCGGGCATGGCGAACATGCTGCAGTCCGGTGTCGCGTCGGCCGAGCGCACCTTCGAGTTCCTGGATGCGGAGGAGCAGTCACCCGACCACGAGACGCGGCATCTGCCCGCCCGTGCCGACGGCCGGGTGGAGCTCGAGGACGTCGAGTTCTCGTACGACCCCGCCGTGCCGCTCATTCGCGACCTCAGCCTCGCCGTGAAGCCGGGGCAGACCGTCGCGATCGTGGGGCCGACCGGTGCGGGCAAGACCACGCTGGTCAACCTCATCATGCGGTTCTACGAGCTGAACGGCGGCGCCATCCGCCTCGACGGCATCGACACGACCGAGCTGTCGCGCGCCGAACTGCGCGGCCAGGTCGGTATGGTGCTGCAGGACGCCTGGCTGTTCTCGGGCACCATCCGAGAGAACATCCGCTACGGCCGCCTCGACGCGACGGACGAGGAGGTCGTGGAGGTCGCCAAGGCCACCATGGTCGACCGGTTCGTGCGCCAGCTGCCCGACGGGTACGACACCGTCATCGAGGCCGACGGCGGCAACGTCTCGGCGGGCGAGCGGCAGCTGCTCACCATCGCGCGGGCGTTCATCGCGAACCCGTCGCTGCTCATCCTCGACGAGGCCACCTCGTCGGTGGACACGCGCACCGAGCTGCTCGTGCAGCACGCGATGGCGGCGCTGCGCACGGACCGCACCTCGTTCGTGATCGCGCACCGCCTGTCGACCATCCGGGATGCGCACACCATCCTGGTCATGGAGAACGGCAGCATCGTCGAGCAGGGCGACCACGCCACGCTCCTGGAGCGCCGCGGGGCCTACTACGACCTCTACATGACGCAGTTCCAGGGCGCCGCCGCCGAGGCCGACCCCGAGCCAGAACCGCAGCCCGCCGCCTAGCAGCGCCGAACACACGGAAAGTGCGCCGTCTCGTGATGAGACGGCGCACTTTCTGCGTACTCGGGCGGTCAGGCCACCGCGCCGATCGCGAAGCTGACGGACCCCTGCTCGTCGACCTGCGCGTCGAGCACCTTGTCGTCGAGGGCGTCGGCCGCCTGCGGCTCCAGGAAGATGCGGGCGCCTCCGGCGTCGACGACCTGGTCGGTGGGCTCGGGGGCCTCCGACACGGCCGCGGCGAAGGCGGTGTTGTCCGGGTTGCTGCTGCTGATGCGCAGCCCCGCCTCGTCGGCGGGCGCCTGGTCGGTGAGGGTCTTGACGATCGTGCTGGCGTTCTCAGTGAGGGTGAGCATGCGCTCTCCTTCCGTTCGATGGCTCCAGGAGCCAGCCACGTTCCCGCGCTCCACGGGACCACGCAACCCCGGTCGCCGCCATTGCCAGGAAACACTCACGAACCGCCGACGGCGTCCTCGGCGACCGGTCACCGGGCTCCGCAGAGTCGACCGCTGGCCCCCTCTTGCGGTACCGCTGCGGCCTGAGCCGAGGGGGCTGCGACGACTAGGCTCGACGGAGCGGTGACCGTCACCGCCGCGCCGACGCAGGCGTTGAGGGGGATCGCAGCATGAGAGTCAGCCGTCGTATCGTCGTGTCCGTCGTGGCCGGGGCAGCGGTCGCCGCCGCGATAGCAGCGCCCGTGATGCCCGCGGCGGCGTTCGACATCAAGCCGCCGGCCGTCGTCGGTTACATCGACAGCATCTCCGTCGGCTACGTTCAGTCGTCGCCGAAGCCGACGCTTCATGTGAAGGGGTGGGCGGGCGATCTCAACGACGGGTGGCAGAACGGTACCGGTACGGCCGCCATCGAACTCGTGGCGACGCCCGCTGGCGGTTCGCCGACCACGATCGGATGGGCGGAGCGCGAGGACTTCAACGTCGCGCGACCGGACGTACGTCGAGCGTATCCGCAGCTGGGGCCGAACCAGGGCTTCGACGTGCGCTGGGCGTCTGCCCCGAGTGTCGGCCCTCTGACGGTGTGTGCCCGTATGTGGAACCTCAATGCCGCGATGCCGCCCGGCGGGTCCGTCCAGGTGGGCTGCGCGAGCGTCACGGTCCCAGCCGCCCGCCCGTCCTACGCGAAGGCACCGACGTCCGCGACGGTCGGATCGCCGATTCAGGTCGACCCCGGGCAGACCGGCGGTACCGACTCGTTCTCCTGGCTCCGTTGGAACAGCGACGCACCGGACCCGTCCGGCTACGCTCAGCCGATCGCCGGGGCGAACTCCGCGACGTACACCCCGACTGTCAAAGACATCGGCGCGACACTGCAGGCGATCGTCACGACGCGCGCAGCGGGGCGCGCGACCATCGAGCAGCAGACGGACGACATCTTCGTCCAGTATCCCGACCACCGCGTCACGGTGACCTCGGGCGCTGATCGTTTCGACAGCTCCATCGCGATCTCGCGAGCGGCCTTCCCGGACGCGACCGCCGGTGCGCCGGTCGCTTATCTGGCCTCGGGCGTCGATTTCCCGGACGCGCTCTCGGCGGGTCCTGCCGCGGCAGCCGGTCACGGAACGCTGCTGCTCACCATGCCGGGCACGCTGGACCCGAGGATCGCCGCCGAACTGACGCGACTCCATCCGCCTCGCATCGTCGTCGTGGGCGGTCCCGCTGTCGTCGCGGACGGCGTGCTGGACTCGCTCAGGGCTCTCCCATTCGCTCCCGAGGTGACCCGGGTCTTCGGCTCCGACCGCTACGAGACGTCGCGCGCGGTGGTGCAGACGGCGTTCGGAGCTTCTGTTCCGCGTGTCTACCTCGCGACCGGGCGAGGCTTCGCCGACGCGCTCTCCGCCGGCGCTGCGGCCGCAGTGATGGGTGTGCCCGTCGTGCTGACAGATGGTTCCCTCGCGCGGGCCGACGAGGCGACCCGAAGCGCTCTGGCCTCCTGGAACACCACGAGCGTCTCGATCGCGGGCGGGCGCACGAGTGTGACCGATGGCGTCGCCGGTAGCCTCGGGACCGGTATCGACGTGACCCGCTTGGCGGGTGGGGATCGTTTCGAGACAGCTGCGGCGATCGCCGCGTCGATTCCCGCCTCTCGTACTGCGTTCCTGGCCAGCGGCTACGGCTTCCCCGACGCCCTCGGCGTCTCCGTCCTGGCGTCGAGCCTCCGTGGACCGCTCCTCCTCACCACAGGCAGGTGCATCCCCGTGAGCGAACTCCAATTCATGTTCGATCGCGGTGTCGACGACTTTCAGATCGTCGGCGGCGAGAACGTCCAGACGACGGAGGTGCGCTGGGCTCGTCCGTGCTGAGCCGGTGAGTCCGGCGGATCACCCGCCCAACGCCGCCACCAGCTCCCGGTTGAACGCAGGCAAATCGTCGGGCTTACGCGACGACACCAGGGTGAACGGCCCGTCGTCGACGACGACCTCCTCGTCCACCCATGTCGCACCGGCATTGCGGTAGTCCGTCTGGAGGCTCGGCCAGCTGGTGAGGCGCCGCCCGTCGACGACTCCCGCCTCCACCAGCACCCATCCGCCGTGGCAGATGACGGCGATCGGCTTGCCCGCTGCCGCGAACTGCTTCACCAGCTCGACGGCGCCAGGGAACGTCCGCACCTGGTCGCCGTTCGCCACGCCTCCCGGGAGCACGAGCCCCGCGAAATCGTCCGCCGACACGGCGTCGAGCGTCGCATCCACGCGGAACTTCTGCGCCGGGGTCAGGTGCTCGAAGGCCTGCACCTCGCCGGCATCCTTCGAGACCAGCCGCGGCACTCCGCCCGCCTCCGTCACCGCCTTCCATGGCTCCGTCAGCTCCGCCTGCTCGATGCCCTCCGGCCCCACCAGGAAGGCCACTGCACGTCCGTCCATCGTCATGATGTCTCCTTTCGTCGCCCCACACGTACGCCGGGAGCGCGGCAGAATGAACCCATGACGAGCATCCCCCAGGTTCCTCTCAACGACGGCGGCAGCATCCCGCAGCTCGGATTCGGCGTCTACAAGATCCCGGAGGCCGAGACGGCCGACGCGGTGGTCGCGGCGCTCGAGGCCGGCTACCGGCACATCGACACCGCCGCCTTCTACGAGAACGAGCGGGGCGTCGGCGAGGGGGTCCGCCGTTCGGGGCTCGATCGCACCGACGTCTACGTGACGACGAAGGTGTGGTGGACGGAGAACGGCTACGATTCGACGCTACGGTCCTTCGACGCGAGCCTGGACCGTCTGGGCTTCGACACGGTCGACCTCTTCCTCATCCACTGGCCGGCGCCGAAGCACGACAAGTACGTCGACTCCTGGCGCGCCCTCGAGCGCATCCGCCACGAGGGCCGTGCCCGTTCGATCGGCGTCGCCAACTTCCACACCCACCACCTCGAGCGCCTCGCCACCGAGACGGAGGTCGTCCCCGCGGTCAACCAGGTCGAGCTGCACCCGTGGCTGCCGCAGCGGGAGGTGCGCCGCTACGACGCCGAGCACGGCATCGCGACGGAGGCGTGGTCGCCGCTCGCGCGCGGACGCGTGCTCGGCGACCCGACGCTCGACGCGCTGGCCGCGAAGCACGGCGTCACCCCCGCCCAGGTGGTCATCCGCTGGCAGCTCCAGCTCGGCAACATCGTCATCCCGAAGTCGTCCACCCCCGCCCGCATCCGCGAGAACCTCGACGTCTTCGGCTTCGTGCTCGACGCCGACGACCTCGCGGCGATCGCCGGGCTCGAGACCGGGGAGCGAACAGGCAAGGACCCGGACGACCTGGGGTGAGTGTCGCTCGTCGACTCGTCGCGAGCGCGGTGCCACGGGACGAGCGCCGCTGCGCGCCGCGCAGCGGTGGTCCCGTACGCCGGCGTTCGCACCGGGGACGGCGCGGCTCGGCCCGCTCACTCGCCCGTCGGGTGCGCTCCGATCACGTCCAGCATCCAGGCGAGCGAGAACGCCCGTTCCCGCCAGGCCGAGTATCGGCCCGACACCCCGCCGTGGCCGGCGGCCATCTCGATCTTCAGGAGGGCGTCGGCGCCCGCGACGTCGCGCAGCTTCGCGACCCACTTCGCCGGCTCCACATACAGCACGCGGGTGTCGTTCAGGCTGGTCACCGCGAGGATGCGCGGGTACTGCGTCGCGCGCACGTTCTCGAGCGGCGAGTACGACTTCATGTAGGCGTAGACGTCTGCGTCGTGCAGCGGGTCGCCCCACTCGTCCCACTCGATCACGGTGAGCGGGAGCGACGGGTCGAGGATGCTCGTCAGCGGGTCGACGAACGGCACCTCCGCCAGCACGCCGGCGAAGTACTTCGGCGCGAGGTTGGCGATCGCGCCCATGAGCAGGCCACCCGCGCTTCCGCCCTGGGCGACGAGGCGGGCGGGGGAGGTCCAGCCCTCGTCGATGAGGTGGCGCGCGCTCTCGACGAAGTCGGTGAAGGTGTTCTTCTTGTGGAGCTTCTTGCCGTTCTCGTACCAGAGCCGGCCGAGCTCGCCTCCGCCTCGCACGTGCGCGATCGCGAACACCACGCCGCGGTCGAGCAGGCTGAGGCGGGGGATGCCGAACGATGGGTCCATGCTCGCCTCGTACGACCCGTACCCGTAGAGAACGAGGGGAGCGGGCTCGCCTGGGGTGACCAGGTCTTTCCGGTAGACCAGGGAGATCGGGATGCGCGTTCCGTCGGCGGCCGTCGCCCACTCGCGCTTCTGCTCGAACAGCTCCGGGTCGAACTCGCCGAGCACGGGCTGGCGCTTGCGCAGGGTCAGCTCGCGCGTGCGCACGTCGTAGTCGTAGACGCTCGACGGGGTGACGAAGCTGCCGTAGCCGAGCCGGAGCGACGGCTGCGTCCACTCCGGGTTGCCGCCGACTCCGACCGTGAACAGCTCCTCGTCGAAGTGCAGCTCGTGGAGGGTGTCGTCGTCGGACCGCCCCTCCTCGGGGATGCAGGCGACGGCAACGCGGGTGAGCCCCTCGCGACGGTACTCGACGGCCACGAAGTCGCGGAACGCGTCGACCCCCTCGATGCGGATGCCGGGGTCGTGGGCCAGGATCGTCTTCCGCGGTCCCTGCGGATCCTCGGCGGAGACGCTCACCAGCTCGAAGTCGACCGCCTGGTCGTTGTGCACGATGAGGAGGCGGTCGCGACCGTTCACGACCGCGTGCTCCACGTCGTATTCGACGCCGTCCTTGCGCGGCCACACGACGGTGAACTCCCCGGCCGGGTCGTCGGTGCGCAGCAGCCAGGTCTCGCTCGTGATGTTGGAGCCCGCCTCGATGACGAGGAACCGGCGGCTGCGGGTCATGCCGACACCGATCCAGAACCGCTCGTCCGGCTCGTGGAAGACCTGCGCGTCCTCCTCGCCGTCCGGGCCCTGGCCGACTCGGTGCCGCCAGACCGTGTCCGGTCGCCAGGCGTCGTCGACGGTCGTGTAGAAGACGTACTCGCCGGTCTGGTCGAAGAGCGCTCCCGCACCGGTTCCCTCGATCTCGTCGGGGAAGACGGTGCCCTCGTCGACGAGGGAGCGCACCCGCAGTGTGTAGCGCTCGTCGCCCTCCGTGTCGACGCCGTAGAGCAGGCGCGTGCCATCGGCGCTCACGTCGAAGCTGCCGAGCGCATAGAAGTCGTGGCCCTCCGCCTCCACGTTGTCGTCGAGGAGGATCTGCTCGCCCGGGAGGCCGGAGGCCTGCGCCGCGTCATCGAGCGCGGGCGGCTCCCAGTCGTCGGGGGAGGCGATCGGAGCGCGGCAATGGATGCCGTACTGCTGCCCCTCCACCGTGCGGGTGTAGTACCACCAATCGCCCTCACGCACGGGAACGCTCAAGTCGGTCTCGCGCGTGCGCCGTTTGATCTCCTCGAAGATCTGCTCCCGGAGCAGGGCGAGATGATCGGTGCGCGCGTTCGTGTACGCGTTCTCCTCGTGGAGGTGCGCGAGGACGGCCGGATCGTCCTTGTCGCGCAACCACTCGTACTCGTCGACGTAGACGTCTCCGTGGTGGACGCGTTCGGTCGGCTTCTTCGCGGTGGTCGGCGGGGTGAGCATGGATTCAGGCTACTGTGCCGCCGCGGAGCGCGGCAGCGAGCCCGACGAGTCGACGGTGCACCTCGTCGGCGTCGAAGGGAGGGCGCAGGCTCGCGCGCGCACGTCGGATGGCGAGGTCCACGCGTTCGTCGTCGTCCGTCTCCTCGACCCGTTCCGCGACTGCCGGTCCGAGTCCGCACGCCGCTTCGACACAATCGATCGGCTGGATGCCCTTCGCGCCCAGCCGCCGTCGCGCGCGGTGCGCGGGTGCGAGCTCCTCCACCCGCCGGAGGGCCGAGCGGAAGGCCGCCTCGTCCTCCTCCGCGTCGTGGGCGGACCGGTCGGCGCCGACCAGGGCGGCCAGCGCGGCCAGCAAGTCCGACAGACGGCGCCGCAGCACGTCGGACGAGCGCACGGGGAGGACGAACCAGGCTGCGCCGATGCCGAGCAGGGCGCCGACGACGATCGCGGCGACGCGCTCGGCGAGCAGGCCGGCCTCTCCGGCGGCCGGGCCGGCGCCGGCGACGTGCTGCAGCAGGGTGAGAATGATGGTGACCGCGAGCGCCCAGTACGCGTAGCTGTACGCGCGCAGCCAGGTTCCGGCGAAGAGCGTGACGAAGACGAGGAGGGTCGTGGTCCTCACGTCCAGGGTCGGCAGCGACAGCAGGAGCAGGGCGATCACCGTCCCTCCCACGGCGCCCGTCACCCGCAGGCCGCTCTTGTGCAGCACATCCCCGCGCCCGCGGTTGCCGGCGTTCACGATGTACGCGGTGAGCACGATCCACATCGCGTGCGACGGGAAGAGCAGCCAGCCGGTCACGAAGGCCGCTGCCAGCGCCGTCGCCATCTGCACCGCCATCCGGGTGCTCGCGGGCAGGCGCCGCGACGGAGGACCGGATCGCGCCTCCGAGGGGCGGGATGTCGGACGCGTGGCGCGAGGCGGGTGAGCCGTCCCGTGCTGTGAGCGCCCCAGCCACGGCCGCATCAGGAGCTCCCGCGCCGCGGTCACCCAGAGCGTCGCAACGGCTCCCGCGCCCGCTGCCAGCAGGGCGGCCGGCCACCACGGCGTCCCCGGCGCCTCCGGAGCGGCGGGGACCACGAGCATGGCCGTCAACGGCAGGGCGATCAGCGCGCCCACACGTGCGCCGAGCGGTCCGAACCGGCGCAGCCAGATGGGGACGCTCATCCCGGCGATGAAGAGCACGGCGCCCAGCGGAGGAACATCGACGAGCAGCCAGCCGACACCGGCGGCGGCCATTCCGACGAGCGGCAGCGCCGCCGCGGAGCGGACGAACTCGCGCCGCCCCGCGAGATCGCGCCGGGCGAGACTGAGGGCGACAACGGTGGCGAGCACGGCCGGCTGGGTCGCCGCGGCCGGTCCCGCGATCGCGTTCACGGCCAGCCACACCGTGGCGCAGGCTCCCGCCGCCGCGGCCACGGTGACGAGGGCCGCGAGGCCGATACGCACGTGCTTCACGCGCATCATCGTCTCACTGCCCGCCGCCGCCCGGGACGCTTCGCCGCCACCGCAACGCCGGGCCGATGCCGAGTAGGGTGGGCGCGTGAACGACACGTGGTGGCAGTCAGCGGTGGTGTACCAGGTCTATCCGCGGAGCTTCGCGGACAGCGACGGCGACGGCATCGGCGACCTGCGCGGCGTCATCCAGCACCTCGACCACCTCCAAGCGCTCGGGGTCGACGTGGTCTGGCTGTCGCCGATCTACGCCTCCCCGCACGATGACAACGGCTACGACATCAGCGACTATCAGCGCATCGATCCGCTCTTCGGCACCCTCGACGACTTCGACGAGCTGCTGGCCGGGATGCACGAGCGCGGGATCAAGCTCGTGATGGATCTCGTCGTCAACCACACGTCGGACGAGCACCCCTGGTTCGTGGAGTCGGCGTCGAGCCGCGACAACCCCAAGCGCGACTGGTACTGGTGGAGGCCGCCGCGGGACGGTGCGCAGCCGGGGGAGCACGGCGCGGAGCCGACCAACTGGGGCTCGTTCTTCTCCGGCTCGGCCTGGCAGCTCGACGAGCAGACCGGCGAGTACTACCTCCACCTGTTCTCCCGCAAGCAGCCGGACCTCAACTGGGAGAATCCGGAGGTGCGCGACGCGGTCTACGCGATGATGAACTGGTGGCTGGATCGCGGCGTCGACGGGTTCCGGATGGACGTGGTCAACTTCCTCTCCAAGGACACCGCGCTCCCCGACGGCGTCGTCCCCACCGGCGGTCTCTACGGAGACGCGTATCCGTTCTTCGCCCAGGGGCCGCGCATCCATGAGTTCCTGCACGAGATGCACGAGCGGGTGTTCGCGGGGCGCGACGACCGCTACCTGACCGTGGGTGAGATGCCGGGGGTCGATATCGCCGAGGCGCGCCGCTTCACCGACCCCGCCCGAGGCGAGCTCGACATGGTGTTCCAGTTCGAGCACGTCGACCTCGACCATGGTCCCGGCGGCAAGTGGGACCACCGCGGCGCCTCCGTCCTCGAGCTGAAGCGCAACCTCGCGCAGTGGCAGGAGGGTCTGGCCGAGGTCGGCTGGAACAGCCTCTACTGGAACAACCACGACCAGCCGCGCGTCGTCAGCCGGTTCGGAGACGACGGTGAGCACCGCGTCGCGTCGGCCAAGGCTCTCGGGACGGTGCTGCACCTGCTCCGCGGCACGCCCTACGTCTATCAGGGCGAGGAACTCGGGATGACGAACGTGCCGTTCGACACCATCGACGACTTCCGCGACATCGAGACGCTCAACCACTACGCCGAGGCCGTCGACCTGCTCGGCGAGCCCGCCGACGAGGTGCTCGCCGCCCTGCGGCGCACGAGCAGGGACAACGCGCGCACGCCGATGCAGTGGACCGCGGGCCCGAACGCGGGGTTCACGACCGGCGAGCCGTGGATCGCCCCCAACCCGAACTTCACCGAGATCAACGCGGAGGCCGCGCGTTCCGACGACGACTCCGTCTTCGCGCACTACCGGGCGCTCATCGACCTCCGTCACCGCTCCCGTGCGGTCGCCGTCGGCGGGTTCGAGCTGGTGCTGCCGGACCACGAGCAGATCTTCGCGTACGAGCGGTCGACGGCGGACGAGTCGCTGCTCGTGCTGGTGAACCTGACCGGTGACGTGGCGCACTACGACGACACCGCGCTTCCCGGGTGGGGCGACGCCCGGGTGGTGCTGTCGTCCGGCGGCACCTCGGCCCCGGCCGGGCTGACGGGGTCGCTGCGGCCGTGGGAGGCCGTCGTCCTGCAGCGCTGACCCCGGCCGGAGCCCGCGCCCGTGCGCGCCGCCCCGCCGGGGTGTGGGATGGTCGGCGAGTCGCGGGAGGCCGTCATGGGCGATTTCGTGGCGCGGGCAGAGGTGACGATCGCGGCGCCGAGGGGTGCCGTCTGGCAGGTGCTGACGTCGAACGGCGCGCATCCCGAGATCCTGTTCGGTACCGAGGTGCGCTCGGACTGGAGGCTCGGTTCGCCGATCACCTGGACCGGCGAGTGGCAGGGCCGGTCGTTCGCGGACCACGGCCGGGTGATCGAGCTGGAGGACCGCGACGAGCCCTGGCGCATCGTGCTGACTCACTTCCTGGTGTGAGCATCAGCAGGCTCAGGCAGCTTCTTCAGCTCCTGGAGCTCTGCCCAGTGCTGTTCGAGTCCGACTCGTGTTGGGCTGACGCCCTGAGTGACAAGCGCCGGCGAGTGGTCATGACCCGGTTTCCCGAAACTGCAGCTGAGGAGTCGTGGCTCGTTGAAGGTGTCTGTTCTCGACCCCTAGCGGGGTGTCCCACCTGAGCGATCCGTGCCGGCGTCGGCGGAGCGTGTCGCGATGGGTGACCTGGAGACCACGAATCGACGCCCGCCGCGCTACCGGCTGCTGATCGGCGTCGACGACTCGGTGTTCCGCACGTCGCTCAGCCTGCGTGGTCCCGCCAGCTGGCGAGCACTTCGGCAGCCGGGCGGCTCGCGATGTCTGCGCGCACCGCGGCGAGAAGGCTGTTCGCCTCCTCCGCCCCGCCGGCGTCCATCCTGTGCAGCTCATGCGAGCCGTCCCGCAGCACGAGGTCGAAGTCGCCCGTGTGCTCCGCCGTCCCGTCGAAGAGGGCGGAGACGATGCCGCCGAGCGCGCCGAGCAGGCGGTCCGTTCGTCCCTGACGGCGTGGCTCGAGCGTCGCGGTGAGCATCGGGGGAGCGCCGAGCGGATCAGCCGTTGTTGACCTGGATCTGCCCGTTCGCCGCCGCATTCGCGAAGAGGACGAGGACGAGGATCAGCCAGAGCACGGTGACGACGACGGCGACGAACCCGATGACGATGCCTGCGATCGCGAGTCCGCGCCCGCGCTCACCCGTCCGCCGGATCTGCGACAGGGCGATGAAGCCCAGGATGATGCCCAGCAGAGAGACGAAGAAGGAGCCGACAAAGCCCACGATCGCGAGGACGTTCCAGCGCTCGGAGCCAGGTGCGGTCGCAGGCTGGACAGGTTGGTACGGTGCGGACATGGGGAACCTCTCCTCGAGTGTGTAGGGCTCACTTTGTCAGATGGCCGGCGCCCCCGGAAACCCGAATCCGGGGGCGCCGTTGAGCCGCTACGGGGGGAGGCGGCTGCTGCAAGTCTTCGGGTGTCCCACAGACGCCGCCCCGGCTCGCCTCCAGCGTGGCGCCCCCGAGTGGGGCCGTCGCGGCGATCGGGGTGGACCAGGGGGTGAATCCGGGGGTGAAATCTTCACCGATCGGGGGCGCCGGTGGCGAGAAGGTGCAGTGGCGGCGTGCTTACAATCGGGCGTGGGAGGCGAGAGTTCCGGAACGGGTGTGCGCCCCCAGCTGCCAGGAGCCGTGCGCGCAGCCGACGAACTCCTCGAGCTGGTGCAACGGGGCGCGACCCGCATACCGCCGCTCCTGCTCCAGCACGTCGCACTTCTCGATCCCGCTTCGATCCCACGCTCGCGCGGCTCTGTCAGCCGGCGCATGACGGCTGCCGTCATCATCGCGTCGACGCGGCTCGGGCGCCTGGACGACGCGGTCGAGCAGGCGCGACGCGAACTGCGCTCGGTGGGTGCCGTGCTGGAGGAACGCGATGTCGAGAGCGCCGAGGCCGTGCTGTGGTCGGCCATCGCCGAAGCATTCGCCTCGGCCGGCTGGTCACGCGAGGGGGCATCGTCCGCGTTGCGAGCCCTGGATGTCGCGGATCGAGAAGCCGATGCGTGGATCGTCCACCGTGGCCGTGCCCTCCTGGCCGTCTGCCGTGCGATGAACGGCGAATACGACGGCGCCGAGCGGGCGATCCGCGAGGGCGGGACGGTGGCGGATCTGACCGGCGCAGGCGCAGAGTCGACGTTCAACGACTACCCGTTCTTCCTTGCCGCGATCCTGGTCGCGTCAGCCGCGTTCGACAGCGCCCGGCTGCGGACGCTCTCGGAGCGGGTGCGCTCGATCGACCCGGAGGACGAGACGATGGAGGTCACCGCTCGTGCGGCGGAGGCGATGGCCCTCCTGGTCGACGGTCGCCTCGACCAGGCCGCCGCGGCCGTGGCGACGATCACCCACGGCACGGCCGGCGACCAGAGGCAGCACATGGTCCGGGGGTTCGCCCTCGGGATGCAGGCCGACATCCTCCTCGCGCGTGGCGATCCGCGTCGAGCGCTGCGACTGCTGGAGGGCGTCCCGTCCACCGGAAGCCACTCCCTGTGTTTCGACATGCAGCGCGCCTCGGCACACCTCCAGCTCGGTCAGGAGCGGGAGGCGCTCGCGGCGACGGCGGGCTGTATCCGGCTGGGTGCCGAGCACTGCCTGCGCACCCTGCCGCCCCTCCTTCTCCGCCGGGCCATCGCGCTGGAGCGGCTCGGACACGAAGCGCGCGCGGATGCGTCGTTCGCGGAGGCGTTCCACCACATCCTGTCGTCCGGCTCGGCGACGCCCCTCCTGACGCTGCCGCACGCCGAGACGCTGAGGCTGCTGCACCGGCTGAGGGAGGCGAACCCCGACCTGGCTCCGCAGGCCGCTGAGATCGCGTCGCGGGTCGAGGCCGTGCCGCGCGATCCGGCGGAGCCGCCGTCGATGCCGAGGCTGTCGCCGCGGGAACAGGTTCTCGCCGATCGGCTGCGCTCCGGCGCCACGCTCACGCAGATCGCCCAGGACGGCCATGTGTCGATCAACACGATCAAGTCACAGGCGCGCAGCCTGTATGCGAAGCTCGGCGTCTCGGGCCGCGACGAGGCGGTGTCGCTTCTGGAGCGGCGAGGCTACTTCTGAGGCCGCATCCGGAGGGAGTCTTCGACGGAGGGCATGGCGTGACGGCGGTTCCGTCGCACGTCTCCAGGAACCGAAAGCAACCCCTATCCGGCAGGAGCCCGGGACTGCTGAGCGTTGAGGTGACAGTTTCGGTTAGGCCGCGAGGGCCAGGTTCCGGTTCATGATGGTCTCGAACTCGATCGGCGTCGAACGGCCGAGGCGGGCTTGCCTGCGACGCCGGTGGTAGGTCCGTTCGATCCAGGTGATGATCGCGATGCGCAGTTCTTGCGCGGATCGCGGGGCGGCCGCCCGGTCGGGCTCGACGTCGCCGACTACAAGAACCGTAACGTGATCGAGCACCGCTACTGCCACCTCGCACAAGGGCAGGGCCTTGCCACCCGGTACGACAGGCACGCCGTCATCTATCGCGCCGCGGTCGTCCTCAACGCCGTCATCGCCTGGACCAAGACAGTGTCAGACACGCCCTAGTCGCCCAGCGCCTCGCGCAGGAACAGGTCGAGGAACAGGTCGAAAGCGGCGACCGTCGCGGTGCGGTCGTCACTGAGCAGGAAGCCGAACTGGAGTCCCGCGGCCGTGTCCACGAGCCCGTGCGCCAGGACGCCGGATCGGCGCGTGTCGACGCCCTGCTTTCGCAGCCACGCGCGAACGGTGTCGCGCCACTCGCTGAAGGCGGTACCGATCCGGGTGCCGAGGTCGGGGTCGATCGGCTCGAGCACCCCGGCCTCGAACTGCAGGCGCAGTCCGGTGCGGTTGCTCTCGCGGAGCGAGTGACGGAACGCCTGGCGGTACCAGTCGCGCAATTGCGTCCGATCGAATGACACGATGTCGAAGCCGACCTGCGACTCGTTCTGCTGTCGCACACCCTCCTCGAGGATGGCGTCGATCATCTCCTGCCGGGAGCCGAAGTGGTAGACGAACGAATAGGTGCTGACGCCCAGCGCGGTGGCCAGGCTGCGGAAGGTCATGCGGGACAGCGGCTCGGTGGCCACATGCTCCATGATGCGGCTCAGCAGCTCCGGCTTGCGCGTCGGATCAGGTGTGCGTCCCACGCGCTAACGATAACGGAGGTTTCTTCACTTGTGGGAGGGGCAAAACCCGCCGTGGATCAGCCGCGTCCACCGCCCGGGCCACCTCCGCCGCCCGGGCCGCCGCCCTGGCCGCCGCCTTGCCCCGTGCCCGGCTGGGTGGGGTTCGTCGGCGTGCTCGGCTTCGGCGCGGGTGCCGAGTACAGGTACTTCGACGGCGGGGTCGGGAAGGCACCGCCGCCGTAGGCCGCGTTGAGGGCGGCCACGATCGGCTTGACGATCGAGAACTTGACGTTGCCGCCGCCCACGCCTTGGAACCGCTGGCTGCGGAGCGCGACGGCGCCCTCCACGTTGCCCACCCAGGTCGCCTGCGCCGTCTTCGTGGTGGAGGTGACCAGCCAGTTCTCGAGCGAGTCGTCCGTGGTGCCGGTCTTGCCGAAGATCGGCACTCCGTCGCCGGGATTGGCGGAGGACGCGGTGCCGCCGCCGCGCAGCACGCCCTGCAGGGCGTAGATGGCCGCCGCCGCGACGCCCGGGTCGATCGGCGTGGTGGAGCACTGGGTCTTGGGCACGGCGTGCTCGCCGCCGTCGGCGTCGACGATCTTGTCGATGGCGACCGGGCTGCAGGCGACGCCGTTGTTGGCGATGCCGGCGTACGCGGTGGCCATGGTCAAGGGGGCGATGTAGTTCGTGCCGAGCACCGACGAGGGGTTCGACATGAAGGGGTTGATCGACTCATCGGCGCCGTGGACCAGGAGGTCCTGTGCGCGTTGCTTGATGCCGCACAGGTCGAGCTGCGTCGCCATCTTGGCGAAGATCGTGTTGATCGACTGCGCCGTCGCGTTCATCACCGTCGTGCTGCCGACCGACTCGCCCTCGTCGTTCGCGACGTTCCACGGGGCACCGCCGATGTCGTTGCACGGGTCGCTCGCGTGGAAGGAGCTCTGTGGGAACGTGTGCTGCGTTCCGCTGACTGTCTGGTAGAGCGAGTGGCCCTCCTGCAGCCACTCGAGCAGGTCGAACGCCTTGTAGGAGGATCCGGTCTGGAAGCCCTGTGAGCCTCCGTAGTCGCTGTCCGTGTTGTAGTTGACGGCCGTGGTCCCGGGCGCCGGCTGCGCGGTGTTGTCGTACGGTCTGTTCTGCACCATCGTGATGACACGGCCGGTGCCGACTTCGACAGAGACATTGGACGCGCCGAGGTCGAGGTTGGGGCTCGTCGGCGGGATGTACGCGCTGAGCGCCGACTGCGCCGAGTTCTGCAGGTCGAGGTTGAGCGTCGTGTAGATCTTCAGGCCACCGCGGGTCAGGAAGCTGGTGCGGTCGTCGTCCGTCTTGCCGAAGGTCGGGTTCTGCTCGATGGTGCGCTCGACGTAGTCGCAGAAGAATGCGGCGTTGTACTGCTGCGCCGTCATGCAGCCGTTCTGCACCGGGGTGATCTTGGGCTCCACCGGCGTCGCGCGAGCCGCGTCGTGCTCCGCCTGGGTGATCTTGCCGTTGACGAGCATCCTGTCGAGCACGTAGTTGCGGCGGTCGAGGGTCTCTTTGTACCCGTTGGCCGCGCCGTTCTCTTTGCTGTCCGGCTGGTCGATGCGCAGGTTGTCCGGGTTGTTCAGGATGGCGATGAGTGTCGCCGCCTGCTGCAGGTTGACGTCTTTCGCAGAGACCCCGAAGTAGTAGGAGGCCGCCGACTGCACCCCGTAGACCCGACCGCCGAAGAGCGCGATGTTCAGGTAGCTCTGCAGGATGTCGTTCTTCGAGTACTCCTTCTCGAGGCCGATCGAGTACCGCATCTCTTTGAGCTTGCGCGCCGGGTCGACCTCGGTGGCGTCGTTGTAGCACGACCGGTACGCGGCCAGCTGCTTCTTCTGCACTTCGGCGCTCGCGGTCAGGTCGGGCTGTTTGCTCTCGCAGCGCTGCACCAGGATGTTCTTCACGTACTGCTGCGTGATGGACGACCCGCCCTGCACCGACTTGTGCAGTGCCGTGAGCACCGCACCGCGCAGGGTGCCGGTCACGTCGATGCCGCCGTGCTCGTAGAAGCGGGGGTCCTCCGTGGCGATCGCGGCGTCCTTCAGGTTCTGCGAGATCGCATCCCAGCCCACCTCGACGCGGTTCTGGGAGTAGAAGGTCGCGATCGGGACCTCCTGGCCGTTGGAGCTCGCGTACATCGTCGAGGCCTGCGCGAGCGGCTCGACCTTGATGTATTCGGGGAGGCCGTCGAAGACGCCGATGGTCGAGTCGGCGGCCGAGCCGGTCAGGGCGACGGCAGGGGTCACCGCGGCCGCGGCGAGGACCCCGGCGATGCCGCTCAGCGCGACGAATCCGACGAGCGCAGGCGCCCACTTCCATCTTCTGCGAGTCGTCGAGGCCATGCGCGTCATGATACGCGCGGGATATGGCCGGCTCCCCGGGGCGACGCTCAGTTTGGGGAGAGTCGCGACCGAAACGTCAGGTGTGGAGGGATCCGTGCCGGGCTGATCAGGCTGCACCGCGCAGCTTGTCGCAGAGCGCGGCGAGCGTCTCCAGCTCGTCGGGGTCGAGGCGGCCGCCGACGCGGCTGGTGATGGTCTGCATGTGCTCGACGGCCACGCTCCGGAACATCTCGAACCCGGTGTCGGTGAGCTTGATTAGGGTGCCGCGCGCATCCACGGGATCCGGGCATTTGGCGACGAGGCCGCGCGCCACGAGCCGGTCGACGAGCCGGCTGACGCTCGGCTGCGTGAGCAGCACGTGCTTGTTGAGGTCGCGCAGCCGCAACCGGCGGTCGGGCTGGCGCGACAGATTGAAGAGCACGTCGTACTCGTTGAACGAGATGTCCTTCGTCGGGAACTCGGCCGCGAGGGATCGCATCACCGCGACCTGGGCCCGGAACAGGGATTCCCACGCCGCGACGGCGGTGACGCGATGACGGGCGGGAGAGGTCCCCGTGGCGCTGCTGCTCATGACGCCTGCCTCCTGGTTCTAACGCGTCTCAATGCATTCGCATCTTCTCATCATCCGCCGACAGAACCATCCGTGCCAGCACGGGAGGGAGGGGGAGGGGCGGGGAGACAGATTGAGGGCCGGCCGCAGAGGCTAGCGGCCGGCCCTCTCCCTTGCACCAAGAGTGTCCTGCAATCACATTCCGCGATGGCTGCCACAGCAAACAACCATTGCTCTTGAACCATATAACGAAGAGGTAACGGAATCTAGTTATCAAGTCGTTATTTTTGCTGCGAGTTTTCTATGAGCGCCCGACGGAACTCTCACGGTCGGTCTGCCCCCGGTCAGGGGACGCTCGCCGAAGGTGCAGCAGCGGGCGCGCGCGGCCCTCTCCGTCGAGCTCCGAGCGGCCCGTCTGGACGAACCCCTTGGCGGCGTAGAAGGTGCGTCCGCTCCGGTTGTCCTCGTTGACGTCGACGCGGAGGATCGGGTGCTCGGCGGCGATCGTCTCGAGGAGGGCTGTGCCGATGCCTGAACCGTGCGCGACGGGGTCGACGAAGAGCATGTGGATCTCGCCGTCGTCTTGAGCGATGAAGCCGAGCGGTGCCGCGCTGGGCGCCGAGACCGCCACTCGGAGGTCGGTCATCTGCGGGAGATAGCCCGCGACCATTCCCTCGTACCAGTCCACCTCCTCGGCCGTGAGGAAGTCGTGGGTCGCCTCCACCGCCCGTCGCCAGATGGCCAGCAGGTCGGCATGGTCGTCGGGGGAGGCGGGGCGGATCTCGACAGTCACGCGCTCCACGATAGCGGCCTGTCGCGCCACCCTGTCCCGCGTTCGCGGTACCCGCCGTAGGTGGGAACGATGGCCGGGGAGCGGCGACTCCCCGGCCATCGAGAAACCTTCAGTCGTTCCATGCGGAACCTGTGTCAACAGTCACCGAGGGTCGAATCAGATGATATCGCGTGCCCGGCGTGCGGCCGCCGGGCGGCGGGGGCTCAGAACAGATCGGGGGAGGGAGCGCTCGCGTGGCGGATGGAGACATCCGCGTGGCGGTCGAAGCGGTAGCCGACGCCACGGACGGTGCGCACGATGTCCTCGTAGCGGGCCAGCTTGGCGCGCAGACGGCGCACGTGCACGTCGATGGTGCGCTCGTTCGGCACGTCCTCCTCGTCCGCACCGCTCCACAGCGACGAGATGAGCTCGGCGCGATCGATGGTGCGGCCCTCACGCAGCACGAGGTACTGCAGCAGCTCGAACTCCTTGTAGGTGAGTGCGACGGTCTGGTTGTCCAGGATGAGGCGCTTGCGGGAGATGTCGACGACGACGCCGGAGGCGGCGCGGTCCTCGTCCTCGTCGATCGCGGCCGTGTGGCGGTGCTTCGCGATCGCGGACGGGTCCTGCAGGGCGAGGCGCACGACGTCCACATCACGGCCGCCGGCGCCGGCCGGGGCGATGGCGACGGCGGCATAGGTCTCCGCGGCCGGGGCGAGCTCGGCGGTGAGGGCCTTCAGTGCCTCCACGATACGACCGAGGTCGGTTCCGGCAGCGGCGGCCTTGGCCTCGTCGATGCCGACGTAGAGCACGAAGCCGCGGGCCTCGGTGCCGTCCGGCACCGCACGGATCTTCGGGGCCGGGGCGGGGGTGGGCGCGGCAGCGGTGGGGCGGAGGGCGGTGGGGGGGAAGGTGTCGACGGTGGCGAGAGACATGGGAGTCAAGTCCTTAGATGATGTCGCGTTCCCTGTTGTCCACCGTCGCCGCGGGACGGTCGTCCCGAATGGATGAGTGCGGAGAGCGGTGCGGGGAATCGCACAAGAAAATGTGTTGGCCGTATCGGTGACGGCTGGTGCGCGGGAGCGTGCGTGTGGCGCTCCCGGGGAGCTTCCGCCCGATCACGAGGGGGTGGTCGGAGGGCGGTCGGCTCGGCGAAGGGTCGTCAGATCAGCGACACATTCGGCAACACATGACCGAGTCGCGGCCGGCCATCATCATGCCGGCATCCCCAAGGGCCTCGAAGGAGGTCAGGGTACGCGAGTTGTCAGTCATGGTGGTAGTAAAGCGAACCATGACTCGCGGTGTCAAATCATTACGGAATATTGCAGGCGTTCACACAGTGCCGTAGAGGCGGTCTCCGGCGTCGCCGAGACCGGGGACGATGTAGCCGTTCTCGTTGAGGCGCTCGTCCAGCGCACCCAGCACGATCGTCACGTTGCGTCCGGCGGTCGCCTTCTCCAGTGCCTCCAGGCCCTCGGGGGCGGCGAGGATGCAGATGGCGGTGACGTCGACGGCGTTGCGCTTGAAGAGGAAGTCGATGGCCGCGCCGAGCGAGCCTCCGGTCGCCAGCATCGGGTCGAGCACGAAGCACTGCCGGTCGGAGAGGTCGTGCGGAAGACGCTCCGCGTACGTGGTCGGCTGGAACGTCTCCTCGTCGCGGGCCATGCCGAGGAACCCGACCTCTGCGGTCGGCATGAGCCGGACCATGCCCTCCAGCATCCCGAGTCCGGCGCGCAGGATGGGGACGACGAGCGGGCGCGGCTCGCTGATCGCGACACCGGTCGTCGTGGTGACCGGGGTCTCGATCCCGATCGGCTCGACGCGCACCGCACGGGTCGCCTCGTACGCGAGCAGGGTGACGAGCTCCTCGGTGAGCGCGCGGAACACGGGCGACGGCGTCGTCTTGTCGCGGAGCACGGTGAGCTTGTGGGTGATGAGGGGGTGGTCAGCTACGTGCACTCGCATAGGCTCAAGGCTAGCCGACATCCCGCCTGGAGGAGCCTGTGTCCCTGTCCGTCCCCGCCGACTACGAGCAGTGGATGCGGCGCGCCGTCGCCGACGCCCGCCTCGCCTTCGGCACCGGGGACGTCCCGGTCGCGGCGCTGGTGCTCGACGAACGCGGCGAGGTGATCGGCACCGGCCGCAACGAGCGCGAGCTGCACCACGATCCGACCGCGCACGCGGAGGTGCTCGCCCTGCGTGCGGCGGCGGCCTCCCGCGACGACTGGCACCTCGACGGCTGCACGCTCGTCGTCACGCTGGAGCCGTGCGTGATGTGCGCGGGCGCTGTCCTCGCGGCGCGCGTCCCGACCGTCGTGTTCGGCGCGTGGGACGAGAAGGCCGGAGCCGTGGGATCCGTCTACGACGTGCTGCGCGACCGCCGGCTCAACCATCGCGTCGAGGTGTTCGCCGGGGTGCTGGCGGAGGAGTGCGCCGAGCTGCTGCTCGACTTCTTCCGCGCGAAGCGCTGAGGCCGCTCCCGGCCGTGGCCGCTCAGCGGGGCAGCTGCTCCAGCCACTCCGAGAACGCCGCGCGGGAGGCCTCCTGCATCCGCGCCGAGTACAGCTCGCGGTCGCGCCGGAGCGCTTCGGGGTCGATCGCCTGCTCGTCCAGCTCGTTGTATCCGTCGGACACCCAGGTCTCGTGCATCTCGTCCGTGACCTCGGGGTGGAACTGCACGGCCAGCGCGAAGTCGCCGATCGCGAACGCCTCGTTGGAGTAGTCGCTCGACGAGGCCAGCCGGGTCGCCCGCTCGGGCAGTTCGAACGTGTCGCCGTGCCACTCGACGACCGGCACACCCTCGAAGTGGCGGAGGGGAGAGGCGGCACCGGCCTCCGTCGTCTCCACGCGGCGGTAACCGATCTGCGTGGTGTCGCCCTTGTAGACCCGCTCCCCGAGCGCGCCCGCCATGAGCTGGGCGCCCAGGCAGACCCCGAGGGTCGGCCGCTCCGCCTCGATCCGGTCGCGCAGGAGCGACTTCTCCGCCTCCAGGAACGGGAACTCGTCGGTCTGGTAGGCGCCCATCTCGCCGCCGAGCACGACGACCAGATCGGCCTCCGCCGGGTCGATCGCGGCGACGTCGTCCGGGCTGGTCACCTCGACGATGCGCAGCGCGTAGCCGTGCTCCTCGAGGGTCGGGCCGATGTTGCCGAGATGGATGGTGGGGTCGTGCTGCAGGACGAGCGCGGTACGGGTGGGGGTGCCGGTCACTCCAGTCCCTTCAGGATGATGGTGTCGGTGGCGGGGTGCTTCTCGTTCGGGTCGATCCAGACGTCCGGCTCGATGTAGATGACGCGGGCCGCGGGCACGGCGGCACGGATGCGGCGCTCGACGGTGTCGATCGCCGCCGAGACGTCGGCGAGACGCTGCTCGCCCGGGAGCGCGAGCTTGGCGGCGACCATCAGCTCGTCCGGGCCGAGGTACAGCGTCTTCATGTGGATGATCCGCTCGACCTCGCCGCCGCCGAGGATCGCGCCCTCGATCGCAGCGACGTCCGCGTCGCTCGCACCCTCGCCGACGAGGAGGCTCTTGGTCTCGATGCCGAGGATGATCGCCACGACGATGAGCAGCAGGCCGATGAAGAGGGTGCCGATCGCATCCCACACGCCGTTGCCCGTGATGACCGTGAGGCCGACACCGAGGAGGGCGAACACCAGGCCCGTGAGCGCCGCCACATCCTCCAGCAGCACCACGGGAAGCTCGGGGGCCTTCGCGCGGCGCACGAACTGCGGCCACGACATCCCCTTCTTGTGCGGGCGGGACTCGTGGACGGCCGTGCGGAGGGAGAAGGACTCCAGACCGATCGCGATGGCCAGCACGAGCACCGGAAGCCACCAGTTGTCGAGCGGGTGCGGGTGCGCCAGCTTCTCGAAGCCCTCGTAGAGCGAGAACACGCCGCCGACCGAGAACAGGATGATCGACACGACGAAGGCGTAGACGTAGCGTTCGCGGCCGTAGCCGAACGGGTGCTCCTTGTCCGCCTGACGCTTCGCCTGGCGTCCGCCGAGCAGGAGCAGCAGCTGGTTGCCGGAGTCGGCGAGCGAGTGGACGCCCTCGGCGAGCATCGAGGAGGAGCCGGAGAAGAACCAGGCGATGAATTTCGTCAGCGCGATCCCGAGGTTCGCCGAGAACGCGGCGATGATCGCCCTGGTGCCTCCTGATGCGCTCATGCCCTCATCCTAGGATGGCCGCATGACCGACACGCAGAACGTGACGCTGCCCACCATCGCGATGCTCGGAGCCGGCTCCATGGGCCGCGCCATCCTCTCCGGGCTCCTCGCTCCCGGCGTGTCCGTGGCCGGCGGGGTGCGCGTGACCAACCGCTCCGCCGCCCGCGCCGCGGAGCTCGCCGACACCCCTGGCGTCACCGCGTCCGCGACCGATGACGACCCCGAGGCGAACCGCCGCGCCGTCGAGGGCGCCGAGATCGTCATCGTCGCCGTGAAGCCCGCGATGGTCCCCGACCTGCTCCGCGAGATCTCGTCGTCGCTCACGCCGGGCGCCGTCGTCGTCAGCGTCGCCGCCGGAGTGACCGTCGCGACGTTCGAGTCCCTGCTGCCCGAGTCGGTCTCCGTCGTCCGCGCGATGCCGAACACGCCTGCCGTGGTCGGCAAGGCCGTCACCGGCATCAGCGCGGGCACCCGCACGGAACCGGAGGACCTCACGCTGGTGCGCGTGCTCTTCGAGACCGTCGGCCAGGTCGTCGAGGTCCCCGAGTCGCAGCTCGATGCCCTCAGCACCATCTCCGGGTCCGGACCGGCGTACGTGTTCCTCCTGATCGAGGCACTGACCGACGCCGCCGTCGCCAAGGGCTTCTCGCCGGAGCAGGCGGCCGTGCTCGTGAACGGCACGTTCCTCGGCGCCTCGGAGCTCCTCGCGGTCTCTCACGACGGCCCCGCCGAACTGCGTCGGCGCGTCACCAGCCCCAAGGGCACCACTGAGCGCGCCATCGCGGTCCTCCAGGAGGCCGACCTCCCGGACCTCTTCGCCCGCGCCACCGACGCCGCCCTCGCCCGCGCCCGCGAGCTCGCCGCCGGCTGACCCCCGCGCCGGCGCCCAAGCGGCCCAAAATCGGGTCCAAAGTGCCGAGCGGCCCGACAATCAGCCGCCTCGCGACGCTCTGAGCGCAGTTCGGACCCGTTCGGCCACAGCGCCGAACTCGTCGGCGGCTGTGACGAACACGACGTTCCAGCCGCGCTGCACGAGCCACTCCCGCCGGGCGATGTCTTTGCGGTACGCCTCTGCCGTGAGTCTGTGGTGGTCACCCAGGTACTCGATCGCCACCGCGGCGGCCGGATACGCGAGATCGATCATCGCCGCGGTGCGCCCGTCATCCCCGCCCACCCGGTAGTTGGGTTCGGGCGTCGGGAGTCCGGCATCCTCGAGGGCCAAGCGCAGTCGTGTCTCCTGCGGAGACAGCGAACCGTAGCGGATGCGCGCGAACGCGCTTCGCAGGGTGCGGGCTCCTCGGCGTGCACCGTACCGCTCGAGCGCCGATTCGAGCTGACCCGTCGTCGCGGGAGGCGCGGACCCGTTGTACGGCTGGTCTCCGGTGACGACGTAGTCGCCGGCGACGATGAGCTCCTCCGTCGTGAGGATGCTGCCGAGCTGCACCCACGCCTCTTCGGGTGCGAACACCCGCACGCCGTGCCTCCACAGTTGCCGCTGCCCGTTCGGTGTGATGCGGTGCCCGATGACCCCTCTCGCTTTGACGCGATGTGCGGGCTCGAACACGCAGACGTCCACGTCGCGCGGCTCCGCGCTGCGAGGCAACGGGATCCCGTGGAGCAGCGCGGCGGAGCGATGGGAGATGACGGCGTCCGGTGGAAGGATCAGCGCGGCCGCAGTGCAGAGTTCGACGTGGTTGCGAGGTGCCGTCTCCGTCCGTGCGCCGTGGAACGGCCGGTGGTATCGCTTGCTGTAGAGGCTGCTCCGTGGCATTCCCACGGCCAGCCCGTCCTCGACCCTGAATCCATCCATCCCGCGACCCAAGCACACTCCGCACCGCCGCGCGGTTGTCTCTCCACAGGCGTGCGATCGAGACGGCGCAAAGTGGGGTCTAAGCATGCGAAGCGGCTGAGAATGGGCCGTCTCGACGGGCGGCTAGGAGTCGAGGGCGGCGAAGCGCTCGATGTCGGCGGAGGTGCCCGAGATGATGATGAGGTCGTGGTTGGAGACGACGGTGTCGGCGGTGGCGTAGGTGAAGGGCTTGCCGGGGCTCTTCACGCCGACGACGGTGATGTTGTACTTGCTGCGCACGCCCGACTCGGTGAGGTTGAGGCCGCGGATGGGCTTCGGCGGATACATCTTGACGAGGGCGAAGTCGTCGTCGAACTCGATGAAGTCGAGCATTCGGCCCGAGACGAGGTGAGCGACGCGCTCGCCCGCTTCGGCCTCCGGGTAGATGACGTGGTTGGCGCCGATGCGCTCCAGGATCTTGCCGTGAGACTGCGAGATGGCCTTGGCCCAGATCTGGGGCACCTTGAGGTCGACGAGGTTGGCCGTGATGAGCACGCTGGCCTCGATGGAGGAGCCGACGGCGACGACGCCGATCGAGAAGTCCTCCGCACCGATCTGCCGGAGGGTCTCGATCGAACGGGCGTCCGCCTGCACGGTGTGCGTGACGCGGTCGGCCCATTTCTGCACCAGGCCCGCGTCGGTGTCGATGGCCAGCACCTCCCGGCCGAGCCGGTCGAGCTGGCCCGCCGTCGCGGCCCCGAACCGGCCGAGGCCGATCACGAGGACGGGGGCGTTGTGCTTGATCCGGTCAACCAACGAGCGGCCTCTCCTCGGGGTTCTGGTACAGCTGCTTGCGCTGGCTCTGCGCCAGCGCTGCGGCGAGAGTCACTGTACCAACGCGCCCGCAGAACATGGTGACGGCCATCACGTAGACGCCGGGATCGGGGAGGGAGGCCGTCAGGCCGGTCGAGAGGCCGCAGGTCGCGAAGGCGGAGATCACGTCGAACAGCACGTGGTCGAGCGGCGCCTTGGTCATCTGCAGGATCACGATCGTCGAGACCGCGACGATCGTGGCGCCCCAGAGTGCCACCGCGACCGACAGTCGCAGCACGTCGACGGGGATGCGCCGCCGGAACGCGTCCATGGACTCCACACCCCGCGCCTCCGCGAACGCCGCCAGGAACAGCACGGCCAGCGTGGTGACCTTGATGCCGCCCGCGGTGGAGGCCGACCCGCCTCCGATGAACATCAGCATGTCCGTCACGAGCAGGCTCGACCCGTGGAGGTCGCTGATCTGGATGGTCGAGAAGCCTCCCGACCGCGCCATCGTCGACAGGAAGAACGACTGGAAGACCGTGTGCCCCGCGTCGAGGTTCCCGAACGTCTTGGGGTTGTCGTACTCGAGCACGATGTAGAGCACGGCGCCCGCGACGAGCAGGATGACCGATGTCAGCAGGGTCAGCTTGACGTGGATGGACCAGCGCCGCCGCTTCTTGCGGAGATTGGAGGCGATGGCGAGGATGACCGGGAAGCCGATCGCGCCCAGGAACACGCCGATCATCAGCGCGCCGAGGAACCAGAAGTCCTCGGCGAACGGCGTCAGCCCCTCCGCGTTGGGCGCGAATCCCGTGTTCGTGAACGCCATGGCGGAGTAGTACAGGCTCTCCCAGAGGGCCGAGCCGAACGACATCCCGGCCAGGAGCATGCGGGGGAGCAGGAGCACGGCGACGAGGCCCTCGATGACGACCATGCTGAGCGCGACGGTCGTGAGCAGCTTGCCGACCTCGCCGAGCCGAACCGCCTGGCCTTCCGCCACGGGGCCGGCGTGGATGCGCAGCGGGTTGCTGTCGCTCGCCGCCATGAGCTTGGCGCGCAGCCCGAGCCGGCGCGAGATGACCAGGCCCAGGATGCTCGCCATGGTGAGCACGCCGACGGCGCCGATCTGGACGCCGAGGTAGACCAGCAGGTGGCCGAAGACCGACCAATGGGTCGCCATGTCCACCGTCGAGAGCCCGGTGACGCAGATGACGGAGACGGCGGTGAAGAGGGCGTCCGCCAGCGGGGTCACCGAGCCCTTCACCGTCGCGATGGGCAGCGAGAACAGCAAAGTGAAGATCAGGATGAGGAGGGTGAAGACGAGGATCGCGAATCGCGACGGGCTCCGGGAGGCGAAGGCGTTGAGCGCGCCGCGCACCCGGGCCACGGGGGTGGCGGCGCCGCGCCGGGCCGCCGGGGTCGTAGCCATCGTCCGTTCCCTCCCACCGAAGCTTCGGACATGGTACTCCGCCAGTGGAGTGACTAGCCTGGGGGGATGGCCGACATCTTCGACGTGATCGCCGACCCCACGCGGCGCGACATCCTTCGCGTGCTGCTCGACCGTCACTCGGAGGCTCCCGACGGCGTCGGCGAGATCTCGGTCTCGGAGATCGTGGCGACCCTCGAGCTGAGCCAGCCGACCGTCTCGAAGCACCTCAAGGTGCTGCGGGAGGCCGGCCTCGTGTCGGTGCGCGAGGAGGGTCAGCACCGCTACTACCGGCTCGACGCGACGCCGCTGGAGCTCGTCGAGGACTGGGTCATCCCGTTCACCGCGGCCGATGTCGACGCCGCCGCGATCTCGGCGCAGCTCGCGGAGGAGACTCGCGAGTTCGCGAGCACCGTCGGAAAGGTGCTGGCCGACACCCGGCACGCGGTGTCGAACGCGACCGAGCGCGTCACCAAGTGGCGGCGCGACTGAGCGGCGCCTCCTGGCGCTCGCGCTTGCCGCGAGAGGCAGCGGCCCAATAGAGTCCTGTCACCCGCCGGACACCCGAGTACCATGGCGGGCGGAGAGAGGACGTCGATGGCACACGATCTGAAGGATGTGCGCTTCCTGACGGTCGCGGAGGTGGCCGACATGATGCGCGTCTCCCGTATGACCGTGTACCGGATGGTGCACTCCGGGGAGCTCCCAGCCATCCGTTTCGGCCGCTCGTTCCGGGTGCCGGAGTCGGCCGTCGATCAGGCTCTGGAGAACCACGTCGCCGACACGGCCTGACGTCGGGTAAACTGGGTGTTCGTGTCGCCGCGCACCCCGCGGCAAACCCCCCTAACTTTGTGAGGTCTACGTGGGTTCCGTTATCAAGAAGCGTCGCAAGCGTATGGCGAAGAAGAAGCACCGCAAGCTTCTCCGCAAGACGCGCCACCAGCGTCGCAACAAGAAGTAGACCTCAGCGTCTGCGGCTCAAGCGTCGGTCCGTTCTGGCCCGGCGCTTTTTGCTGTGCCCGGAAGAGCACAGTGCTGTGCCCGGAAGAGCACAGTGCTGTTCCCGAAGACATACAGTGCTGTGCCCTCACGGGCTAGGCTGATCCCTGTGTCCGCCGTCACTCTGACCCTCATCGGCAAGCCGGGCTGTCATCTCTGCGACGACGCCCGCGATGTGATCCGCACGGTCGTCGACGAGCTCCCGGACGGCGCTCCGGTCGTGGAGGTCGAGGAGCTGAGCATCCTCGACGATGCGGTCCTGCACGAGAAGTACGTGGAGGAGATTCCGGTCGTCCTGGTGGCCGGGCGCATGCACACCTACTGGCGGGTCGATCCGGCCCGGTTGCGCACCGCGATCCTGGAGGACCGATGACCATTCGCCACGTCGTCACGTGGAAGCTCGCCTCGTCCGATGAGGCCGAGCGTGCCGAGCACGCCGCCGCCGTGAAGACGAAACTGGAGTCG
Source organism: Leifsonia sp. ZF2019 (assembly GCF_019924635.1). Taxonomy (NCBI): domain Bacteria; kingdom Bacillati; phylum Actinomycetota; class Actinomycetes; order Micrococcales; family Microbacteriaceae; genus Leifsonia; species Leifsonia sp. ZF2019. Next base: position 580,646 of record NZ_CP065037.1, read on the forward strand.
CTCGTCGGCGTCGTGCCGGAGATCGAGCGCCTCGAGGTCGGCGTCAATGTGCTGCCCGGTAACTTCGATCTGGTCCTGATCAGCGATTTCGCTGACCTGGATGCCGTGGCGCGGTACCAGGTGCATCCCGCGCATGAAGCGGTCGCGTCCTACATCCGCTCCGTGGTCGACGGGCGCAGCGCGGTCGACTTCGAGGTCTGATCCCGGAACGTGGAAGCGCCCGGCCCCTGTGCGGGGCCGGGCGCTTCTCTCGTGGTGGCGATGGTCAGACGTTGGCGTTCTCGTCGATCTCGCGGTCGCTGCGGCGGTGCTCGGCGAGGAACTCGGTGAGCGTCGGTGCGAAGAGCGCGCCGACGAGGTCGCCCGCCTTCTGGCCGTCGCGCGCCTTGGCCGCCTCGAAGATCGCCGTGACGTTCGCCGCGAGCTCGTCCGTGTCGAACGGGCGCTGCCAGGCCGCGATGTAGCGCAGCAGCTGCGGGCCGAGGCCTTCGCTCACGGAGAGCAGCACCACGTTGTCGGAGTTGCGCGCGAACTCCAGGAAGAAGTCGTTGAGCGCCCGGCCGAGCGCGGGCTTGTCGCCGGCCTTGGCGGTCTTCTTGACCTCCTTCTGCGCCTTGTCGAGGCGGGTGACCGCGGCGTTGTCGAGGCCCGGGACGGCCGTGCGGGCGGCGTGCTCGTGCAGCAGCCCGGTCGTGTAGATGGCCTCGTCGATCGCGCGGCGGTCGATGGGGGCGACGCGGGTGTACCGGTTCGGCGCCATCTCGACCAGTCCGATGTCGGCGAGCTTCATGAGCGCTTCGCGGATGGGAGTGCGGGAGACGCCGAGCCACGAGGTGAGCTTGTCGTCGAGCAGGGTCTCGCCGGGCTCGAGCGTGCCGTCGAGGATGCCGTCGTAGAGGCGGGTGTAGACGACGTCGCGCAGCAGCTGCCGCTCGACGGGGGCGGAGTCCTTCACGGGCAGCGGCATCAGGCGGTCTTCCCTTCGAGTGCGGCGAACTCGTCGACGGCGGTCTGGAGGCCCTTGTCCCAGTATGCGGCGAACGCGGCGGCGGCCTTCTCGGCATCGCCGGCGGTGGCTGCCGTGACGACCGGCTTGAGGAGCGGCAGGCTGCCCACGTACGCGGCGTCGGAGGGAGTGGCGATCAGGGCGCGGCGCACTTCGGGCAGGTGCCGCTTGACGAGGCGGGCGATGGTGCGGTTGTCGAGCCGGCGCACGAAGACGTCGATGAGGCCCGCGGTGAGGAGGCCGTCGCGCTCGAGTTTGGTGGCCGTCTTGTCGGCCGCGCTCGTGAGCGTGGCGCGGAGGGTCTCCTTGTCGGCGTCGGTGAGGAGCGGGGTCGCATCCCGCACCACGCCGCGCAGCAGCGTGCCGACGGTGTCGGCGAGCCCACGGAGCCGGGTCGTGTCGATCGGCGTGACGCGCGTGCGCTTCTGCGGCATGATCTCGACCAGCCCCATGGTGGCCAGCTGGTTCAGGGCTTCGCGGACCGGCGTGCGCGACACACCGACCCACTTCTCGATCTCGGCGTCGTAGAGCTGCTCGCCGGGTGTCAGGTCGCCCTCGACGATCGCGTCGAGGAGACGGAGGAAGACTTCGTCTCGGATGAGCCGTCGCGGGCTGACGGCCTCGGTTACGGGTACAGGCATACTTGAATATTACATCCGCCCCGCCAAGATTCAACCGCCCGATTCCAGACCGGCTCAGAAGCGCCGGCCAAGCGCTTTCGCCTTCAGGGCCTCGACCTCGTCGGGCGGGATCAGCCCCGCCTCGAGGAGGCTCTTCGCCTGCGCTGTCCCCGACTGCCGCCTCCCTTCCCCGTCGGAGGTCGGGAGCTAGGCTGACCGCATGACGCCGCAGTCGCCACCGCAGCTCTGGCGCGGGCGGTCGGCCGGGGGATGGGCGGCGCTGCTCGCGGGACTCGTCGTCGGCGCCCCGCTCACCCTCGTGGTGGGCGTCGTGCTGCTGGCGCTCGGTGCCGTGGCGGCCGTGGTCGGGACGGCGGGATGGCTCGTCGGGATGGCCGCCGCGTGGGTCTGGTACGTCGTGCAGCGCGCGCGGCGCGTGCCGTATCCGTTCCCTTCGCCGCCGCCCACCCGGCGTCGGGCGCGCCGTATCGCGCTGAGCGGCCTCTACCTCTCGCTCGTCCCGCGCACGGTCGGCGGCGCGGCGCGGCTCGCCGGTTGGCTGCTCGCCCCGCTGGCGCTGGGAGCGGGGGTGGCGGGTCTCGTCTTCCCGCGCTGGCGCGCGCGGCCGTACCTGGCGGTGTTCACGCTGCCCGGTCTGCTGCGCAAGGTCGTCGGCCTGGGTCGGCGGCGCGGCCTGCTCCGCGACGGGCACGACGCCCGGCTGCTCGGCTACGACGAGTTCCTGGCGCAGGCGTTCCCCCTGCTCCACGACTTCTTCACCTGGTGGGCCGACCCGGATTCGCGTGCTCCGTACCGTCCGCCCGCGACGATGGCCGACTCGACCGCGGCGCGCCTCGGGCTCCGGCTCGGCCCGGCACCGGACCCGCTGGGAGCACCGGGGCTCGCCGCGGGCGCCATGCGCAGGCGGGCCGTGCGGTCGCTGCGGGAGGTCTTCCTCAGCCAGCGGGAGATCGACGACCTCTGCGACCCCGACCTCGACGACCGCGCCGACGTCGCGGTCATCCGCGTGATCAGCCGCGTCGAGGAGTCCGGTCGGCGCCGGTGGATCGTCCAGCTCCCGAGCACGAAGTCGTGGCATCCACGGGCCGGCGCGGCGCCCAATGACCTCACCGCCGATCTCGTGATCGGTACCGAGCGGCAGGCGACGATCACGCGCGCCGCGATCGCGACCATGCGCGCGGCCGGGATCCGCACCGGCGAGCCGGTGCTCCTCACCGGCTTCAGCCTCGGCGGGATGGTCGCCGCTCAGATCGCCGTCTCCGCCGCGGCGGACGGCTTCGCGGTGACCCATCTCGTCGTCGGCGGCTCTCCGCTCGGGAGGTTCCGGCTGCCGTCGGGTGTCCACGCGCTGTCGCTGGAGCATGTGCTCGACATCGTCCCGCGCATCGACGGCCGCGACAACGCGGTGAGCTCCGCTGCGGGGGGACTGCTCACGGTGAAGGCGAGACCGCCGCTCACCGTCGGGTTCCGGCTCGGAGCCCTCCACCAGTCGACCGCGTACGCCGACACCGCGGCGGTCGTTGAGGCCCGGCCACCGGACGAGCGCGTCGCCGCCTTCCTCCGCGAGCTCGCCCCCTTCCTCGGGCCCGGTCAGCTCGTCGACGACCGCGCGGCCCTGCGCGCCGGCGACCTCCCTCCGCGCGCCGCCGTACCGCTGTACCTGCGGAGCACCGTGGAGGAGGGGATCACCCGGCTGAGTCTCCGCCAGACGGTGCGGCGCATCCCCGGCGTGATCGCGGTGGACGTCTACCAGTCGCGCTCGGGGTTCGCGACGACGGTGATCTGGAACGCCGACATCCTGGCCACGGCACTCGCACCGTGGCCCTCTCGCCGCGGGCGTGCCGCCGTCTATCGGGGGCTCCTCTCGCTGCTCGGCAGGCGGGGAGCGGTCGGCGTGCACCTCCGTGTGCAGGCCAAGCGCACGCCCGGCATCACGTGGGAGGCGACGCTGCAGCGTGCCGCCGACGGCCGCTGGCGCGAGACGATCGACATCACGATCGACGATCGCGCCGACCCGGCCGAGGTGGCGCGGCTGTTCCCCGGCGGCACGGCGCCGATCGAGCTCCTGCACCCACCGCGCGCTTTCGGCCCGGTGGTGGGCGTGGCGTCGCCGCGCTGACATCCCTACGATGGACCCACCCGACCGAGGAGGAACCGTGGGACGAGAGAGCTATTGGAGCGCGGACCCGGACGGACTGCTTCGCGTCGACGCCGGCTTCCGGCTCGCCGATCGTGATCCCGGTGCGAAGCCCGCCTTCGACGGTGGCAAGCAGGAGGGCGTGTCGGCGCTCGCCGAGGGAGCGGGCATCCTCGCCGACCTGCAGGAGCGTCTCTACGCGGCGGCCACACAGGGCGATCAGCGCCGGGTGCTGCTGGTGCTGCAGGCGATGGACACGGCCGGCAAGGGCGGCATCGTCTCGCATGTCGTCGGCGCGATGAACCCGGGCGGCGTGCGGTACGCCGGGTTCAAGAAGCCGACCGCGGAGGAGCTCGCCCACGACTTCCTCTGGCGCATCGAGAAGGCTCTCCCGGGTGCCGGGCAGGTCGGCGTGTTCGACCGGTCGCACTACGAGGACGTGCTGATCGGACGCGTGCGCAGGCTCGCCCCCGCCGAGGAGATCGAGCGCCGGTATCGCGCCATCAACGACTTCGAGCGGGAGCTCGTCGAGACCGGGACGACCCTGGTGAAGGTGATGCTGCACCTCGGCAAGGACGAGCAGCGGAAACGCCTGCAGGACCGCCTGGACCGGCCGGAGAAGCGCTGGAAGTTCAACCCCGGCGACGTGGACGAGCGCCTGCTGTGGGACGACTACCAGGAGGCGTACCAGGTCGTCTTCGATCGCACCTCAACCGCGTACGCTCCCTGGTTCGTCGTGCCCGCGAACCGCAAGTGGTACGCGCGCATCGCGGTGCAGCACCTGCTGATCGACGCCCTCGAGCGCCTGGACCTCGGCTGGCCAGAACCGGACTACGACGTCGACGAGCAGCGCGCCCGACTCGCGGCGAGCTGACGCCCACCCGGCGGAACGCGGGTCAGCCGAACGCCTCCACGATCGGCCGGAACTTCATCGTGGTCTCGGCGAGTTCGCGTTCCGGATCCGAATCGGCCACGATGCCCGCGCCGGCGTACGCCGTGAGGTCCCCACCGGGGTCGAGCTGCGCGCAACGGAGGGCGATCGCCCACTCGCCGTCGCCGTCGCCACCGACCCAGCCGACCGGTCCGGCGTAGCGGCCGCGGTCGAACGGCTCGAGCTCGCGGATGAGGGCGAGCGCGTCGGGAGTCGGAGTGCCGGCGACGGCGGCCGTCGGGTGGAGGGCGTCGGCGAGGTCGAGCGAACTCGCCCCGTCGCTGAGGGTGCCGGCCACATCGGTGGCGAGGTGCCACAGGTTCGGAAGCTTGAGGGTGAAGGGGAGATCGCTCGCGTCGAGGTCTGCGCTGTGCGGGCGCAGGGCGTCGAGCACGCTCGCGACGGCGAAGCGGTGCTCCTGCTGGTCCTTCGTGCTGCTCGCCAGCGTGACGGCGGCGTCATGGTCGGAGGCGGCGTCGGTCCCGCGCGAGATCGTGCCGGCGAGGACGCGAGCGGTCACCGTGCCGTGGTGCACGCGCACCAACGTCTCGGGTGAGGAGCCGACGAGACCGTCGACGGCGAACGTCCAGCACTCCGGATAGCCCAGGGCGAGCTCGACGAGGGCGCGGCGGATGTCGGACTCCAGCGGCAGGTGCCCGCGCAGGTCGCGGGCGAGGACGGTCTTGGAGAGGTCGTGCTCGCGGATACGGGCGACGGCGGCCGTCACGGCTTGCCGGTAGCCGTCCTTGCCGAGGCGGCCGGGGAGGAGCGTGAGCCGGTACTCGTCGCCGAATGCGGTCGGGCGGGGGAGCGCGGGCGCCGCCGAGGAGGCGGACCCCTCGGCGGGGTCGGGCTGCGTCAGCGGGCGGATGCGGGTGATCCAGCTCGTGCTCCCGCGGCGTCCGATCACGATCTCGGGGACGATCAGGGTGCTCGTCGCGGCGCTCTCGTCGGCGAACGCGAAGGTGCCGAAAGCGACGAGCCCGGAGCCGGGCGTCGCCACGGCGTCGGTCACCGTCGCGGCCTCGACCGTCGCCCGCCAGGCTGCGGACGCGTCGCTGATGCGGTCGGGGCCGGAGAACTCGAGCCGGAGCGCCTCGCCGATGCCGGCGATCCCCTCGCCCTTCCTGATCCAGAGGAGCGGATGGTGGGCGTCGATGAAGGGGATGAGCTGGCGGACGTCGTCGAGGGGTGTGGTCTCGACCAAGAGCGCCGTCACGTCCGTCGCCTGTCGCGTGGTCGCTGGTGCTGTCACCGCTACAGCCTACGCCCGGGACGCTGGGCGCCGGATGCGCGCCCGCTGCACGTTCGCCCCGCAGATCCCGTCCATCCCGCCCGCGGAATGCACGGGATCACAGGGCAGCCTAAGCTGGTGTGGTGAGTAAGGCCGACCTCGACAAAAAGCCCGCCCAGGTCGCCGCCATGTTCGACGAGGTGTCCACCCACTACGACCGGACGAACACCGTCCTTTCCGTGGGCAACGCATCCCTCTGGCGAGTGGCGACGACGCGTGCCGTGAGCCCGCGCGCCGGCGAGAGGATCCTCGACGTCGCCGCCGGGACGGGCACATCGAGCGCCTCTCTCGCCCGCGACGGCGCGAGCGTGGTCGCCGCCGACTTCTCCGAGGGGATGATCGAGGTCGGGCGCCGCCGCCAGGCGGGCAACCCCTATGTCACCTTCGTGCAGGCCGACGCGACGCAGCTCCCGTTCGACGACGACGAGTTCGACGCCGTGACGATCTCGTTCGGCCTCCGCAACATCGTCGACCCGCAGAAGGCGCTCGCCGAGTTCTACCGGGTCACCAAGCCGGGCGGCCGCGTCGTCATCTGCGAGTTCTCCCACCCCCCTGTCGGGCTGATCCGCGCGGGATACGGCGCCTACCTCAAGTACGGCATGCCTCTGCTCGCCAAGGTCGCCAGCTCCAACCCTGCCGCCTATGAGTACCTGATGGACTCCATCCAGGCATGGCCGGCTCAGCCCGAGCTCGCCGCGTGGCTGCGCGACGCCGGGTACGAGGCGGTCGCCTGGCGCAACCTGACCGCCGGCATCGTCGCTCTGCACCGCGGCCGCAAGCCCCTCACCGCGAAGACTGCCGCGGCCCCGGCGGCGAAGCCTGCTGCTGCAGCGAAGGCCACGGCTGCGAAGAAGCCCACGCCGACCGCGAAGAGCTCTGCGAAGCCTGCTGCCGCCGCGAAGCCTGCTGCCGCCGCGAAGCCCGCTTCTGCTGCGAAGCCTGCTGCTGCGCCGAAGCCTGCTGCCGCGAAAAAGCCTGCTGCCGCGAAAAAGCCTGCTTCTGCCGAGAAGGCCGCCGGCGGCGCCACGTCCGCTGCCGCGAAGAAGCCTGCTGCCGCGGCGAAGCCTGCTGCCGCCGCGAAGCCTGCTTCTGCCGCGAAAAAGCCTGCTTCTGCTGCGAAGCCTGCTGCCGCGAAGAAGCCGACCACCGCGAAGAAGCCCGCCGCCGGCGGCACGTCCGCGACACCGTCCGTCCCACCCGAGGGGGAGTAGTGCCACGAAGTGTTCCTGCGGTGCGCCGGCCCGCGTCGGTGTCCAGCCAGCTGGGCCTGACCGAGCGGATCTTCGCCCGCGGTGAGGATCGTGCCCTCGCGGCGGCCATCGATGACGGCCTGGTCGCGATCGAGGACGGTCTGCGCGCGCAGATGCGATTCGCCGACGACCTGGCGGACGTGACGACCCGATATCTGCTCGAGGCCGGCGGCAAGCGGGTGCGCCCGATGCTGACGCTCCTCGCGGCGCAGCTCGGCGGGGGGACCACGGACAAGGTGCTGCAGGCCGCTCAGGCGGTCGAGATCACGCACCTGGCCTCGCTGTACCACGACGACGTGATGGACGATTCGCACATGCGGCGCGGGGTGCCGAGCGCCCAGTTCGTGTGGGGCAACTCCGTCGCGGTGCTCACCGGCGACCTGCTCTTCGCCCGCGCGAGCAAGCTGGTCTCCGCGTTGGGCACCCGCGCGATCGAGCTGCAGGCGGACACCTTCGAACGGCTCTGTCTCGGGCAGCTGCACGAGACCATCGGCCCGCAGGAGGGCGAGGACTCGATCGCCCACTACATCAAGGTGCTCGAGGACAAGACGGGCTCGCTGATCGCCGTCGCCGCGCAGATGGGCGTGGTCTTCTCGGGTGCGGACGAACGCTACGAGCAGCCGGTCGTGACGTTCGGTGAGAAGATCGGCGTCGCGTTCCAGATCATCGACGACGTGATCGACCTCTCCGCCAAGGGCGTCGAGGAGACCGGCAAGACCCCGGGCAATGACCTCCGCGCCGGCGTCGCGACCCTTCCCGTGCTGCGCCTGCGCGAGCGTGCCGGCGCGGATCCTGCCGCCGCCGAGCTGCTCGAGCGGCTCGAACGCGACGTGATCGGGACGGCCGAGGAGGGCGAGGTCACTCCGGAGGCCGTGGCCGCCATCGCCGCGCTGCGCGAGCACGAGGTCACCCACCAGACCCTGGAAGAGGCCCACCGATGGGCGCGCGAGGCCGTCGAGGCGCTCGCCCCGCTGCCGGACGGACCTGTCAAGAAGGCGCTCGTCCGTTTCGCGGACTCGATCGTCGAACGTTCCAGCTGAGCACGAAGGACACAACGCATGACCAAACTCCGACTGGCCATCGTCGGCGCCGGGCCTGCCGGCATCTACGCCGCGGACATCCTGCTCAAGGCGGAACGCGGATTCGACGTGTCGATCGACCTGTTCGAGCAGCTGCCCGCGCCCTATGGTCTCGTGCGCTACGGCGTCGCGCCGGACCACCCTCGCATCAAGGGGATCATCACGGCGCTGCGCGACGTTCTCGACCGCGGCGACATCCGCATCTTCGGCAACGTCACCTTCGGGACGGACATCACGCTCGACGACCTCAAGCGGCACTACAACGCCGTGATCTTCGCGACGGGAGCCGTGCGCGACGCCGGTCTGGACATCCCCGGCATCGATCTGACGGGCTCCTACGGCGCCGCCGACTTCGTCAGCTGGTTCGACGGGCACCCCGACGTGCCCCGCACCTGGCCGTTGGAGGCCGAGTCGGTCGCGGTGATCGGCAACGGGAACGTCGCCCTCGACGTCTCGCGGATCCTGGCCAAGCACGCCGAGGACCTCCTGCCGACCGAGATCCCCGACAACGTCTTCGAGATCCTCAAGGACTCGCCCGTGACCGACGTGCACGTCTTCGGGCGCCGCGGCCCGGCCCAGGTGAAGTTCACGCCGCTGGAACTGCGCGAGCTGGGCGAGCTGCGCGACGTCGACATGATCGTCTACGACGAGGACTTCGACTACGACGAGCAGTCGAAGGACGCGATCGCCAGCAACAAGCAGGTCATGGTGATCGACCGCGTGCTGCAGCAGTGGCGTCAGCGCGAGGTCGGTTCGGCCTCCCGTCGCCTGCACCTGCACTTCTACGCCAAGCCGTTGGAGGTGCTGTCGGACGACGACGGTCGCGTGCGGGCGATCCGCTACGAGCGCACCGAGCCGGACGGCGAAGGCGGCGTGCGTGGCACCGGCGAGGTGCGCGAGATCGAGATCCAGGCCCTGTACCGCGCCGTCGGCTACTTCGGATCCCCGCTGCCCGACATCCCCTTCGACAAGAAGCACGGCGTCATCCCGAACCACGAGGGTCAGGTGCTCCGCACGGAGGACAACGAGCGCATGTACGGCGTCTACGCCACAGGGTGGATCAAGCGCGGCCCCGTGGGGCTCATCGGGCACACCAAGTCCGATGCGATGGAGACGATCAAGCACGTGATCAACGATCAGGGAAACTGGTGGTCCCCCACCGACCCTGATGAGGAATCGGTGGAGAACCTGCTCCGCGAACGAGGTGTGGAGTACACCGATCTCGACGGCTGGCACAACCTCGACGAGCACGAGCAGGCGCTCGGAGCCGAGCGTGGTCGCGCCCGCATCAAGGTCGTCCCGCGCGACGAGATGGTGCGCGTGTCGAACCGCACGGCCGTCTCCGCCTCGACCGAGGACTAGGGCGTGTAGCTAAACGCATTTGGGTGCGTTGGGGTGAGTCTTGGACCCGTGTCGCGTGATGTGATCTCGGATGAGGCGTGGGCGGTGATCGGTCCGTTGTTCCCATCGGTGAAGTCGACGGGTCGGCCGCCGGTGGATCGGCGTACGGTGGTCGAGGCGACGGCGTGGCGGTTCCGGACCGGGGCGCCGTGGAGGGATGTGCCGGAGCGGTTCGGGAACTGGAACACGATCTACAAGAACTTCAACCGGTGGTCCGGGCAGGGTGTGTGGGCGCGGGTGTTGGAGAAGACGCAGTCGCTCGCGCAGCGGTCCGGAGATTTGGACTGGGTCGCGTCGATCGATTCCACGATCGTGCGCGTGCACCAGCACGGAGCGACCCTGCCACGCGCCACGGGGGGCTACATCGAACTACAAGAAGTTTGGTGACGAGCCGCCCGATCACGCGATCGGTCGCTCCCGCGGCGGTCTGACGACCAAGAGCCACCTCGTCTGCGACGGGAAGGGCCGCGCGCTGGCGTTCGTTCTCACGTCAGGGCAGACGGCGGATACGAGCATGCTGACCGCGACGCTCAGCGAGATCCGCGTCCCCGGTGCCCGCGGCAGACCACGCTCACTCCCGGACCGAGTGCTCGCGGACAAGGGCTACCCTTCGAAGGCGAACCGGGCTTGGTTGCGGGAACGAGGGATCTCGGTGACGATCCCGGAGCGCGACGATCAGATCGCCTACCGACGCAAGCGGCGCGGGCGGCCGATCGACTTCGGTGAGCAGCAGCGGGCCCGCTACCGCGGCCGAAATGTCGTCGAGCGGTGCTTCAACAAGCTCAAACAATGGCGCGGGATCGCGATGCGCTCAGACAAGACCGCCCGCAACTACTATGCCGGGCTCTGCCTCGCCGCCACCCTCCACTGGGTAGGGACGCTCACGACCTGACGAGCGCGAGGTCGGACCTTCAGATGTCGAGGTCCTCGACGTCGGGGACCGTGAGCGCTGTCATCGTGGCTTGGACCAGCTCTGGCGGTAACTCGTTCGCCATCGCCGCAGTATCGGGGAAGACCGACAGAGATCGTTGACCTGACCGCCACCAGTCTTCCGACCACGTCCTTGGGTTGTTCCATACGGGGGCGTCCTCGTGTGGTGAGATGAAGAGTCGCCAGTTCGGACCCTCGCGCTGGTAGACCGCGATCTGTCCTCCGGAGGTCGCATACACGCGGTAGGTGATCGAGCGCGAACCGTCCTGACTCTCGAACCGCAAGAGCTGACGCCCCGTAAAACGCTTCACCGTGATCACCGGGCCATCGCTGACGTCGACTTCGACTTCGCCCATCTTCTCCGCTCCTCGCTCCTGCTCTCGTGCTGCGACGAACAACCGCAGGCCTGAAGCCACTGCGGCAGAGAGCCCCCCGGCAAGTTCCGCCGCCCGGTCGAATAGCGCCGCATCGTCAGCAGACACATACACGTTCCGAGTAGCCATGCGCATAAGTATGCGCACATCTTGGAGCCGAGTCAACCGGCCATCTCGATCGCACGACGCTCTTTAGCAACACGGCCTAGGCGGCCGACCGGCGGACGCGGAGCGCGCCGGGAGTGGCTGGGCCCGGCGCCGGCATGCCAGTCTGAGGGGATGACGCGCGCGCAGGAGTGGCGGCCGGATGTGCTCGGCGAGCCGTTCGAGCAGCTCACGTTGCCATTGACGCCCGACGCCGAGGGCGAGGTCGTGGCCACGCTGGTGCGCTACGCGCCGCCTCCCCGGCTCGCCGACCTGTGGTCGCACCGACCCGCGGCCGATGTCGACGTGCTGTACGTGCACGGCTGGTCCGACTACTTCTTCCAGAAGGAGCTGGCGCGTTTCTGGCACGATCGCGGGGCACGGTTCTACGCGCTCGATCTGCGCAAGTACGGCCGGAGTCTGCGCGAGGGGCAGACTCCCGGATTCGTCGACGACCTGGCGACGTACGACGAGGACATCGCTGCGGCGCTCGACGCCATCGGCCATGCGTCCGGTGACGGTCGCCGTCTGCTGCTGCTGGGTCACTCGACCGGCGGACTCACGCTCAGCCTCTGGATCGATCGGCACCCCGGCCGGGCGCACGCGCTCGTGCTGAACAGCCCGTGGCTGGAGTTCCAGGCCGGCGGCCCCGGCAGGGCGGCGCTGGCCCCGCTGATCGATCTGCACGCCCGCCTCGACCCGAAGGCGGCCATGCCGAACGTCGACCTGGGCTACTACACACGGTCCGTGTCCGCGACGATGGACGGCGAGTGGGACTACGACCTGGCCTGGCGGCCGGTGCGCGGTTTCCGCGTGCATCCCGCGTGGCTGACCGCCGTGCTCGCCGGGCACGCGCGGGTCGCGGCCGGGTTGTCGTTGGACGTGCCCGTGCTGACCCTCCTCTCGGCGCGGTCGGCACTGCTGCCCTACTGGACGCCGGAGATGATGAGCAGCGACGTCGTGCTGGTGGTGCAGGACATCGCCGTGCGGGCTCTGCGCCTGGCGCCGACCGTGACGGTCTCGCGCATAGACGGAGCCCTGCACGACGTGTTCCTGTCGCGCGAGCCGGTGCGCGCGGCCGCCTACGGTGAGGTCGAGCGCTGGCTGCGCGGGTACGTCAGCGGAAGTTGACGAACTGGAGGGCGACGTCGAGGTCGGCGCCCTTCAGCAGGGCCATGGTGGCCTGGAGGTCGTCCCGGCTCTTCGACGAGACCCGGAGCTCGTCGCCCTGGATCTGCGCCTTGACCGACTTGGGGGCCTCGTCGCGGATCAGCTTCGAGATCTTCTTGGCGGCATCCTGCTCGATGCCGTTCTTGAGCCCGATCTCGATGCGGAACTCCTTGCCGGACGCGTATGGGTCTCCCGCGTCGAGCGACTTGAGCGTGATGCCACGCTTGATCATCTTGGACTCGACGACCTCGAGCACGGCCTTCACCCGCTCCTCGGTGTTGGCCTTGAGCAGGATCTTCTCGCCGCTCCACTCGACCGACGCGCCGACGTTCTTGAAGTCGTAGCGCTGCTCGACCTCCTTGCGCGCCTGGTTGACGGCGTTGTCCGCCTCCATCTTGTCGACCTTGCTGACGACGTCGAACGTGGAGTCTGCCACGGTATCTGCCTCACTCTACGCAAAAATGCTGATCATTGGATATTGTTTGCCTACGTCAATTGTAAGTAGGCACGTGGACAATGACTTTACCGCTGGCTCACGCTTTGCGAATCGGCCCACTAACGTCATCCTAAGGCGGCGCAGGGGTGTTGAAGCGTCCGGATGCGTCGTACCCATCCGAGCCGTCGCCCGAGCTCTCAGAATAGGACCGATCCGGGACGAATTGTGATACATCGGTACGCCGCGAAGTCCCTAGATCGCAGTCGGGGGGGCGTCACTGTCATGCTAACCATCGACTAATGGCACGTCGCTGAGGCGGATCGCCCGTCCGCGATTCGTGGTGCGCACTCGGCCGGGATTCCTGCTGGACACGGGCGAGGTTCCAGCCGGCTGACTCGACAGGGTTAACGGCCGGGTGATTTCGCCGGAGCGACCGCGAGATGAGGCGGATGCGGGTCGGAAGTCATGACACATTGGCGTGATCGTGAACGAGCTTTGACGATCGGGGTCGCCGCTAGACGTCTAGTGCTGTGTGACTGACCGGAGCGTCGAGAGACAGGACAGGTATCCGTGTATAACAATGCTGGTGGAACGGGAGTCATCGTGGGTGGAACCCTCGCCGCCACGGGCTTCAATGCGTTCGGAGCGCTCTTCCTGGGCATCGCCGCGATCCTCGGGGGGCTGATGCTCATGCGCCCGTACCTCATCCGCCGAGCGCAGCGCATCGACGCTTCGTCGTCGATCCACTAGCGCGTGGGCGCGGATCGCATGTCGAGCGGGCCGAATTTGTCTACCGATGGGGTGAAGGTCGCACGGACCAGCCGACTTGGCATCCCTTCCGGCGGGCGATGGGTGCGGATTACGGTGGCGCTGGCTTTCGTGGCGGCGGCCGCGCTCATCCTGTGGAACGTCTCGTTCATCGGAACACTAGAGGCAAAGATTGGGGTGTGGTGGATGGATCTGGTGCTCCCCGGCAAGATCGCGGGCATCGGCAACTCCCTCGTATACAACTTCGAGAACCACGCTCGAGGAGTTCGCGTGACGGCCGAGTGTAGCGTGGCCGTCCTGATCGTGCCGGTCCTGCTCCTCGGCGCCCTGGTTTCGGGATTGACGCGGGTTCCCTTAAGGCGCCTGTTCCGTGCACTCCTTGTGGCTGTGGCGGTCCAGTGTCTCGTGAACCAGATCCGGCTCGCCCTAATCCTCACCACCTACCAATTCTTCGGCCGTTCCGGCTTTGACCTCTCACATGTGCTGGTGGGCTCGTTCCTGTCGATAATTGGCGTCGCCTTCGCATTCTTGTTAGTTGTCAAATCCGGGCGAGGAGAGGTTCGCGCCAAACGGCGCCCGGCTCATGCTTAGTCCAGTTCTGGGCGCGATCTCGCTCTCTCTCGTCGTTGCGTTCCTGTTTTACGTGACCTCTATCCTGGTGCCTTTTCTCGGGCTCAAGCCCAGAGCGCCAGGGGACGCGTCGAAGTTCGAGTGGCATTTCATGATCCCGTGTCGCGATGAGGAGGCCGTGATCGATGACACGCTCAGTCGCCTGCGCTCGAACTTTGCAGACGTGCATGTCTGGGTGATCGATGACGATAGCGACGATCAGACGGCGCAGCGAGTTCACGACTGGTCGGCTCGGGACCCGAACATCCACCTCGTTCAACGCCGTCGGCCGCAGGCTCGAACGGGGAAGGGTGACGCGCTCAACGCTGCGTTCCACGAGCTCCAGTCGTTTCGCAGCAGACAGCCCACTGCGCGCGCGGCGGACGAGACCGTGGTCGTCGTCTTGGATGCGGATGGGGAGCTCGAACGGCACGCGTTGGAGTATGCCGCGAGCGATGGGGTGTTCGGCGATGAGGTAGTGGGTGCCGCGCAGGTCACGGTGAGAATGAAGAACCGGGGCGAGCGCAAACCCATCGCGGATGGTAACTGGATGCACAATGCCGCTGCTAGATACCTTATTCGCATGCAGGATCTAGAGTTTCGCACGATCATCGCCGCGATGCAATCGCTTCGTGGCGTTTCCAACACCGTGGGTTTGGGGGGCAACGGGCAATTTACTCGACTCTCTGCGCTCGAGACTATTGCTACCCGTTATGGAGAGCCGTGGCACGGCTCGCTCCTGGAGGACTACGAATTGGGTGTACACGTGCTCTTGTCCGGCATGCAGGTGCGTCACATCCATGAGAGCTGGGTCGAGCAGGAAGGCCTCACGAGCTATCGTCGATTCTTCACTCAAAGGACCCGGTGGTGCCAGGGCAATATCCAATGCGCCCGATACATCGGTCCTATCGCGCGTTCACCGGAGTTCTCGAACGTGGGTGTGCTCGAGACCGCCTATTACCTGCTTCTGCCGTTCCTGCAGCTGATCGGGGTCGCTATCTGGCTGTACCTGGGATACTTCACAATCTCAGCAATCAGCCTCAACCCGGAGTATTGGGGCAGCCAAGCCTGGGTCTGGATCGCCCTGGTATTCGTGACGGGGGTGCTTCCGTTTGCGATCTGGGGCCCCGTTTATCAGAGGCGATGTGAGAGATCGGCTTCGCCCGTGTGGGGAATCCTCTGGGGCCTCGGGGTGTGGCTCTACGTCGCATACACGTACGTGACGCTCGCCAGGGCGTTCGCGAGGATAGTTCTCCGGCGGAACGGATGGGCGAAGACTCGAAGGAACGCAGAGACGCTTTCGGGGCCGGTAGCGAAGGAGAGCTGAGATGACGACACCAGTCAAGCCGGACGTCCGGACGGGCAGGTCTCGTGCGCGTGGCACACGGATGCGTGCATCGCTGGCGTGTGTCCAGGTGGCCGTGCTGAGCGTGGTCTATGTCGTCGCGGGCGCGTCGATCCTCTGGGTTGGAGCAGGAAGCACTGTAGTCAGCGGAACGCCGGCGACTTTGGCCCTCTTCTTGGTGTTTGGTGGGTTCCTCCAAGCCGGCCGCAAGTTCGCACTCGATTTCTTGACCTCGGGATCGAGGTTTGCCGCACTAGTGGCGACCTTGGCAGTCGCAGATTGCTCCCTGGCGGTCGGGACGTATCTCTGGTGGGACTGGTCCACGTTGTACTTCGTCGGATGGATGGCTACGTTTGCCTTCGTCTCCGTGGGGGTGAACGGCGTGGTGGCCGTCGTGACGGCGTCGCTCAAGCGGCAGGGGTGGCTGATCCAGGCCGCTTCCGTTTTCGCCTCGGCGGTCGCGGTGTGGGGTGTCTGGTCGACGAGCGATGTCTGGAGAGACGGGGTCCTGATTCCCCTCACTACGCTCATATTGGCGACAGTGCTCATCGGCGGCCTGATTGCCGCCTGGGTGAGAAGCGTGCGCGGGAGAGGGTAGCTTTGTGGCCGCCCGTGTCCAGTTCGGTAGATCGAGCTGTGGGTTAACCGTAGGGTGAAGTTCTTGCCTCGTCGCTCTAAGGGTGCCGGGTGAGTCCCTGGCCGACGCACGATACAATGGTGAAAGAGAATGTATCGAGTCGACCGGGTCGTGCGGCAGCGACGCTCGGCCTCGCAGCCCTGATCGCTGTCGCAGCCACCGGTACCGGACTGGTCGTAGCACAGGCGGCATCTGACGACTCCTTTCCTTGTTCGAGTGGCTGCACGACCGCGACGGATTGGACAGCACCCGCCACCACAGAGGCGACATTCGTCGTCCAGGCCGGCGAGGGTGCGCAGGTCACCGGACGCTACAAGATCAAGAAGGGGCACACGCTCCACATCGGTCCAGGCGAGATCGGCGGCAACGGCGGCGCATCTCAGATCGTCGACAACGGCACTCGTGTGATCGTTGCAGGCGCCGACGGAGGCGACGCGTCCTCGGGAGCACCGGGCGGTAGCGCGGGCTTCGGGCAGGGCGACACGATCGCGTCAGGTATCATCTGGCCTGGGAAATCAGGTTTCGGCGGGAACGATGGAACCGCCACTAGTGGGGGGCCTGGACTAACCGGCGGCGTCATAGGTGACGCGTCCAGCACTTACGCTGGTTCTGGTGGCGGAGGTGGCTTTGGTGGCGGTGGCGGCGGAGGTGGGAACGCTCCCGCATCCGGCGCTGGCGGCATCGGCGGGCAAGGCGGCGTAGCGGGCGAGTCTGGCGGTTATGGGGGCGGAGGAAAGAACTCGTCCGGCAGCGCCGTAAGCTACGGCGGTGTCGGAGGCGGCGGTGTTAACAGCGGCGGCGCGGGTGGTGATGGCGGCGAAAACACCAATCAGGGCAAGGGGGGTGGTGACGGCGGCGGCGGCTACTCAGGTGGTGGTGGCGGCGGCGGGAACGTCCTGGGTGATGGCAGTAATCGGACCCTCGGCGGTGGCGGCGGAAGCAGCTTCGCTGCTTCTGGCGTCGCACAGTCGCAGGCTGTGGAGTCACACACGGGAACCCCGACTGTCACGATGTCGTCGGTCGTTCAGGCGCCCATCTTCTCTGATGACGCGCCTCCCAGCCCCGTTCGCCGGGGAACCGGAGTGTCGTACGAATTCCGCGCCGACGGCATCCCGAGCGGGAACGTCACCTACGGGGTTGAGGGCGACCTGCCGCCGGGTTTGAGCCTGGACCCGCAGACTGGAAAGCTGACCGGGACTGCTGACACCGTCGGCAATTACACGTTCCAGGTGACGGCAACGAATGCCGTCGACACGACTGTTGGCACCGAGCACACCGTCGTGGTGAACGACGCGCCTTCGTTCACGGGGGGTGGACTTGGCGCAGGTGTGGTCGACGATTACTACAACTCGTCGCTGACCGTTGACAGCAATAACGGTGGGGCTCTCAGTATCCAGCTTGGTTCTGGCAACCTCCCACCCGGGCTAAGTCTGGGCGGCGGGTCCGCTGGGAAGGCCACTCTCAGTGGCACCCCCACCACCGCTGGCTCATTCACATTTAGTATCGACGCCGTCAACTCGGTGGATACCACAAACTCTGGAGATCTCACCGTCGTGATCTCTCCAGGCAAGCCCACTTTCACGGCAGCCAGGCCCGAGGATGGTTCTCTGAACACGTCGTATCAGGCATATCAGTTCGAAGCCAACAGCCACGGTGGTGGGGCGCTCACTTATGCCACTTCGTCCGGATCGTTACCGCCGGGTCTGACACTCAGTTCTGGCGGAAAGCTGTCCGGAACGCCGACGGAACTCGGCTCGTTCACTTTCAGGGTTCGCGTGACCAATAGCGCAGGGTCGACGGACACAGGCGACCTAACTGTGAAGATTGGGGCTGTGGCTCCGATATGGCAGTCGGGTGCTCCGACGACGACGGCCACCGTTGGCGTGCCGTACAAGTTTGAGTTGCGGGCGTCCGGCGAGCCAGCTCCGACCTTCTCGGCGTACACCGACGGTGGTGGGGCGATGCCGCCTGGCCTTCAGGTTCAGCAAGAGGCGGACGGCAAATGGTATCTTGCGGGCACGCCCACCACGGCTGGTGTATATGATCACGTCGCGTTCTGGGCGATCAACGATGCGGGCAGTGTGTACGCGCCTCGAAGCGGCTGGTACACGATCACGGTTGGTGCGCCTCCGACATTCACCGCGGATACGCCGGAGGACGGCGTAGTGGACTCCACTTACAGCTATTCGTTTGCTGCGAATTCGAACAACGGCGGGAACGTCACTTATGCGGTCAAGTCGGGAAGTCTGCCGGACGGGTTGGGCCTGACGCTAAATGGAACGTTGTCTGGCACGCCCACCACGGCTGGGTCCTTCCAGTTCACGGTGACGGCAACGAACAGCGCCGGGTCGACAGACTCTGGCGTGATCACCGTGAAGATCGTCGCGGGTGCGCCGACGTTCTCGGCAAAGACGCCGTCTACGACGGCGACGGTGGGAGAGGCTTACTCGACCTACTCATTCACAGCCGTTTCCCACGGCGGCGGCGCGGTCTCCTTCGCGGTGGGCTCTGGAACTCTTCCGACAGGACTGACTCTGGACTCCGGTGGATCGCTGCACGGCACGCCGAGTTCGGCAGGTTCCTTCACGTTCAGTGTGGACGCGACGAACTCGGTCGGGTCCGCCAACAGCGGGGACATCACGATCACGGTTGTTCCGGCTCCGGAGGCGCCGACGTTTACGGCGGATGCTCCGCCGGCGTCGGGGACGGTTGGTGTGGCGTATTCGTATACGTTCAAGGCTGATGGTGTTCCTTCCGGTGGTGTGAGTTATGCGGTGAAGTCGGGGACGTTGCCTGATGGGTTGGCTCTGAACACGAGTTCGGGTGTGTTGTCGGGTACTCCGACGACTCCGGGTGCGCATACGTTTGTTGTTGAGGCGACGAACGCGAAGGGGTCGACGGCGGGTGCGTCGCATACGATCACGGTTGTTCCGGCTCCGGAGGCGCCGACGTTTACGGCGGATGCTCCGCCGGCGTCGGGGACGGTTGGTGTGGCGTATTCGTATACGTTCAAGGCTGATGGTGTTCCTTCCGGTGGTGTGAGTTATGCGGTGAAGTCGGGGACGTTGCCTGATGGGTTGGCTCTGAACACGAGTTCGGGTGTGTTGTCGGGTACTCCGACGACTCCGGGTGCGCATACGTTTGTTGTTGAGGCGACGAACGCGAAGGGGTCGACGGCGGGTGCGTCGCATACGATCACGGTTGTTCCGGCTCCGGAGGCGCCGACGTTTACGGCGGATGCTCCGCCGGCGTCGGGGACGGTTGGTGTGGCGTATTCGTATACGTTCAAGGCTGATGGTGTTCCTTCCGGTGGTGTGAGTTATGCGGTGAAGTCGGGGACGTTGCCTGATGGGTTGGCTCTGAACACGAGTTCGGGTGTGTTGTCGGGTACTCCGACGACTCCGGGTGCGCATACGTTTGTTGTTGAGGCGACGAACGCGAAGGGGTCGACGGCGGGTGCGTCGCATACGATCACGGTTGTTCCGGCTCCGGAGGCGCCGACGTTTACGGCGGATGCTCCGCCGGCGTCGGGGACGGTTGGTGTGGCGTATTCGTATACGTTCAAGGCTGATGGTGTTCCTTCCGGTGGTGTGAGTTATGCGGTGAAGTCGGGGACGTTGCCTGATGGGTTGGCTCTGAACACGAGTTCGGGTGTGTTGTCGGGTACTCCGACGACTCCGGGTGCGCATACGTTTGTTGTTGAGGCGACGAACGCGAAGGGGTCGACGGCGGGTGCGTCGCATACGATCACGGTTGTTCCGGCTCCGGAGGCGCCGACGTTTACGGCGGATGCTCCGCCGGCGTCGGGGACGGTTGGTGTGGCGTATTCGTATACGTTCAAGGCTGATGGTGTTCCTTCCGGTGGTGTGAGTTATGCGGTGAAGTCGGGGACGTTGCCTGATGGGTTGGCTCTGAACACGAGTTCGGGTGTGTTGTCGGGTACTCCGACGACTCCGGGTGCGCATACGTTTGTTGTTGAGGCGACGAACGCGAAGGGGTCGACGGCGGGCGCGTCGCATACGATCACGGTTGGGGTTCCGATGCCGGTCGTGAGTGGTGATGACGGCGGCGATCCCGCGACCGTGGATGGAAAGGACGGAATCCCGGGTGCGACCATCACGATCCGGGAGGCCCCTGCGGACGGTTCGAGGGCGATTGGTGACGAGTTGGGCAGCAACACGGTTAGATCGGATGGCACCTGGAGTGTGTTGCTGACACGGAATCCGGATACGTCAACAATGACGGTGACCCAAACCTTTGACGGGGTGACTTCCGATCCGCGGGACTACGCCTTCGATCTGAACGGCCCCGTCATCGATCCTGCAGTTGCGGCGATGCTTGCCATTCCGGGGATCTTCATCGGTGTCGGGGTGTATCGGAGACGGCGGGCGTCTGCCTGAGCGCAACTCGCGAACAAACTGGGGAGGCCGTGCGCACGCGCGGCCTCCCTTAGCGCGACCACAGCGTTAGCGGTCGCGGGCGATCGTGCTCCTGTAGTGCGTCGTGTTCGCGGAAGCGGGGGTGGAGTTCGTCGGCATCTCGGCGGGCGAGACGGCGAACCTGGAGAAGGGGCGTGAGGAACGTTCTGGTGACAGGTTGACCTGCCCCACGGATTAGGTTCCAGTTTCGGTGGCTAACTGGTGGCCTGATCCGGAAGGCTCATCCTCATGCCCCGTCCTATCCGCAGGAGTTCCGCGCTCTCGAACTGGATCCGCCAGGATGACATCGACAATGGCGGCCGGCCCGGTGTCCCGTCGTCGGAGTCGGCTGAGCTGCGGGCCGCGAAGCGCGTCAGCGAGCGGACGGTGCACAAGCTGATGCGTCGTGCCTGCATCTATGGGCTCCCCGGGCCGACCCACACCAAACGACTCCGAGGCGTCGTCACGGCCGATGATCTCGTGAACCGGAAGTTCGCCAGGCCTCGCCCGAACGAGCTCTGGGTCACGGACATCACGCAGCACCGCACGCGCGAGGCTGGGTCTACTGCGCCGCGGTACTCGACGCCTACAGTCGCCGCATCATCGGCTGGTCCATCGACTTCAAGCATGGCTGGTACACGTATCGCGGCTGCATTCTCGATGATGGCGACTGCGCTGGCGATCGCACGGTAGGTGAATCTGAGCTCGAAGTGACCGCCACCTGTACGCACCGAGGGCTTCCTGGATGATGCGCTCGTCAATGAAGGGCGAGAGGCCGGGGTGAAAGAGCACATCGCGACAGTTTTGGAGCAGACTCTCAGATAGCCGTGCTGCTGCCAGCCCCGGGGGCGTAGTCCATTCACCCGTCGTGTCACCCAGGTTGCGTGGTTTGGATAGTCGGCGTCGAGTGATTGCTGCGACGGAGACGTTCCGTCGTTTCGCGACGCTGAAGGAGAAGAACGTATGTTCGCTATCGCAAACAAGCGCATGGTCGCCGGTCTCGCTGCTGGAATTGCCGCCGCGGGCGCTGTCGTGGCGGCGTTGGCCATCGGTAATGCGGCAACAGCCATGCCAGCTGAGAACCCCGGATGCGCGAATACTGAGGTCTCCATCACAGCGGGAGATGCCAACGGTGCCGCGGGGACCCTGAGGGTCCCGCTAACCATCACGAACACCGGCAGCGTGACCTGCTCGATCGCGGGAGCGCTCCAGGTTCGCGGGGTTGTCTATGGTGCAGGGGAGCATATGGTTGGGCGGCCGGCGACCGCGACGAGCGAAGCACTCGAGAGGGTCACCGTGCTGAAGCCGCGCCAGTCAGCCGTCGCTACGCTGCAAATCACCGACGGGGCCAACTTCCCCGGCGAATCCGTACCTGTCGACGGATTCAACGTCTCCCTCCCCAGCGATCGCGGTAACCCGTCCTTCATCCGCTTTGTGGCCTCCGCACCGAGGACAGGATCCTGGCTGCGCATCGAGGAACTCCAGCAGACGAAGTAGCAGGGACACTACCTGACGATCCGGCCGCGCCGACCCAACGGGCGAAGTGGGAAACCGACCCGCGCATCGGAAGCGCGGGACGATGACCGCGAGCTCCTGCGGCGTCATCGGCCTCGGCGAGCTGTCGCCAGCGGCTGCTCCGATCGGTCGGGCGCCGGCAGTTGAGGTTCGACCCGCGACAAGAGTTGGCGTCCCCGCATCGCGCGGTCGGCCCTTCGCCGGCACAACAACAGCCCAAAGCGAGAAGATCGCCACGTTTGCGGGCTAATGGGAGGGTGAGTTTCGGGATGCTGAGGATGCCCGAGTCTGCTCAGGTCTGCGCTCGGGCGCATTATGACCATGCGGGCATGAATCCGCGACCGGAACAGTCGAAAGGAAGAACAATGGGCGTCTTTGATGACTTGGAGCGCAAAGCAGAGGACCTTCTGAAGGGCAGTTCTGCGCAGGATTCTTCCCACGACGAAGACGCACCTGGTGAGCAGAAGGAACGCGGCATCAACAAGGTCCTGGATGGTGTGGCGGATGCAGCAAATCACGCCACGCGAGGAGCTTACGAGAAGCAGATCGACGGTGCCCGCGACACCATCGAGAAGAAGCTCGGTGGCAAGTAAGAACGACGCGTTCGCTCGACGATACGCCCTGCCGCACGATGCGCAGGGCGTGTCGTGGTCAAGAGGTGGGGCGCGTCGTGGCCGCAGCGTTTGAAAGGCGGCTCGGGGCAGGCCTGCCCCGAGCCGCCGTCTGAAAGCCGGCCGGTGCTACGAAGCACGGTAACGGCATATCCTTCGCAACTGTCCACCGGCCCCGCAAGTGGAGTTTCCGCGATGAGGTTTGAACGAAAGGGCAACGTGGCCGTCTTTCGGATTCTGTGGTCTCGCAGGTCTCAGCGACATAAGCGCCTATTCTCATCGGGCCAAAGCGACGAGCACGTCAAAGAGCTCAGTGCACTGGCCCGCGCTGACCGCCTCCCGGGGCTGCATGCAGCCTGACGCCCCGTGGCGGGTTGTGGGGGAAATCTCATACTGATGGCCGATGTGCGCAAGTCTTAAGAGGCGTCTGCTGGGGAGCATGAATACTGCAACCATGGGGAAGATGGCTTTTTGCGTCGCGGTTGCCGGTCTGGCCGCTATCGGATTGGCGGGGTGTGGGAGCGGGAGCGACCGGGCCTACCCGAACGCGATGGCCTATCCGAGCTCCGTAACCTATACGGCGTGGGCGGAGAACGGCACGATCAGTGAGGTGACCTACTACCTCATCCACGGCATGGACGGCGCCATGCAGCTCAGCGACAACCCCGAGTCCGAAACCTGGGCGCTCAGCGTCGACGGGGGCTCGGCCCCTTCCCTCACAGTCGTCCCGGAGCCCGGTGCAGCTGCCCACTGCATCATCAGCTCACCGTCCACAGAACGAATTACCGCCATCACGCACGGCGAACCAGGACAAACCATCACCTGCGCAACCCGGGAAGTCCGTCAATCTGAGTGAGGACCGCGCGACGGCGCGGATGTCAGCAGTCGCGGCAAGACCTGAGTGCTGCGATGGTTGTCAGGTCTGGGCGAGCGTGATTCGAGGCAGCGTTGGACGAGATGCTTCGATACAACCTGACCGCGCCGCGAAACCACAGACACACCGCCGGCCGGGCGTAGGTACGGTTTCTCAAGGACGACGGTGCACGAGAGTCCTATGCGACGGAGATCGCCTACCGTCAGCCCAGATGGCCGGAGATTCAGGCCGAAGCCGGCGTACTCGAGGGGTGCCCCGTTCCGCCGCAGCATGCGCAGGGCGCCGAAGCGGGCGGTTGATTTCGGCGAGATCCGGGTTGTGCTGGCTGTGCACAGCAACATACTTCCAGGCCCACCCCACGGGCAGGCCAGATCAGGATGTCACCTAGTTTTAGTGCCCAGGCAGGTTGTTGAGAGCAGTGTGATGGGCGGGATCTTGCCGACGGCTGTGTGGGGTCGGTGCTGATTGCAGTGATGCAGCCATTGCGGGAGGGCGGCGCGGCGGGCTGATTCGGTGTTGTAGTGCCGGTTGTAGGCCCAGCTGTCGCTCATGGTGCGGCGGACACGTTCGATCTTGCCGTTGGTCTGCGGGCGTCTTGGACGGGTGAATCTCGGTCGGATGCCGAGGTCGACGCAAGCGTGCCGCCAGGCGTGTGATCTGTAGGCAGATCCGCTATCTGAGAGGACTCGTTCGACGGTGACGCCGCGGTCGGCGAACCAGGACACCGCTCGCTTCAGGACGCCGATCGCGGTTGCTGCGGTCTCGTCGTCGTGGATCTCGGCATAGGCGACGCGGGAGTGGTCATCGATCACGGTATGAACGAACGCGTGCCCCATCGGCACGCCACGATGTTTGCTCCGATCCGTTCCCGGTGTACTCGCCCGGTTCTTAAGCTGTTGGAACGTCCGATGAATCGCCAGCCGCCGCCATCGGGGATGTTGCCGAGCTTTTTCACATCAACGTGGATCAGCGACCCCGGATAGTCGTGTTCGTAGCGGCGGGCCGGCTCCCCGGTCTTCACATCGACATGCGTGAGCCGGTTGAGGTGACAGCGCACCAGCACCGCGTGAAGGGTCGACGCAGGCAGGCCCAGACATCCGGCGATCTGCACCGGCCCCAGACGCTTCTTGATCCGCAGGTGCACGATCTTCTTCACCAGCAGCTGCGGCGTCCGGTTCGGATGCGCATGCGGACGCGAGGACCGAGCCGCCATCCAGTCCGGGCCGAGCTCGACGGAACGGCGCGCCCATTTCGCCGCTGTCGGCCACGAGACCCGGAACTAGTCCGCCGCCGCAGCGACCGACCAGACATCATCGTTGATCAGCCGCGCCACGCGCAGCCTTTGTCGCGGCGTCAAGCCGCATTACCGTGAGACACGAGAACCTCCAGGTCTTCGAGCGGTTGTCTTAGCAACTCCCACTCTGCCTGGAGGTTCTCGCTATGTCACGGATGCCAAATCAAACAACGTCCCTGGGCACTACATCTAGTCGTGCAGCAGTCCCTGTTCGAACTCTCTAAGGGGTGATCGCGTTTGATTGGGTGCGTTGTGCGCCGAAGGCTTGAACTACGGCTTGACCGTCAACGGTGCGCTTGGTTCGGGCGCTAAAGGAACCGTCTTCGGACGCTCGAACGCGGCCTCCCTCGAGATCGAACCAGCCTCCTCGAGGGTCATTTGTGGTCTTTATGACGCTTCCCGGTTCGGCCCATCCCGTGATCGTGATCCATCCATCGGCTCCACGCACAGCCGAAACCAATACGGCGGCT